>NZ_JBEPNM010000002.1:0-607867 GCF_040546285.1 Pantoea sp. UYEF8 | reverse complement strand
GCGAACCTCAAAACCTCACCAGCCGGCGAACGAAACCCTCTCAGCCCCCGTTCGCGCAGCGAACCCCAAAACCTCACCGGCCAGCGAACGAAACCCTCTCAGCCCCGTTCGCGCAGCGAACCTCAAAACCTCACCAGCCGGCGAACGAAACCCTCTCAGCCCCCGTTCGCGCAGCGAACCCCAAAACCTCACCGGCCAGCGAACGAAACCTTCCCAGCCTCGTTCGCGCAGCGAACCCCCAAACCTCATCGGCCAGCGAACGAAATCTGCTCTCAGCCCCGTTCGCGCAGCGAACCTCAAACCCCTACCGGAAAGGCGGCTCATTAAACGTCCGCAATTTACGCGAATGCAGCTTATCGCCTTCAGCACGCAGCAACTCAACCGCGTGAATACCGATCTGCAGATGCTCCGAAATAGCCCCTTCATAGAAACGGTTCGCCTGGCCCGGCAGCTTAATCTCACCGTGCAGTGGCTTATCCGAGACGCAGAGCAGGGTGCCGTAAGGGACGCGGAAGCGATAACCCTGCGCCGCGATGGTGGCGCTCTCCATATCGACCGCCACCGCGCGACTCAGGTTGAAGCGCAGTGCCGAGGCTGAATAGCGCAACTCCCAGTTGCGGTCGTCGGTGGTGACGACGGTGCCGGTACGCAGGCGCTGTTTTACCTCTTCACCCGGCATGCCGCTCACCGTCTTGGTGGCGTCATACAAGGCGCGCTGCACTTCCGCAATGCTCGGCACCGGGATATCCGGCGGCAGCACGCTGTCGAGAACGTGATCGTCGCGCAGATAAGCGTGCGCCAGCACATAGTCACCAATCCGCTGGCTCTCGCGCAAGCCACCACAGTGACCAATCATCAGCCAGGCGTGCGGGCGCATCACCGCCAGATGATCGCAGATGGTTTTGGCATTCGACGGGCCGACGCCGATATTGATCAGCGTAATGCCGCGGCGGTCAGGCGAGGTGAGATGCCAGGCGGGCATCTGATGCTTCTTCCAGGCGAGGTCGGAAAGCATCGACTCGCTGTTGGCGGTATCGGCCGTCAGCACCACGTCACCGGCGCAGGCCAGGCTGTCATACGGCGTGTTGGGATCGCGTACCTGCTCAATCGCCCAGCGCACGAACTCGTCAACATACCGGGTGTAGTTGGTGAACAGCACAAACGGCTGGAAATGATCGACGGCAGTGCCGGTGTAGTGACGCAGACGGGCCAGTGAGAAGTCGGTTCTCAGCGCGTCGAAGTGCGACAGTGGAAAGCGGGCATCGGCATGGAACAGGCCATCAGCGGTCTCATCGCCAATCTGCGACAGTTCGGTGGTCGGGAAGTGACGGGCGATACCGGCGCTCATGGTGCGATCCAGCGACAGATCGGAACCGTCAATCACGTAAGGATAGGGGATCTCCTGGCTGGAAGGCCCGACTTCGATCTCCAGCCGATACTCTTTCTCCAGCATCGCCAGTTGTTCAGCAATATAGTGCCGCAGCAGCGCAGGGCGGGTAATGGTAGTGCTGTAGCTGCCGGTGTGGGTAAAACGTCCCCATGCACGGGTGCGGTTCTGCTGAGGCCCTTCGCCGTGCCAGCTAATACGCAACTCAGGGTAAACAAACAATCCCTGTGCGCGTTCGGCCGCCTCCGGCAGCGAGCCATCCTCGGTGAAGGCTTTGATTGCCGTGCGCAGCGCATCGACCGCGCCCTCATACAGGCGCTCAAGTTCATCCAGCGCTTGCTGGCTGGTCAGGTTTTTCCGTTGTGTCGGCATGGTTTCTCCTTCCATTTGTTACCGCGTTTTGCCCAAGCTTAGCGGGTTTGTTGCAGAGATTGGTGAAGAATCTGTGATCGACCGCATTTTGCACCAACCTGGTGCTGGTGTGTTGGCCGCGTCGCTCTATTGTTAGTGATCGGTGACCCTCACTAACGTGGCAGGTCGCCTTCACCCGCCGTGCGGATTATTTTCACAGCCGCAGGTTTTATGGCGAGATTATTGCTTAAATCTTCCGTGGCGCGGCTGGCCGCACCCGGTAATACCACTCTCCACTCTCTGTTCAGAAACTGATTTCTCCTGATTGGCATTGGCTCTTAACCCTGTTGAGGATGACCGCATGTCTGTGAAAGTGATCAAGTTCCCTATCAAGCTCGTCATGGCCGGATGTTTAATGACCGCGTTATCGGCACACGCCGATATTAAAATTGGCGTCGCCGGACCTTTCTCCGGTCCGAATGCCACCTATGGTGCGCAGTACTGGAAAGGTGCCTCGCAGGCTGCGGCGGATATCAACGCGGCGGGCGGCATTAACGGCGAGAAAATTGTGCTGGTTCAGGGTGATGATGCCTGTGAACCGAAGCAGGCGGTGTCAGTCGCGAACCGACTGGTGGATCAGGACAAAGTGAATGCGGTGGTCGGTCACTTCTGTTCTTCCTCCACTATGCCTGCCTCAGAGGTGTATGACGAAGCAGGCGTACTGGCGATTACGCCAGGCTCCACCAATCCTAAAATTACCGAGCGGGGCATGAAAACTCTGTTCCGCATGTGTGGACGTGATGACCAGCAGGGTGCGATTGCCGCGGATTTCATCCTCGACAAACTGAAGGCGAAGAAAGTCGTGGTGATCCACGACAAAGATACCTACGGCCAGGGGCTGGCAGATGCCACCAAAGCCGCACTGGAGAAACGCGGCGTCAAGGAGGCGATGTATGAAGGTTTATCGCGCGGCGAGAAAGATTTTAACGCGCTGGTGACCAAAATCGGCCAGTTAAAACCCGACGTGGTCTACTTCGGCGGTTGCCACCCGGAAGCGGGGCCGCTGGTGCGTCAGATGCGTGAGCAGGGAGTGAAAGCGGACTTCTTCTCCGGTGACTGCATCGTGACCGAAGAGATGGTGACCGCCGCTGGCGGGCCGCAATACACCAAAGGGGTTTATATGACCTTTGGCAACGATCCACGCCAGATTGCCGATGGTAAAGCGGTGATTGAAAAATTCCGTGCCGGCGGCTTCGAACCTGAAGGCTATACCCTTTACGCCTATGCCTCGATTCAGGCGATTGCCGCTGCCTACAAAGGCGCCGGCAAGGATAACGAAAAAGCCAGCGAATGGCTCAAAGCCAATAGCGTTGATACCGTGATGGGCAAAAAGTCCTGGGATAGCAAAGGGGATTTAAAAGTCTCTGACTACGTGGTGTATCAGTGGGATGACAAAGGAAAATATCATCAGCTCTGAGTAAACCGCCAGGCTGTAATCCCCCGCGATTACAGCCTGAAACAGTCGGGCGACAGCCGGGGGACGCGGCAACGCGTCACTCAGGCATACCTTTTCCGGAGCCGGTGCGACGGGCTCCCGCAGTGAGACTTTTGCTATGGATGCCTTCTTTTTACAGCAAATGGTGAATGGCCTGACGCTGGGTGCAGTTTACGGCCTGATCGCCATTGGCTATACCATGGTTTACGGCATTATCGGCATGATCAACTTCGCCCACGGCGAGGTCTATATGCTGTCCGCCTATCTGTGCGCCATCGGTCTGGCGCTGCTCTCCGCGTTCGGTATTCACTCTTTTCCACTGCTGATCTTCGGAACGCTGCTGTTCACCATCGTTATTACCGCCGTTTATGGCTGGACCATTGAGCGCATCGCCTATCGTCCGCTGCGCAACTCCACCCGGCTGGCGCCGCTGATCTCCGCCATCGGCATGTCACTGATTCTGCAAAACTATGTGCAGCTCAGCCAGGGGCCCAACCAGCAGGGCGTGCCCACGCTGCTGAGCGGCGTATTGCGGCTGGAGCTGGCAAGCGGCGTGGTGCAGATTACCTGGACCAAAGTATTCATCCTGCTGGCGGCGGCCTGCGGCATGGCGCTGCTGACCTGGATTATCCAGTACACCCGGCTGGGACGCATTTGTCGGGCGGTGCAGCAGGATCGGCGGATGGCGGCGATCCTCGGGATTAATACCGATCGGGTTATTTCCCTGGTGTTTATGATTGGCGCGTCGATGGCCGGTCTGGCCGGCGTGCTGGTGACGATGAACTACGGCACCTTCGATTTTTACGCCGGATTCATTATTGGCATCAAAGCGTTCACCGCGGCGGTGCTGGGTGGTATCGGTTCGCTGCCGGGCGCGATGCTGGGCGGCCTGCTGCTCGGCGTGGCGGAGGCGCAGTTCGCCGGGCTGGTGAATTCCGATTACAAAGATGTGTTCTCCTTCGCGTTACTGGTGGTGATCTTAATCTTCCGCCCGCAGGGATTACTGGGTCGCCCGCTGGTGGCAAAAGTGTGAGGACGCTGAGATGAATCAAACCAATCAGGGAGTGAATGTGGCCGAGGCGCTGCGGGAAACGGTGCTGGCCGGGTTAATCGCACTGGTGGTATTTGGCCCGATCGTTGGCATTGTGCTGGAGGGCTACCAGTTCCGCATACAACCGCTGCGGGTGGCGGTGCTGGTGGGCATTGTGATGGCGGGTCGCCTGCTGTTCAGCCTGTTTCTGCAAACCCGCAGTGGTAAAGCACTGCTGCGCAAGTTTGACGGCGAAGGTGGCGGGGTGTACGTGCGTGAACCCGGTTATCGCTCCCGGCTGCGCTGGATCCTCCCGCTGCTGCTGATCGCCGCCTGTCTGTTCCCGCTGTTTTCAACCAAATATCTGCTGACGGTGGCCATACTCGGGCTGATTTATGTGCTGCTCGGCCTCGGGCTGAACATCGTGGTCGGACTGGCCGGATTGCTGGACCTGGGTTACGTGGCGTTTTATGCCATCGGTGCTTATGGCCTGGCGTTAGGCTATCAATATCTTGGACTGGGATTCTGGAGCATGCTGCCGATTGCGGCGCTGATGGCGGCCTGTGCCGGGGCGCTGCTGGGATTTCCGGTACTGCGAATGCACGGCGACTACCTGGCCATTGTGACGCTTGGCTTTGGCGAGATTATCCGGCTGGTGCTGAATAACTGGCTGTCGTTTACTGGTGGACCGAATGGCGTATCGGTGCCGGCACCGATCTTTCTCGGGCTGGAGTTTGGCCGCCGTGCGCGCGAAGGCGGCGTGCCGTTCCACGAGTTTTTCCACCTTAGCTATAACCCCAACATGAAGTTTATCTTCATCTACACGGTGCTGGTATTGGTGGTGCTGCTGGTGCTGTATATCAAGCATCGCCTGACGCGTATGCCGATCGGCCGGGCCTGGGAAGCGTTACGTGAAGATGAGATCGCCTGTCGGGCGATGGGGCTGAATCACGTGCTGGTCAAGCTGTCGGCCTTTATGCTGGGGGCATCGACGGCCGGTATCGCCGGCGTCTTCTTCGCCAGCTATCAGGGATTCGTCAATCCTACTTCGTTCACCTTCTTTGAGTCCGCGCTGATCCTGGCGATTGTGGTGCTGGGTGGCATGGGATCGACGCTGGGGGTGGTACTGGCGGCCTTTGTGCTGACCGTGGCACCGGAACTGCTGCGCAGTTTTGCCGAATATCGCGTGCTGCTGTTTGGCATGCTGATGGTGCTGATGATGATCTGGCGACCGCGTGGACTGGTGCGCACCAGCCGGGTCGGTGTCCCGCTGCGTCAGGGAGCCCGCCATGAGTGATGCCATTTTGCAGGTCGAAAAGCTGATGATGCGCTTCGGCGGTATCCGGGCGCTAAACGAGGTCAGCCTTAAGGTTGAACGCGGATCGGTCACCGCCTTAATCGGGCCGAACGGTGCCGGTAAAACTACCGTGTTTAACTGTCTGACCGGCTTTTATCGCGCCAGCGGGGGGCGAATACAGCTCAACGCCAACCAGCGGTCGACCGATGTGATTCAGGTGCTGGGCGAAAAAATTCACGCCGCTGACTGGCTTAATCCGGCTCAGCTCGGGTCCCGCCTCTGGTACAAAATGTTTGGCGGTGCGCACCTGGTTAACCGTGCCGGACTGGCGCGCACCTTCCAGAATATCCGGCTGTTTCGTGAGATGTCGGTGATTGAGAACCTGCTGGTGGCGCAGCACATGCTGGTGAACCGTAACCTGCTGGCGGGGGTGTTCAATACCCGCAGCTACCGGGCAGCGGAAAACCGCGCGCTCGATCGCGCTTTCTACTGGCTGGAAACGGTGGACCTGGCGACCAGCGCCAACCGGCTGGCCGGGACGCTCTCTTACGGCCAGCAGCGGCGACTGGAAATTGCGCGAGCCATGTGTACCCAGCCGGAATTGATCTGTCTGGATGAGCCCGCAGCCGGGCTGAATCCGGTGGAAACCGAGGCGCTCAGTGCCATTCTGCATCGTCTGCGCGCCGATCACCGCATCAGCGTACTGCTGATTGAGCACGATATGCCGATGGTGATGAGTATCTCCGATCACATTGTGGTGCTGGACCACGGCGAAGTTATTGCCGAGGGCACGCCGCAGCAAATTCGCCACGATCCACGGGTGATTGCTGCGTATCTCGGCAGCGATGACGAGGAGGAGCAAAACCATGGCTGAGCCGCTGTTGCAGTTCGAGGCAGTCGATCTGTTTTATGGCCCGTTACAGGCGCTGAAAAGCGTCTCGCTGACGGTCAATGCGGGTGAGACAGTGGCGCTGATTGGCGCCAACGGCGCGGGTAAATCGAGCCTGCTGATGTCGATTTTTGGGCAGCCGCGCATCGCCAGCGGGGAAATCTATTTTCACGGTCAGCCGATCAGCCAGAAGTCGACCCATTTTATTGCAGCCAGTGGCATCGCTCAGGCACCGGAGGGACGCCGTATCTTCGCCGACATGACCGTGGAGGAGAATTTGCAGATGGGCACCATTGCCATCGGCAATCGTTATCAGAAAGAGGATCTGGCGCGGATGTACAGCCTGTTTCCGCGCCTGCTGGAGCGGCGTCGGCAGCGTGCGATGACGCTCTCCGGCGGTGAGCAGCAGATGCTGGCGATTGCCCGCGCGCTGATGAGCCGGCCAGCGCTACTGCTGCTGGACGAACCCAGCCTCGGCCTGGCGCCGATTGTGGTTAAGCAAATCTTCACTATTCTGCGCGAGCTGACGGCGCAGGGGATGACGCTGTTTCTGGTGGAGCAGAATGCGCGCCATGCGCTGAAGCTGGCCAATCGCGGTTATGTGATGGTGAATGGCGAAATTCGCTTAAGCGGCAGCGGGGCAGAACTGCTGAACAATGAAGAGGTTCGTAGTGCTTATCTGGGCGGCGCAGCAGCGCCTGCCGTCGGCGGAATAAAAAGTTTGTAACGATGATTAATTTGGGCAGGAAAGACTTTGCATATTTCTCTGCCCACTATCATCATTAGATCTCCTGTCCTGACTCTTCTGATTTGGTAATCCTTTGCAAAATCCCGGCGTAGCAGTGATGCAGGCGATCAAGCGCACGGCGTGGTATCCGAAACGTCGCGCTTACCGCACGCTCTACTGGCGTGAGATATCGCCATTAGCAGTGCCTATCTTTTTCGAGAACGCCTGTGTGTTACTGATGGGCGTGTTGAGCACCTTCCTGGTCAGCTGGCTGGGGAAAGAGGCGATGGCGGGCGTAGGCCTGGCAGACAGCTTCAATATGGTGATCATCTCCTTTTTTGCCGCCATCGACCTCGGCACCACGGTGGTGGTGGCGTTCAGCCTGGCAAAACGCAACGGCAAACGCGCCCGTGCCGCCACGCGACAGTCGCTGGGGATGATGACGGTGCTGTCGTTTGTGCTGGTCATCGCTATCGAGTTCTGGGGGCATCTGATCATCGATGCGATAGCCGGTGCCGCCGATCCCAAAGTGAAAGAGCTGGCGCTGAGCTATCTGCAGACCTCGGCCTGGAGCTATCCGGCGGCGGCCATCACCCTGATCGGCAGCGGCGCGCTGCGGGGTGCAGGCAATACCAAAATTCCGATGCTGATTAACGGCGGGATGAACATCCTCAACATCATCATCAGTAGCGTGTTGATTTACGGCTGCTTCTCCTGGGATGGCTTAGGCTTTATCGGGGCCGGACTGGGGCTGACCATCACCCGCTATATCGGGGCGATTGCGGTGATCTACGTGCTGATGATTGGCTTCAACGCCTCGCTGAAGATTACCCTGTCGAGCTATTTCCGGCGCTGGAACAGCAGCATTCTGATGGAGGTACTGGGCATCGGCGTGCCTGCCAGTATCGAGTCGGTGCTGTTCAACGGCGGGAAATTGCTGACCCAGGTGTTCGTCGCCGGAATGGGTACCAGTGAGATCGCCGGTAACTTCATCGCCTTTTCCATCGCCTCACTGATTAACCTGCCGGGCAATGCGCTCGGTTCGTCGTCGACCATCATTACCGGCACCCGACTGGGTAAGAATCAGGTGTTTCAGGCGGAGCGGCAGGTGCGGCACGTGTTCTGGCTGGCGACGATTTGTCTGACCGCGATGGCGTTGCTGACGGTGCCGCTGGCCGGTTTGCTGGCGCGCTTTTACACCAGCGATCCGGAAGTGATTAACGTCACGAAACAGCTGATCTGGCTTAACGCGCTGTTTATGCCGCTGTGGGCCGCCTCGTGGGTGCTGCCTGCCGGTCTGAAGGGCGCGCGCGATGCACGCTACACCATGTACGTTTCGATGTTCAGCATGTGGGGCGCGCGCGTGGTGGCCGGTTATCTGCTCGGCATTGAGCTGGGAATGGGCGTCATCGGTGTCTGGCTGGGGATGTTTCTCGACTGGACGGTACGCGGCGTCTTTTTCTGGTGGCGACTCAACAGCGGCAAATGGCTGAATAACTACCGCCGGATGATCGCCAAATCAGGATAGTGCAGCCGATAACGCCTTCCCTTGAGCCGGGGAAGGCGTTACGGCGAGCTGCCCCATCGTCAAAAACCCCATCCCCGTCACATCTCCAGGCTTCTGAGTCAATCTTCAGTCAATTGCACAAAGCCAGCCGGCATTTCCGCCGTTAGCGTTACTCTCCTGCCGACTGAAGCAGATAATAATAACGATGCTAAAGGTGACCCTATGATCCGTCTCAAACCGGCGCTGGCCTTGCTGCCGCTGCTGTGCAGTAGTCCGCTGTGGGCGACAAGCTATGTTTATGTTTCGAACGCCGACTCCGGCACCGTTTCCCGCTATCACCTCAACGACACCACCGGCAGCCTGCAGTGGCGCGGCGATACGCCAGCCGGTAAAAAGATTATGCCGCTGGCTGCCAGCCCGGATGGCAAGCGGCTGTATGGCGCGCTGCGCAGCCCGCCTTATTCGATCATCAGCTGGCGGGTGATGTCACGGCAGGGCGACCTGCAGCGGCTGGCGGTAACGCCGGTTGAAGCCAGTTTTCCGTGGATCACCACCGACAAAAGCGGGCACTACCTGCTCGCCGCCTCGTATGACAGTGATATCGTTACCAGCAACCGAATCGATGCGCAGGGCGTGGTGACACCGCAGGTGATCGGCCGGGTTAACACCGGACCGCATGCCCATTCGGTGATCACCGATGTCAGCAACCATTCGCTTTACGTCGGTAACCTCGGCGCCGATCGGGTGCTGCAATATCGCTTCGCAGACAATGGCGCTATCACCCCAATCGGTACCGGCTATGTTCAGGGCGAGAAAAACAGCGGCGCGCGCCATTCGGTGATCTCCCCGGATAACCGCTTCCTGTATAACCTGGCTGAGATGAGCGGCACCATTACCCAGTACAGGCGCGCGGCCGATGGATCACTGAGTGAGCTGAAGCGCTGGCCGAATGCGGTTGCCGGGAAATATGGCCTGCAGCATGGTGAACAGCGTCCGGCGGGCTACAGCGATCCGACGCCGCGCATCTGGGCAGCGGACATTAAAATCACGCCCGACGGCCGGTTTCTGTATGTCACCGAGCGGACTTCCAGCACGGTGAGCGGCTATCAGGTCGATCCGGCGTCCGGGGCACTGACGCTGATCGGCAGCTGGCGGGTTGAAAAGCAGCCACGCAGTATTGCGATTGATGCCAGCGGAAAATGGCTGATTGCCAGCGGCGAGAAGAGTGCGGTGATCGGCAGTTATGCCATCGATGCGGCCACTGGCGAACTCAGGCGGGTGGCGGAAGCGCCCGTCGGCAAAGGGGCTAACTGGGTCACCTTAATTGCCGGCTAAAGCGACGGCCGGGCGGAAGGTATAGTTAATTTCTGGCATAGCATCGCAGAAATTTTTGGTTCAGTTTACGCGCCAGAGCGGGTTTACTCGTCTCATCAACCCTGACGGAGCGCATACCATGAAACAGAAACTGAAAGCCTGGTTTGAACAACTGCTGAGCGGATCGGCGCCGGTTGCGGCGGAACGCGATATCAACATTGAATTGCTGTTTCCCCTCAGCCAGCTTTACGGCATGGAATATTATCCGGCGCTGCATCGCTACCATGAAAAATAATCCCTGTTGTACTTTAATCGCCTAAAGGCCCGCCATTCTGCGCGGGCCTTTTTGTTATTTGCGGCTTTCACTTTTATCAAAAATTTTGCGCCTGAAGGCCGGTGTCGGGAAACGTGAAAAACCCGTCGCGGCGGAACCGGTGCCACAAGCGGTGGGCCGGGATAGAATAAAAGAGGACAAGCGCAGTGCCAAAACAGAGACGCCACGCCTGCCTCTGAGCTATCAGGCCGTGGTATTAATGTTGCGGCCAATTGCCGGATTCGCCGGTAACGCGGGGATGGCCTGGAGAATGCTGGCTGCGGCTGCCTGTTGATTATCCAGCGTCTTCTTCAGTAATACGGTGTTCACCTGACTGTGCAGATCCATGCTGGCGAGACCGCTAGCCAGCGAGGTAATTTGCGATACATCCATCTTGCACTCCTGTTGTGAAAACATGAGGGAACGGGTCACGGCTCATCGACAGAGCCTGACAGCATTATCGGCAACGGCGGAGAAAACCTGAACCGGAGAGGGGGGGCGGGCCGGGTGAAAGGAGGCAAACGGAAGGGGTTACTTGCTGGCAAGTCGCCGTTATGAAATTGAAGTATCTAAACAACGAGCATAAAGGTTGAATCCGCTGGTTAACTGCAGCGAAGAGGTGTTGAGATGCTGCCACTTCTGCAACTGAACCCGTTCACCCGGCTACCGGTTATTGCTCCCGTTACCCACAGCGGAAAGATTGATGATATCGCGGGTTGTACCGTTTCGCCGGAAAGTATATGCATCAAAACAACAGGGTGTTATTCACGGGCACTCACCCAGAGTCATTGCATTAAAGGCCGGAGTGTATCTCTGAAATAATGGTCAATCAGGTTTTGGCCAGGCTAAATGCGATATTGAGCCCTGATGCTTGGGTAGTCGTATCGTGGTATCAGAACGCTGAAGTAAAAAGCCTGCTCGGGAGCAGGCTTTTCTGTTACAGATGAGGGTGCGTAAGTTTCTGATTTTATTATAGATATCACCCGATTTTTAACCGCTCCCTGAGCTCACACACCAGCGCCGAATCATCCAGCTCCGCGCTGATTTCATGGCGAATAGCGTTACTGAACTGCTCGCTACGCTCACAGCCATCATGATAACCGTGTGAGAGCCAGTTCCAGCTACCCAGCACAATATAGCGGCCGTCGATCATCAGCACTTTTTCGTGTGTTCCTTCAGGCAAGCGTATGACATTGTCCCGGCCAAGCTGTTCCCGGTATTCAGCAACCAGCGTTTCGTCATTATCATCAGGACGTTCGAGGCGCTGGTGATAATAGCCGTAGTAGACTTTCACCTTGACCCCCCGTTGCTGCGTTGCCACCAGCTGTGCCAGCTCTGGTCGCTGATATCGCTTGCCCCCACGACGGATCCACGGGGTTATGATAATCATCTCTTGTTCACTCTGTGCTGCCAGGGCACTAAACGCGGCAATATGTTCACAATCACGATAATAACGATTCAATCGGGGTGTCTGACTCAGGTTGGCAAAATCCGGATGCTGGCTACCCTGTTCAAGCAGAAAATCTTCAGCAACACGGTCGGCAAGCACTTTCAGATAGCCACCGGCCTGCCGTAATCGATGAAAGTTGCCGACCACGATAAATTGTTGCTTCGCGCGGGAAACGACGACATTCAGCATATTTGGTTTGTTGTTCTGAAAACCTGGGTTATCAAGAGGATGGAAAATAACCGGGCTATAAATAATCACTTCAAAACCCACACCCTGAAATTGATGTACGGTACCGATACAGTTTTTTTCCCAGTGGCCCATGCGTTCGGCAAGACGTTTAATCAGTAATGACTTTTGGTTAGCGTAGGGAGTCACAATACCTATATCGGCAGAGAGATTGTATCCCGCTTCTTCCAGCTTATTCAGCAGTTGCTCAATAGCATCAACTTCATTGAGGTTGGTGTTAACCATGTCCCCTTTTTGCCCTTCGACGCTATAGAACATGAGAGGGTGGCCGCCAGATTTCTCAAAGGCGCTGGCGATGCGTTCAGAAGGAGGGGCGGTTTCCACGCTGACGCCGTGATAGCCCGCCAGCCTGATAAAGAGGTCAGCGATAGGTTTCTGGCAGCGACGATGTTCATCAAGAATGATGCCGTTGCCGGTGTCCTCACCTCTGCCTGACAGCGTACCTGCCGCACGGTGCCAGCCAGTCACGGTCGCAGGGGAGACTCGTTCGTAGAGTGAATTATCACCGGCAAAGTGCTGTTGCCGAAGCTGCAATTGAATGTTCTCTGATAAGTTGCGGATTGGCTCTATTTGTAGCGGATCGCCAACGATCATCGCTTTTTCGCTACGGCTGAGCAAAGGCACCAGCGACTCCAGCGATATCATTCCTGCTTCATCACACAGGGCCAGATGCCAGGGTTTGTGGCCTTTAAGTTCACTGAGTTTGCGATAGCCGGCAACTTTCCAGGCAGAGACCAGCGTGGTGGCCATGACCGGATATACCAGAGAGAGGGCTCGATAGAAGTCATCCAGTTTATCGAGCCAGCGATAATAGCCCGCGCTTTGTTGACCGCTAAGCAGTGCGCGCCAGTGGGTCAACACCTCTTCAAGTTCACTTTTCCGCTTGAGTTGCTCCTGCCACAGATAACCGATAGCGGCTTCAAACATTTGCCGATGTTCACGGATAAAACGCTGACGCAAAATGTCACACCAGTTCCCCTCCGGATACTGTCGCTGGTGCTGCGCCATAACCTGTTGCGCGTGAAGGACCTGTTGCCATTGTGCCTGACACCCTGAGATCTCAGCCGCGAGAGTTTCAAGTCCGGTTTCCTGTTCAGCGTCAGGTTCGTCATGCAGTAGTTGTTGCAGAAGGGCCAGATTATCCGTTTGTTGTGCCAGTAACTCACCGGCATCTGCGAGTGCTGCCCGTTGTGGATGAGTGAGAGAAGAAAGTCCAAAAGAGTGAAAGTCTTCCGGGACTGCCTGATTCATTTGCGCTAATCGTGCTGTATATCTGCCCTCAAAGAAGCGGGCGAAGTGCCGCATTAAACCTTTGCGCGGATAGTCGCGGTAATGCTTTTCCAGTGCCGGACGCAGGGGAGAATCTATCCAGCTCAGTATCTGCTCCAGCTCTTGCTGGTGGGGCCACGTGGCTTTTAAGGTCTGATGAAGACGTGTTGCCTGCTGACGCTGCGCTTTTATCTCGCGAATTTCCTGCAGACGTAGCGTAATAAGGTGAGCCAGCTTGTTCAGTGCGTCAGGGCTATGCAATGAAATTTCAATACCCAGCCTCTGCGCATCAGCGGCGAGAGGAGGAAGTTTGTCCAGCAAAAGCGGGGTAAGCGCGTCAGCGTTTGTGGTACCCAGCGCGCAGTCGGTGATGGCCTGTAGCGCAGCAGCGTTGCTGCGCAGATAGGCTCGATAGCATGAATCCAGCGTGCTGCGATGGTTAAGCAGAATGGCTAAGTAATTTTTCTGAACCTGCTCATCGTAGCTTTGCTGCCGCCATTGGCTTATAAGGCGTTCTGCACGCGTAAGCTCCCGCTGTACCTGCTCGTTCGAACCGCTATGGAACCAGAGCCAGTCCAGATCCTGGGTTACGGGATCGCCGCGTAGATCATCAATGATGTTTTCTACAGCCTTGATGGCGGTAGAGGTGACCAGCATACCGAGATTCTGATCGTTTCCATCTGCAATCGCCAGCGCCCGGGAAACCAGTTGTTGAGCAATCAGTGATTTAAATAAGGTTGTTTTCCCGGTCCCTGGCGCGCCCTGAACGGCAATAAGACGTTCATCCTGATTGATGGCCTGGATTGCCATCATCTGCCCATGGCCAAGTGGGTATTGTGATTCGAATAAACCGCTGGTGACGACATCATAGACATCTGGTGCATTCTCCTCATCGTGAACATGATTAAGGTAGCGCTCCAGTAAAGAAAAATCGTCGCCAGCATGATCGCTAAGCCAGGCAAAATCTTCCTCGTCTCGCTTGAGGTTGTAATCTTCATTATGAAGTGGAGCGACAAGGGCGTTAAAGGCAGTTTCCAGCACGCGTTGCTGGCGGTTTGGTCGCTCGCTGATCCAGACCTGAAGAGCCATAAAAGCGTCAATGAACGTTTCATACTTGCAACCTGTCAGCGCGCTGACAATGCTCATCATGTGTCGGTTTTCGCCTAGTTCATCCAGCTGAATACCAAACAATTCACGAAACGCAAAAGGAAAGGCGCTAACCAGTTGCCCATCTTTAACCGGAATCGATAAAGACGAACTCTCACTTTCAAAAAATGATTTGGGAAGCGGAAACGAGAACAGCGGGAGGTATTTTGCGTTAGTTTTGCCGCGTTCTTTTTCTACACAACGGATCACCGGGAAAAGCAAATTGACGCGTTCAATATGGGTTATCTTGCCCCCCTCGTCATGCTTAACGAAGCGTTTGAGCCAGTTTTGCCTCATCTCTGCGGGGATCGTCAGCATTACGCCATTTTGATTTTCTGAGCAGTTCGTTTCGCTCAACATGATTTGTTGATATTCGTGCACCTGGCTAGCGGGAATCTTGCTTTTTTCTGCACCGCCAAGTCGTAAATAGTCTTGCCATGCAGAAAGGATGTTTTTAGAGGTGTCGTTCATTATGTTAGCTGCACCGTATCGGTCCGTGACATCGGAATGGGACAGCCAGAATAGCATACGCCTACAGGGATGATACAAACTGCTAACTTGAAAATATCTCTATAAGAAAGGCGCTGTTCAGGCTGCTGGAGGACAGCTGAAAGATAACATCCCGTTCAGGTTTGCCTGCCCGGGCTGGTCAAATTTCGCATCTCTGACTGAACGTGAACTTTTCCATCGCCTCTCGGCGAGCTTTACCGCTGTATACTCACCCAACGCAACAGATCTGTTTTACCGTTGAGCTAAAATCGATCACGCCACGTCTTTCTGCTATTGGGTTTTACTTCGGGATAAAGGTTATTGAAATTATTGAGCCATTAAAGCTTTTATTCAGGTGTTGCCGCGCGGCGTTGAACATAAGTGCCTTGGTATATTTGTTATACCCTAATAGTAATAAATTTTAATGAAGACAGAAAAGAGTCGTAATCATCTTTGTACTCAATTTTAGCTGCACTTGTAGCTGCATTATCACGATGACTGAATGAGCAACTTCCGCTTTTGGCAGTAAACTGCCGTAGACGATCTTACGAGTCTGCAGCGACCGATGCAGCCGTGACTTTGTCTCACCGCATGCTAATCAGGTAATGTGGTGGCGCGCAGTTAATATTTTCTGTTCCTCACCACTTGTTCCTCAAGCCCGGCTTTTGCTAGTCTATGCGGCTGGACTGCTTCCAGCCGCATTAGCGTTGCCGGTTAAGGAGTTTCCATGTCGCCTTTCAACAAACATCGTCCCTTCATTTCCCTTTCTCGTCGTCAGCGCCGTAAAAAAGTCATCGAGCTTAAAAACCGTATCTATCGAGAACGTCATCGCTGTGGCGGAATGTTCTATGATGATTGCGATATCCAACACTACCAGGATAACCCCGACTCTATTTGGGCATGGAGTGATATCTATTTTGTCGGCCGCGATCCTGCCGATCTCTGGAATGCTGAAATCATCACGGCTAAGTTGATGTTTCAGGATGCGGTGCATCATCGCGCATTCAATGAAGCCTGGGCGATGCTCAGTCAGCAGCAACAGGAAGAAGAGGTGCGATATGAAACAACCCCCAATGTGAATAGCAAAGGCAAAATCGTTAGCCATACCTTGGTGCACCAGGGAAAACAGGCCTATGCGATTTTTGGCGGGCTAACGTTTTGGCAGTTTATTGAGAAGCGTGAGCGGGAAATAGCGCAAGATGAACCGCCAGAAGTGTGTTGTGGTTATCAGTTGCTGCCGGGCTTCGCTTATGGGCATGGGTTACGGATGGTTGTTGATGCAGAGGCGCTGAGTGTGCCTGTTATTGAGGCGGCGATTGAGGATTTTTTGAAAAGGATGCGGGACGTGGCTTAGGGGACAGCGATTTATAGGCGGGAGGATTTAAGAAGCGGGTATTATTACATCAGGGAATAGCAGGGAGATAAACTTTTCCATCCTCCCTTTCTTATACCTTAATCATAATAAGTTTACTTGAAGACGGAAAAGAGACGTTATCATCTTTGTACTCAATTTTAACTGCATTCTCACGATATTGTTTGATAAGCCATGAAATGAAAAAACCCACGCAATTGCGTGGGTTTTATATGTTATTCAGGTGTCATGAGATTAAGTAAAATCTCATGAGGCAAGCAAATCAGACGTTAAACAGGAAGTTCATCACATCGCCATCTTTCACGATGTACTCTTTCCCTTCTGAACGCATCTTGCCGGCTTCTTTCGCACCTTGCTCACCTTTGTAGGCGATAAAGTCTTCAAAGGCGATAGTCTGGGCGCGGATAAAGCCTTTCTCGAAGTCGGTATGAATCTTACCGGCTGCCTGTGGAGCAGTCGCGCCAACCGGGATGGTCCAGGCACGCACTTCTTTTACGCCTGCGGTGAAGTAGGTCTGCAGGTTCAGCAGGGAGTAACCGGCACGGATCACGCGGTTCAGGCCCGGCTCTTCCAGTCCCAGTTCCGCCATGAACTCGTCACGATCTTCATCTTCCAGCTCAGCGATATCTGATTCAACGGCGGCGCACACGGGTACCACCACGGAACCTTCTGCTTCGGCAATGGCACGCACCTGATCCAGATATGGGTTGTTCTCAAAACCGTCTTCATTGACGTTGGCGATGTACATGGTCGGCTTCAGCGTCAGGAAGCTCAGATAGCGAATCGCCGCTTTCTCATCAGCATCCAGATCCAGCGAACGCAGCATACCGGCTTCAGACAGATGCGGCAGGCACTTCTCCAGCGCGGCCAGCTCGGCTTTAGCGTCTTTATCGCCGCCTTTGGCTTTCTTCTGCACGCGCTGAATCGCACGCTCACAGGTATCGAGATCGGACAGCGCCAGTTCGGTGTTGATCACGTCAATATCTTCAGCCGGGTTAACTTTGCCCGCAACGTGAATGATGTTGTCGTTCTCAAAGCAGCGGACCACATGGCCGATCGCTTCGGTTTCACGGATGTTGGTCAGGAACTGGTTACCCAGACCTTCACCTTTTGACGCGCCCTTTACCAGACCGGCGATGTCGACAAATTCCATGGTAGTCGGCACCACGCGCTGCGGTTTAACAATCTCAGACAGCTGGTCGAGACGCAGGTCAGGCATCGGCACCACGCCAGTGTTGGGCTCAATGGTGCAGAAGGGGAAGTTAGCCGCTTCGATACCCGCTTTAGTCAGCGCGTTGAACAGAGTGGATTTACCGACGTTCGGCAGGCCCACGATACCGCATTTGAATCCCATGGTTTGATACCCTTTATAACTGGATGGACAGCTCGCCCGGCGGCGGACTGTCGGAGACGAAATGAAAAATTTCGCGCATTATACACAGAATCGCGACGATTCGGGCGATTAAGCAGGCTTGAAAGCGTGCAGCCGGTTCATCGCCTTGATGCGATCCTCTTTCAGCCACAGTTCAGTGCAGCGCGCCGCTTCATCAATGGCATCATCAATCAGCTTCTGCTCGCTGGCGGGCGGTTTACCCAGCACAAAACCGGTCACCTTATTGCGATCGCCAGGATGGCCGATTCCGATGCGCAGACGGTGAAAATTGTTGTTGTTGCCCAGTTTACTGATGATGTCCTTCAGCCCGTTGTGGCCACCGTGTCCGCCGCCTTGCTTAAACTTCGCCACGCCCGGCGGCAAATCGAGTTCATCGTGCGCCACCAGAATCTCTTCCGGCGCAATGCGATAGAAGGTCGCCATTGCGGCCACTGCTTTACCGCTCAGGTTCATAAAGGTGGTCGGCACCAGCAAGCGCACATCTTCTCCGGCGATCGCCAGTCGGGCGGTATAGCCGAAGAATTTGCCTTCTTCTTTCAGTGACTGATTGTGGCGCTCGGCCAGTAAATCCAGATACCAGGCACCGGCATTGTGGCGCGTGGCGGCATATTCAGCGCCTGGATTGGCAAGGCCCACAATCAGTTTAATGCTGCTCACAATGAATATCCTGCTGTTATTGCCAAAGGGCGTTAGTTTACTTCGCCTCAGGCGAGATGACAAAGCGCATAGGGCTAAATTGATTCAGGCCGGTGATTAATCATTTTTCATCTAAATCAACAAGCTGCCCACAGATCCAGCCTGAAGTTTATACCGGTTGTGTGATCCGTCCCGCAACGTCGCCGTCAGCCATTGCCTAAACTTATGGCAACTTAACATTGTGTGCGGTTTTACATTGGCTCATAAGGATGGAGGTGCAGGATGAAACATCAACATTGTCGCGTAGCGGGTAATAGTTTGATGGTACTGGGATTACTCACCATGGTGCTGGGCGTCGGCTATTCCATTATTAATCAGCTGCCTTCGCTTCATCTGCCACAGTTTCTGGCGCACGGCGCGATGTTCAGCATTTTTATTGGCGCGCTGCTGTGGTTAGTGGGTGCACGCGTTAGCGGGCGAGAAAAAGTGGAAGACCGTTATTACTGGCTGCGTCATTACGACAAACGCTGCCGCCGGTCGCATCACACCCACCACTAAATGATCAGCGCCGGTACCGGCTGCTGTTCCGTGCGGTTTCTGCCGCTGGCTTTGGCGCGATAAAGCGCCTCATCTGCCAGCGCCAGTAAATCCTCGAAGTTCTGATGGCGGTGGCTGGCAGTAGTAAATCCAATGCTGACCGTGTAGCCAACAGCACTGGGCTGTGACTGACAGACCGCCATGCGGATCGCTTCACACCACGCTTGCGCATCCTGCTCACCGAGCGCAACAATCGCGGCAAACTCCTCTCCGCCCAGCCGGGCAAAACGTCCCTCAGGCGGCATCAATCCACTGACCAGGCGGCAAAAGTCGATCAGAACCAGGTCGCCCTGATGATGGCCAAACCGGTCATTAATCGTTTTGAAGTGGTCCAGATCGAACAGCACGGCGCTGAAAGGGCGGTTATGACGACGGCAATGCACCACCATTTTTTCCGCCTCACTAAACAGTGCCCGCCGGTTCCAGACGCTGGTCAGCGGATCGTGCAGCGATGCGTATTTATAGGCAATCTGGGTACGTTCATTGACCATCGCCAGAATAGTGAAGGTCAGGCCGATGACAAACAGAATCGACTCCAGAATCACGAACACCGAAAAGCCTGAACCGCCAATCGCACCGTGCAGCCGGGTCGGTATCGCATTGTCCAGCCAGATGCGCACCAAATGAAACAGCAGATGGATCCACAGCAGCAGCTGCGCGGGCCAGAAGGTGACTTTCAGCGCGTCGCGCGCCAGCCATAACAGCTGGATAAGCGCCGCAGTGTAGGCAATACAGGCGATGCACAGCACCAGTACCCGCCTGGGCAAGCTGTGATAGAAGCTCGGGAAACAGCAGAGGATCGCCCACAGTAAAGCGCCGAGTAGCCAGCCAGTGCCGATCTTTTTGCCGCAAAATAATCGAAAAGCATTCAGTAATCCGCCGTAGGCCAGCATCACCAGTACATTGCCGGCAGCAACCGGCAAAAACTGCAGGCCGCTGCTGCGCAGGCTGCTGAAAAATACCGCCACCAGGGTGAAAATCAGCGACAGACAGGTAAAACCCAGCACGCGATCGTATTGCGATCCCATCCAGGCAAATACCATGATGATGCTTAAAAATCCCAACACGTAAAGCTCACAAATAAATAAGGTATAGATATCCAGAGTCATGGTGGTTGGGATTGTTATGAAAAGTGCGCAGCAAATTATCACTTAAGCGTCTGGGGCAGAAGTGCGGAACGCGGCGTTTTACTAAAAGAGTGGGTGGCGTTGAAAATAGTCGATTTTGGGGAAATTTATCGCGGGAATATCAGAAAAGGAAGCGAGTTAATCGGATCATCAGCGGCATGAAAAAAACCGGGCGCGTGGCCCGGTTTGGCGAAGATTAATGCTCGAACATGGCCGAGATTGACTCTTCGTTACTGATGCGGCGAATCGCTTCAGCCAGCATGCCAGACAAGGTCAGGGTGCGCACGTTCGGCAGTGACTTCATCTCTTCAGACAGCGGAATGGTATCGCAGACAATCACCTGATCGATCACTGACTTACGCAGATTTTCAACGGCGTTACCAGAGAAGATCGGATGGGTTGCGTAAGCAAATACGCGCTTGGCGCCCCGTTCTTTCAACGCTTCAGCCGCTTTGCACAGCGTGCCGCCGGTGTCGATCATGTCGTCGACCAGCACGCAGTCGCGGCCAGCAACGTCACCAATAATGTGCATCACCTGAGAAACGTTCGCGCGCGGGCGGCGTTTATCAATGATGGCCATATCGGTGTCGTTCAGCAGTTTAGCGATAGCACGGGCACGTACTACGCCACCAATATCGGGAGAAACAACAATCGGGTTTTCCAGACCGATCTGCAGCATGTCTTCCAGCAGAATCGGGCTGCCAAATACGTTATCAACCGGGACGTCGAAGAAGCCCTGGATCTGCTCGGCGTGCAGGTCAACCGTCAGAACACGGTCAACACCGACGCTGGAAAGGAAGTCTGCCACTACTTTAGCGGTAATCGGTACACGCGCGGAGCGCACGCGGCGATCCTGACGGGCATAACCAAAGTAGGGGATGACTGCGGTAATACGACCAGCAGAAGCACGACGCAGCGCGTCGACCATCACAACCAGTTCCATCAGATTATCGTTGGTGGGAGCACAGGTGGACTGGATGATGAAAATATCACCACCGCGTACATTTTCGTTAATCTGTACGCTCACTTCACCATCACTGAAACGCCCAACGGCGGCGTCTCCCAGACTGGTGTAAAGGCGGTTGGCAATACGTTGTGCTAGTTCCGGGGTGGCGTTACCAGCAAATAGCTTCATATCAGGCACGAGAAGAACCTCAGGCTTTGCGTCCAGAGAATGAACGGCACGACAGTAACCGGCGAATACGGTCATGGGCGTTCACACGGGTGTGTTGATGCGAAACGTGCAGTGTCTGGAACGGGGTGACGCTGTCACGCAATCGCTAATCGCCTCGCAGGGCACGCTGTAACGGCGAAACATTTACGCCTCGGGCTACAAATCCGCGCACCCCATTCGGGGCAAGTTCCAGCACCTGACGAGCAGCAGACTCGGTGTCAAATTCAGCAAACACACAAGCGCCAGTGCCAGTCAGGCGCGACGGCGCGTATTCTAGCAGCCAGGAAACAAGCTCATCAACCTCGCGAAAACGTTTTCTTACCACTGCTTCACAATCATTAGCGAAGGGTGAGGATAAAAGCGTCGCTAAAGTGCGCACCGGCGTATCTCGCGTTAGCGCGGGGTCGTTGAAGACTGCCGGGGTGCTGATACTCACGCCGGGATGGGCGACAAGATACCACTTTTCTTCCGGCTCTGCGGGCTGAAGTTGTTCACCTACACCCTGAGCAAAGGCGGCGAAGCCTTTTACGAACACCGGAACGTCAGCACCGAGCTGCACGCCGATCGCCGCCAGCTCGTCCGGCGTCAGGCCGGTTTGCCACAGGTGATTCAGCGCCACCAGCACGGTCGCCGCGTTGGATGAGCCGCCTCCGAGACCGCCACCCATCGGCAGCCGCTTGTCGATGGCAATCTGCGCGCCTGCCTTTGGCGGCAGGGTCTGCTTCGCCAGTGCCGCCTGTTTTAACCGTTCGGCGGCGCGCACAATCAGGTTATCCGCCTCCGCGACGCCCGCCACCGGCGTCAGCAGCTGGATGCGATCGCTGTGATCGGTGCTGATCTGCAACGTATCGCCATAATCCAGAAACTGAAACAGCGTCTGCAGGTTGTGATAGCCGTCAGGACGACGGCCGGTGATGTAGAGAAAGAGGTTCAGTTTTGCCGGAGACGGCCAGTGACTCATCATTGAACGGTCCAGCTGTCCATGCGCAGTTTAATCCGCTGATCGCCTTCTTTCAGCTCCAGGCTGGCAGGCAGCGGCGGCGTGACGTTGCTGTCGTAACCGGCAATCGACACCTGCCAGTTCTGGCCGTCACGGCTGTAATTCAGGCTGCGCAGCTGATAGTTCTCATTAAGCTGATAATCGGTGGCATCGCCGGGCAGGCCCATCATCCACTGACGCAGGTTCGCCAGCGGAATGTTCATACCGGTCAGTTGCGAAATCATTTTCTGCGCATCATTGCTGACGTAGCGTTTGCCCTTGTTGTCAACGATCTGCACCACTGAACCCTGCGCATCCAGCTGCAGTTCGGTGCTGCCAAGCGGATTGGTCAGTAACAGGCGATAGCGGTCAGGAGCAGTTTGCTGCCAGTTAAAGCGCGCGTAGACCTTTTGTTTATCAGACAGGTAAGCAAAAGCGCCGCGCGTCTGATAGTGGGTGACGTGTGAGACCGCCTGCTGATGCTGTTGCCACTGTGGCGCGGTCACGCTGGGGCCCGGGCCTTGCGGTTTGTTAACGCTACAGGCGGCCAGCAATACGCTGGCCAGGGGCAAAATGCGCAACAGAGTGCGTGGTGAATAAAGCATCAAGTGGTCATCTCCTCAGACACGTTTATAATTCGTAACGGATAACGCTAACCATCCGTATTTAAGCCGTCAATGCTGTTATGCAGCAAATTGAGCACGATCAGGTTAATCTTATTACAGTCATAGGCTTTGTATGGCTTTTCTTGATCTGCCGCATCTTGTAGAATGCGCCTCACAAAACCCTGACATTATTGGGACATCCCAACCGAAACCACCATGACGCTGCTCGCTCTCGGAATCAATCACAAAACTGCCCCCATTGCTCTGCGCGAACGTGTATCGTTCGGGCCGGAGACGCTTGAGCAGGCGCTGAACAGCCTGTTATCACAGCCAATGGTGCAGAGCGGCGTGGTGCTGTCGACCTGTAACCGGACCGAACTCTACCTCAGTGTAGAGCAGCAGGCCGATTTGCAGGCGCGTCTGGTACGCTGGTTGTGCGACTATCATCAGCTCGATGAAGAGGATGTGCGCAACAGCCTTTACTGGCATCAGGATAATGAGGCGGTCAGCCACCTGATGCGGGTTGCCAGCGGGCTGGATTCGCTGGTGCTGGGTGAACCACAGATTCTTGGACAGGTGAAGAAAGCCTTCGCCGACTCCTCGCGTAGCCAGGCGCTGAGCAGCGAACTGGAACGCATGTTCCAGAAAACCTTCTCCGTCGCCAAACGGGTCCGTACCGAAACTGATATCGGTGCCAATGCCGTCTCGGTGGCGTTTGCTGCCTGTACTCTGGCGCGTCAGATTTTTGAATCGCTCTCTTCCGTCAACGTGCTGCTGGTCGGTGCCGGTGAAACCATTGAGCTGGTGGCGCGCCATCTGCGCGAGCATCAGGTTAAAAAACTCATTATTGCCAACCGCACCCGTGAGCGTGCTGAAGCGCTGGCCACCGAAGTTGGTGCTGAGGTGATCAGCCTGGCGGAGATCGATGCCCGGCTGGCGGAAGCCGACATTATCATCTCTTCTACCGCCAGTCCGCTGCCGATTATTGGCAAAGGCATGATGGAGCGCGCACTGAAAGCGCGTCGTAATAAGCCGATGCTGCTGGTGGATATTGCGGTTCCACGCGATGTCGAGCCGGAAGTCGGCAAACTGCCCAATGCTTATCTCTACAGCGTCGATGACCTGCAGGCGATTATCGAGCAGAACCTGGCGCAGCGCAAAGCGGCGGCAGTGCAGGCCGAGAGCATCGTGGTGCAGGAAAGCGGTGAGTTCATGGCATGGTTGCGTTCTCAGGGCGCAGTTAACACCATCCGTGAATACCGTTCTCAGGCGGATGAAATCCGTGCTGAGCTGGAAGGCCGCGCGCTACAGGCGCTGCAACAGGGTGCCGATCCGCAGAAAGTGATGCAGGAACTGGCGCACAAGCTGACCAACCGTTTAATTCACGCTCCAACCAAATCGCTTCAGCAGGCCGCCCGCGACGGCGATAATGAACGCCTGCAGATTTTACGCGACAGCCTGGGTCTCGAGTAGGCACCAGGCTGCTGCTACCTGTTACGGGAATCCCACATTTAAATGAAAACCTCTATTGTTGCCAAACTGGAAGCCCTGCAGGAGCGCCACGAAGAAGTGGAAGCGATGCTGGGCGATGCCGGCGTGATCGCCGACCAGGAACGCTTCCGTGCGCTGTCGCGCGAATATGCCCAGCTGACCGATGTCACCCGTTGCTTCCGCGACTGGCAGCAGGTTCAGGAAGATATTGAGACGGCGCAGCAGATGCTCGACGACCCTGAGATGCGCGACATGGCGCAGGAAGAGCTGCAGGCGGCACGCGAGCAGAGCGAAGCGCTGGAGCAACAGTTACAGGTGCTGCTGTTACCAAAAGATCCCGATGATGAGCGTGCCTGCTTCATTGAAGTTCGCGCCGGTACCGGCGGTGATGAGGCCGCAATTTTTGCCGGTGATCTGTTCCGCATGTACAGCCGTTATGCCGAAGCGCGCCGCTGGCGGGTTGAGATCGTCAGCGCCAACGAAGGCGAGCATGGCGGTTATAAAGAGGTGATCGCAAGGGTGACCGGTGAGGGTGCCTATGGCCGCCTGAAGTTTGAATCGGGCGGACACCGGGTTCAGCGCGTGCCCGAGACCGAATCTCAGGGACGAATCCACACTTCCGCCTGCACCGTGGCGGTAATGCCGGAAATACCGGAGGCAGAATTGCCGGAAATCAACGCCGGTGATTTGAAAATCGATACTTTCCGTTCATCAGGTGCCGGCGGTCAGCACGTTAACACCACCGACTCCGCGATCCGTATTACCCACCTGCCAACCGGCATTGTGGTGGAGTGTCAGGACGAGCGTTCGCAGCATAAAAACAAAGCCAAAGCGCTGGCGGTGCTGGGCGCGCGTATTCACGCCGCCGAAATGGCCCGTCGTCACGCCGCCGAAGCCAGCACCCGTCGTAACCTGCTGGGCAGCGGCGATCGTTCTGACCGTATCCGTACCTATAACTTCCCGCAGGGTCGCGTCACCGACCACCGCATCAACCTGACGCTTTACCGTCTGGATGAAACCATGGAAGGGAAAATCGACAGCCTGATTGAGCCGATTGTGCAGGAATATCAGGCGGATCAGCTGGCGGCGCTGGCTGGCCAGGATTAATGGATATTCGTCACTGGCTGAAACAGGCCATTGCGACCCTGAATGGCGGCGACAGCCCGAAGCGCGACGCCGAAATCCTGTTGAGCTTCGTGACCGGCAAGTCGCGCAGCTGGTTAATCGCTTTTGATGAAACCCTGCTCAGCGATCAGCAGCTTAGCCAGCTTGATGCTTTACTGAGCCGTCGCGCCCGCGGTGAGCCGGTGGCGCATCTGGTCGGCGAACGTGAATTCTGGTCGCTGCCGCTGCGCGTCACGGATGCCACGCTGATCCCGCGACCGGACACCGAACTGCTGGTTGAGCAGGCGCTGGCGCATCTGCCGGTGTCCGCAGCCACCATCCTTGATCTCGGTACCGGCACCGGCGCGATTGCGCTGGCGCTGGCCAGCGAACGGCCCGACTGTCAGGTCATCGGCGTGGATCGTATCGCTGAGGCGGTGGAACTGGCACGCAGCAATGCGCAGCAGCTCAATCTGCCGAATGCCCGTTTTGCGCTCAGCCACTGGTTTCAGCAACTCACTCCGCAGCGTTTTGACATTATCGTCAGCAACCCGCCTTATATTGACGCCAGCGATCACCACCTGGAGCAGGGCGACGTGCGGTTTGAGCCGCGCAGCGCGCTGGTGGCAGCAGACGCGGGCCTGGCAGATTTGCGCACGCTGATTGAACAGGCGGCTGACTGGCTGCAGCCCGGCGGCTGGTTGCTGCTGGAGCACGGCTGGCAGCAGGATCAGGCGGTGCGTGACATGATGCGCCAGCACGGCTACCGCGCGGTAGAAACCGTCAATGACTACGGTGGCAATCCCCGCGTTACCCTCGGGCAATCTTCAACCTGAAAGCGGACGAAAAAGGACTCACTATGTACGCCTGGTATCCACTGATCAAAAATCTCCACCTGTTAACGGTCATCGTCACCATTTCGATGTTTGTGCTGCGCTTTTTCTGGCTGCGCACCGGATCGGCGATGCTATCGCGGCGCTGGGTGCGCATTCTGCCGCACGCCAACGACACGCTGTTACTGTTGACCGGTATCTCATTGGTGATGATTACTCACTTCTATCCCTTCACTCCGCAAGGAAGCTGGCTGACTGAGAAGCTATTAGGGGTTATTATCTACATCGCCTTAGGATTTGTGGCATTGAGCCGCCGACCACGCACTGACCGTACCCGCTGGATCGCGTTTCTGGTGGCGTTAATCGCGCTGGTGATGGTCATTAAGCTGGCGCTGAGCAAAATGCCGTTATGGGGATAGTATGACCTCTACCGAACAATTAGATTTTAGCCAGACACCGTTATGTGAAGCGGTGATTGGCGCTACGCTTGCCATCCGCGCCGATTTTCCGGCCGTGTCGGTGGAAGCACAACTTGCGGCCCTGGTGGCCGAAGCGCGTGATTATGTCAGCCAGGCCGGCGATGCCGATCTGAAACTCGAAAAACTGCTGGAGCTGTTCTATCGCCAATGGGGATTTGGCGGCGCCAGCGGGGTATATAATCTTTCTGACGCGCTCTGGCTCGACAACGTTTTGAGAACCCGCCAGGGCACGGCCGTCTCACTGGGCGTGATCCTGCTGCACATTGCTGCCGAGCTGGAGTTGCCGCTGATGCCGGTCATCTTCCCGACTCAGCTGATCCTGCGCGCCGACTGGATTGACGGCGAGAAATGGCTGATTAATCCGTTCAATGGCGAAACGCTCGACATGCATACGCTGGAAGTGTGGCTCAAGGGCAACATCAGCCCGACCGCGCGTCTGTACGATGACGATCTTGATGAAGCCAAAACCGTCACCGTGATGCGTAAAATGCTCGACACGTTAAAAGCGGCGTTGATGGAAGAGAAGAAGATGGAACTGGCGCTGAACGTCAGCCAGGTGCTGTTGCGAATCGATCCTGACGATCCGTACGAAATCCGCGATCGCGGTTTGATCTATGCGCAGCTGGAGTGCGAACATATCGCGCTGAATGATCTCACTTATTTCGTTGAGCAGTGTCCTGAGGACCCGGTCAGCGAGATGATCAAAGTTCAGATTCACGCAATCGAACAAAAACAGGTCACGCTGCACTAAGCGTACCCACTGAAAAGGAAAGGGCATGACACAGAAAGTCGTGAGTATTGGTGACATCAAGGTAGCAAACGATCTGCCGTTTGTACTGTTCGGCGGGATGAACGTGCTGGAGTCGCGCGACCTGGCGATGCGCATCTGCGAACATTACGTCAGAGTGACCGACAAGCTCGGTATCCCTTACGTGTTTAAAGCGTCGTTTGATAAAGCTAACCGTTCATCTATTCACTCCTATCGCGGTCCGGGCCTGGAAGAGGGCATGAAGATTTTCCAGGAGCTGAAGCAGGCTTTCGGCGTGAAAATTATCACTGACGTGCACGAAGCGTCACAGGCGCAGCCGGTGGCGGATGTGGTTGACGTCATCCAGCTGCCAGCCTTCCTGGCTCGTCAGACCGACCTGGTGGAAGCGATGGCGAAAACCGGCGCGGTGATCAACGTCAAGAAGCCACAGTTCGTCAGTCCTGGCCAGATGGGCAACATCGTTGATAAGTTCGCTGAAGGCGGCAACGAGCAGGTGATCCTGTGCGACCGTGGCAGCAACTTCGGTTATGACAACCTGGTGGTCGACATGCTCGGCTTTAACGTGATGAAGAAGGTCACCCACAACAGCCCGGTGATTTTCGACGTCACCCATGCGCTGCAAACCCGCGATCCGTTTGGCGCGGCTTCTGGCGGTCGTCGTGCGCAGGTGGGCGAACTGGCACGTGCCGGTATGGCAGTGGGCATTGCGGGCCTGTTCATTGAAGCGCATCCGGACCCGGATCACGCGCTGTGTGATGGTCCTTCGGCGCTGCCGCTCGACAAGCTGGAGCCGTTCCTGGTGCAGATGAAGGCGATTGACGATCTGGTTAAAAGCTTCCCTGAGCTGGATACCAGCAAGTAATTCTGCTGCAGCAAGGCAAAAAAAAGAGCGAGAAATCGCTCTTTTTTTTCGTCTGCAGGCGGCGGGCCTTACAGCATAATGGTGACCAGATAACCGGCAAACAATGCCAGATGTGCCGCACCGTTCAGCACATTGGTGCGGCCGGTAGAGAAGGAGAGCTGACACAGGATCAGCGACGCCATCATAATCACCATCTGCGGCGGCTCAAGGCCAAAGATCAGCTCCTGACCAGTCAGGGTAGCGATCAGGGTCACGGCCGGTACGGTTAACGAAATCGTCGCCAGCACCGAACCGAAGAACAGGTTCATCGCGCGCTGCACCTGGTTCATCAGCACCGCTTTAATTGCCCCCAATCCTTCCGGCGACAGGATCAGCAGCGCCACCAGGAAGCCGGTGAACTGTACCGGTGCATTCAATTCGGTCAACAAGCTTTCCAGCGTGTTGGCATTCATTTTGGTCACCGCAATCACCGCCACCAGATGCACAATCAACCAGACGGTGTGCCAGACGCTGCTGTGTGCCGAGGGCTTACCGTGATGGGGATCGCCATCATCGCTCTCATCCTCATGCTCATAGACAAACAGGCTCTGGTGGGTTTTGGTCTGGATCAGCAGGAAAACGCCATACATGGCGGCTGAAATCGCGGCAATCAACAGCGCCTGCGCGGTAGAAAAGTTGCCGCCGGGCAGGGCGTTAGGAAACACCAGCACCAGAATCGCCAGCGGAAAGATGGCGATCAGATATTGCTTCACGCCTGCCAGATTAACGTACTGCGTGGCGAACTTATTGCCGCCGAGCAGCAGGGCGAAACCGACCAGCCCGCCAGTGACAATCATCACAATCGAGTAGAGCGTGTCACGCATCAGGCCGGGCGCGGCATCGCCGGTGGCCATCAGCGCCGAGATCAGGCTCACTTCAAGGATCACTACCGATAAACTCAGTATCAGCGATCCGTAGGGCTCGCCCAGCCGGTGTGCCAGCACATCGGCATGGCGCACCACGCTGAACGCGCTGCTAAGAATGGCAATCAGCGCCAGTATGTTGATACCGACGACGATCGGAAACGAGGTTTGTGCGCCAAAAAAATAGAGTACACCCAGCGTAACGATGGGAAATATCAGCGAGAATTCCTTGTGACGTGTTTTTTCATGTGAAGGCATTCACCATCCTCTCTGGTTAATGATCATAAGGGCAGCGGCGCTGCTGTTAAAATATAATCAGTTTTAGGGCAGCGCGCAGTTTATCTTTTCAACCGCCTGAGCGGGAAAAATTTACTGCTTTTTACTTAAGTACTATAAAATATCGGAAGCCGGTTAACCGGGTGTTATCCAGAATATTGCATTAATAATCAGGTAATAAAGAATCGTTAATCCCCGATGACTTCGCTGTTTAGAACGATAAAATGGTTGGATTAAATGAATTTACAGGGTGATTATAAGGATTTTTGTCTAAACTGAGCATAAATCGTTATTTGTATTTTTGCTGTCCTGAGCCAGACTTATTATGACCCTGTAAACCGAGGAGGAAGTATGCCTTACGATAGCCGAGCCGATTTACCTGACAACGTTAAACACGTACTCCCGGCGCACGCGCAGGATATTTATCAGCAGGCGTTTAACAGTGCCTGGTCGCAGTATAAAGAGGCCGAAGATCGCCGCGGCGATGATTCCCGCGAAGAGGTGGCACATAAAGTGGCCTGGGCGGCGGTGAAAAAAGAGTATGAAAAAGGCGATGACGATAAGTGGCATCCTAAGCGCTAATCTATTTGCGTAGCCTGCTTTCATCAAAGGGCCAGAAATATCCGGCCCTTTTTTCTGCCTCTGCTATCAGGTTTATCTGGTTTTTTTTATCCTGCGACCCGCCTCACGCTTGAAACCCCACCAGTAAATGGATTAATGTCAATTTTGTGAACGAAACGCGAAGCCGTTTTGGTGATCGTTACAGAGGAGCCATCTGGACAGGACGCCGTGAAAGTCGAGGAGGTCGCATTGCTTACCCGGGAATTTCTTTTAAAAGCGGATTGTAAAACGTCGTTCGGTGATATCGAAGAGACGCTGCTCTGGAGTTGCGAGCAGCGCGCGGCGTCGCTGGCTGCTACGCTGGCCTGCCGTCCCGATCACAGCCCGGTATGGATCTTTGGTTACGGCTCTCTGATGTGGAACCCGATCTTTGAAGCGGATGAGGTAGCGTCCGGCTCGCTGGAAGGCTGGCATCGCGCTTTCTGTCTGCGGCTGATTGCCGGACGGGGTACCGCCACCCATCCTGGCCGGATGCTGGCGCTGAAACAGGGCGGCCGGACCAGCGGTCTGGCTTTTCGTCTGCCCGAGGCGCGGCTGCATGAAGAGCTGGCACTGCTGTGGAAACGCGAGATGATTACCGGCTGCTATCTGCCGACCTGGTGTGAACTGCAACTGGATGATGGTCGCAGCGTAACGGCGCTGACTTTTATCATGGACCCGCGTCATCCGCTGTATGAGTCAGATTCCTGCCCGGAAGCGATCGCCCCGCTGATTGCCGCCGCCAGCGGCCCGCTTGGCTCGAATGCCCAGTATCTTTTTTCACTCGAAGAGGAGCTGACTAAACGCGGCATGGAAGAGGAGAGCCTGAGCCGGCTGGCGCATCAGGTGCGGACTTTACAGCAGAGTCACTGCCTGAAGCAGGCCTGATCTCTCTCAGGAACAACAACCCTCACCACCGCCCGGCGGTGAGGTCAGCCAGTCGGGCGGCACAGTCGGAGACTGCTCCAGCCCGTTACCTCGCCAGTCAGTTATCCGGATTAATCAGCCAGGTGCCAGGTTTGTCAATCGTCAACGATTGCGCGTGCGTCACGCTGCCGTTGTGGACTTCAATACGATACTGTCCGGCCGCCAGATTCAGTGCAGCGAAACCGCTGCTGCCCGGTTTGACCTCCAGCGGCTGTCCATTGAGCACCACATTCTCACCGCTTTCCAGCTTGAGATAGACCGTTGCCAGCATGGCTGGCGCAGCCGCCACTGGGGTTGTCGGAGCGGGCGCGCTGGCCGCTACCGGTGATTGCGTCACCTGCTCCGGCGCGGCGCTGTGACGATTCGCCAGCCATACCGCAGCAACCACCGCCAGCAGAGCCACGGCGGCGGCACCGATCAGTCCCGGCGACAGCCGACGCACGGTACGCGGTGTAACCGGCTCGGCGGCGGCGGCACCGTGATTCACCGCCATCACGATCGGAGCCGCTGCGTCGACCGGCTCCTCTTCCACTGCGGCGACACTCTCGCCCGGCACCGGAAAACTATTCACCACCGCTTCAACATCGCTCACCGGCAGATCGATTAATGCAGCAAACGCATCAATCGATTGCGGACGATCGCCGGGTTTCATCGCCAGCGCGCGGTCAATCGCATGCAGCAGCGGCAGGGAATAGCCTGCCGGCTGACGCTCGGCCAGCGGCTGGTAATTATCTTCAATGCAGCGCACCACGCTGACCGGCGGCGGGTTGCCGGTGATCAGGCTATGCAGCACGGCACCCAGGGCGTAGATATCGGTCCACGGACCCTGTTCGACCTCACCCTCTTCGCTGTACTGCTCAATCGGCGCAAAGCCCGGCTTGAGCATGATTTCGGTTTCATCGGAGAGATTGCCGATCTCCTTACGCGCAGAGCCGAAATCCAGCAGCACCGGCAGCTGGTTTTCCTGAATCTGAATATTATCCAGCGAGATATCGCGATGCAGATAACCGGCCTGATGAATGGTACTGATGGCTCCCAGCAGCGGCGGCAGCAGACGACGGATCCAGGCTTCGGAAATCGACTCCGGGCTGGTGATCTGCCACTCTTTCAGCGTCATGCCGCTGTAGTAGAGCGTACCCATATAGGCGGTGCCGTTCTGCTCCCAGAAGCGCAGCACGTGCAGCAGGCCCGGATGGTTAAAGCGGGCCAGCAGCCGCGCTTCCTGAATAAAACTATTCAGGCCGGCGTTAAACAGTTTCTGGAAGCGTTCGCCACGCAGTTCCAGCGTCAAGTCCGCCGCGCGTACCGCCAGCGAAACCGGCATGTACTCTTTGATGGCGATAGTGCGTTCCAGCTGGTGATCCCATGCGCGATAGACAATGCCGAAACCGCCACCGCCAATCACTTCCTTGATCTCAAACTCGTTGAAGCGGTATCCGTCCGGCAGGGCATTCGGAACCGTTTTCTGATTATCATTTGCCGACATAGTGAACTCTCTGAACACGGCCTGCTCGCCAGGCTGCGCGGTAATTAATTGATGTTACGCCAGGCACCAATGGCAGGATCAACCAGATCCGCGTGCAGGGTGTCGATGAGTAACACATTCACTTTTTGCTGTGGCATGAAATGCGGCGCCCATTGGCCGCGCAAAGTATCAACTCGCGATTTCACAGCGTCAGCATCCTGCTGCGCAGCATTCTTATCCATCTTAATCAACAGGGTTCCATTAAAACGCCAGACGTGTTGCTGGCTATCGAACGGCAGAACCAGCCAGCTATCGGCGGTATCGGCGCGGGTCACAATCATGCGCTGATTGTTCGCCGCAATGACTTCCAGTTTGCTGTCCGGGATGGTCAGGTTAGCGATCGGATAACCCTGATAAAAGGTCACCGCCACCGGCGTCGGATGATCCGGTGTCGCCAGCGTCAGTTCACTTTTGCCTTCGGCCCAGCCGTCGGGTGAGCACTGCTGCTTGCTGACGTCCGGGATAAACATCGTCCGGGCATTCTCATCCCAGGCGGTACGAAAATGGCAGCCGCTCGGCAGATCAAAGTGCTGCAGCGGTGTGCTGTTGGCCGGGCGCGACAGATCCAGCGGCGCGGCGTTACTTTCGCTGGCGCTGGCCGTGGCGTCCGCCATCACAATCGGCCGCCAGTTCTGTAGCTTGCTGGCGCTGCCGCTGGCTAGTACGCCGCCGTCTTTGTCGGTCATCTGCCACGGCATGACATCCAGCAAACCACACTGGTTGGCGAGCAGGGTACCGACGCGCGGTAAAAAGGTGGTCAGCACCGCCGAATCCTTACTTTTTCCAGAGACAATGCGCAGCGGCAACGTCTCTTTGCACCAGTCGTCGGGCGCTTTGCTCACCACGTTATCGATGTAGACCTCCAGCGCCAGGCTGGGGGAATAGACCACACGATAATTTTCGGCCTGGGCGTAAAAGGCTATCAGTAAGGTGGCGATGCCGGGCAACCACAGTTTCATAAGGATCCTTGGAATCAAAAACGAGGCGGCAGAAAGCGCGCCGAATCAGCCAGTGAATAGAGCAATGTCGCTTCTTCCGGCTCACCAATCCAGACCGCCAGTGCGCTGAGATTATCTTTTTTCACGTTGCGGCTCACTGCCTGTTCCATCAGTGCCAGCCACTCTTCGCAGGCGTTCACCATGCGCAGCGCCTGCTCCATTTCACCGGTGGTCAGGTTGAGCCAGAATCCATCGGTACAGACCAGAAACGCGTCGCCATCTTCCAGCGCAATCTGGTGCGAAAAACTGACTGCACGCGGCGGTTCAGCGCCGAGCGCATTATAGAGTAAATTACTGTTAATGCCGGTATTTTCATAGCCCGCTTCTTTCAACTGCTGGGCCAGGCTGTGGTCGCGGGTGACCTCATGCAGCACCCCGCGCCGGAAGTGATAAACCCGGCTATCACCTGCGTGGGCCCACCATGCACGCTGTTTTTGACGGTCAATAAACAGCGCCGCAAGGGTGGTACTCATCCGTGCAAATTTCGGATTCTTTCCCTGTGCCTCATGCAGCGCAAAACGGCACTGTTCGATCGCCTGACGGGTAAAGTCGGGCGTAAAGTGTTCACAGTTCTCCAGCTGGCTCAGCAGACTGTCACGCACCAGCTGCGCCGCCATCTCGCCACCTGGCAGACCGGCGACGCCGTCACAGACCACGAAACAGGCCCGGCGATCGTCCAGCGCGGCACCGGTGCGGTCCTGATTATCATCGCGCAGGCCTTGCTGGCAGCGGCTGGCAAAAACGATTTTCATGCTTCATCTACCCGCGTCTGGGAATCTTTGTACTGATTAACCTCCATGTCATAGGCATGCAGGAACGCTTCGCCAAACAGGGTATGGAAATCATCTTCAATTTCGCCGGCGGTGCGCTGATAGTTGCGGGTAAAGTAATCCCACAGCGCCGCCTTTTTGGTGCTGGAGAACGGCAGCTTCGGCAGCACGCCGTCGGCGCGTGCCTGCTCTTCCAGTCGCGCCGGATTAAACGACTGCAGCATCGCTGCAATGATGGCGCGGATACCGGCAATCATCCCCAGCTGATGCGCCTGCAGATCAACCAGCGCATCGCGTACCGCCTGCTCAGGTGGCATAAAGCCGGGCATCTGGCTCTGATACATCTGCATCAGCACGGTTTTACCGGACGGCAGGATCTTAAAAGGGTTGTTGGCCTCATTCAGGATCATCGTCATGTCCGCTTTCACGCCGCGCTTGAGGATGGAGCGCGACGACAATAGCGCCACCGTACCCTGCGAAAACAGGCTAAGCATCCGACCGGTGATGCGCATCTGCTCTTCATCAATCGGCGTTGCGTGGCCGTTGCTCAGCCCCATCCCGTCCAGCAGCGCGGCGATCAGCTTGTCCTGATCCTGCGGCTGGGACGACAGGGCGCGGCGCGGCTCGTCCGCCTGAGGCTCAATCGCCAGCCGCGCATCATTATGGCGTTCGTGGCGCACCGGAGACGCATCGTTTACCAGCAGGCGGTCTTCAACCTCGTGCTCGTGGTGTTCATGAATGCCTAACGGATTGGCAGGCTGATCGCTGTTGCCGGCAAACAGCGCGAGGGGATCGTTCTGGTCGCTCTGACAGGCGGGATCGCGCACTTCCAGCGCATAATCGCCGATACGCAACGCGTCACCATGCTTTAGCAACACCTGCATGCCGCGACCGAGCGCGATGCCGTTATGCTCAACCGGCGTCACGCTGCCCTGATTGGTCAGGCGGCATTCGCCGTCATGCGACAGATGAACCAGCGCCTGCAGGCGCGAAATCGCGCGCGACTCATCTGGCAGCACCAGATCGTTATCCTGACTACGGCCAATGGTGCCGCCAGGCGGTTGAAACGCAACGGTTTTAACCGGAACATCCGTAGTGCATTGCACAATGGTAAATTGCATGAGTTATCCCAGATTGAACGGCAAACGCAACCGGCCTTACTCAAACATCGGTGGGTAAAGGCCATTACGTCCCGGCTGTGCACCTGCCGCCGGGTTAAACAGTAACGAAAACAGTTGTGCCGTGAGGTTGCCGCTGTGCTTGTGGGTGGCATGGGCAAAACCATCACTGCGGTTACTCCACCAGTAGCTCATATGCTGCTGGGGATCGAAGCGTTCAGCCACTTCACGCCAGCTCAGCGTGCAGGGCAAATCCTGATAACCGATCACCTCCATGATTTCGGAAGGCTGTCGGGCCGGCACCAGCAGCGGCGGCAGCGTCTGAATCTGCTGCTCCAGTTGCGCACCGTTGAGCGGCGTCTGTACTGCCCGCAGCAGCGTCGCACCGAGATCCTGAAACCAGTCGCCTGAAATGGTCAACTGAGCCGGATGCCACTGGCTGAGCGGAAAACTGTGCAGCGCCAGCAGCGGCCAGGCACGGCCGACGCGGTCACAGGAGGGCAGTAAACAGCCCATCTGCACCTGCTGTCGGGTTGGGGTAATCGGCAGGACAAAATTCCATACCGGTGCGCGTAAAAAGTTCGCGGTTACCGCATCATCCTGCTGATGCCAGTGCATCAAACCCTGCTGGAACCAGTGATTCCAGGGGGTGATCTGTTGCTCGCTCAGCCGGTGATGCAGAAAGTCGCCGGTTGACGGCAGCTTGCCATACCAGCCGGGGGCAGTATAAGCAGCCATGTACACCTCACCATTACTCGCTATGCAGGGTCAATCGTTGTGCAGAGCGGGAGGGCGTCACCGCCAGCATAGGGCCGGACTGCCCTGCAATTTTCAGATTTTCCGCAAGCTTACGCATCATCAGCGCATTATCACGTGCATAGGGCGATGACTGAATTTGCTGATCCAGCAGCTGGCTCAGGTGCCAGTCGAGCTGCTGAAGATCGCGGGTGCTGACCGAGTCGGGCAGCGAGCACTGCAGGTTTTGCAGCAGCCAGGCACGCAGAAATTCGCCATCGTAATTACGCGGTTGATACAGCATCTGATAGGCGCGCAGGGCATTGCGGCTGTACGCGTTATCATCGCCCGGGTCATTGCGCAGAATATTGGTGATCTGCTGGGCGACGCGCGGCAGCAGTAAAGACTTAAGCGCATTTTGATAAAGCGCCCAGGCCGCATCGCTGACCTGCGTCCCGCGATATAAGCCCACCCGCATAGTAAGCGGCGGATTATCGAGAGAAAAACGATCGGACAGCGGCAATTTCACCAGGCTATTGAGAAAGGGTAGCAGATCAAAAATATTATCAGCAGGCTGATGAATCACCTGCTGACTCTGCTCACGAATAGCCGGTACCCGCGCTTCAACCTGATGCAGATAGTGCTGATTCTGGTAATAACTGAGGCCCCACAGGCTTGACATAATCAGCAGGCCGCCAGCCAGCACGCCGTAACCGATCCAGTGAAACAGCTGATTGCGGTATTCCCAGCGCCGGTTGCTGCCGGCCAGGCCGCTCTCTTTAAAGATCAGATCGTTGAGCAGGTCGCGAATAAAAAAGCTCTGACCTTTGTTACCCGGAATCGGGCTGTTGCGGTTAACGCTGTCCCACGCGGCGATCGAATGATCACCGGCCTGGCGCAGCTGCAGTTTACGGCTCAGCTCGCCCATCACCCGGTCAAAAGGCAGACCTTCCTGGGTGCCGCTGGTGAAGAACAGGCCGCGCGGACTCCAGGCAACCGCATCCTGATGGTCAGAGAAGACGATATCGAGGTATTCATTCAGCAGCGGACGCAGCGAGGCAAACTCCTGCGGGAACAGGAAACATTCGGCGCGCTCATTAAGATCGCGCTCCTGAGTCATCTGGTCAGCCAGCTTCTGCTGTAACTCCAGCTCCAGCCGCTGAAACTGCTGGCCGAAATGGCGATGCCAGTCGCCTTTATGTGGCTTACCGAGGTCCCAGTTAAAGGTAAAGCCCCAGATAGCATCACGCTTCGCTTTGTCGACCGAGCCGAAATAGCTCATAAAACCTTTCAGCAAGTCGGTTTTGGTCACCATGACATAGACCGGAAAATGGATGCCGGTCTGCTGGTGCAGTTCCGCCATACGCTCACGCAGCGCGCTGGCCTGCGCAAACCGCGCCTCGGCGGAGTCACTCAGCAGATCGGCGATGCTAATGGTCATGATCACGCCGTTAATCGGCTGGCGGGTGCGGTAGCGTTTAAGCAGGTTGATGAAGCTGTGCCATTCAGCGGCGTCGCGCGCGCGCTGGCTCTCCTGCAGCGCGTAGCGGCCGGCGGTATCAATCAGCACCGCGCTGTCGGTGAACCACCAGTCGCAGTTGCGGGTGCCGCCCACGCCGCGAATCGCATTTTTGCCCAGCGTATCGGTCAGGGGAAAATTCAGTCCGGCATTCAACAGCGCCGTGGTTTTACCGGCTCCCGGCGCGCCCATCACCAGATACCACGGCAGCTGATAAAGGTAATTGGAATTAAAGCGCGACAGCAGACCACCGGAATGGCGGCGACCAAACTGGGTGCGCCTGAGCTGCATCGCCGCATCGCTGAAGCGCTGGTTGAGCAGTTCTTCGGTCACCTGACGTTCGGCGGGATCGTCGCTGCCTGCGGCCTGTAGCTGATTCAGTAACCGGCTATTAAACCAGGCACGATAGAGCGACGGCATCAGCTGGAACAGGACCCATAAAAAATAGAAGGCGCTGACGGTGAGCTGGCGCGGCAGGATCGGCTCCAGCGGTCGCGATTCGCCCCACGTCCAGAGCGGACCGAGCATCCACACCAGACAGCTCAGCGCCGTAACGCCGATAAAACTCCATAACAATCGATGTGTCAGAAGCAGTCGAACGGAAGCGCGCATTATTATTGTGCTCCTTGATGATTACTGAGCGTTTCGGGCGCGGCAAACAGGGTGATTTCAACGCGGCGGTTGCGGGTACGGTTTTCGCTACTGTCGTTCGGCAGCAGCGGGTCGCTGTCACCGCGGCCCTCAGAACGTACGGTATGGCCGTCGGCCAGCTGGACCTGCAACAATTGCGTCACCGCGCGGGCGCGGGCGAACGAGAATTCGTAGCTGGAGGCGAACCGGCTGTTATCAACCGGGTGATCGTCGGTAAACACCGACACCAGAATCGTGCCTTTGACATTTTTCATGGCGGTCGAGACGCGAGCCAGCAGGGCGCGCCCCACCGGGTTGATGACCGTGCCCTGTTCGGCGAACAGCTTATCCGCCGGGATAATAACTTTGCTGCCGAAGGCACCGTCACTGACTTCAAGCTGGCCTGCGGCAATCACATCATTCAGCCGCTGTCGCAGGTCGAGCAGCGCCTGAGGAGAAGAGGGACGACGACCGGCGGTTATCTGCGGCAGCGGCGTCTGATAGATAGCGCGCAGCAGCGGCTCGGCCGCATTGCCCAGCCGCCAGTTCAGGCCGCTGTAAATCAGGCAGCCGATCAGCGCCACCAGCATCGCGCAGGCCCACAGCGGGACCATCGGCCGCGCCAGGGTGCTGACCAGCGGATGCACTTCCACCAGCGGCGGTTGTGGCGTCTGACGCTGAGCACGCGTCTCTTCAATCAGCTTTTTCAGTCGTTTACGGATACCGTCGCACTGGGCGCGGCCCTGTTCACTGCCGCGATAACGGCCTTCATAGCCGAGCAGCAGACAGTAATGCACCACCTCCAGTAACCAGAGGTGCTGTTGCGGGCTCTGTGAAATACGTGACAGCAACTGAAAGAATTTTTCACCGCCCCAGCTTTCATTGTGAAAGGTCACCAGCATACCGTTGCCAGACCAGACGCCGCGCGTGCCCCAGGGCGTTTGCGCCGCCGCTTCATCCAGCGCGCTACAGACGCAGTAACGCGCGCCGATAATCATCTCAAACGGCAGGCCGGCCTGTTTACAACGCTGTTCGAACTGGCGGATCTCATCAATAAGCGACTGGCGTAAGCCCGCAGGGTCGTCATGGGTGGCTGACTGACGAATTTGCACCACCGCGTTCAGCAGTGGCGCTGCAGCCTGAAGTAATAGATTCTCATTGCCTGAGGGGGTGACCTCACGCGCAGGGGATTCCACAGTCATTAATTCGTGATCTTCCAGCCAATGGCAAATCCCTGAACCCGCAGCCCAGGACGGTGCTGCGGGCAATATGCGCCGGATTTCATGTTTAGTCTAAGATCCAGGTCGCGGTATCGTTAGTGCGGCACGCTTTACTGGCACCGCCAACGGCGACACAGACCTGTTTCGTCTTGCGAGGACGGGGGCGATCGCTCTGGACAGTGGCGTCATAGCGGCTGCTTTCCACACCCGCTTTTAGCGGAACGTAACCAATCATCGGGCCGTCAGCCTGATCGGCAATCGCCAGCCAGTGATTTTCCACATTGCCTAATACTTCAAACGGTTTACCCGTTTCGAGATAGCGAACCACTTTGCCGCCGTAATCGGGCGTCGTCATCACTGACGCGCCATACAACGCTCGCCAGGTCTGATTGACCGGTTCGAATTCGGTCGGCGCCGCAACGGCATGCCGATGAACCAGCTTGACGCCGTTGATTTCGCTGGTCACCAGCGTGTCATCAGTGACGGGCGGCGGCGGGGCCTTACAGCCTGCCAGGGTAAGGACCGCCAGCAGTGTTAACGCAAGACTCTTTTTCACCATGTTCCTCGTGATCTCATCAAAGTATCTGCATATTACCTGGCCCAACGCAGGAGGGCGCCGACAAGGGCGCCGCAGCAGGCCAAAGTTCTGACATTCAAAAAAAGGTCAGATTACATCAGGATAGTACTGCGTTCAGTCTACCTAAGACTTTTGAGAATTCAAACCATTGCACCGGCTGCCGATGCGTGATAGCAGGCGCTTTTCTGGCAAGCCAGGGCGCGGGAAAAGCGCCATGCTTTACGATAGTTAAAGCTAACTGAATTATCGCGACGGCAAACTGGTTGAGAACGTTGTCGCGCATTCTGCCACGCAAAGGATTCAATGGGAAACTATTAAGTTTTTCTAATCACTCATTGTCAGAAATTTTTATCCATTTGCCTTAAGAAACTCATCAAAATCGGAATTTCCGGGCGCGCCGGCCACGCTTTTTACTGTCAAAACGGCACGGCTTTTGCTTAATAATGGTTTTACGCCGATGAGAGGTGAACCATGAGGGACGCCCTGAGCTGGTTGCAGGCATCACGGGAAAGCGATATTGCCAGCCTGCAACGGCTACTGCAGACCGGACAACTGCTAACGGCGGTCAGTGAGCTGGTCCACCAACTGCAGCGGGAGCGCGGTGCCAGCAATATCTGGATCTGTTCCCACGGCCGGCTGTTCAGCGCTGAGCGGGTCGCCCGTCAGCAGGAGGTCAGCGCCTGCCTGCAGCAGGTTTATCAGGCGCTACCGCCAGCGGTAGCGCAACCGGGCTACAGCCGCTTCTGTCACCTGATCGCCGCCGCATTACAGGCGCTGAGTGAACTGCCCGCACTGCGACAGCAGATCGCGGAGGGGACGCTTAATCAGCCAGCGGCGATGGCGGCGTTTAACCAGGTGATACGCACCTTACTCAACCTGGTATTTGAAGCCGCTGACACCGCCAGCCATCCCGATATCTCCCGCGCCCTGATTGCGCTGTTCAGCTTTATGCAGGGCAAAGAGCTGGCCGGACAGGAGCGCGCCATTGGTTCCGCTGGCTTTGCGGCCGGGCAGTTCAGCACCGATCAGCGCAGCCAGATGGTCGCGCTGATTGCGGCCCAGGAGCAGAGTTTCACCACCTTTCACCAGTTTGCCGATGACCAGGCGCGTGCCCGATGGCAGCCGCTGGCGCAGGCCAGCCGGGATATCGAGCGGTTGCGGCGCATCGCCTGCACCGGCGGCAGCGGCGAAGCGTCCGGCGCGCTGCACTGGTTTTCACTGCTTTCCGCACGGCTCGATCAGATGAAACAGGTCGAAGACGGACTCTCCGCCACGCTGATGCTGCGTTGCCGGACCGCGATTGAACTGGCCGAACAGCAGGCGGCGCTGCCATTGACCCCGGTGCAGGGAGAGAGCAGTTTTGCGCTCTATGTTTCGGGTGCCGACTGGCTGCCCGGCGCGGCCACGCTGGACAGCGACGGCCTGGCGCCGCAGCTTGGGCGCTCAGTACTGTCGCTGATTGGTGAACAGTCGCAGCGCTTGCAGCAACAAGCCGATGAACTGGCCGCCATGCGCGCTTCACTGGATGAGCGCCGGATCATTGAACAGGCCAAGCACTGGCTGATGCAGCAGCACGGTTTCAGCGAGCAGGCGGCCTGGCAGGCACTGCGTAAAAGCGCCATGAACCAGAACAAACGGGTACTGGAGATCGCGCAGGCGGTGCTGGCCGTCGCCGCGACCCTCAACACTTAACCCGAAAGCGTTAGCTGCACAACGCTTGTGCGCAGCCTGCGTCAGAGAAGTGCAAAAACGGTTGCTTTTTCACCCGGAGCAGGGCGAAAACCCGGCGTTAAAGCGGTCAGTAATTCTGGCACGCTGCTTGCTTGATAGTACAGACAGTGCGCATTGTTCCCGCCAACGGCGGTGGGGCCAGTGCTTTGGATAAAGGCGTCCATCCGCATGCTTCGGCATGTCGGAGGACGCCTTTTTTTATTCCTGTTCAGGGGCAATATGATGAGCAAAACGCCATTTTCCCTTTCACGACGTCAGTTACTGCTGTCCGGTGCCGCGCTGGGCGGGGCCTGGGTTGTTCCGGGATTACGCAATGCCGTATGGGCGGCGGGATCGGATGCGCCTGAGAAAAACACCGTGCGGGTCGGCTTTATTCCGCTCACCGACTGTGCACCCGTGGTGATGGCGTCAGTTAAAGGATTTGATAAAAAATATGGCCTGACGCTACAGGTCAGTAAAGAGGCGAGCTGGGCGGCGGTACGCGACAAACTGACCTCTGGCGAGCTGGATGCCGCGCACGTGTTGTACGGCATGATCTACGCCCTGCAACTCGGGGTGGCCGGTCCGCAGCACGACATGGCTAATCTGATGACGCTCAACCATAACGGCCAGGCGATCACTCTGTCGAACCAGCTAAAAGCCAGCGGCGTGATAGATGCGGCCAGCCTGAAAAAGGCGGTCGACAGCCAGGCCAAAGGCCACTTCACCTTCGCCCACACTTTTCCCACCAGCACCCACGCCATGTGGCTCTATTACTGGCTGGCCAATGCCGGCATCAACCCGTTTGAGGAGGTACGCACTGTGGTTGTGCCACCGCCGCAGATGGTGATGAACATGAAGATAGGCAACATGAGCGGCTTCTGCGTCGGTGAGCCGTGGAACCAGCGCGCCATCAGCGACAACATCGGCTTTACCGCCGCCACCAGCCAGCAGATCTGGCCTGAGCATCCGGAAAAAATCCTCGGCACCCGCGCGCAGTGGGTCAACGAGAATCCTAATACCGCACGCGCACTCACGGCTGCGGTACTGGAAGCCGCCCGCTGGATTGATGCCTCTGACGATAACCGTCGCGAAACGGCCCAGGTGTTAGCCGGGCGCGCCTGGATCAATACCAAAGTTGAGACGCTGCAAGGGCGGATGCTGGGTCAGTACCAGAACGGGCTGGGTCAGTCGTGGCAGGACGCGCATCCGATGCGCTTCTTCGGTGACGGCAAGGTCAGTTTCCCGTGGCTCTCTGACGGCATGTGGTTCCTGACCCAGATGAAACGCTGGGGTCTGCTGACCGACGATCCTGATTACCTGGCGGTAGCACGCCAGATTAACCGCATCGACATCTATAAACAGGCCGCCAGTGCGGTCGGCCAGATCGCACTGCCCGCCACGGAGATGCGCAGCAGTACCCTCATCGACGGCAAAGTCTGGGACGGCAGCGATCCTGCCGCCTATGCCGCCAGTTTCGCCATCAAACATTAAGAGAGGATGCCATGAAAACTGACGCGCGCGCCCTGGCGCAGCCGGTACAGACCGACAGCAGTGCTACCGTTATCCCGCTGCAGATTACCCCGAAAGCCGCCGCCAGACCGGCTCGCCTGCGTCCGCTGATCCAGCGGGCTATCCCGGCAGCCGGCGGGATGCTGTTGCTGCTGCTGGTGTGGCAACTTGCCGCGCTGTCGGAGCCGTCTTTTCCGACGCCGTACGCCACCTGGCAGGCGGCGCAGGTGCTGTTTGCCGATCCGTTCTATAGCAACGGTCCCAACGATCAGGGCATCGGCTGGAACGTGCTGGCGTCGCTGCAACGGGTCGCTGTCGGCTTCGGCCTGGCGGCCCTGGTCGGCATTCCGGCCGGTTTTCTGCTCGGCCGCTTTCTGTTTATGGCACGGATGTTCAATCCAATTATCGCCTTGCTGCGCCCGGTTAGTCCGCTGGCCTGGCTGCCGATTGGTCTGCTGCTGTTTCAGCGTGCCGAGCCTGCTGCCAGCTGGACCATTTTCATCTGCTCAATCTGGCCAATGATCATCAACACCGCTGAAGGGGTACAACGCATTCCACAGGATTACCTCAATGTGGCGCGGGTGCTGCAGCTCTCCGAGTGGACGGTAATGCGCCGCATCCTGCTGCCGGCGGTGCTGCCCGCCGTGCTGACCGGGGTTCGCCTGTCGATTGGCATTGCGTGGCTGGTGATTGTCGCTGCCGAAATGCTGACCGGCGGACTGGGTATCGGCTTCTGGATCTGGAACGAGTGGAACAACCTCAATGTGGAAAACATTCTGATCGCCATCCTGATTATCGGCGTTGTCGGCCTGTTGCTGGAGCAGGGCTTGATGCTGCTGGTCCGTCGTTTTAGCTGGGATAAATAAGGAGTTCACCATGTCACACATTATTCGCGTTCAGCAGGTCAGCCAGCGCTTCAATACCGCCAGCGGTGAATTTCTGGCGCTGGATAACGTCAGCTTTGATATTCACCAGGGCGAAACCCTGAGTCTGATCGGCCATTCCGGCTGCGGCAAATCAACCCTGCTGAACCTGATTGCCGGATTAAGCCGGCCCAGCAGCGGCGTATTGCTGTGCGATAACCGCGAGATCGCCGGGCCGGGGCCAGAGCGGGCTGTGGTGTTCCAGAACCATTCGCTGCTGCCCTGGCTGACGGCGTTTCAGAACGTTGAACTGGCGGTGCAGCAGGTGTTTAAAGGCCGGCTCAGTAAAGCGGAAATGCGTGACTGGATTGAGCACAACCTGAATCGCGTGCAGATGAGCCATGCGATGCACAAGCGGCCGGGTGAGATTTCCGGCGGCATGAAGCAGCGCGTCGGCATCGCACGGGCGCTGGCGATGAAGCCGCGGGTGCTGCTGCTGGATGAGCCGTTTGGCGCGCTGGACGCTCTGACCCGCGCGCATCTGCAGGACAGTGTGATGCGCATTCAGCAGGCGCTGAACACCACCATCGTGCTGATCACCCATGACGTCGATGAGGCGGTGTTGTTGTCAGATCGGGTACTGATGATGACCAACGGCCCGGCGGCGCGGGTCGGTGAGATTCTGCCGGTCGATCTGCCGCGTCCGCGCTCACGCGTCGCGCTGGCCGACGATCCACGCTATCACCAGCTACGTCAGCAGGTGCTGCACTTTCTGTATGAAAAACAGACCACGGCGGCGTGAGGATCGCATCATGACGCAACGGCTGCTGGTGATAGGGAATGGAATGGCGGCGATGCAGCTGGTCGAAAGCCTGCTGCAACGCGCGCCGCAGCGCTACGCCATCACGGTGATCGGTCGCGAACCGTACGGCAACTATAACCGCGTGCTGTTATCACCGGTGCTGGCTGGCGAGATGCGCTTCAGCGAGACCCTGCTTCATGCCACCTCATGGTATCAGCAGCACGGCGTGACGCTGCTGGCCGGTGAAACGGTGCAGCAGGTCGATCTGGCGGCCCGCACGGTGCTGACCGACCAGCGTCAGCTGGGCTGGGACCGGCTGGTTTTCGCCACCGGATCGCAGCCGCGTCTGCCGGCCATTGCGGGCATCGATCGGCCGCACGTCAGCGGTTTCCGCAGCATCAATGATGTTGAACGGCTGCTGGCGGGCCACGGCCCGGTGGCGGTGCTGGGGGGCGGTTTCCTCGGCATTGAGGCGGCGGCGGCACTGCGGGCGCAGGGCCGTGAGGTGACGCTGATTCACCACAAAGGCTGGTTACTCGATCGCCAGCTGGATGCCAGAGCGGGTGAACTGCTGCTGACGGCGCTGCGCGGGCGTGGCATCCACTGTTTGCTGAACAGTGGCCTGCAGGCGATCACCGCAACCGGCGTCACACTGGCGGATGGCGCTGATTACGCCGCCGCGCAGGTGGTGATCGCCATCGGCGTGGAGCCAGCCGTGGCCGTGGCGCGGGCGGCGGGGCTGCCGTGTCAGCGCGGTATTCTGGTCGATCGCCAGCTACGCAGCGCGGTGCCCGATGTCTATGCCGTCGGCGAGTGCTGTGAAATCGAGGGGGAGACCTTTGGCCTGGTGGCGCCCTGTCTGGCGCAGGCGCAGGTGCTGGCAGCGCAGCTGGCCGGTTCGCCACAGGCCGATTACCGTACCCAGCCTGGCGGCACGCGGCTGAAAGTCAGCGGCATTTCACTGTTCAGCGCCGGGGATATCAGTGAAGCGCCATCGGTCAGCAGTTTTGATCCGCTCTCCGGCGACTATCGTCGTCTCTTTCTGCGACAGGGACGCCTCAACGGCGTGCTGCTGTTTGGTGACAGCCAGCAGGGGGCCGCACTGCTCGGCCGCCTGCAGCGTGCTGAACCCGTCACGCTCGCCACCCTGTTCGATCCCGATCAACCTGAAACGCAGCCGCAGGCTGCAGAGAGTCTTCTGATGAGCAAACCGCTATTAGCCGTGATCGGTCACGGCATGGTCAGCCACTATTTTCTTGAGCAACTGGTCGCCCGTGAACTGCATCAGCACTATCACATTGTGGTGTATGGCGAAGAGTCTCAGCCAGCCTATGACCGGGTGCATCTGTCGGACTATTTCAACGGCAAACAGGCGGCCGATCTCTCGCTGGTGGGCGCGGATTTCTTTGCGCAGCACGGCATTGAGCTGCGCACGGGCTGCCAGGTGGTGTCGGTTGATCGGGCGCAGCGTAGCCTGACTGACAGTGCGGGTAACCAGCTGGCGTGGGATCGGCTGGTGCTGGCGACCGGATCACGCGCCTTTGTGCCGCCGATTCCCGGCCACGATGCGGCACGCTGTTTCGTCTACCGCACGCTCGACGATCTCGATGCGATTGCCGCCTGCGCCCGTCACAGTCAGCGCGGCGTGGTGATTGGCGGTGGGTTGCTGGGTCTGGAGGCGGCCAATGCGCTGCGGCAACTCGGGCTGGAAACCCATGTGGTGGAGTTTGCGCCGCGCCTGATGGCGGTGCAGCTCGATGAGGGCGGCGCGTCAATGCTGCGTCAGAAGATCGAGTCGCTTGGTGTGACGGTACACACCTCAAAACAGACTCAGCAGATTGAGACTCAGGCCGACGGCAGCGTGCTGCTGCACTTTGCCGATGGCAGCAGCCTGCACAGCGATCTGGTGCTGTTCTCCGCCGGCATCCGGCCACGTGATGAGCTGGCGCGTGAGGCTGGGCTGACGCTCGGTCCGCGCGGCGGTATCGAGATTAACGATCGCTGTCAGACCAGCGATGAAGCGATCTACGCCGTCGGCGAATGCGCGCTGTGGAACGGTCAGATTTTTGGGCTGGTGGCGCCCGGCTATCAGATGGCGCGGGTACTGGCGGGCCATCTGGCGGCGGAACCCACTGCGTTCAGCGGTGCGGATATGAGCACAAAGCTCAAACTGCTGGGGGTCGAGGTCGCGTCGTTTGGTGATGCGCAGGGTCGCACTATCGGCAGCCAGAGTTATCACTGGACGGACGGTCCAAAAGGCATTTACAAGAAAATCGTGGTCTCCGGCGACGGCAGCCGATTGCTGGGCGGCGTGCTGGTGGGGGACAGCAGCGATTACGCCACACTGCTGCAGATGATGCTGAATGCGCTGCCGCTGCCGGCCGCGCCCGAGAGTCTGATTCTGCCGCTGCTGGCGGGCGCACCGGCCAGGGCAGCGGGCGTGGCCGCGCTACCTGACAGTGCCCAGCTCTGCTCCTGTCATAACGTCAGCAAAGGCGAACTCTGCGCAGCGGTGAAAAGCGGTTGCAGTGAGATGAGCAGCATTAAAAGCTGTACCAAAGCGGCCACCGGCTGCGGCGGCTGTGCGGCACTGGTGAAACAGGTGATGGAATACCAGTTGTCGAACCTCGGCGTGGTGGTGAAGAAGGATGTCTGCGAGCACTTCGCCTGGTCGCGGCAGGAGCTTTATCACCTGATCCGGGTGGAGGCGATCAAAACCTTTGACGATCTGCTGGCGGCGCACGGCAAAGGCCACGGCTGTGAAGTGTGTAAACCGCTGGTGGCCTCGCTGCTGGCTTCCTGCTGGAACGACTATCTGCTGCAACCGGCACATCTGCCGCTGCAGGACACCAACGATCGCTACTTTGCCAATATCCAGAAAGATGGCACCTATTCAGTGGTGCCGCGCGTTCCGGCGGGTGAGATCACTCCGCAAGGTCTGATTGCCATTGGCGAAGTGGCGGCGCGCTACGATCTCTATACCAAAATTACCGGCGGACAGCGCATCGATCTGTTCGGTGCGCGGCTCGATCAACTGCCAGCTATCTGGCAGACGTTACTGGACGCTGGCTTCGAAACCGGCCACGCCTACGGCAAATCGCTGCGCACCGTGAAGTCCTGTGTCGGATCAACCTGGTGCCGCTATGGCGTGCAGGACTCTACCGCGTTCGCTATCGCGCTGGAGCATCGCTACAAGGGCCTGCGCGCCCCGCACAAGATCAAGATGGCGGTTTCCGGCTGTACCCGTGAATGTGCTGAAGCGCAGAGCAAAGATATCGGGGTGATCGCCACTGACAAGGGCTGGAATCTCTATGTCTGCGGCAATGGCGGTATGAAGCCGCGTCACGCCGATCTGTTCGCCAGCGACCTCGACGACGCTACGCTGCTGCGGTATGTCGATCGTCTGTTGATGTTTTATATCCGTACCGCCGACCGGCTGCAGCGCACCAGCGTCTGGCTGGATAACCTGGAGGGCGGCCTCGACTATCTGCGTCAGGTGGTGATTGACGATAGCCTCGGGCTGGCGGCAACGCTGGAGCAGGAGATGCAGCAGGTGGTCGAGGCGTACCAGTGCGAATGGCAGACCACGCTGGCGGATGCGTCACGCCTGGCGCTGTTCACTCCGACGGTCAACAGCGATCAGCCGGATGAGAGCCTGCACTACAGCCGGGTGCGCGGCCAGCGCCAGCCGGACACGGCCACGTCCCGCCCGTTGCTGCACCTGCCGGCCGAGCGATGGAGCGCAGTCTGCGCACTCGACGCGGTGCCACAGCAGGCCGGCATCGGGGCGCGGCTCGGCAGTGAGCGTATCGCGCTATTCCGCTTTGGTGAGACGCTTTATGCGCTGGAGGATCGCGAGCCAGGCAGCGAAGCCAGCGTGTTGTCGCGCGGTATTCTCGGTGATGTCGGCGGCGAGCCGGTGGTGATTTCGCCGCTTTACAAGCAGCGGGTGCGGCTGCGGGACGGTCAGAGTCTGGATAACCCGCAGCACCAGTTACGCTGCTGGCCGGTGAAGTTGGAAGCGGGGCAGATCTGGCTGGCGAACCGTCCGGCGAATCAACTGGCGCAGGCATCATGAATACCACCTGTCCCTATTGCGGCGTCGGCTGTGGCGTCTGCGTGACGCCGCAGGACAATCATCGGGCGCAGGTGGCGGGCGATCCGCTGCATCCGGCCAACGCCGGGCGGCTGTGCGTTAAGGGAACGGCGTTAGGCGAGACGCTGACGCCAGAGGGACGGTTGCTGAAGGCGCAGGTTAATGGCCAGCCGGTGACGCTTGACGCGGCGCTGGATGCGGCGGCGGCAGGATTACGCGCGGTGATTGAGCGTGACGGCCCGCAGGCAGTGGCGTTTTACGGTTCCGGCCAGTTACTGACCGAGGATTACTACGTCGCCAATAAGCTGATGAAGGGTTATATCGGCACCGCCAATATCGATACCAACTCGCGGCTCTGTATGGCCTCAGCGGTGATCGGCTATAAGCGTGCGTTCGGTGCGGATGCGGTGCCCTGTTGTTATGAGGATCTGGATCAGACCGATCTGGTGGTGCTGGTCGGTTCCAACGCGGCCTGGGCACATCCGGTGATCTGGCAGCGGCTGGCGCAGGCGAAGCAGCAGCGTCCTGAAATGCGGATGGTGGTCATCGATCCGCGGCGTACCGCCAGTTGCGACCTGGCCGATCTGCATCTGCCGCTGCGTCCTGGCAGCGATACACTGCTGTTTTCCGGCCTGCTGCGCTGGCTGGCAAAGCAGGGCGGCATCGATCAGACGATGCTGCCGCACCTGAGCGGCGTGGCGGAAACGCTGGCGGCGGCAGAGCCGTGGCAGGTTGCGCACGTCGCCGCACAGTGCGATCTGACGCCGCAGCAGGTGACCGACTTTTACCGGTTGTTCAGCCAGACCGGGCGGGTAGTGACGCTGTGGTGCATGGGGATTAATCAGTCGCTCACCGGCAGTGATAACAATCAGGCGATCCTCAATGTGCATCTGTTAAGCGGCAGGATCGGGCGGCCGGGCTGCGGTCCGTTTTCGCTGACCGGACAGCCAAATGCGATGGGAGGACGTGAAGTTGGCGGGCTGGCTAATCAGCTGGCGGCGCATATGGGGTTTGATCTGGCTGACTGCGATCGGGTGCAGCGTTTCTGGCGCAGCCCGACTATCGCCCGTCAGCCCGGCCTGACGGCGGTGGATCTGTTTCAGGCTATCGCCACCGGCGAAGTTAAAGCGGTCTGGATTATGGGCACTAATCCGGCTGTCTCTGTGCCGGAGGGCAATCGGGTGGCGCAGGCGCTGGCGGCCTGTCCGCTGGTGATTGTGTCGGACGTGATGGCGCAAACCGATACCAGCGCGTTTGCTGACATTCTGCTGCCGGCCCAGGGCTGGGGCGAGAAAAATGGCACGGTGACCAATTCAGAGCGGCGGATTTCGCGTCAGCGCGCCTTTGCCGCCGCGCCCGGCGATGCCCGTCCCGACTGGTGGCTGCTGGCCCAGGTGGCCCGACGTTTAGGCTTTGAAGGATTTAACTGGCAGCATCCGGCAGCGATTTTCCGTGAACATGCGGCGCTATCGGGCTTTGAGAACGGCGGTCAGCGGGCGTTTGATATCAGCGCGCTGGCGCAGTTAAGTGATGCCGACTGGGATGCGCTGCGTCCGGTTCAGTGGCCGGTCAACGCTGAACATCCTGCTGGCTGTGCCCGATTGTTTAGCGATCGCCGGTTTTATCATCCAGATGGCAAAGCCCGGCTATGGGTACCGGCGACGCCCGTGGTGACGCCACGCGAGGTGGCTTATCCGTTGCTGATGAATACCGGTCGGGTGCGCGATCAGTGGCATACCATGACCCGCACCGGGCTGGTGCCACGGCTGATGCAGCACTGTGACGAGCCGTTTGTGGCGCTTCATCCGGCCGATGCGGCCCGCTATGGGCTGACGGCGGGGGCGCTGGCCCGTGTGCAGTCGCTGTCTGGCTGGATCAGCGCGCGGGTGACGCTGGATAGCGGGCTGCGACGCGGAGAGCTGTTTGTGCCGATGCACTGGAACCGGCAGTTCAGTCAGCAGAGCCATGTCGATATGTTAATCGCCGCGCGAGGCTGTCCGTTTTCGCGCCAGCCGGCGCTGAAGCAGACGCCGGTGCGGATTATGCCGTTGCCGGTGAGCTGGCAGGGCTGGTTATGGCAGCCGACGCTGGCATCACCCGTGGGGTTGCGTTACTGGGCGCGGTCACCGTATGCCGGGGTGCAGCGTTATGTGGTTGCTGGCGAGGGCGCGCCACAAGCGTGGCTGGCGGCGCATTACGATCTTAGCGGGTGCCAGTTGCAGGTCGCTGACGGCAGCGGCAGTGATTACCGGGTGCTGGCATGGCGAGACGGCGTGCTGCAGCTGGCATTGTATGCCGGGGCTGGCTTGCCAGCAGTCGACCACGATTTCGTCGCTGCCGCGTTTCAGGCTGCGCCGTCGGATGCGTTTCGGCGGCATCGGCTGCTGGCGGGCCAGGCCGCCCAGGGTCAGGCGGCGGGGCGGATTATCTGCAGTTGCATGGCGGTCGGTGAGTCGGCCATTTTGCAGGCGGTGGCGCAGGGGTGTGATACGACTCAGGCGCTGGGCGAGAAGCTTAAATGCGGCACGCAGTGTGGTTCCTGTATTCCGGAACTGAAGCAGCTGTTGCGTTCCCAATCGATTACGGAGGCGTCATGACGCTGTTAATTGAATCGCTGGATAAATTGCTGTCGCCGCAGGGCAGTGTTCCGCAGCAGGGCGCGGTGTGGTTAGTGGGTGCCGGGCCGGGCGACGTTGATCTGCTGACGGTGAAAGCGTTGCGTTTACTGCAGCGTGCCGAGGTAGTGGTGTATGACCGGCTGGTGAGTGAAGCGGTGATGGCGGAAGTGCCGGAGAGCGCGTTGTGCATTGATGTGGGTAAGCGACCTGGGCAGCACGGTCTTAAGCAGGCGCAGATCAATCAGTTGCTGGTGGATCTGGCGCGCAGTGGCCGCCAGGTGATGCGTTTGAAAGGCGGCGACCCGTTTATTTTTGGTCGCGGCGGCGAGGAGATGGTGAGTCTGCAGCTGGCCGGGATTCGATGTGAGGTGGTGCCGGGGATTACCGCCGCGGTGGGCTGCGCGGCGGCCAGTGGCATTCCGTTGACCCACCGTGATTGCGCGCAGTCGTTACGGCTGATCACCGGGCACGGGCGCAGCGGGGAGCCGCAGCTGGATGCGGCTGCGCTGGCGGCGGACAATCAGACGCTGGTGTTTTATATGGGGTTGAGCTGGAGTGCCTCGATCAGCAGGCAGTTGCAGGATCACGGGCGTGATGCGTCGACGCCGGTAGCGATCATTGAGAACGGTACCCGGTCGGATCAGCGGGTGTTGATTACCTCGCTGGGCGGACTGGCGCAGACGGTGGATCAGGAGAAGCCGGTTTCGCCGTCGTTGTTGCTGGTCGGTGAGGTGGTGCGTTATTACCGGGCGGATTCACAGGCCGATGCGAGGGCGCGCGTTGCGGTGTGTTGAGATGGCGAGTGCGGTGGTGCGCCCGGTGCGAAGGTCAGCAAGGACCTGCCCGATCGCACGGGGGACCCGCGTCCCTGCGGACCGGGCTCGCCATCCGTGGCTCGCACACCTTGCTCTTCGGGCAGGCGCTTACTGGCCGGCTGGCTGGTGTGCGTGTTTTGGGTGAAAGGCGTTCAGGCAGGCACTTGCTGCCCGTTTCAGCATGGTTAGCACAGCATAACCCCACCAGATCTCTTTCTGATGATCCCTGCCGCCGGGCAGAACCGCGCCGGTAATGCCGATTACATTGCCCGCTTCAGCGGCAGCGGGGCGACCAGCACTTTAACGCCGAGCGCCTCGAACGCCTTAACCTGTGCTGGGGTGATGCCGCTGTCGGTAATCAGATAGTGGATATTGCTCCAGTCGCACGGCAGCGCAAACATCGACACCTTATCAATCTTGCTGGAGTCGGCCACCACATACACCGTGTTGGCTGAGCGAATCATTGCCAGCTTGACCTTGATGTCGGTTTCGCTGGGGAAGCTCAGGCCGAGGCGAGGTGAGATGCAGGCGGTCGCCAGAAACAGTTTCTCGGCGAGTACGTTTTCGAAAAAGCTGGCTGCCTTTTCACCGGAGGTCGATAGCGTCGGGAATTTGAAGGTGCCGCCGGTCAGCAGAATATTGATGCCGGGTTCGCCACCCAGTTTCAGTGCGATATTCACCGCCGTGGTGACCACCGATAAGCGGCGAATATGGGTAATGGCATCAGTGATGGCGGTGGTGGTGGTGCCGGAATCGAAAATCACCGTGTCACCATTTTCGATGTGCTGCGCCGCCAGTCGGCCAATGGCCTCTTTCTCTTCCAGATGGGTTTGCCGCTCAAGCAGCATCGCGCCGGTATTCTGTTTGCCGGTCATCAGGGTCGCGCCCCCGTGGTAGCGCTGGACAAAACCCTGTTTTTGCAGCATTCGCAGATCGCTGCGCAACGTTGCTTCAGTCAGGCCAAAGGTCTCCGTCAGCGCTTTGACCGTGACCGTGCCATCCTCGCGGATCATCTCCAGAATCTTTTCGCGGCGTTGCTGCATATCAGCTAACTGCTCACTTTTGCTTTTCAATCGAAATGCTCCCTTTTCCAATCGCAGGGTTTTCAGGCGAAGAAGGATCTGTCGCAGAGTTTAACGCGCCATTTTTATGAATGCGAGATGGCCGCAAGGGATGTTCATTTTCGAACGAAAGTTAAAGAGTTGCAGGTTATTGAATCACACCTGCTTTCACGATTTGCAGGTTTCATTTTTATTTGCGCATTGCAAGCCAGATCACGTCTTTTCAATAAGATAATCCCCGAAGAGCAGCAGATGGTCGAAATTTGATCTGCCCCACATATCATTTCTTTTCGATAGCTTATATTTTTGTTCGAAAATGATTGAGTCAGCGGCGACAGCAAAAAACTGAGGGGATAAGTGGGATGAGTGGTGAATATGACGTAAACCTGCGATACGGCGTGGATACCGCGCTGAATCTGGCTGACAAAGTCGCGGTGGTGACCGGCGGCCTGGGCGGCATTGCGATGGCGACGAATAGCATGTTGCTGGAAAAGGGTGCGCGTCTGGCGCTGCTTTATCCGCCGTTCGAAGCGGACAGGGTTGCCAGCCTGCAGGCAGAGTTTGCCGCCGATCGGGTGCAGTTTGTCTGTTGTGATGTCACCGATCCCGCCGCCGTTACCCAGGCGTTTGATCAGGTAATTTCCCACTACGGCCACATCGATATTCTGGTGAACTGCGCCGGATATGTGATGTTACAGCCGGTGATTGATACCGATTTTGCCGAGTGGCAGAAGCAAATTGCCGTCAATCTTACCGGTCCTTTCCTCTGCTCGCAGGCGGCAGCACGCCTGATGATCACTGCCGGTAACGGCGGAAAAATTATCAATATCGCTTCGCAGGCAGCCTCGATTGCGATCGATAACCACGTCGCTTACACCTCGGCCAAAGCCGGACTGCTCGGCATGACCAAAGTGATGGCCAAAGAGTTTGCACCACACCGCATCAACGTAAATACCCTTTCGCCCACCGTGGTGCTGACGCCGATGGGCGAAAAAGCCTGGCGCGGTGAGAAGGGTGAGCAGATGAAAAAACTGATTCCGTTAGGCCGCTTTGCTTATACCGATGAGATTGCCGCGGCGGTGCTGTTTTTTGCCAGCAACGGCAGCGACATGATTACCGGCGCGGATTTAATGATCGATGGCGGATTTACCATCTGGTAAGGCTGCTCTGACACCCGGGAAATCACCAACCAGTGATAACGATAAGAGAGAACATCATGAAAAACCGTACCCTGCTGTGCACTGCTGTGGCTGCCTGTCTGGTTTCGCAGGCGGCATTCGCCGTCGAGAAAGGCACCATTATGATTCTGGTTAACTCACTTGATAATCCTTATTACGCCTCTGAAGCCAAAGGCGCCAACCTCAAAGCGCAGGCGCTGGGCTACAAAACCTCGGTGCTGTCGCACGGCGAAGATGTGAAGAAGCAAAGCGAACTGATCGACGCAGCTATCGGCAAAAAAGTGCAGGGTATCGTGCTGGATAACGCTGACTCAACGGCCAGCGTGGCGGCGATCAAAAAGGCCAAAGATGCTGGCATTCCGGTGGTGCTGATTAACCGCGAAATCCCGGTAGACGATGTGGCGCTGGCGCAGATTACCCACAACAACTTCCAGGCGGGGTCTGACGTGGCCAACGTGTTTGTCGAGAAGATGGGCGAGAAGGGCAAGTATGCCGAGCTGACCTGTAACCTGGCCGACAATAACTGTGTTACGCGGTCCAAATCATTCCATCAGGTGCTGGATCAGTACAGCGATATGCAGAGCGTCGCACGTCAGGATGCTAAAGGGACGCTGATCGACGGCAAGCGGATCATGGACAGTATTCTGCAGGCGCACCCGGATGTGAAAGGGGTGATTTGCGGTAATGGCCCGGTCGCGCTGGGAGCGATTGCGGCGCTGAAAGCGGCTGGACGCAACGATGTGATTGTGGTGGGTATTGATGGCAGCAATGACGAGCGGGATGCGGTGAAGGCCGGCACCCTGAAAGCCACGGTGATGCTGCAGGCGCAGGCGATTGCGGCGCAGGGCGTGACCGATCTCGACAATTACATTCAGAAAGGCGCGAAGCCAGAGAAACAGCGCGTGATGTTCCGCGGCATCCTGATTACGCCGGACAATGCCAAAGGCGTGCAGGATTTCAACTTTAAGTCGTAATTAACCGCCGCCGCGCCTGCCAGAGCGGGCGCCAGGGAGAATGAGATGTCCGGAAGAGTCTGGCTGACGCTGGTGGTCCTGCTGCTAAGCGGCTGCCGAATAGTGTCACAGCAACAGCTGGCCGAGCTGAAAAATCCCCCCAATCCGCAGATGGCAAACGTCGATCAGGTCTGGCAGCAGAAATTGGTGCCGCAGCTGACGGCGGAGGCGAAACCACTGGCGACCTTAATTAAGTCGCTGCAGTCGGCTAAGGACTTTGACAGCGCCTGTCAATCTTACGGCTATCGCAGCCAGGCGGAGAATCCGTGCGTGTTTAGCGTGGCGGTGCGTGGCGAAATCACTGCGCTGAATAGCACCTCACGCAGCGGTAAGATGAAAATCCGCGATGAGTCAGGTGACACTGTCACTATTCAGACCGGGCCAATCATTCGCGGTACCGCACTGCGCGATGCTTACAAGGGCGCAAGCTATCAGGACTTTAACGATCAGGTGCTGTTTGGCGATTACGGCAAGGCGATTAATCAGCAGGCGTCCAGCCTGATGCAGAAATTCAAGCCTGCCGTGGGCGATAAGGTGACGGTCATCGGCGTGTTCAGCAGTTGGGATATCCCGCAGTCGCTGCCGGATATCACCCCGGCGGCGATAAGCCGGCAATAAGGAGCGGCAGATGCAAGATCTTCAACCGCAGCAGAGTAGCGATGTGATCATCGAAACCCGCAATGTGTCGCGTCTCTATCCCGGCGTAACGGCGCTCGATCAGGTTAATTACCGGGTCTATCGCAATAAGGTCAACGTGCTGATTGGCGAAAACGGTGCCGGTAAATCGACCATGATGAAGATGCTGGCGGGGGTGGAAACCCCTTCGTCGGGCGAGATTCTGCTGGATGGAAAAGTGGTGTCACTGAGTTCCACGCATCAGGCAGAAAAGCAGGGCATCAGCATTATCTTTCAGGAGCTGAACCTGTTTCCCAACATGAACGTGATGGACAACATCTTTATCGCCAACGAGTTTTTCCAGCGCGGAGTGATCAACGAGAAATATCAGTATGCGCTGGCGAAGACGCTGCTTGAGCGGCTGGAGCTGGATGTTGATCCCTATGCTCCGCTCGGCGAGCTGGGTATCGGCCATCAGCAACTGGTGGAGATTGCCCGCGCGCTTTCTAAAGATACCCGGGTATTGATCATGGATGAGCCGACCAGCGCGCTGAGTCAGTCTGAAGTGAAAGTGCTGTTTAACGTTATCGCTCAGCTTAAGCGGCGGGGCGTCACCATCATCTATATCTCGCACCGGCTTGAAGAGCTGATGGAGATTGGCGATCACATCACCATTTTCCGCGATGGACGGTTCATCAGCGAACGCGAAGTGCGTGAGGCGAGCGTGCCGTGGATCATCGCTCAGATGGTGGGAGATAAGAAGAAGCAGTTTGATTATCAGGCCGCCCCGCAGGGCGAAACGGTATTACAGGTTGAGGGACTCACCGCCCTGCACCAGAACGGCGGTTACACCCTGAACGACGTCAGCTTTACGCTGCGTAAAGGGGAAGTCATCGGCATTTATGGCCTGCTGGGCGCCGGGCGCACCGAGCTGTTTAAGGGGTTGATTGGCCTGATGCCGTGCCAGTCGGGCCGGGTACAACTGGCCGGGAAAGATCTGGCGAAACGCAGTTTCCAGCAGCGGTTAAAAAGCGGCATTGCGCTGGTGCCCGAAGACCGCAAGGGGGAAGGCGTGGTAGAGCTGATGTCGATTACCGCCAACATGACCCTCTCCGATCTCAGCCTGCGCGGTTTTCGCCGCGCGCTGCGGTTGCTCCGTCCGGCCCAGGAGAATCAGCGGGTCAATGAGATGATTGGGCATCTGTCGATCAAGGTCAGCGACGCCGAACTGCCTATCACCTCGTTGAGCGGTGGCAATCAGCAAAAAGTGGTGCTGGGTAAAGCGCTGATGACCGGTCCGCAGGTGGTGTTACTGGATGAACCGACGCGCGGTATCGACGTCGGCGCCAAAACTGACGTTTACCACCTGATTGGCAATCTGGCGCAACAGGGGCTGGCGGTGATGTTCTCCTCATCGGAACTGGATGAGGTGATGGCACTGGCGGACCGTATTTTAGTGATGGCCGATGGCCGGATTACCGCCGATTTACCGCGTGCTGTGGCAACGCGAGAGCAACTGATCGCGGCATCCACCCCGCAAGATTAAGCTGGCCGGAGAACTCCATGAACCAAAAATATCTGCTTTATATGTACCTGCTGAAGGCGCGCACCTTTATTGCGCTGCTGATCGTGGTCAGTTTTTTCAGCGTGATGGTTCCCAACTTCCTGACCCCATCCAATCTGCTGATCATGACCCAGCACGTGGCGATTACCGGACTGCTGGCGATCGGCATGACGCTGGTGATCCTCACCGGCGGCATTGATCTGTCGGTGGGTGCGGTCGCCGGCATCTGCGGCATGGTGGCGGGCGCGCTGCTGACTAATGGCGTGCCGCTGTGTGGTGGCAATACCCTGTTCCTCAACGTGCCCGAAGTGATTCTGGTGGTGGCCATCTTTGGCGTGCTGGTGGGATTAATTAACGGCACGGTGATTACCCGGCTGGGCGTGGCACCGTTTATCTGTACCCTCGGCATGATGTATGTGGCGCGCGGTGCGGCGTTGCTGTTCAACGATGGCAGCACCTACGCCAACCTGGTCGGCCTGCCGGCACTCGGTAACACCGGCTTTGCGCTGCTCGGCTCCGGCTCGGTGCTGGGCGTCTATATCCCGATCTGGCTGATGATCGGCTTTCTGCTGCTCGGGCTCTATCTGACGCGTAAAACCCCGCTCGGTCGTTACATCTACGCGATTGGCGGTAATGAGTCAGCCGCACGGCTGGCGGGCGTGCCGATCATCAAAGTGAAAGTGTTTGTCTACGCCTTCTCCGGCCTGTGCGCGGGCCTGGTCGGGCTGGTGGTCGCTTCTCAGCTGCAAACGGCGCACCCGATGACCGGCAATATGTTTGAGATGGACGCGATTGGCGCCACGGTACTGGGTGGTACGGCACTGGCAGGCGGGCGCGGACGGGTTTCCGGTTCGATTATTGGCGCCTTCGTGATTGTCTTCCTGGCGGACGGCATGGTGATGATGGGCGTCAGCGATTTCTGGCAGATGGTGATTAAAGGGTTGGTAATTGTCACCGCAGTGGTGATTGACCAGTTCCAGCAACGTCTGCAAAGCAAAGTGGTGCTGTTACGTCGTCATGAAAAGAAGCTGCAGGCGGCACCGCTCTCTGACATCCGTCACAGTTAACAGGAGTGTTTATGACCCGCGATTTTAGTGGAAAAACAGTGGTGATCACCGGAGCCTGCCGAGGCATTGGTGCCGGTATTGCGGCCCGCTTTGCCCGCGACGGGGCGAGGCTGGTGATGGTGTCGAATGCCGATCGCGTCTTTGCCACCGCCGAACAGCTCCAGCAGCAGTTCGGCAGTGAAATTCTGGCGCTGCAGGTGGACGTCACCGATGAGGCCGCAGTGCAGCAGCTCTACCAGCAGGCCGCCGATCGCTTTGGTCAGATCGATGTGTCGATCCAGAATGCCGGGGTGATCACCATCGATCGCTTCGACAGCATGCCAAAAAGCGATTTCGACAAGGTGCTGGCGGTGAATACCACCGGCGTCTGGCTCTGCTGCCGTGAAGCGGCGAAGTATATGGTAAAGCAGCGCAGCGGCAGTCTGATTAACACCTCATCGGGTCAGGGACGGCAGGGTTTCATCTATACGCCGCACTACGCCGCCAGCAAAATGGGCGTGATTGGGATTACCCAGAGTCTGGCGCTGGAGCTGGCGCCGTGGCACATCACGGTCAACGCTTTTTGTCCCGGCATCATTGAGAGCGAAATGTGGGATTACAACGACCGAGTCTGGGGCGAAATCCTCAGTAACGATCAGAAAACCTACGGCAAAGGGGAATTGATGGCGGAGTGGGTGAATAACATTCCGTTGAAACGTGCCGGCCAGCCTGAAGACGTCGCCGGGCTGGTGGCCTTTCTGGCATCTGAGGATGCGCGCTACATCACCGGCCAGACTATCAATGTCGATGGCGGCTTAATTTTCTCCTGATACAGGGTTGTGATTCCCGGGCCTGCTGCGGCAGGCTTTTTTGTGTCAGAATTTTCTGGCATATGCACAATTTGTCACGTCTGTCCTGAATCGCTGTCACAATATGTTAAGGTAGAGGCGAGATATTTTTCATTCGCTCACGCTTAACCTTAATCCGAATGCCTGGTGACATGATACGAAAAACAGTGATTCTCTCTTTGATCGCGCCCGCGCTGCTGGTTACGCAGCCCGTCCGCGCGTTACAGACCGAAACACGGGTGTCAGAGACGCCATTCGACGACCCGGCGCGCTACCGTCAGTCGCTGGAGGCGCTTCCGACGCTGGGCAGCAGCGCGGAACAGGATGAAGAGTGGAGCCGGAAGCTGGCATCGGTTGCCAAAAGCATCGGTGAAGCCAGCAACAATGACAGCAACGCTTCCTTTGGTCAGCAGGCCGGGGTCTGGGCCTTTAATCATCTGCGTGACGAGGTCGCCAATCGGGTCGAGAGCGAAGGGCAGTCGCTGCTTTCGCCTTACGGTACGGCACAGCTCGATCTGATGGTGGACATGAACGGTAACTTTACCGGCACCGGCGGCGATCTGTTCAGTGCGCTGGCTGATGAGAACAGTATGCTCACCTTCAGCCAGCTCGGGTTGCACGATACCGGTGACGGCGTGGTCGGCAATGCCGGCCTGGGCCAGCGCTGGGATGCCGGTAACTGGCTGCTCGGCTACAACGGTTTTGTCGATCGGGTATTCAGCAGCGGCCTGCAGCGCGCTTCGCTCGGTACCGAAGCCTGGAGTGATAATCTGCGGCTCTCAGCCAACTACTACATGCCGCTGTCAGGCTGGAAAAATCTTGGTGATTCCCAGCAACAGCGCATGGCGCGCGGCTATGACATCACCAGTCAAACCTACCTGCCTTTCTATCGTCAGCTCGGCGTCTCGGTGAGCTACCAGCAATATCTGGGCGAAAACGTCGATCTGTTTAACAGCGGCAACCGCTACCATAATCCTTCGGCGATGTCGTTTGGCCTGTCGTATACCCCGGTGCCGCTGGTGACGCTGTCGGCGACCCATAAAACCAGCAGCGCCGGAGAGACGCAGGATCAGCTCGGGCTGAAGCTCAATTATCGCTTCGGCGTTGCTCTGCGTCGCCAGCTGGATGCCAGTAATGTCGATGAAGCGCGCTCGCTGCGCGGCAGCCGTTACGATATTGTCACCCGCAGCGATACGCCGGTGCTGTCGTTCCGCCAGCGCAAAACCCTGTCAGTCTTCCTGGCGACGCCGCCGTGGCAATTAAACGCCGGTGAGAGCCTGCCGCTGAAGCTTCAGGTCCGCGCCAGCAATCCGATCAAAGCGGTGAGCTGGCAGGGCGATACCCAGGCGCTGAGCCTGACGCCGCCGGCCAATAACGCCGATCCGCAGGGCTGGAGCGTGATTTTACCGCAGTGGGATGACTCACCGGGTGCCAGCAATGAATACCGGCTGTCGGTCACGCTGGAAGACAACAAGCAACAACGGGTAACATCAAACTGGATTACCCTGAAAATTCAGCCGCCGATGGCGATGGACGATCCTTCCGCGGATAATCGCTACGATCTTATGGCACCGATCGGCGCTTCCGGCGTCACGCTGTAGCGCGCAGCCCAATAAAAACGGCCCGACAATCACTGTCGGGCCGTTGCGTAACACAGCGGGATAATCAGAACTGGTAGATCAGGCCCAGCGCGGTAATGTCGTCGGTGGCCAGGCCGAGTGGATTGTTATCTTTCAGCAGGTTAATACGGTACTCACCGTAAACCGACATGTTCTTGTTGAAGTACCAGGTCGCGCCTACCGCGGTGTACTTAATGATGTCGGCGTCACCGATGTTCTCAATCTCTTTGCCTTTCGATGAAACATAGCCCAGCGACGGACGGAACCCATTCAGGAACTGATACTGCGCCACGGCTTCGAAGTTTTGCGCTTTGTTGGCAAAACCACCGCTGATCGGGGTGGCATTCAGGGTCTCACCGTACATCGCTGCCAGATAGACCTGACTGGCGTCATATTTGACCGAGGTCGCCCAGTGCTGAGCTTTCTCGCCTTCACCGCGTGCGGCGGCATTCTGTCTGTTGGTGCGATCGAGGCTGGCGAAGGCAGCGGCGAAGCTCAGACCAAAATCGAAATCATAGGAGGCGGAGAGGGCAAAGCCGTCGCCGTTAGAGCGCCGTACGCCATCGATGTCGCTGCTGCGCTCATTCTTACCCTGATACTGCGCAGCAAGGTTTAATCCCTCCACCAGACCAAAGAAATCACTGTTGCGCCAGGTCAGCACGCCCGTCGAGCGACCGGAAAGAAAAGCATCGGTGTAACCGGAATCGCCGCCGAAGAACGGCAGCATATCGGTGTAACCGAGTACGTCATACACCAGGCCATAGTTACGGCCATAATCCAGAGAACCTGCCTTGCCAAATTTCAGCCCAGCATAGCCCAGACGGGTACGGTTGCCGGTCTGAGCATCGCTGCCTTCAGAGTTGCGCAGGCTGTACTGATACTGCCAGAAACCGTAGCCGGTCAGTTGGTCAGTAATTTTGGTCTCGCCTTTAAAGCCGAAACGGGCATAGGACGAGGTGTCGCCATTGTTGTTGTTGTCGTCCGAAAACAGGTGAGACACGTTAATTTTGCCGACCAGGTCGAGCTTATTTCCGTCCTTGTTATAAATCTCTGCGGCCTGAGCAGAAGACAAGCCGATCAGTAACGGCACAGTAGCCGCCAGAAGCGTGCGCTTTATCATTTAATTATTACCCTGTATTCATTCATTATTATTCCCCTTTTTGGGGTGAAATGAAAATGACATAAAACGATAAAATCACAAAGTGTAATAAAAGTAACAAAATATTAATGATTACATTGGTATTCGAAAAAATGATGGCGATAGAATAATTTCAGCAGCGCTAATACTTTTTTCTTCTGACGGATTGAAATGTATTTTCAACATTAATTTCATTGAAAACAATAGATTGAATGTTTTTTTTATTGTTTTCTGAAGGCTGTTTTTTATACGGCTTATCAGTGGGCGTTTTCCATTATTAAAATAAGGAGTCTTATAAAAGGAATAAGCTGATAAAGGTTTTTGTCTGACCATTAGCCTGCTTAGTAATAGTTGCTTACATGCTGCGGAGTTATATTTTTGTCTGGTTAATATCGTAATTAATAAAGATGTCAATCTGATTAAATAATGTACATGGTGCTTAAAAAATAATCCTTAACTATCGCCGTTACGGTCAGCTTAGTGGTTATAAATGAAGATTAATTGTTAAAACAGACACCGCTGGCGGCAATCCACCCGGTGTGCAGCAGCCGCTTTTTGTGCACCGTGAAAAGGCGTAATGCGCTAAAACAGGGCAACGTCTGAACTTTTTTGGACAGATAATTTATCAGCGATCACAAAAGCGATATTTCCTGCCATAAATGCATAATTCTGCTGATTAAAACCCGGCGCTGGCGCTTCGATCAGACAATTATTCACTATATATGCAAAATAAGTGAATAGCCTCTCTACCTAAGTTATTGATAATCCGTTTGATGGCCGATTTTATGCATTAATCTCCTTGGCTGGCACGCTATCTGCACTCTACAGTAGGGCTGCTTCACAACATCCTTTAACAATTTTAAAACAAAAGCTTTACCCAGTCGGGGAAGCAGGAGAGCGGGTTATGTCACTGCAGGTTTCGCGTCACGATTTTGATCAATGGATGATGCCGGTTTATGCGCCCGCCGCATTTGTGCCGGTTCGCGCTGAAGGATCAACCGTCTGGGATCAAAACGGCAAGGATTACATTGATTTCGCCGGTGGCATTGCCGTCAATGCATTAGGGCATGCTCATCCGGCCTTACAGCAGGCGTTACAGGATCAGGCTGCGCGTTTATGGCATACCGGCAACGGTTATACCAACGAGCCTATTCTGCGTCTGGCTAAGCAGCTGATCGATGCCACCTTCGCTGACCGGGTGTTCTTCTGTAACTCCGGTGCCGAGGCGAATGAAGCCGCACTGAAACTGGCGCGTAAAGTCGCGCACGATCGCTTTGGTCCGGCCAAAAGCGGCATTGTCGCCTTTAATAACGCCTTCCACGGCCGCACCCTGTTTACCGTTTCCGCCGGAGGACAACCGGCCTATTCCAAAGATTTTGCCCCTTTGCCGCCTGACATTCAGCATGCGCCTTTCAACGATCTGGCCGCAGCAGCAGCGCTGATTAACGACAATACCTGTGCAGTGATTGTTGAACCGATTCAGGGTGAAGGGGGCGTGGTGCCTGCTGAACCGGCGTTCCTGCGCGGACTGCGTGAGCTGTGCGATAAGCATCATGCGGTACTGATTTTTGACGAAGTACAAAGCGGGGTCGGCCGCACCGGTTCGCTTTATGCCTACATGCACTATGGCGTGACGCCTGACGTGCTGACCAGCGCCAAAGCGCTCGGCGGCGGCTTCCCGATCGGGGCAATGCTGACGCGTGAAGATCTGGCCTTAGTGATGGGTGTCGGGACACACGGCACCACCTACGGCGGTAACCCGCTGGCCGGAGCCGTCGCCGGTAAAGTGATGGAGCTGATCAATCAACCGGCCCTGATGGCTGGCGTGACCGAGCGCCACCAGTGGATCGTCGCCGCGCTAGACGAGATTAACCAGCGGCTGCACCTGTTTAAACAGGTTCGCGGTCTGGGCCTGCTGATTGGTGCCGTGCTGAACGACGATTTTGCCGGCAAAGCGAAGCAGATCAATCTCGCCGCGGCAGAAATGGGAGTGATGGTGCTGATCGCCGGTGCCAACGTGGTGCGTTTCGCCCCAGCGCTCAATATCAGTGAGCAGGAAGTGAAGCTGGGCATGGCACGCTTCGCCGAGGTATGTGAGCGTCTGGTACGAGGGTCCGCATCATGATGGTAATCCGTCCGGTTGAACGCGATGATCTGAGCCAGCTGCTGGCGCTGGCAGGCAAAACCGGCGGCGGGCTGACCTCGCTGCCGGTTGATAGCGCCACGTTGCAGGCGCGTATCGATCGATCGCTGCAAACCTGGCAGGATACGCTGCCGCGCGCCGAGCAGGGCTATGTGTTTGTGCTGGCCGACAGTGAAGACAACCGCGCAGTCGGGATTTGCGCTATTGAAGTGGCGGTGGGCCTGCAGGACCCCTGGTATAACTTCCGGGTCGGTACTCAGGTGCACGCGTCAAAAGAGCTGAATGTTTATGCCGCGCTGCCCACGCTGTCGTTGAGTAATGACCATACCGGCAGCAGTGAGCTGTGTACGCTGTTCCTTGATCCGGACTACCGCGACGGTAAAAACGGCTATCTGCTGTCTAAATCGCGCTTTCTGTTTATGGCTAACTTCCGCGAGCGCTTTATGGATCGCGTGGTGGCAGAGATGCGCGGCGTCAGCGATGAGCATGGCCATTCGCCGTTCTGGGACAGCGTTGGCAGCCGTTTTTTCTCGATGGAATTCAGCAAAGCGGACTTCCTGAGCGGTACCGGTCAGAAATCGTTTATCGCCGAGTTGATGCCAAAACACCCGCTCTATATCCACTATCTGTCGCCAGAAGCGCAGGCAGTCATTGGCCAGGTGCATCCTAAAACCGCGCCGGCCCGTGCCGTGCTGGAGGCGGAAGGTTTTCGCTACCTCAACTATGTCGACATCTTTGATGGCGGTCCGACGCTGGAGTGCGACATTGATCGGATCCGTGCGGTACGCAAAAGCCGGCTGCGCTGCGCTGAATCGGGCGAAAACCGCCACGATGCGCCGCTGTGCCTGGTTGCCAACAACAATTATCGCCAGTTCCGCGTGGCGCTGATCCCGGCCGAGGCTGACAGCGACTGTGTGCACCTGACAGATGAACAGATGCGGGCGTTACATTGCCAGCCGGGCGATAGCCTGCGCGTGGTGCCGCTCTGCAGCGAGGAGAAAAAAGCATGACCCACCTGATTAATGGAAACTGGCTGAGCGGCGAGGCTGAATCTCTGGTCAAATCTGACCCGGTAAGCGGTGAAACCCTGTGGCAGGGCCAGGCCGCCTCGCCGGCACAGGTCAGTGCCGCCTGTGAAGCGGCGCGCGCCGCGTTTCCCGGCTGGGCAAAGCGGCCGTTTGCCGAGCGTCAGGCGACGGTAGAAAAATTTGCCGCGCAGCTGGAGGCCCACAAAGCTGAGCTGGCGGAAACCATTGCCCGTGAAACCGGAAAACCGCGCTGGGAAGCGCTGACTGAAGTCGGCGCGATGATTAATAAAATCGCTATCTCGATTAAGGCCTATCACAGCCGGACGGGTGAACAGTCGGAAGGTGAGAGCAGCCTGCGTCACCGTCCTCACGGCGTGCTGGCGGTGTTTGGTCCCTACAATTTCCCCGGACATCTGCCGAACGGTCATATCGTTCCGGCGCTGCTGGCCGGTAACTGCGTAGTGTTCAAACCCAGCGAGCTGACGCCGCTGACGGCTGAGAAAACCGTGCAGCTCTGGCTGGCGGCTGGTCTGCCCACCGGTGTGCTGGCGCTGCTGCAAGGCGGTCGGGAAACCGGTCAGGCGCTGGCTGCGGATAGCCAGATCGATGGCCTGCTGTTTACCGGCAGCGCGCATACCGGTTATCAGCTGCACCGTCAGTTTGCCGGCCAGCCAGAGAAAATGCTGGCGCTGGAGATGGGCGGTAACAATGCGCTGATAGTTGAAGATCCGGCTGATATTGACGCCGCGGTTCACATTGCGCTGCAGTCGGCGTTTATCACTGCCGGTCAGCGCTGCACCTGTGCGCGTCGGCTGCTGGTGAAACGCGGCGCGGCAGGCGATGCTTTTTTACAGCGGCTGGTGGAAGTGGCCGGTCGTTTGCAGCCGGGCCGCTGGAACGCAGAGCCGCAGCCGTTTATGGGCAGCGTGATTTCGACCGCAGCGGCAGAAAAAATTTATGGCGAATGGCAGCAGCGGGTCGCGGCGGGCGGCAAAGTGCTGCTGGCGATGCGCTGGCCGGATCGCCACAGCGCACTGCTGACGCCGGGCATTATTGAACTGACCGGCGTCGAAGATGTAGCGGATGAAGAGGTGTTTGGTCCATTGCTCGGGGTGATTCGCTATGACCATTACGATGATGCGATTGCGCTGGCCAACCAGACGCGCTACGGCCTGTCGTGCGGCTTGATTTCACCGTCGCGTCAGCAGTTTGATCAGCTGTTGCTTGAGGCACGCGCCGGCATCGTAAACTGGAATAAACCGTTGACCGGGGCGGCCAGTACCGCGCCGTTTGGCGGTATTGGAGCATCGGGCAACCACCGGGCCAGCGCCTGGTACGCCGCCGACTACTGTGCCTGGCCGATGGCCTCGCTGGAGACGCCGGATCTGACGCTGCCTGCCACGCTATCGCCGGGGCTTGATTTCGCCTGCGGGGAGACGGCCAAATGAAGGCAACAGAAGCGAACTTTGATGGGCTGGTGGGTTTAACTCACCATTATGCCGGTCTGTCGTTTGGTAATGAGGCCTCGACGCGTAATCAGCTGCAGCCGTCGAATCCCCGTCTGGCGGCGAAGCAGGGCCTGCTGAAGATGAAGGCGCTGGCGGATATGGGCTATCTGCAGGGTGTCATTCCTCCCCATGAGCGGCCAAATATTGCGGCACTGCGTCAGTTAGGCTTCAGCGGCAGCGATGAGCAGATGCTGGCCCGCGCCGGTAAAACCGCACCGGGTTTACTCTCGGCCGCCAGTTCCGCTTCGGCGATGTGGGTAGCAAATGCTGCCACGGTTTCGCCGTCGGCTGACAGTGGTGATGGCCGGGTCCATCTGACCGTCGCTAACCTCAACAACAAGTTTCATCGGGCGATGGAAGCGCCGGAGACCGCGTTACTGCTGCGCGCCATTTTCCGCGATAGCCACCATTTTACGGTGCATGATGCTTTGCCGCAGGTCGCGATGTTTGGCGATGAAGGCGCGGCCAACCATAACCGGTTTGGCGGAGATTATGGTGAGCGCGGCGTGCAGCTTTTTGTTTATGGTCGCGACAGCAGCCACGAAGGGATGGCGCCGCAGCGTTATCCGGCCCGCCAGACGCGCGAAGCCAGTGAAGCGGTGGCGCGATTGCATCAGCTCTCACCCGATCATCTGCTGTTTGCCCAGCAAAACCCGGCGGTTATCGATCAGGGCGTGTTTCATAATGATGTGATTGCCGTCAGCAATCAGCAGATGCTGTTCTGTCATCAGCACGCCTTTGTCGATCAGCCTGCGTTACTGGCCGAGCTACAGGCGCGGGTAGCGGGATTTGTGGCGCTGGAAGTACCGGAAAATCGGGTATCAGTGAAGGATGCGGTTAACACCTATCTGTTCAACAGCCAGCTGCTGAGCCAGCCCGACGGTAGCATGCTGCTGGTGCTGCCAGAAGAGTCACGTCAGCACGCGGGCGTCTGGGATTATCTGTGCGAACAGGTGGAAAGCGGCGGTCCGCTGAAGGCATTGAAGGTGTTTGATCTGCGTGAAAGCATGTATAACGGAGGCGGTCCGGCCTGCCTGCGCTTGCGGGTGGTGCTGACGCCACAGGAGCAGCAGGCGGTCAATCCGGCGGTGATGATGAACGATCGGCTATTCGCCACGCTTAACCAGTGGGTTGATCGTCACTATCGCGATCGCCTGACTCAGGCCGATCTGGTCGATCCTCAGCTGCTGCGCGAAGGACGTGACGCGCTGGATGAATTGACGAAGCTGCTAGACTTAGGAAATGTGTACGCATTTCAGCAGTGAAGGGCGCGGCAGCAGAGGCTGCCGCTCGCTTCAGGCCAAAAGGAGGAACGATGCAGGACTTTTTACAGCAAACGCTGTCCGGCGAGGCGCCGCGTAAGCGTAGTGGTGAAACGGCGCATCTTCGCTGGCAATGGTTATATCACGGCATTCTGTTAATGGAACCGACAGTGCAGGTCAAACAGGCGCTGGTGCTGTCCGCGGGCGTTCATGGCAATGAAACCGCGCCGGTCGAAATACTCAATCAGGTGATCACGCCGCTGTTACGCGGTGAGAAGCCGCTACAGCAGCGGATGCTGGTGATCCTCGGGAATCCCTCTGCGCTGCGTACCGGCAAGCGTTACATCCGCTATGACATTAACCGGCTGTTTGGTGGACGCTGGCAGCAGATTGATGACGGCGATGAAGCCCGTCGCGTGCTGCGGCTCGAACAGACGCTGGAAACCTTCTGGCAGGTCGGTGAGTGTGATGAGACGCGCTGGCACCTCGATATGCACACCGCGATTCGCGGCTCTTATCACCCTCGATTCGGCGTGATGCCGCACAATGAACGTCCGTGGCCGCCAGAGTTTCTTCACTGGCTGGCGGCGGCCGGACTGGAGGCACTGGTGTTCCACCGTTCGCCCGGCGGCACCTTTACCCATTTCAGCTGTGAACATTTTGGCGCGGCCAGTTGCACGCTGGAGTTAGGGAAAGCGTTGCCGTTCGGCGCTAACGATCTCAGCCAGTTTAGCGCTACGCAACAGGCGCTGGCGGCGCTGCTGTACGGCGATACGCTGCCGCAGCCGCTGGCACCCCCGCGTCACTATCGGGTGGCGCAGCAGATTACCCGGCTGAGTGAAAACTTTCAGCTACACATGTCACCGGAAACGCTGAACTTCACCGCGTTTCCACAGGGCACGCTGCTGGCGGAGGACGGCGAGACCCGTTATTACGTCCAGCAGGCGCGTGAGTATGTGCTGTTCCCTAACCCCAATGTGGCTGCCGGGCTGCGTGCCGGATTGATGCTGATTGAAGAGGGCGAACAGACCCAGGCGCTGCCGATCTGACGTGGTTCTTCACCATCCAGCAATAAGCGGGAGTTTTGCTTCCGCTTTTTTGACTTAACCCTTACACTCTCCGCACACCTCTCCATGATTTCTGCCAGATTCGCTTTAAATTCATAAACTTTTGCAATTCCTCACGCCTTTCTTCGCATTCTCTTCATGATTGCCGAATTTTTGTCTTTTATGCTTTCACGGCTTTACTCAGCCTCTGAGTAGTTGACGTTCGGCGTCGTATGCTTGTTTCCGAAGACGCGACAGAGTGCTGTCGTCATAATCCCGAATCAATAAGGACACTATTATGCGCAAACTGACTTCCCTGTTACTGGCTTCTTCACTGGCATTTGGCGCGGCCAGCGCTGTTCACGCCGCCGCTGATAACCTGACTCCACCGCCAGCCGGCAGTGAAAAAGCAATGCATAAGCCGCCAATGCGTCACGGCATGGAGATGATGTTTAAAGGTCTGAACCTGACCGACGCGCAAAAAAACCAGATGCGCGACATCATGAAAGAGAGCCACAAAGATATGAAGCGTCCGTCGCTGGAAGAGCGCCGTGCGATGCACAGCATCGTTGCCGCTGACAGCTTCGACCAGAGCAAAGCGGAGGCTCAGGCGGAAAAAATGACCGCCAATGCGAAAGAGCATGCGCTGAAGATGCTGGAAACCCAGAACAAACTGTACAACGTGCTGACGCCAGAGCAGAAGAAGCAATATAACGCCAACTTCGAAAAGCGTCTGACGGAGAAACGTCCGCACGATGACAAAATGGCACCGCCAGCCGCACCCGCTGAATAATTTTCGTTAAGCGAACGGTCTGAGACCGCCGGCCTTGTCCACTGACAGTGAGTGGACAGCGTCGGCGGTTTTTTTTGATCAGAGCGGCTGAATAGGGTAATCGCCTGACAGAATAGGGCGGCAGAGGATCTTGTAGCCATCATGATCGAAGCCGCCTTTAGTACGCTTCAACTTCTTCGCCTCCTCCATACTGCTGACCGATCCCAGATAAAACCAGTGATCGATGACGTGGATTTGGGTCATATGTTTACCTTCTTCAACCAGCCCGACCGCACCCTGCCACGGCCAGCAAAACACCCGCACATTTTCCAGCGCTTCCAGTAACCGATCCTGATGATCGCTGACCGGCTCCTTGCCGCAGCAGGCACCGGCACAGCGGCGCAGCGCGGAACGGAAGCAGCCGCGCTGAGCGCTGAGCGCTTCCAGCCCCAGCAGGCCGTGGCAGAGTTGATACTCATCGGCCAGCTGTTTCAGCCGTTCCAGCGCGGCAAAGCGGCTGCGATAGAGGCCAAACAGGTTGGGTGACTGGCTGAAGTCGAGATCTTTGGCGTAAACCACCTGCGGTTTACCGTCGGTGATCTGCAACGAGCAGAGCTGACGATTCTTACGCAGGCGCTTGTTAAACAGCGGCTGTTGCGTTTTGATCATCTGCGCTTCCAGCAGCAGCGCGCCGAGATCGCCTGCGGTCGGGATCCAGCTGACGCGCCGCGACTGGCGCAGCATTTTTGCCTCATCCGCGGTGCGGAAATGGGACATCACTCGCGAGCGCAGATTGACGCTTTTGCCAATGTAGAGCGGCAGCGAATCACTTTCGCCGTGGAAGGTGTAAACGCCGGGCTGATTGGGCAGGCCTTCCAGCCACTCACGCAGGTGTTCGGGATATTGATAAATTGCAGCCGCGTCGAACTCGAGGCGGGGCGTTGCAGCACGTCTGACCAAGATGGACTCCATTTACTGGTTGTCCATACAGCATAACAGGCAGGTGAAATGATCGCCAGCCGTCTGCTCAGAGACGCCGCGTCGCCAGCCAGCAGATAAGGGAACCGAGGGTGATCATCGCGACTCCTTGCCAGAATGCCAGCGGCGGCGTCAGGCCCAGCCATAACGAAGCCAGCAGTGCGGACAAAACCGGCGTGAAGTAGGAGGCGGTCGCTAGCAGCGTCAGATTGCCGTGTTGAATGCCGTGGTTCCACGCTGAATAGGCAATGGCGGTCGACGCCCCGATAAATAACACTTGCAGCAGCGGCGCCAGGCTAAACGTCATCGGTGCCGCTGGCGCGCTCAGTAAGTATTTAAGCCACAGTGCCATCGCGGTCAGGATAAAAAACAGCGTTACCCCATTCGCCCCTCTGGCGTAGCGACGGGTGACATTATTGTAGAGTGCCCAGGTGACGGCGGCGATAAAGGCCAGCGAATAGGCGGTGGGGTTACGCAACAGGTTCTGCCACATCAGGCCGGGTGAACCGCCGCCGTTGGCTTTCATCACCCAGAAAATGCCCAGCAGAGAGAGCGCCAGTCCCGGCCACAGCCACAGGCGAAAACGCTGCTGGTTAAATGGGATCGCCAGCACCACGGTGAGACAGGGCCAGAGATAGTTAATCATCCCCAGCTCCAGCGACTGGCTGCGATCGCTGGCCAGCCCAATTGCCAGCGCCAGACAGATTTCATAGCCGACAAACAGCGCGCCCCCGATAGCTAAATAGGCGGCGGGGATCGCACCCGGTTTTGGCAGACCGCGGGTAACACACAGCAGCAGGGCGGTGGTGGTATAGATCAGTGCAGCGCCGCCGGTGGGGCCAAAGGCTTCGCTGATGCTGCGCAGCAGGCCAACGGTGGTACTCCAGAGCAGAATGGCAGTCAGACCGATCAGGGTGGCGCGTGGGACAGGAGCAGGCATGTCACTCTCAACCGGGTAAGGCGCTAAAGCCTCCCTTGCCGCAGCAAGGGAGGAGCGGGATTACTTCCAGAAATCGTCGAAAACGGTAATCGGTGGGCGACGTTTGTGCTCGGTTTTCAGATACCAGCCTTCAATGATTTTTGCGTTATCAGGATCGATGGTTTTGCCTTCCAGATAGTCATCAATCATCTCGTAGGTCACGCCCAGCGCCACTTCATCCTGCAGGCCGGGACGATCGTCTTCGAGGTCGGCCGTCGGTTTCTTCAGGTAGAGATGTTCCGGACAGCCAAGCTGTTTCAGCAGCTGTTTGCCCTGGCGTTTGTTGAGGCGGAACAGCGGATTAATGTCGGTGCCGCCATCGCCATACTTGGTGAAGAAGCCGGTGACCGCTTCAGCCGCATGGTCGGTACCGACCACCACGCCTTTGGTCATGCCTGCGATACTGTACTGCGCTTTCATTCGCTCACGCGCTTTTTCATTGCCGCGCACGAAGTCAGACAGCGTAATGCCGGCCGCCTGCAGCGCCCGCTCACTGGCGAGCACCGACTCTTTGATGTTCACCACCAGCGACCGATCGGGCTGAATGAACGCCAGCGCGTCCTGACAATCCTGCTCATCGGCTTGCACGCCATAAGGCAGGCGCACCGCGATAAAGGTGTAGTCGTTATCGCCGCTCTCCTGGCGCAGTTCGCTGATTGCCAGCTGCGCCAGTTTACCCGCCAGGGTAGAGTCCTGGCCGCCGCTGATCCCCAGCACCAGCGTCTTAAGACCGCTGTGCCGCTTCAGGTAGGACTTAAGAAAATCGACGCTAACGCGCACTTCGTGATCGGCGTCGATAGTGGGCTTAACGCCCAGTGCTTCAATGATTTCCTGCTGCAGTGACATGAACTTCTCCTCAGGTCAGTGGCCCGTCGGCTCGATGCGAACGTTTTATTAAAGCTAACGTGCCTCAGCGAAAACAACAAGCCAAAGCGGCAGCCGATTGCAGTTAACCGTTGCGAAATCAGACAGTTTTCACCTGCGGCAGCGGTTTTTTTGCCAGCAGCAGGAACATCAGGATCGCCAGCATAAAGCAGCCAAAAATGGTGGCGGTCATGCTCAGCACTGAGGTGCCGCCAATACCGGTAATCGGCACGGTGAGGGCGCCCAGTGTGAACATGGTGACGCCAATCACTGCTGAGGCGCTACCGGCGCGATGGCCCTGGCTCTGCATCGCCAGTGATGAAGCGGTGGTCGCAATGACCCCGTTACTGGCAATGGTAAAGAACAGCGCCACCAGCAGCAGCGGTAAAAGCGCCTGCGTCAGTGCGGCCAGTAGCAGCAGGCTGGAGGCAACAAAGGCCAGCGTCAGCCCGCCTTTCAGTACCCGATATTCTCCCCACAGCGGGCAGAGACGGGCGCTGGTCTGGGACGCGATCACCAGTCCGACACCGTTAGCCGCAAAGCAGAAGCTAAATGCCTGCGGTGACAGACCGTACAGCTGTTGCAACACGAACGGCGATGCGCCGATATAGGCGAACATGCCGGACATCATAAAGCCCTGGGTCAGGCAGAAGCCCATAAAAGGACGATGGGTAATTACCTGGCCCAGCGCGGCGTAGGCGGAGAAAATCGAGCCTTTACTGCGGCGCGCATCGGGCAGGGTTTCATGCAGCTTCCAGCGCGCCAGTAAAATCAGCAGTACCGCAATGCAGGCGAGCACCACAAAAATGCCACGCCAGTTAAGCACCGTCATCAGCACGCCGCCGAGTACCGGAGCGGCAATCGGTGCCAGACCGTTTACCAGCATCAGCAGGGCGAAGAAGCGGGTCAGCTCGTGACCGCTATACATGTCACGAGCGATGGCGCGTGATAACACCGCGCCGCCCGCGCCGGCCAAACCTTCAAACAGGCGAGCCAGCAGCAACTGATGAATATCCTGCGCCAGCGCACAGCCGATCGAAGCGATAAACAGCAGTACCAGTGACAAAGCCAGCGGTCGCAGACGACCAAATTTGTCGCTCATCGGACCGAAGACTAACTGGCCGGCACCCAGGCCGAGTAGTCCGGCGGTCAGGCTAAGCTGCGCCGTGGCGGTTTCGGTGTGCAGGTCCCGGGCCAGCTGAGGCAGCGCGGGCAGGTAAAGGTCGATACAGAGCGGGCCGAGTGCGGCCAGCAGGCCCAGCGTGATGGCATAAACCAGCCGGTTGGAGTGTGCAGGTGTCATTTATCCTCAGTATCTGAAGCGATGGGTGAATGAAAGGCGGACAACGCATTAGCGGGCGGTTACTGATGCCGGCGTCATCCCGTGAGCCGCCGGTGAGGGCAACCCGCGCCCCGGCGACGCTTTTATGCTGGCTAAGGGGACCTGTTTTTTGCCGCAGATTATACGTGCCCGTTGACAGCAAAACAGCCTTCTTTACGAAATCCTGACGGTTGTCAGCGCATTAAAAGTTCGCCATAAACTTGATAAACCTGAATTTATGTTCCAGGCTTGTCTGCACATGGACAATAAATGAGGAACAACAAGATGAATAAAGTGATGGGATGTATCGCTGCGGCGCTGACGCTGGCTGCCCTGTCTGGTTGTACGACTTACGATCGCGCTGAAAGCTATGTGACTAAGCCGGTGGTAAAGGATGTTAAAAAAGGCATGACCCGTGACCAGGTTCGTCAGATCGCTGGCACACCGTCTACTGAAATCACCATGGTTCACGCGCGTGGCACCTGCCAGACGTATGTACTGGGCCAGCGTGACGGCAAAGCGCAGACCTATTTCGTGAGCTATAACGATACCGGTCGCGTAATGAACTACGGCTTCCAGAGCTGTGCGGAATACGATACCGATCCGCAGGTTCAGCAGTAAGTCATTCGCTGCAAAGCCCCGATTGAATAATAAACGGCCCGTCATCTGACGGGCCGTTTTTCGTTTCGGCCGTTATAAGCCTGCCGGACGCGGAACCTCGACGTAATCGCCATCTATCTGCCGCTGGTAGTAATGCCCCTGCTGCACATAAAAGCGTTTACCGTTGAAGTCCAGCACCCGCATGTCATCGCTGACCCGGCGCTCTTCAGGCGGTTCGACCACCACATACTCTTCGCCATGGCGCTGATAATAGTTGCCGTTAAGCAGGTAATAGGTCAGTCCGCCGATCAACACCGCTGTTGCGGCTTCAGGTAAAAAACGCACCGGACCGGGCCCGCCCCAGTGTGGGCCAGGACCACCATGTGGACCCCATCCGCCAGGATGAGCGAAAGCGATAGCCGGGGTTAACAGGGTTAACGCCAGCAGGGAGGCGATAACTTTTTTCATCGGGCATTCTCCTTATAAGACTGCCTGCAGAATTGGCCTTTTAGCGACTAAAGACAAGCGCTAAAGCGGCGAATTTTCGCCTGTTTACCATGCTTAACGTTTTCTTAACGGCGTCGCCATCAAGCGGGGAAATTATGGAGAGAAAGCGGGAGAAGAGCAGAAAACCTGGCGCGGGCGCGCCAGGTTTGATACCGGATTAACGGTGTGCCAGTTCGGCGTGTTCGTCGCTGTCCAGCACGCGCTTATCGGTCAGACCTAACCAGCGGCTGGTGAGGGAACCAGCCGTCATGGAGCCATTGACGTTCAGTGCGGTACGGCCCATGTCGATCAGCGGTTCGATGGAGATCAGCAGCGCCACCAGAGTGACCGGCAGGCCCATGGCGGGCAGCACAATCAGCGCGGCGAAAGTCGCACCGCCACCAACACCGGCTACGCCAGCCGAGCTCAGCGTGACAATCCCGACCAGCGTGGCGATCCACAGTGGGTCAAACGGATTGATGCCAACGGTTGGCGCAACCATCACTGCCAGCATGGTCGGATAGAGACCGGCACAGCCGTTCTGGCCGATTGTGGCACCGAACGAGGCTGAGAAGCTGGCAATCGACTCTGGCACGCCGAGGCGACGGGTTTGCGTCTCAACGCTCAGCGGAATACTGGCGGCGCTGGAGCGGCTGGTAAAGGCAAAGGTAATCACCGGCCACACTTTGCGGAAGAAACGCATCGGGTTAATCCCGTTGACCGACAGCAGCAGCGCATGGACGCCAAACATAATTGCCAGACCGAGGTAAGAGGCAACCACGAAGCTTCCCAGTTTGATGATGTCCTGCAGATTCGAACCGGCTACCACTTTGGTCATCAGGGCCAGCACACCGTACGGCGTCAGCTTCATCACTAAACGAACCAGCTTCATCACCCACGACTGCAGCGTGTCGATCGCCACCAGCACGCGCTGACCTTTTACTTCATCATCTTTCAGCAGCTGCAGCGCGGCCACACCAAGGAAGGCAGCAAAGATGACCACGCTGATGATCGAGGTCGGATTCGCACCGGTCAGATCGGCAAACGGGTTTTTCGGAATAAAGGACAACACCAGCTGCGGCACACTCAGGTCAGAGACTTTGCCGACGTAGTTGCTCTGAATGGCACTCAGACGCGCGGTTTCCTGCACACCCTGCACCAGACCTTCAGCGCTCAGACCAAACAGGCCGGTGACGAACACCCCAACCAGCGCCGAGATAGCGGTGGTAAACAGCAGCACGCCGATGGTCAGTACGCTGATTTTACCCAGTGAAGAGGCGTTATGCAGGCGGGCAACCGCACTCAGAATCGAAACAAACACCAGCGGCATTACCACCATCTGCAGCAGCTGCACGTAGCCATTGCCAACGATGTTAAACCAGCTGATAGAGGTTTTAACCACCGCGCTGTTTTCACCGTAAATCAGCTGCAGCACCAGGCCGAACAGTACGCCGATCACCAGACCGGTCAGCACTTTCTTCGACAGGCTCCAGTTGTTGCGGCTGAAACGGGAGAGCAACACCAGCAGCACCACAAAGGCGACGAGGTTAAGCGTAAGAGGAAGGTCCATACTGAAACTCCAGAGTAATGCGGTTTTCCGCGTCGGGAAAACCGCATAATGTTAATCACGAATTAAGACTGCGGGAATGGTATCAGCAGGAGAGGGTGCAGGCCTTATATCCAAATGGCATGCTTTATAACTTAATCGCTTAATTTGTTGATTTAATGCGCAGTATGACTGGAAATTAACCGACCAACACCATTTTGTAGCGTATCAAATAGCTGAGCGGGCCAGCCGTTTGCACCAAACGAAGGCATACCCACCGGGAACCACAGCGCATAGCCAACCAGTCCAAGGCACAAAGCCCGCTCAAGCTGGTTACCTTTCTGACTTTTCAGAATAGGTAGACGAAAGCGCCAGCGGCAGGGCCATAACAGAGGCACGCCCGCCGGTGTCAGCATGTCAGCAACAATATGGCTGAGATAACCCAGCGTCAGTCCCTGCAATACATCAGGCGGAATCGGCGACTCAGCTGGCAGGTTAAGCTGAAACAGCCACAGCCCGGCAGCCACCGCCAGTAAACTGTGGGTAAAACCGCGGTGGCCAAACGCCCGTGCAATCGGATGAGAGAGCCAGCGTAGTCGTTGTCCGAGCAGCGATTTGGGGTGATCGATGTCGGGCAACAGGCAGGTCAGCAGTGCCGACGGAACAAGATGCCACCAGTCTGCCTGCGCCAGCACCGGTGTAAGTTCAGCACGTTTAGCGAAAATGGCACTCGCAATGGCAAAAATGATATGGCCCTCGGCCGTCATGATGGAACCTGGCTGCAAAGAAAACTGTCGATGCATCCAGTATAGGGATTTATCCAGTGAATGAGAACATGTGACGCTGTAACGAAGCGTGAATTTAACTAAAAAAAGCGGACAATCCCGGTGGCGTGTCCGCCCGATAAATCAGCGCGCCAGCCAGCCGCCATCCACCGCCAGCGTAAAGCCGTTAACGTAGTCAGAGGCGGCTGAGGCCAGGAACACCACCGGCCCCATCATATCGTCGGGTACGCCCCAGCGTCCGGCCGGAATACGCCCGAGGATCTCTTCACTGCGCGCTTCATCACTGCGTAACTGTTGGGTGTTATTGGTGGCCATGTAACCGGGGGCAATCGCATTGACATTAATATTGTGCTTCGCCCATTCGTTCGCCATCAGGCGGGTCAGCCCCATTACCGCACTTTTTGACGCAGTATAAGAGGGCACGCGAATCCCACCCTGGAACGAAAGCATCGAAGCAATATTGATAATTTTGCCGCCGTTACCCTGGGCGATAAACTGCCGGGCTACCTGCTGTGACAGAAAAAACAGACTCTTGCTGTTGAGATTCATTACATCATCCCAGTCCTGCTCGCTGAAGTTCAGCGCATCTTCGCGGCGGATAATCCCGGCATTATTCACCAGAATGTCGATTTTACCAGCAGCGGCCAGCGCCTGCTCAACCACCGAGCCGACCACCTCCGTTTTCATCAGGTCAGCCTTTATCGACCAGAAACGGCGGCCCAGCGCTTCCACTTTGCTTTGGGTCTCGTCCGGTCCTTCGCGGTTGACGCCGACGATGTCGCATCCCGCCTGCGCCAGACCCAGCGCCATACCCTGTCCTAAACCGGTATTACAGCCGGTCACCAGCGCCACTTTCCCTTCCAGGCTAAACGCATTCAGTACCATGATATTTCTCCTCTGCTCAGCGTAGTTCGCTGATTTTGACGTGGTCCATGTCATCAAAGACCTGATTTTCGCCCACCATGCCCCAGATGAAGGTGTAGCGCTGCGTGCCGACGCCGGCGTGAATCGACCAGCTGGGTGAAATCACCGCCTGCTCGTTATGCACCAGCAGGTGACGGGTTTGCTGCGGCTCGCCCATCATGTGGAAAACCGCACTCTCCTCGCTCATGTCGAAATAGAAATAGACCTCCATGCGGCGTTCATGGGTGTGGCACGGCATGGTGTTCCACAGGCTGCCTTCCTCCAGTTTGGTTAAGCCCATGGTGAGCTGACAGGTCGGTAGCACGTCCGGCACGATGAACTTATTGATGGTGCGGCGATTGGAGGTGGCAGGATCGCCGAGTGTGGCGGTGGCGGCCTCCTGTAAGGTGATTTTTTTATCCGGGAAGGTCGCATGCGCAGGCGCGCTGTTGTAGTAGAACTTCGCCGGCTGGGCCGGATTCAGACTGCGGAACAGCAGATTTCGCGCACCCTTACCGATATAGAGTGCCTCTTCATGGCCGATTTCCCAGCTTTTGCCATCCACTTCCACCAGTCCGGGGCCACCGATATTGATCATGCCCAGTTCGCGGCGTTCAAGAAAGTAGCTGACGCCTAACTGCTTACCCATTTCGTCGCCAATCGTTACCGGGTTATTCACCGGCATTACGCCGCCGATGATAATGCGATCGATATGGCTGTAGGTCAGGGTGTAGTTATCGGCAGTAAAAATCGTTTCAATCAGAAACTCGCGGCGCAGCGCGTCAGTGTCCAGCTGTCTGGCGTGATCACTGTGAATGCTTTGACGAACGTCCATCTCAGGCCTCTCTGCAGATCAGGTTAAGCATGCCCCGGAACAGGGACTGTCTGGGCATCTTAGGCAGAGCGGGATATGAATTCAATAAAAATGAAACGTTGTTTTAATTATTTGCGGAGTAGATCAACAGTACGCCGAAGCGGGTTAAACAGCCCGCCTGCTGGCGGGCTTGCACTTAACCGTGTAAATCGGCCAGCGTCAGTTGGGTCAGGTCATCCAGCCGGACATCTGCCAGCGCCCAGCGCGGATCGTCCCGGTGCACCGCCGCCGGAACCACAATCGAACGCATCCGCGCCGCTTTGGTGGCGATCATACCGTTGAAGGAATCTTCCAGCGTGACGCAGTTAAGCGGGTCGATCGCCAGGCTGGCGGCCGCGTTGAGATAGACCTGCGGATGGGGTTTGCTGTAAGGCAGCGCTTCCGCCGAGGCGAGCACGTCGAAATAGTGCCGCAGGTTGAAGATCTCCAGTACCCGTTCCAGCATCGCCAGCGGTGAGGCGGAGGCGAGGCCAATTTTCAGGTTGTGCTGCCGGCACAGCTGCAGTGCGGCCTCAACCCCTGGCAACAGCGGACGGGTCTCTTCAATCAGCGTCATCGCCCGGGCAATGATGCGCTGCGTGACCTCCTGCTGACTGGGACCGTTCCACGGCAGCGTTTCGTACCACATACGTACTGTCTGATCGATGCGTAAGCCGAGCGTGTCAGGCAACTCGTTGCGGCGCGACAGGTCGACATCCAGCGTCGAAAAAATATCCAGTTCAGCCTGATCCCACAGCGGCTCGGAATCGATTAATAAGCCATCCATGTCAAACAATGCGGCGAGAACGGGGCGGTGATAGGGCATCTGAGGTCTCCTTATAAAGTCTGACTTACCTTAGCATTGATCGGCCGGCTGCGGGTCGCAGAGCAGCCAGCCACGCTTTATTTGGGAAATTTCGTCATTGGCAGGTAGACTTACAGCAAATTGGATTTTGGGTTCAGGAGATATCATGACCTATCAACAGGCTGGCCGCATCGCCATCCTTAAGCGTGTGGCTGGCTGGGTGATTTTTTTACTGGCGCTACTCTCGACGATTATTTCTGTGCTGAGCTTTATGTTTAAGCACAGCGAAAAGCAGCCAGGCATTGACGCAGTTATGCTCGATTTTGTCCATGTGATCGTCGACATGATCCGCTTTAATACCCCGTTCCTTAACGTGTTCTGGCATAACTCGCCGGTACCGGAGTTTAACGGTCAGATGAACCTCGGGTTCTGGCTGATCTATATTCTGATCTTTGTCGGGCTGGCGCTGGAATCATCAGGCGCGCGGATGGGACGTCAGGTGCGTCATGTCAAAGAAGGCATTGAGGATCAGTTAATTCTGGAGCAGGTGAAGGGCAGTGAAGGGCGCACCCGCCAGCAGCTGGAAGAGAAGGTACGCGTCCCGCGCCACACCATCTTTCTGCAGATTTTTCCGCTTTACGTCCTGCCGATCGTGATTGCCATCGCTGGCTATTTCGCGCTGTCGCTGCTGGGCTTTATCTGATGCAGTCAGGCCGGTTTGGCCTGACTGGCTGACAGTGCATCCTCATCCAGCAACTGACCAATGGCGAACTGTGCGTCGCCGAGCCAGTGACCGCCGAACACGTTCGCCCGGTTTAACAGATAATAAAGCTGATAAACCGGCTGACGCTGCGAAAAGCCATCCGGCAGCGGCCAGACAGCGTGGTAGCCCTCGAAGATTTGCCGCGGCAGGTCAGGAAACCAGCTCAGCATCGCTAAATCACATTCACGATCGCCCCAGTAACAGGCGGGATCGAAGATCCACGGCCCGGTTGCGCTGCCGGCGCAGTTAGCGGGCCAGAGATCGCCATGCAGTAAAGAGGGCTGAGGATGATGCGATGCCAGCACCCGCTGCACGCAGGCAATAATCAGTTCAGTATCGCCATACTGAATGCCTTTTTCCGCTGCCAGCTGTAGCTGCCAGCCGATGCGCTGCTCAGCAAAGAAAACCGACCAGCGTCGCAGCCAGCTGTTGGGTTGGGGAGTGGTGGTGATGTTGTTATCAAAGTCGAGCCCGAACTGAGTCTGCTCGCTCCACTGATGCAGATGCGCCAGCTGCTGGCCCAGCTGAAAGGCGCTCTGGGGATCGAGCGGCTGCGGCTGAATATATTCCAGCAGCAGGAAGCTCTCTTCGCGATGATGACCGACACCATAGACCTTCGGCACCCTGACGGTCTGGGTGCGGGCCAGCAGTGCCAGCTGATCGGCTTCCCAGGTAAATAGCGACAGCATCTCGCGGCTGTTGCATTTTACGAACACGTCGTAGTCACCGTAGCGGATACGCCAGGTGGGATGGACTTCGCCACCGGGCAGGGCGTGACGTTGGGTAATTTCGGCGTTGCCTAACTGCTCGCTTAACAGACGACTAATGGCTGACCACATCGGGCTATCCTCGTTATTCGCTGCGTAAGTTCGATTGTAGCGCGTAAATATTCACCAAAACCAGCGCGGAAGCACCCTTTACTCAGCCGGGGAGGCGGCAGGGCGATGATCGGCGGCGTCGCGCAGGAATTGCTCAAAGGTGGTGACGGTCACTTCTGGCTTTTGTCCCAGTGCGCTTTCGCCAGCGGCAGCGACCTGCTGTCGCAGATCGTCTTCCTCCAGCGTGGTAACAATACCAAAGCTATTGGTCCCCAGCTCATGCGGGTGCCCCTCATCATCCGTCAGGGTGGTGGTAAACCCGGCAGCAGTCATTGCGCCGGTTAGCTCAAGAATGTCACTTAAGCCAGATTCCTGATACTGCAACGTGACGATATAACGGGTTAAGGAATTGCTGCTCATCATGCACCTCTGGGTAGAGAAACTGAACTGAGCGTAGACCATGGTGAAAAAATGAGCGAGTTATTAAGGGGATGGTGAAAGCATACGCTGACGACGGAACGTAAAAACCTGTCAATGGCAACGGTTAACGTTCTGAAAAATCTTGTTGCGCAGCGGCTGTATTTTGCTGTGGGGACCACTATAATGCGCCGCGTTAATCAGAAGAGTCCCAATTAACATGCGGTTTCAGAGCAATACCATGCATTTCGAGCGAGTTAATATTTTTTTACAAAACTTACCGTAAATTGCATTGATTGCCCGGCAAAACGCTTCAGACTCTCCGTTTTTTAAACTGTCGCACGGATCACATTTAATGAAAGCCTTTAATAAGCTGTCTGCTGTTCTTTTGCTCTCCGCCGGAGCGTTTTGCCACCAGGCACTGGCCGATAATGCCGTATTTACTTCAATGGATGACCCTTCCACGGCGAAAAAACCGTTCGAAGGTTCTGCATCTGCAGGTTACCTGGCGCAAACCGGTAACACCACCAGTTCATCCATGACCGCTCAGACCAACATGACCTGGTATCAGTCATCGATGGCATACAGCTTATGGGGCAACGCAGCGAATACTTCATCAAATGATGAGCGCTCGTCTGAGACCTATAACATCGGTGGCCGTTCACGTTATAACCTCAACTCCTATGACTACCTGTTTGGTCAGGCAAGCTGGTTAAGCGATCGCTTCAACGGCTACGATTCACGTGATGTGCTGACTGCCGGTTACGGTCGCCAGATTCTGAACGGCCCGGTGCATTCGCTGCGTGCGGAATTTGGTCCGGGTGTACGTTATGATGACTTCCACGATGGCGGTCATGAAACTAAAGCGCTGGGCTACGGCGCCATCAGCTACCAGTGGCAGCTGACTGATACCACCAAATTCGTGCAGGGTGTCTCCGTGCTGAGCAGCTTCGGTGAAGACACCACCCTCAACTCTGAAACCGGCCTGCAGGTTGCCATCAATAGCCACTTCGCGCTGAAGCTGGCTTACAACGTGACCTGGAACAACAATCCACCAGAGTCTGCGCCGGATCGCACTGATACCAAAACCTCTATCATGCTCTCTTACGCCATGTAAGGCGGTTTCCCGCAGCAGCATGCCAGGCGGTCTGACGATGAGTCAGGCCGCTTTTTTTTGATCTCTCCGAGGCTTAGCGAAAACGGCATGGGTTTTTCTCGCCCAGGAAAACTGCTATCATCGCTTTCGCACTGAAATCCTGGCGACATTCCGACACTGTGGGTCTGACATAACGCCAGGTCATTAAATTTACATGATGTTGCATGTAAGCTTTCGTGTGGCTTACCACTGCAATTAAGGATATGAAATGCCTGTAATTACGCTTCCTGATGGCAGCCAGCGTGTATTTGATCGCCCTGTCAGCGTGATGGATATCGCGCTGGACATCGGCCCGGGATTAGCAAAAGCCTGCATCGCGGGTCGCGTTAATGGTGAACTGGTTGATGCTGTCGATCCCATCACTGAAGATGCGTCCGTTGCGATCATTACCGCAAAAGACGAAGCGGGTCTGGAAATCATCCGTCACTCCTGCGCGCACCTGTTAGGGCATGCGATTAAGCAGCTGTGGCCGGATACTAAAATGGCTATCGGTCCGGTGATTGATAACGGCTTCTATTATGATGTCGATATTGATCGTACTCTGACCCAGGAAGATATCGACCTGCTGGAAAAACGCATGCATCAGTTGGCTGAAACCAACTATGACGTGGTGAAGAAAAAAGTCAGCTGGCAGGAAGCGCGCGACGTGTTCGCGGCGCGGGGTGAAGTCTACAAAACCACCATTCTTGATGAAAACATCAGCCACGATGACCATCCTGGCCTTTATCATCACGAAGAATATGTCGACATGTGCCGCGGTCCGCACGTGCCGAACATGCGTTTCTGTCATCATTTCAAGCTGCAGAAAATCTCCGGTGCCTACTGGCGCGGCGACAGCAATAACAAAATGCTGCAGCGTATTTATGGCACCGCGTGGGCAGACAAGAAGCAACTGGCCGCCTATCTGCAGCGTCTGGAAGAGGCGGCGAAGCGTGACCATCGTAAGATTGGTAAGCAGCTTGACCTCTACCACATGCAGGAAGAAGCGCCGGGCATGGTATTCTGGCATAATGACGGCTGGACCATCTTCCGCGAGCTGGAAGTGTTTGTCCGCAGCAAGCTAAAAGAGTACCAGTACCAGGAAGTCAAAGGTCCATTCATGATGGATCGCGTGTTGTGGGAAAAAACCGGGCACTGGGAAAACTACAAAGAAGCGATGTTCACCACCTCGTCTGAGAACCGTGAATATTGCATCAAGCCGATGAACTGTCCTGGGCATGTTCAGATCTTTAATCAGGGTCTGAAATCCTACCGTGACCTGCCGCTGCGCATGGCGGAGTTTGGTAGCTGTCACCGTAATGAGCCATCAGGAGCCCTGCACGGTCTGATGCGCGTTCGTGGCTTTACCCAGGACGATGCACACGTCTTCTGTACTGAAGAGCAGGTGCGTGACGAAGTGAATAGCTGTATCCGCATGGTTTATGACATGTACAGCACCTTCGGCTTTGAAAAGATTGTGGTGAAATTGTCCACCCGTCCTGAAAAGCGTATCGGCACTGATGAAATGTGGGACCGTGCTGAGGAAGATCTGGCCGCCGCGCTGAACGAGAACAACATTGAGTTTGAGTTCCAGCCAGGCGAAGGTGCGTTCTACGGTCCTAAAATTGAGTTTACTTTGTACGATTGTCTTGATCGCGCCTGGCAGTGCGGAACAGTTCAGCTAGACTTTTCCCTGCCAAAACGCCTTGAAGCAACCTACGTGGGCGAAAACAACGATCGTCAGACGCCAGTGATGATTCACCGTGCGATTCTGGGGTCGATGGAGCGTTTCATCGGTATACTGACCGAAGAATTCGCGGGTTTCTTCCCAAGCTGGCTGGCACCGCTGCAAGTCGTGGTAATGAATATTACCGATGGACAAGCAGAATATGTTGAGTCTTTGACGCGTAAGCTGCAGAATGCTGGCATTCGTGTGAAGGCAGACTTGAGAAATGAGAAGATAGGCTTTAAAATCCGCGAGCATACATTACGTCGCGTCCCTTATATGTTGGTCTGCGGTGATAAAGAGGTGGAAGCTGGCAAAGTGGCCGTTCGCACCCGCCGTGGTAAAGACCTTGGGTCGATGGATGTCGATGTGTTTGTTGAGAAACTTCAACAAGAGATTCGCAGCCGAAATCTTCACCAATTGGAGGAATAAAGTATTAAAGGCGGAAAACGAGTACTACCGACGCGTCCGAACAAAATCAACAGTGAAATCCGTGCAACTGAAGTGCGCTTAACAGGCATGGATGGCGAGCCGATTGGCATTGTCACATTACGCGAAGCTTTGGAAAAAGCCGAGGAAGCGGGTGTTGATTTAGTAGAAATCAGCCCGAACGCCGAACCGCCGGTCTGCCGCATCATGGATTACGGCAAGTTCCTCTATGAAAAAAGCAAATCTTCTAAGGAACAGAAGAAGAAGCAAAAAGTTATTCAGGTTAAGGAAATCAAATTCCGTCCTGGAACCGATGATGGCGACTATCAGGTCAAACTACGCAACCTGATTCGCTTTCTGGAAGAAGGCGATAAAGCCAAAATCACGCTGCGTTTTCGCGGTCGTGAGATGGCGCACCAGCAGATCGGTATGGAAGTGCTTAACCGCGTCCGTAAAGACCTGTGTGAAGATCTGGATTTGGCCATTGTCGAATCCTTCCCTTCGAAGATCGAAGGCCGCCAGATGATCATGGTGCTCGCTCCTAAGAAGAAACAGTAGGCTTTCAAGTAACATTGGCCGCGCAGCGTTCGCGCTGTGCGGTTAACTGTTCGCCTGTCTGGGTCATGTTATCAACAATGCGAAGTGGATATTTTTTAAAATGCCAAAGATTAAAACTGTACGTGGCGCGGCTAAGCGCTTCAAGAAGACCGCTTCTGGCGGCTTCAAGCGTAAACACGCAAACCTGCGTCATATTCTGACCAAAAAATCTACTAAGCGTAAACGTCACCTGCGCCCTAAAGGCATGGTGTCCAAAGGCGATCTGGGTCTGGTTATTGCCTGCCTGCCGTACGCATAAGTCCATTTTTTTAAACAGAATATAGAACAGGAGAGCTCACATGGCTCGCGTTAAACGTGGTGTAGTTGCTCGCGCACGTCACAAAAAAATCTTAAAACAAGCTAAAGGCTATTACGGTGCACGTTCACGTGTTTACCGCGTTGCCTTCCAGGCTGTTATCAAAGCTGGTCAGTATGCTTACCGTGACCGTCGTCAACGTAAGCGTCAGTTCCGTCAGCTGTGGATCGCGCGTATCAACGCAGCGGCACGTCAGAACGGCATGTCTTACAGCCGTTTCATCAATGGTCTGAAAAAAGCAGCCATTGAGATTGACCGTAAGATCCTGGCTGACATCGCAGTATTCGATAAAGTGGCATTCTCTGCACTGGTCGAAAAAGCGAAATCAGCACTGGCGTAAGCCGGATGAAAAAGGGAGCTTGCTCCCTTTTTTATTGCCTGTAACTCGCGCAAAAGATTGACATTTTCTTCGCCACGCATTTCAATAGTACCCTCATGATTCATGACAAGGTAACCGCAAGCATGACTGCTGCTATTTTCCGTTTCTTTTTTTACTTTAGCGCCTGACATTCGGGGGCTTTTGCGCATAAGAAGAGAAACGAAAAATCGCGCTGAAAGCCTCCCTCGTGGAGGCTTTTTTGTTTCTGGCGCTAGCATATTGGACCGGCAGGTCCCAACGAGAACTGACCAGCCTGACTGGAAAAAGAGGAAACTATGTCCCAACTCGCAGAACTGGTGGCCAACGCCACGGCGGCCATCGACGGGGCGACAGATATCGCCGCCCTTGACGCGGTGCGCGTCGAATACCTGGGTAAGAAAGGCCATCTGACCCTGCAGATGACCACCTTACGCGAGCTGCCAGCCGAAGAGCGTCCGGCAGCGGGCGCGGTGATCAACGAAGCTAAACAGCAGGTCACCGAGCGTCTGAACGCACGCAAAGACGCGCTGGAGTCGGCGGTACTGAATGCGCGTCTGGCCGCCGAAACGATTGACGTTTCACTGCCTGGCCGCCGCATTGAGAATGGCGGTCTGCATCCGGTAACCCGCACCATCGACCGTATCGAAACCTTTTTCGGCGAATTGGGTTTCGCGGTGGTGACGGGCCCGGAGATCGAAGACGATTACCATAACTTTGATGCGCTGAATATTCCTGGCCATCACCCGGCACGCGCCGATCATGACACCTTCTGGTTCGACGCGACGCGTCTGCTGCGTACCCAGACGTCTGGCGTGCAGATTCGTACCATGAAAAACCAGCAGCCGCCGATTCGCATCATCGCTCCAGGCCGCGTCTACCGTAACGATTACGATCAGACTCACACGCCGATGTTCCATCAGATGGAAGGGCTGATTGTCGATAAAAACATCAGCTTTACCAATCTCAAAGGCACGCTGCACGATTTCCTGAACAACTTCTTTGAAGAAGATTTGCAGATTCGTTTCCGTCCCTCCTATTTCCCGTTCACTGAGCCTTCGGCGGAAGTCGATGTGATGGGCAAAAACGGTAAATGGCTGGAAGTGCTGGGCTGCGGCATGGTGCATCCAAACGTGCTGCGTAATGTCGGCATCGATCCGGAAGTTTACTCCGGCTTCGCCTTCGGTATGGGAATGGAGCGTCTGACCATGCTGCGCTATGGCGTGACCGATCTGCGTGCATTCTTCGAAAACGATTTACGTTTCCTCAAACAATTTAAGTAAGGGCAGGTTATCCAATGAAATTCAGTGAACTCTGGTTACGCGAATGGGTAAATCCAGCCCTGGACAGCGCGGCGCTGTCTGAGCAAATTACCATGGCCGGCCTGGAAGTGGATGGCGTGGACCCGGTCGCGGGCGCGTTCCACGGCGTGGTAGTCGGTGAAGTTGTGGAGTGCGGTCAGCACCCGAACGCCGACAAACTGCGCGTCACCAAAATCAACACCGGCGGCGATCGCCTGCTGGATATCGTCTGTGGCGCGCCAAACTGCCGTCAGGGCCTGAAAGTCGCCGTGGCGACCGTGGGTGCCGTACTGCCGGGTGATTTCAAAATCAAAGCCGCAAAACTGCGTGGCGAACCGTCCGAGGGCATGCTCTGCTCGTTCTCCGAACTGGGTATTTCCGACGATCACAACGGCATTATCGAACTGCCTGCGGATGCGCCGATTGGGACTGACATCCGCGACTATCTGCAGCTGGATGACAACACCATCGAAATCAGCGTCACGCCGAACCGCGCCGACTGTCTGGGCATTATCGGTATTGCGCGTGATGTGGCCGTCCTGAATGGCCTGCCGCTCAACATGCCGGAGATCCAGCCGGTAGCGGCGACGCTGAACGAGACCTTCCCGATTCAGGTGGATGCAACCGAAGCCTGTCCGCGCTATCTGGGCCGCGTCGTGAAAGGCGTGAACGTCACGGCGGCGACTCCGCTGTGGATGAAAGAGAAGCTGCGTCGCTGTGGCATTCGTTCTATCGACCCTATCGTTGATATCACCAACTATGTGCTGCTGGAGCTGGGTCAGCCGATGCACGCCTTTGACCTCGACCGTATTGATGGCGGGATTGTGGTGCGGATGGCGAAAGAGGGGGAAACCCTGACGCTGCTGGACGGCACCGAAGCCACTTTACAGAGCGACACCCTGGTGATCGCCGATCACCAGAAAGCGCTGGCGATGGCCGGTATTTTTGGCGGCGAGCATTCCGGTGTGAACAGCGAAACGCAGAATATCCTGTTTGAGTGCGCCTATTTCGACCCGCTCTCGATTACCGGCCGCGCACGTCGTCACGGTTTACACACTGATGCGTCACATCGTTATGAGCGTGGCGTCGATCCGGCTCTGCAGCAGATGGCGCTGGAGCGTGCGACCGCGCTGCTGTTAGACATCTGTGGTGGTGAAGCGGGTCCGATCATCGATCAGACCCATCAGGCCGCGTTACCGCCGCAGGCCACCATTACCCTGCGTCGTGAGAAGCTGGACCGTCTGATTGGTCACGTTATCCCGGATCAGCAGGTGACGGATATTCTGACCCGCCTCGGTTGCCAGGTGAGCGCCGCTGAGGGCCAGTGGCAGGCGGTTGCGCCGAGCTGGCGTTTTGATATGGCGATTGAAGAAGATCTGGTTGAAGAAGTCGCCCGTATCTATGGCTACAACAACATTCCGGACGTGCCGGTACAGGCCGGCCTGGTGATGACCCGCCACCGCGAAGCAAATCTGTCGCTGAAGCGTGCCAAAACTCTGTTGGTCGATAAAGGCTATCAGGAAGCGATTACCTACAGCTTTGTGGACCCGAAAATTCAGCAGCTGCTGCATCCGGGTGAAGAGGCACTGTTGCTGCCCAGCCCGATCTCCAGCGATATGTCGACCATGCGTCTCTCTCTGTGGACCGGCTTACTGAGTGCGGTGGTCTACAACCAGAACCGTCAGCAGAGCCGGGTGCGCCTGTTTGAGAGCGGCCTGCGCTTTGTGCCGGATAGTCAGGCCGATCTTGGCATCCGTCAGGATCTTATGCTGGCTGGCGTACTGAGCGGCAACCGCGCTGAAGAGCACTGGGATCTGGCGCGCCAGACGGTTGACTTCTATGATTTAAAAGGCGATTTAGAATCGCTGCTCGATTTAACTGGCAAACTGGACGACATCAGCTTCCGGGCTGAAGCGAATCCGGCGTTGCATCCAGGACAGAGCGCTGCGATTTATTTGCATGATGAACGAATCGGATTTATCGGAGTGGTTCATCCTGAGCTGGAACGTAAGCTTGATCTCAATGGTCGCACCTTAGTCTTTGAACTGCTTTGGAATAAGGTCGCAGACCGCGTCCTGCCTGACGCGCGCGAGATTTCACGCTTCCCGGCGAACCGTCGTGATATTGCCGTTGTGGTGGCTGAAAACGTCCCTGCAGCAGATATCATCGCGGAGTGTAAGAAAGTTGGCGTAAATCAGGTAGTTGGCGTAAACTTGTTTGACGTGTACCGCGGTAAGGGCGTTTCTGAGGGTTACAAGAGCCTCGCAATCAGCCTGATTTTGCAGGATACCAGCCGGACACTCGAAGAAGAGGAGATTGCCGCGACCGTTGGCAAATGCGTTGCGGCATTAAAAGAGCGATTCCAGGCAACCTTGAGGGATTGAACCTATGGCGCTTACAAAAGCTGAAATGTCAGAGTACCTGTTTGAGAAACTCGGGCTGAGCAAACGCGATGCAAAAGAGTTAGTGGAGCTGTTTTTCGAAGAGGTACGCCGCGCTTTGGAAAATGGAGAACAGGTAAAACTGTCTGGGTTTGGCAATTTCGACCTGCGCGACAAAAACCAGCGTCCTGGCAGAAACCCGAAAACGGGGGAAGATATTCCGATTACTGCGCGTCGCGTAGTGACCTTCCGCCCAGGGCAGAAGCTGAAAAGCCGCGTAGAGAACGCTACACCCAAAGAGACTGACTGATTTCAGCGTTTCAAAAAGGCCGCGCAAGCGGCCTTTTTTCATTTCAGGCATTCCCGGCCTCACGCTTCCCGGCAACCGCGCCGGTACGCATCACCAGCAGCCTTTCTTTTTTCTGCAATCCCTCTACAATCAAATCTCTGTTTTCTCAGCTAATCCTGCTTATGTCTTTGCTAGACCAGCTTGCTCACCAGGCCGATCGCCGTAGCCAGAAATGGCTGGCGGGGCTGGCTATTGCGCTGCTTGCGCTACTTATTGTCAGCCTGTGCGCTGGCGACAGCTGGATTGCGCCGTCACACTGGCTCAATGACAGTAGCATGCTGTTTGTCTGGCAGCTGCGGCTGCCGCGCAGCGTGGCTGTGATGCTGGTGGGCGCCTCACTGGCGTTATGCGGCGTGGTGATGCAGGCACTGTTTACCAATCCCCTGGCCGAGCCGGGACTGCTTGGCGTCTCGAATGGTGCCGGGATAGGGCTGGTGCTCGGGGTACTGCTCGGCAGCGGCTCACTGTGGAGCCTGAGCCTGGCGGCGATGGCCGGTGCGCTGATCATCACCTTAATACTGTTGCATTTCGCCCATCGCCAGCTCTCCGTGACCCGGCTGCTGCTGACCGGCGTTGCGTTGGGCATCATCTGCAGCGCTATCATGACCTGGGCGGTTTACTTCAGCACCAGTCTTGATTTACGTCAGCTGATGTACTGGATGATGGGCGGCTTCAGCGGTATTGACTGGCGCTACGGCTGGATGATGCTGGCCTTATTGCCGGTGATGCTGGCGCTGAACGGCAGCGGCCGGATACTGAATTTACTGGCACTGGGCGAGACTTCGGCACGCCAGCTTGGCCTGTCGCTGTTCTGCTGGCGCAATCTGCTGGTGCTGGCGATGGGCTGGCTGGTGGGCGTTAGCGTCGCCATGGCCGGGGCCATCGGCTTTGTCGGGCTGGTGATCCCACATCTGCTGCGCCTGAGCGGCATCAGCGATCACCGTTATCTGCTGCCGGCGTCCGCGCTGGCCGGTGCCAGTGTGCTGCTGGGCGCCGACATCGTCGCCCGCCTGGCACTGACCGCAGCTGAATTACCGATTGGCGTGGTGACCGCAACGCTCGGTGCACCGTTGTTTATTGCATTACTGGTGAAATCTTCACGCTAGCCTCGGCTGGTTATTTAACATCCACGATAGGAATCCAGAATGAGCATTTATCAAACTGAACTGGTTACGCTTGATGGGGAAAAAACCACGCTGTCACAGTGGCAGGGCAAGGTACTGCTGGTGGTCAATGTCGCCTCTAAATGCGGTCTGACGCCGCAATATGAAGAGCTGGAGAATCTGCAAAAAGCCTGGCAGGATCAGGGTTTCAGCGTGCTGGGCTTTCCCTGCAACCAGTTTCTTGAGCAAGAGCCGGGCAGCAGTGAGGAGATCAAAACTTTCTGCAGCACCACTTATGGCGTGACGTTTCCGATGTTTGAAAAAACCGAGGTTAATGGCGAACAACGCCATCCGCTCTATGCCCAGCTGGTGGCGGCACGACCTGACGCCGTGCGTCCGGAAGGCAGTGGTTTTTATGAGCGCCAGGTGAGCAAAGGCCGGGGCCCGAAAGCGCCAGGAGATATCCTGTGGAACTTCGAAAAATTCCTGATTGGCCGTGACGGCACGGTTATTCAGCGTTTTGCACCTGATATGACGCCGGAAGATCCGATCATTCTGGAGACCATCAAGCAGGCGCTGGCAAAATAAATGCTGTTGCGGTTGAAACAGGTAGCCGTCTCCGGACGGCTGCTGCCGTTTAGCAGTGCGCTGGATGCCGGTCAGCTGCTGCATCTGGTCGGGCCGAACGGTGCCGGCAAAAGCACCTTACTGAGCGTCATCGCCGGTCTGCAATCCGCTGACGGCAGCGTCGAGCTGGATCAGCGTCCGCTGGGTAACTGGCACGGCAGCGCGCTGGCGCAGGTGCGGAGCTGGTTGCCTCAGCAGCAGTTACCACTGAGCCAGATGCCGGTCTGGCACTATTTGCGCCTGCATCTGCAACCGGCTGATACCGGCGCGGATCGGCGCCTGACTACGCTGCTGCAACGGCTGCAGCTGGATGACAAGTTAACCCGTTTGTTGACCCAGCTCTCTGGCGGTGAGTGGCAACGCGTCCGGCTGGCTGCGGTCTGTGCCCAGATCGATCCGCAGATTAATCCGCGTGGCCGGTTACTGATCCTCGACGAGCCGCTAACCGCGCTGGATCTGGCCCAGCAGAAAGCGGTGGATGATTTAATTGCTGAGCTGTGCGCGGCGGGTATCAGCGTCATCGCCAGCAGCCATGACCTCAATCACAGCCTGCAACAGGCTGATTGCGTCTGGCTGATGCATCAGGGCCAGGTTGTGGCGCAGGGAACGCCTGCGATGGTACTGACGCCGTCGCAACTGACGCCGCTGTATCAGATTGCGTTTCGCCAGCTGGAAATAGAAGGGCGCACGCTGCTGACAGTGCTGCCCTGACACTTGCCACCCGGCGCGCTTTCCCGCTACATTAAGCCGGTCGTAACTTCTGATAAGGACATTTGGCGATGCGCCTGGCTTTGCTGCTTTGGGTTCTGCTACTGACGGGCTGCAGTCATCACGCGCCGCCCATTAACGGCCGTCTTTCCGATTCGATCACCGTGATTGCCCAGTTGAACGATCAGCTTGGCAACTGGCGTGGTACGCCTTATCGCTATGGTGGCATGAGCCGCAACGGCGTCGATTGCTCCGGCTTTGTTTATCTCACCTTCCGTGACAAATTCGCCCTGCAATTACCGCGCACCACTGCGGCGCAGAGCGATATCGGAACGCGGATCAGTAAGGACGATCTGCTGCCGGGTGATTTGGTATTTTTTAAAACCGGCCGCGGAGAAAATGGCTTACACGTCGGGATTTATGACACCGATAACGCCTTTATCCATGCCTCGACCAGCCAGGGCGTGATCCGGTCATCGCTGGATAATGTCTACTGGCGTAAAGTGTTCTGGCAGGCGCGGCGCATTTAACCGCGCGCCCATCCCGCCGACTTAAGTCCAATTTAAATCAGACCTTAACCCGCCAGTGAAAGTTTTATTTTAAATGACATTTATCCCGGCGGGATTTTATTAATCATAATGTCTGCCGGTTTAATTCCACTAATAACCGGGGTTTTATTAGTCCTATTTGGCTTAAGCGAGATTGTGAGGCGGCAAACGGCGATGGAAGGCTAATTAAGTCCATCTCTTCAATGATTTGGTCCTATTGCCTGCCTGTATCCATTCATATAGGATATAACCATCGCCGCATATTCTGGCAGTAGAAATGAAAATTCACTTATCGGCCGACTATCAGTCGGAAATTTGGTTCTACCCTGCCTGTGATGTTGACGGGCGGCTGACCGCTGTCGAGCTGGTAACCCAGTTTGTGCATGAAAGTGCACCTATCACCCTGCCGCAGGACCTGCTGCTGCCGCAGCTGGACGAATCGCAGCAGCTGCGCCTGTTACAGAGTCAAATTGGATTACTGGAGCAGTATCGCGCGCTGTTTGAAACCCACACGGTTTCGGCATTAATTCGAATTGATGAGGGAATGGCGCACACCCTGCTGGAAAGTGAATTGCTGATGCGGAAAATAAAGCAGCTTCCTTATGTGCGGCTGGATATCACTGAAACGTTTCCGCACCTCAGGCAGGGCAGAAATAATCCGTTGCTACAGAGCCTGCGGGCTGAATTTAATTTATCGCTTTCGCATTTTGGTGCCGGAAAATCACCGGCCAATGCAGTCTACGATAATTTATTTAACTGTATCAGTCTCGATAAAGGATTTATTCACTCGCTGGCCAAACGCGCCTCTTTCGTGCCGTTTATACAAAGCATTATCGATAACTTCCGATCCCATTGCGATCAGATCATTATTTGTGGCATTGACGATGAGGCGCTGCTGGACAAAGCCCTTCAGCTGAGCGGTGCGCATTTGCAGGGCGCGCTGTTCCCGGTGGTGAAATCAGATGCGCTATGCTCACTAATCAGTGCCGACAACCGCGTGCCATCCTCCCTGCATCCGTGCTGATGCGACCTGTTTAATCCCCGATATCAGCGTTACACTGAAGGTTTTAGCTGAACGACGTATCGCTGAGCGTCGCATGGGAGAAACAATGTCCACTGGCAAGCTTACCTTTGACAACACCTGGTTTCGCGAACTGACAGGGTGTTACACCGCGCTTACCCCCACGCCGCTGACAGGCGGACGCCTGCTCTATCATAACGCACCGCTGGCCGCCTCAATGGGGCTGGATGAGGCGCTGTTTACCGGTGACGGTCATGATGTCTGGCACGGCGCGGCCTTACTGCCCGGCATGCAGCCGCTGGCGCAGGTTTACAGCGGCCACCAGTTTGGCGTCTGGGCCGGGCAACTGGGCGACGGGCGCGGTATTCTGCTGGGCGAACAGCGGCTGGAAGATGGCAGCAAGCTTGACTGGCATCTGAAAGGCGCGGGTCTGACGCCCTATTCACGGATGGGGGACGGCCGTGCAGTGATTCGTTCCAGCGTGCGCGAATTTCTGGCCTCAGAGGCGCTGCATCATCTGGGTATCCCGACCACCCGGGCGCTGACGTTATCGATTGGCGATGAACCGGTCTATCGTGAAACGCCGGAACGCGGCGCCATGCTGATGCGGATCTCGCCGAGCCATCTGCGCTTTGGCCACTTCGAACATTTCTTCTACAGCCAGCAGCAGGATAAGGTGCAGCAACTGGCCGATTATGCGATCCGCCACCACTGGCCTCACCTGAAAGAGGATGCTGAACGCTATCAACTGTGGTTTACCGATGTGGTCCTGCGCACGGCACGCCTGATCGCGCTGTGGCAAAGCGTCGGTTTCGCCCATGGCGTGATGAATACCGACAACATGTCGATTCTGGGCCTGACCATCGATTATGGCCCGTTCGGCTTCCTTGATGACTACCAGCCCGATTACATCTGTAACCACAGCGATTATCAGGGGCGCTACAGCTTCGAAAATCAGCCGATGATCGGCTTATGGAACCTCAACCGGCTGGCACATGCGCTGTCCGGGCTAATGACTACAGAGCAGCTGAAGCAGGCGCTGAGCGTTTACGAGCCGGAACTGATGCGGGTCTGGGGCGAACGGATGCGGGCTAAGCTCGGCTTGCTGACGGCGGAGAGCGGCGACAACGAAATTCTGACCGAACTGCTGGCGCTGATGACCAAAGAGCACAGCGACTACACGCTGACCTTCCGCTTGTTAAGTGAGACGCAGCAGGCTGAATCCCGTTCACCGCTGCGCGATGAGTTTATCGATCGTGAAGCCTTTGATGGTTGGTATCAGCGCTATCGTGCGCGGTTATTGCAGGAAGAGGTGCCCGATGCCAGCCGACAGGCAGTGATGAAATCAGCGAATCCGGCAGTGGTGTTACGTAATTATCTGGCACAGCAGGCGATTGATGAGGCAGAGCGGGGAGAGCAGGGCGCGCTGGCGCGATTGCACCAGGCGCTGCAGCAACCTTGCAGCGATCAGACGGCCGCTGAATATCGTCAACGGCCGCCAGACTGGGGTAAAACCTTAGAGGTGAGCTGTTCCAGCTAACTCAGAAACGGCAGGAGACTGCCTCGGCGAGCAGGGCAAGCACGGCTTCACTGTCCTGCCAGCCGAGGCAGGGATCGGTAATCGACTGGCCATAAACCAGCGGTTCACCGCCGACCACCTTCTGATTACCCTCTGCAAGGAAGCTCTCAATCATCACGCCGGCGACCGCACGCGATCCGGCTACGATCTGCTGCGCCACATCGGCCGCCACATCAAGCTGACGGCGATGCTGCTTCAGGCAGTTGCCGTGACTGAAGTCGATCACCAGCTGTTGCGGTAAGTTAAATTCTGTCAGGCTGGCCGCCGCGTCTGCCACATCGCTGGCGTGATAGTTAGGCTGCTTGCCACCGCGCAGGATCACATGGCCATGCGGGTTGCCGCTGGTCTGATAGATGGTCATCTGACCGAGCTTATCCGGTGACAGGAACATATGGCTGGCGCGGGCGGCACGAATCGCATCTACCGCAATGCGGACATTGCCGTCGGTACCATTTTTAAAGCCGACCGGACAGGAGAGTGCAGAAGCCATTTCACGGTGGATCTGGCTTTCGGTGGTACGAGCACCAATTGCGCCCCAGCTGATCAGATCGGCAATAAACTGCCCGATCACCATATCGAGAAACTCTGTCGCGGTCGGTAAGCCAAGGGCGTTGATATCAATCAGCAACTGGCGAGCAATGCCAATCCCGCGGTTCACGTCATAGCTGCCATCCAGATCGGGATCGGAGATCAGCCCTTTCCAGCCCACAACGGTACGCGGCTTCTCGAAGTAGGCGCGCATCACGATCTCCAGTCGATCCTGATAACGGACGCGCAGGGCATTCAGGCGTTCGGCATACTCCAGCGCCGCTTTTGGGTCGTGCAGTGAGCAGGGGCCGATAATCACCAGCAGACGTGGATCTTCACCGGTCAGGATACGGGCAATACGCTGGCGGGCCGCCGTGACGTTATCAGCAATGGCGTCTGAGACAGGATGTCCGGCCGCAAGGCTGGCAGGCGTAATCAGGCTGCCAATGCGCGCGGTACGCAATTCGTCGGTTTTGTTCATGATTTTCTCGGAAACTATTCTTCGCAACGGTGAAATACCGGGAAGTGATGGTGGTCACAATAAACCATTAGCCTGCGAATTCAACCCGGGAATTAATAATGAAATCAAAACCGACGGCAGCGACGCTTTACATCGCGGCCGCGGGGAGACGCTTAGTACATGCGGCGGGTCAGGCCCATGATGTCGAGAATTTTGGTGGCAATCTCCTCCACCGAGTAGTTGGTGCTGTTGAGATAGCGGATCTGATGGGTCCGGAACAGCGCTTCCACTTCTCCCACTTCCAGCCGGCACTGGCGCATTGAGGCGTAACGGGTATTTTCCGCCCGCTCCTGGCGAATGGCGGCCAGCCGTTCCGGATCGATAGTCAGCCCGAACAGTTTATGCTGATGCGCGCGCAGCGCCGGCGGCAGTTTGAGGTTATCCATATCATCCGCGATAAAAGGGTAGTTGGCGGCACGGATACCAAACTGCATCGCCAGATAGAGGCTGGTGGGGGTTTTGCCACAGCGCGACACGCCCAGCAGAATGACCTGAGCGTCTTCCAGACCGCGCAGCGAAATGCCGTCATCATGCGCCAGGGTGTAATCAATCGCGGCGATACGCGCATCATATTTGCCGAGGTTGCTGGCATCCAGCCCGTGGGTGCGGTGAGCTACCGGTGCTGGCGATAATCCCAGCTCCTGCTGCAACGGGGCCACCAGCGCCTGAACGATGTCCTGACAAAAGCCTTCGCTCTGAACAATGATGTCGCGCACTTCCGGCGTAACAATAGAAAAGAACACCAGCGGCCGCACACCGCTCTGCTGATAAAGGGCATTGATCTGCGCTTTGACCGCCTGCGCCCGCTGAACATTTTCAACAAACGGCAGCGTCAGGCTGGTGATATTGACCGGAAACTGTGACAGCACCGCATGGCCCAGCACTTCGGCGGTGATGGCAGTACCATCGGAAATATAGAAAACGCTTCTGTCAGTCGTCATGACGGGTCAGCCTCTGCAAAGAATGAGCGGTCAGAAAGCGCCGCGAGATAAAATAAATAATCCATATTTCCCTGTTATGAATCTTTTAGTTGCATTATTAACGCCCTGTTTTAGCACATCAGTAAAAATGAAAGCGTGTTTCATTCCGCATAATTTGGCGGTCACTCTTTCGGGGACCGTAAATAGTCACCCTGCTTGTTGCGCAACAAAAAACAATTATTAAGTGACTGAAAAGCTGTCATTTACTGTTGCATCAGTCAGTTAGCGAAAAATAAACCGCTTGCGCAACGGGTTATTCTGGCGTGCACAATTCCGAATCTGTTGCCAATATTCTGCTTTAACGATTCAACAGATCGTCATTGCCAGGGGCTTATGCCAGGCTGAACGGGTTGATTGCAGAATATTCCATGTGCCCATTCATTGATAAAGGATAAGCTCAATGTCCAATAAAGGCGAACAGCCGCTAGTGCTCTGGTATAACCAGCTTGGCATGCATGATGTTGATCGGGTGGGGGGCAAAAATGCCTCTCTGGGTGAAATGATTACTAATTTGTCGTCGCTTGGGGTCTCGGTTCCCAACGGTTTTGCGACCACCTCGTATGCCTTCAACCTGTTTCTCGATCAAAGCGGACTGAACCAGCGCATTTATGCATTACTGGATAGCACCGATATTGATGATGTTGATGCGCTGGCGAAAGCCGGTAAGCAAATTCGTCAGTGGATTATTGAAACGCCGTTCCTGCCGGAACTCGAAGCGGCAATCCTTGAAGCCTATCAGCAGCTCTCGGCCGACGATGCCGAAGCCTCCTTTGCGGTTCGCTCATCGGCGACGGCTGAAGATATGCCCGATGCCTCTTTTGCCGGTCAGCAGGAAACCTTCCTCAACGTGCAGGGCATCGAGGCAGTGATGGTGGCGGTGAAGCATGTCTATGCTTCGCTGTTTAACGACCGTGCCATCTCTTACCGCGTGCATCAGGGCTATGACCACCGTGGCGTGGCTTTATCAGCGGGCGTCCAGCGAATGGTCCGTTCCGACCTTGCCGCTTCCGGCGTGATGTTTACTATCGATACTGAATCCGGCTTTGATCAGGTGGTATTCATCACCGCAGCGCTGGGCCTAGGTGAGATGGTGGTGCAGGGCGCGGTTAACCCCGATGAGTTCTATGTGCATAAACCGACGCTGGCGGCTGGCCGGCCGTCGATTGTGCGCCGCAATATGGGCTCGAAAAAAGTTCGCATGGTCTATGCCGATTCACTGGAGCATGGCGAACAGGTGCGGATTGAAGATGTGCCGGAAGCGGAGCGCGATCGCTTCTGTCTCTCTGATGACGAAGTGCAGGCGCTGGCGCAGCAGGCGGTGCTGATTGAACAGCACTATAAGCGTCCGATGGATATCGAATGGGCCAAAGATGGTCACACCGGCAAGCTGTTTATCGTGCAGGCGCGTCCTGAAACCGTCCGTTCAAACGGTCAGGTGATGGAGCGTTACACCCTGCAGGGCCAGGGCAGTGTGGTAGTAGAAGGCCGCGCAATTGGTCATCGTATCGGCGCCGGTGAAGTGAAGGTGATTCACGACATCAGCGAAATGAACCGTATCGAAAAAGGCGATGTGCTGGTGACTGACATGACCGACCCGGACTGGGAGCCGATCATGAAGAAGGCCTCGGCGATTGTCACCAACCGTGGCGGCCGTACCTGTCACGCGGCGATCATTGCGCGTGAGCTGGGGATCCCGGCAGTAGTCGGCTGTGGTGATGCCACCGATCGTCTGAAAGAGGGCCACCAGGTCACGGTCTCCTGTGCCGAAGGCGATACCGGTTATGTCTACGATCAGTTGCTCGATTTTGACGTCACCAGTTCGCAGGTTGATTCACTGCCGACGCTGCCGCTGAAAATCATGATGAACGTTGGCAACCCTGACCGCGCATTTGACTTTGCCTGTTTGCCGAATGAAGGCGTTGGCCTGGCGCGTCTGGAATTTATCATCAATCGCATGATTGGCGTCCACCCAAAAGCGCTGCTGGAATTTGATCAGCAGACCCCGGAACTGCAGCAGCAGATTCGTAAAATGATGAAGGGATTTGACGATCCGGTTGAGTTTTACATCGGACGCCTGACTGAAGGGATTGCCACACTTGGGGCCGCTTTTGCACCGAAACGGGTAATTGTGCGACTTTCGGACTTCAAAACCAATGAGTATGCCAACCTGGTCGGCGGTGAGCGTTACGAGCCGGAAGAGGAAAATCCAATGCTCGGCTTCCGGGGTGCCGGTCGCTATGTCGCCGACAGTTTCCGTGACTGCTTTGCGCTGGAGTGTGAAGCTGTGAAGCGGGTACGCAATGAGATGGGGCTGACTAACGTGGAGATCATGATCCCGTTCGTACGCACCGTCGATCAGGCGCAGGCGGTGGTTGAAGAGCTAGCCCGTCAGGGACTGAAGCGCGGAGAGAACGGGCTGAAGGTGATCATGATGTGCGAAATCCCGTCCAATGCCTTACTGGCGGAGCAGTTCCTGCAGCACTTCGATGGCTTCTCGATCGGGTCCAATGACATGACTCAGCTGACGCTGGGACTGGACCGCGACTCAGGGGTGGTTTCAGCACTGTTTGATGAGCGCAATGAGGCCGTCAAAGCCCTGCTGTCAATGGCGATCAAGGCAGCGAAGAAGCAGGGCAAGTATGTCGGGATTTGCGGTCAGGGACCGTCGGATCATCAGGACTTTGCTGCCTGGCTGATGGAGGAGGGGATTGACAGTTTATCGCTCAACCCGGACACCGTCGTCGAGACCTGGGTAAGCCTGGCGCAGTTAAACAAATCTGCCTGACGGCAACCCTGATTCACCCGTAAAGGCCAGCTCTGCTGGCCTTTTCTATTTATGGCTGGCCAGTGACAGGCAAAAAAAAAGCCCATCACAGGGGATGGGCAAAGACTACACACAGCAATTCTTTACTTTACTCAGGGGAAAAAGGTTGTTTAGAAATCAGTGGGTTGATTTCGAACATAGGAAACATGTTATTCACCAGACCGGCTGACGTCTTTAAGAATCCTCTTATTAGTTTAAAGCCGATAATCTTTTGTCACCTTTTATGCTGCATTTCCCTTAAGAAACAGTGCAGAAAGTAATCTTTTTTAGCCCTGAATGGTCGATTCAGGGCTAAAGATGGCTTTTTTCTTAAAAACCGCTAATGAAAAATAAACTTTACGTGACGCAAAATAATTGGGGCGGTCAATCATCATTAACCGCCCTAACCATTGCTGATGCAGATTTAATGCGGGGTTTCGTCGTGATCGGTGAGGGCTTCGGCCACGGCCAGCGGGTCATCGTCTGGCGCGGGCGCTTCATGCACCCAGACCGACACCAGGCGATAAGAGACTGCCAGCACCACCGGACCGATAAATAAGCCAATCATGCCGAAGGCGAACAGGCCGCCGATCACCCCGGAAAGGATCAATATCATCGGCAGGTCAGCACCCATCCGAATCAGCACCGGGCGCAGCACGTTATCCAGCGTACCGACCACGCAACTCCAGACCAGCAGTACGGTGCCCCAGGTGGTATCCCCACTCCAGTAGAGATAGATAATGGCCGGCACCAGCACCAGCAGCGGACCAATCTGCACCAGGCAGCAGAGGATCATCAGCACCGTGAGCAGCGTGGCGTAAGGAATGCCGGAGACCGCAAGGCCAATCCCGCCCAGCACGCCCTGCACCAGCGCCGTCACGACCACGCCCAGCGCCACGGCACGGATTGACTGCGCCGCCAGCAACACTGCTGCATCGCCCCGGCGACCCGCCATACGGAAAGCGAAATGGCGAATACCCTGCGCCGCCTGTTCACCACGCCAGTAGAGCAGCACGCTGAACAACAGCATGACCGCCAGATGGATCATAAAGCGGCCAAAATGGCCGGCCTGCGCCACAAAGAAGCCGGTGGTGCGGCCAATATAGGGTTGCACTTTGGCCATGATGCCGGAGCCACCGCCTTCCACCAGCGTGTGATAACTGGCGTAAAGCTTTTCGCCCACCATCGGCATATCGTTGAGCCACAGCAGTTGTGGCATCAGATGGCCTTGCGTCACCCAGGCGACCACTGGTGCGCTGTTATCGATCAGGCTGCTGACCAGCAGAGCGATAGGAATAATAAACAGCAGCAGCAACAGCAAGGTCATGGCAATCACCGCCAGTGAACGGCGTCCCCATAACAGCCGCTGCAGCCGGAGCATCAACGGCCAGGTGGCGATCACCACCATGCTGGCCCAGGCAAAACCCAGAATAAAGGGCTGCACCACCCACAAACAGGCGATGATCAGTAACAAAATGAACATCAGGGTAAAAAGTATCTGTGGTAAATCCATGTCCCGATACAGGCTTTTCATCATCGACTCATAACCTCGTCTAAATCCTTCATTGCCGGGCTCTCGGTGCCCGTTTTTATCATGATCTATTTAGTGCGGATTAAACAGAGCAGCAGGGAAAGGTTTTTCCCTTTCCTGAAAAAACGGCGGTCAGCCAAAAAATGTGATAAAACGAGGGACCGCAAACGCGCAAACGCAAACGTTTACAACATCTTCGGTTAGACAATAATGATCCCACAGATTTCGCAGGCGCCGGGCCTCGTTCAACTGGTGCTGACATTCCTTGAGTCGCTGAAAGAGCAGGGTTTTACCGGCGACACCGCCACCAGCTATGCTGACCGCCTTTCACTCTCTACCGATAACAGCATCTATCAGCTGCTGCCCGACGCGGCGCTGTTTCCGCGCTCAACCGCTGACGTTGCGCTGATCGCCCGGGTGGCAGGCGAGCCACGCTTTGAAAGCCTGGTCTTCACGCCACGCGGCGGTGGCACCGGCACCAACGGACAGTCGCTGAACCAGGGCATTATTGTTGATATGTCGCGCTACATGAACCGCATCCTCGAGATCAATACGGATGAGGGCTGGGTGCGGGTAGAAGCGGGCGTCATCAAAGATCAGTTGAACGCCTGGCTTAAGCCGTATGGCTTTTTCTTCTCGCCAGAACTGTCGACCAGTAATCGCGCGACGCTGGGCGGGATGATCAATACCGACGCCTCCGGCCAGGGATCGCTGGTGTATGGCAAAACTTCCGATCACGTCATTGGTCTGCGAGCGGTGCTGCTGGGGGGCGATATCCTCGATACCCGGCCGATGGCGACAGCGCTGGCTGAAACGATTGCCCGCACGGCAACCCCGGAAGGGCGCATCTATCAGCAGGTGCTGAGCCGCTGTCGTGAGCAGCGTGAGCTGATCCTCGAAAAATTCCCGCGGCTCAACCGCTTCCTGACCGGTTACGACCTGCGACATGTGTTCAGCGACGATATGCAAACCTTCGACCTGACGCGCCTGCTGTGCGGAGCCGAAGGGACGCTGGCCTTTATCACCGAAGCGCGGCTGGATATTACGCCGTTGCCTAAAGTGCGGCGGCTGGTCAACATCAAATATGATTCGTTCGATTCTGCACTGCGTAATGCGCCATTCATGGTGGAAGCACAGGCGCTGTCGGTCGAAACCGTCGACTCAAAAGTGCTTAACCTGGCGCGTGAAGATATCGTCTGGCATTCAGTGCGGGAACTGATTACCGACGTGCCGGATAAAGAGATGCTGGGGCTGAACATTGTCGAGTTTGCCGGTGATAACGCTGCGTTGATCGACAGTCAAATCAGCCAGCTCTGTGCGCGGCTGGATGCGCTGATGGCGCAACAGCAGGGCGGCGTCATCGGTTATCAGCTCTGCGACGATCTGCAGGGCATTGAGCGTATCTATAACATGCGCAAAAAGGCGGTGGGGCTGCTGGGTAATGCCAAAGGCCGCGCCAAGCCGATCCCGTTCGTCGAAGATACCGCCGTCCCGCCGGAAAGCCTGGCGGATTACATTGTCGAATTCCGCGCCTTGCTCGATAGCCACGGACTGAGTTACGGCATGTTCGGTCACGTTGATGCTGGCGTGCTGCATGTCCGTCCGGCGCTGGATATGTGCGATCCGCAGCAGGAGATGATGATGAAGCAGATCTCCGACGAAGTGGTGGCCCTGACGGCGCGCTACGGCGGATTGCTGTGGGGCGAGCACGGCAAAGGCTTCCGCGCGCAGTACAGTCCGGCGTTCTTTGGCGAAACCCTGTTCAATGAGCTGCGCCGCATTAAATCGGCATTCGATCCGCATAACCGCCTCAATCCCGGCAAAATCTGCACCCCTTTTGACAGCCATGACGAGATGATGCAGGTCGATGCGGAGAAGCGTGGCACCTTCGATCGTCAGATTCCGCTCACGGTGCGTGACGAATGGCGCGGCGCGATGGAGTGTAACGGTAACGGCCTGTGCTTTAACTTTGATGTTCGCAGCCCGATGTGTCCGTCGATGAAGATCACCCGTAACCGTATCCATTCTCCCAAAGGCCGGGCGACCCTGACGCGGGAATGGCTGCGACTGCTGGCTAATCAGGGCGTGGATCCACTGATGCTGGAGAAGCAGTTACCGGAGAGCCGGCTTTCGCTGCGTGGGCTGATCGCCCGTACCCGCAACAGCTGGCACGCCAGTAAAGGGGAATACGATTTCTCGCATGAGGTCAAAGAGGCGATGTCGGGCTGTCTGGCCTGCAAAGCCTGCTCAACGCAGTGCCCGATCAAAATTGACGTGCCCAGCTTCCGCTCGCGCTTCTTACAGCTTTATCACACCCGTTATCTGCGTCCGGTCAGCGATCATCTGGTGGCGGCGGTTGAAAGCTACGCGCCATTAATGGCGAAGGCCCCCAAAACCTTTAACTTCTTTCTGCGCCAGCCGTGGCTGAAAGAGCTGAGCAAAAGCCAGATCGGCATGGTCGATCTGCCACTACTCTCTTCACCGACGCTGAAACAGCAGTTGAGCGGCCATCCCGCCATGAACATGACGCTGGAACAGCTGGAACGGTTACCGGCGGCTGAACAGGCGAAATGCGTGCTGGTGGTGCAGGATCCGTTTACCAGCTTCTATGAGGCGCAGCTGGTGAATGATTTTATCCGGCTGATTGAGAAGCTCGGCTATCGACCGGTTCTACTGCCGTTCTCACCGAATGGCAAAGCGCAGCATGTGAAAGGCTTCCTGCAGCGCTTCGCCCGGACCGCCAGCCGCACCGCTGATTTCCTTAACCGGGTAGCACGGCTGGGAATGCCGATGGTTGGGGTCGATCCTGCGACCGTGCTCTGCTACCGCGATGAGTATCGTCAGACGCTGGGCGAGACACGCGGTGATTTCAGCGTGCTGCTGGTGCATGAGTGGTTGCAGAGTGCGCTGGCGGAACGGGAAGTGCAGGGCACTACGGGCGAGTCGTGGTATCTGTTCGCACACTGTACCGAAGTGACGGCGTTGCCTTCCGCGCCGAATCAGTGGCAGGAGATTTTTTCCCGTTTTGGCGCAAAGCTGGAGAATATCAACGTGGGCTGCTGTGGCATGGCGGGCACCTACGGCCACGAAACGAAAAACCTCGAAAACTCGCTGGGGATCTACGCGCTCTCCTGGCATCCGCAGCTACAGCGCTTACCGCGTCAGCGCTGTCTTGCCACCGGTTACTCCTGCCGCAGTCAGGTCAAGCGGGTGGAAGGTAACGGCATGCGCCATCCGCTGCAGGCGCTCTTAACGCTAATGTAAAAAAATTGTGCGCGACGTCACGACGCGGCTGGATTAGAATATCCAGCCCGCGTGACGCACAAAGTCGCTTTGCAGCGCGGTGGCTTTATCCCATTCACCGATCATCGCCAGCTGATGGCACAGACGGGTCAGGGAGAGTCGCGCCAGTTGGTAGGCCTGAATGCGGAACAGGCGATCGCGATCGCTATTTCCCATCTCCTGCACCAGGCGATGATGCAGTTTGCCCATGGCATGCAGATAGCTCTGGTCATCTCCGTTCAGCTGGCAGACTTCTGCCATATCCAGACAGGTATCATTAAACTGACGTAATTGCTGAATGGGACAGTCGGCCCGGTCGAGTCTGGCCTGCGCCAGGTAGAAGTCGACGGTGATATCGCGTACCGAAAATTTGTATTCATCGATCTTATGCTGCAGCCAGGCAGAGACTGAAAGCGTCATAATGCCACCCTGAACGTGAATGATAATAATTATCATATTCATCCGGGCGAGGAATGCAATTGCTGCGGCAGAAAAATTTAACGATTTATCTGACCTGTCGGTATAATCGGAAATAACAATCTGTTTACATCGTAGAAAGGCGTAACCTATTAATAAGCACTTTTATGAAAAGTCATAATTTAAAAAAGAGTGCGTTATTAACAGGTTACAACAGGACTCTTCGCGTGGTCTGTCTCACCGCAAAGTGAGTTGAAGGGTCTATGCTTAATAAACAGGCGAAAAAAACAGCACAAGATGATTATCCCTGCAAAACAAGAGGTTGAAGTGATCGGTCAGATCACTACCATAGGGGGATAGCCTGAAAAGGTCCGGACTCAAGAGGTATCAACATGGCATCCGTTAATGCAGACTCTTTCTCACCCGACGATTTCGTCTGGAAAGGGCTGACGCTGACTGAAACCGCAGCGCAACAAATTCTCAATCTGGCTGCTCAGGACCCTGATGTCAAGGGGCTACGGTTAGGCGTGAAACAATCCGGCTGCGCCGGGTTTGGTTACGTCATGGATCTGGTGAAAGAGCCAGTCGATGACGATCTGCAGTTCTCGTTCCACGGCGCAACTCTGTTTGTGCCGCTTCAGGCGATGCCATTTGTTGATGGCACCGAAGTGGATTACGTTCGCGAAGGCCTGAATCAGATTTTTAAATTCAATAACCCTAAAGCTCAGCACGCCTGCGGGTGTGGCGAAAGCTTTGGCGTCGAGTAAGTGAAATATGTCACGACACAGCGAAACATCTGACGATGTACAAATCTGGGACGGCAAGCTCAACTATAAAGAGGGCTTCTTTACCCAACTGCAGACCGAAGAATTTGCGAACGGCATCAATGAAGATGTGGTGCGCGCGATCTCGGCCAAGCGTAACGAGCCAGAGTGGATGCTGGAGTTTCGTCTTAAAGCTTTCCGTGCCTGGCTTGAAATGGAAGAGCCTCACTGGCTGAAAGCGCATTACGAGAAACTCGATTACCAGGATTACAGCTACTATTCCGCACCGTCGTGCGGTAACTGCGATGACAGCTGCGCTTCTGAGCCGGGTGCGACCCAGGCATCAGGCAGCGCGCCGGCCAGCGATTACCTGACGCAGGAAGTGGAAAACGCCTTTAACCAGCTAGGTGTCCCGGTGCGTGAAGGTCGTGAAGTGGCCGTTGACGCTATTTTTGACTCCGTCTCGGTGGCTACGACCTATCGCGGCAAGCTGGCGGAGCAGGGCATTATCTTCTGTTCCTTCGGCGAAGCGATTCAGGAACACCCGGAGCTGGTGAAGCAGTATCTCGGCACGGTCGTCCCGGCCAACGATAACTTCTTTGCCGCGCTGAACTCGGCGGTGGCTTCAGACGGAACGTTTGTCTACATCCCGAAAGGCGTCCGTTGCCCGATGGAGCTGTCGACCTATTTCCGCATCAACGCAGCCAAAACCGGTCAGTTCGAACGCACCATCCTGATTGCCGATGAAGACAGTTACGTCAGCTACATCGAAGGTTGTTCAGCGCCGGTGCGTGACAGCTATCAGCTGCACGCGGCCGTGGTGGAAGTGATCATCCATAAAAATGCCGAAGTGAAATATTCGACGGTGCAGAACTGGTTCCCGGGCGGTGAAGGCGAGGGCGGTATCCTTAACTTCGTTACCAAGCGTGCGCTGTGTGAAGGTGACCACAGTAAAATGTCCTGGACGCAGTCTGAGACCGGCTCAGCCATTACCTGGAAATACCCGAGCTGCATTCTGCGCGGTGATTACTCGGTCGGCGAATTCTATTCTGTGGCGCTGACCAGCGGCCGCCAGCAGGCGGATACCGGCACCAAGATGATTCACATTGGTAAAAACACCAAATCGACCATCATCTCGAAAGGGATTTCGGCCGGTAAAAGTGAGAACACCTATCGCGGCCTGGTGAAGATCATGCCGACCGCCACCAACGCGCGTAACTTTACCCAGTGTGACTCAATGCTGATTGGCCCGGACTGCGGCGCACATACCTTCCCGTATGTTGAAACCCGCAATAACACCGCCCAGCTTGAGCACGAAGCCACCACCTCACGTATCGGCGAAGACCAGATGTTCTACTGTCTGCAACGCGGTATCAGTGAAGAAGATGCCATCTCGATGATCGTGAACGGCTTCTGTAAAGACGTATTTTCGGAGCTGCCGCTGGAATTTGCCGTGGAAGCCCAAAAATTGTTAGCCATCAGCCTTGAGCACAGTGTGGGCTGATGCCGTCACACGCGTTGCCGGAAGCAATGTGAAGGAATAAGTATGTTAAGCATTAAAGATTTACAGGTAAGTGTTGAAGATAAAGCCATTCTGCGTGGTCTGAACCTCGAAATTAAACCGGGTGAAGTCCATGCCATTATGGGCCCGAACGGCTCAGGTAAAAGTACGCTTTCTGCCACGCTGGCCGGACGTGAAGACTATGAAGTGACCGGCGGTTCGGTGACCTTCAAAGGCAAAGATCTGCTGGAGCTGGCGCCGGAAGAGCGTGCCGGTGAAGGTATCTTTATGGCCTTCCAGTATCCGGTTGAGATCCCTGGCGTGAGCAACCAGTTCTTCCTGCAAACCTCCGTTAACGCGGTGCGTAAATATCGTCAGCAGGAAGAGCTGGACCGCTTCGATTTCCAGGACTTTATCGAAGATAAAATTCACCTGCTGAAGATGCCGGAAGATCTGCTGACCCGTTCAGTAAACGTGGGCTTCTCCGGTGGTGAGAAGAAGCGTAACGACATTCTGCAGATGGCGGCGCTGGAGCCGGAACTCTGTATCCTCGATGAAACCGATTCCGGACTGGACATCGATGCGCTGAAAATTGTGGCCAATGGCGTTAACAGCCTGCGCGATGAGAAGCGTGCCTTCATCATCGTTACCCACTACCAGCGTATTCTGGATTACATCAAGCCAGACTTCGTACACGTTCTTTATCAGGGCAAAATCGTGAAATCTGGCGACTTCTCGCTGGTGAAACAGCTGGAGGAGCAAGGTTATGGCTGGCTTACCGACGAAGAGTGATTCTGCGCTGCAACAGTGGCATCACCTGTTTGAATCGCGCGGCGACCTGCGTTCGCTGCAGGCACAGCAGCACTGGCAGCAACTGATGCGGATCGGCTTGCCTACCCGCAAGCATGAGAACTGGAAATACACCTCGCTGGATACCTTGCTGGCGCAACAGTTTGTGCTGCCGCAGGCACCGCAAACGCTGAGCGCTGAGCAGGTCGATGCGCTGGCTCTGCCACTGGATGCGGTGCGTCTGGTTTATGTTGATGGCCAGTTCCAGCCTGCACTCAGCAGCCGCGACAGCGATCTGTTTGAGATTCAGCACAGCGTAGCGGCTGAACGTCGCCCACTGCCGGCCGCCGTGCAGCCGGAAGTCTTCCTGCACCTGACCGAGAGTCTGGCGGAAGAGGTGACCTTCCTGCGTCTGGCGCGCGGCAAGTCGGCGGCCCGTCCGCTTTATCTGCTGCACATCACCAGCGGCCAGCAGAACGGGATGAACACGGTTCATCATCGTCATCATCTGCAGCTGGATGAGAGCGCTGAAGCAGAAGTGATTGAGCATTACGTTTCGCTGGATGGCAGTGCGCACTTCACCGGTGCCCGCTTTACCTTTGCCGTCGGCGACAATGCAAAACTGACCCACACCAAACTGGCGTTTGAAAGCAGCGAAAGTTATCACTTCGCACATAACGACCTGGTGATCGGCAGCGATGCGCAGGTCAGCAGCACCAGCTTCCTGCTGGGTGCGGGCCTGAGCCGTCATAACACCAGTACTCAGCTGAACGGTGAAAACACCCAACTGGCGGTGAACAGCCTGGTGCTGCCGGTGCGTCAGGAAGTGGCGGATACCCGTACTTACCTTGAGCACAATAAAGGCTACTGCCTGAGCCGCCAGATGCATAAAACCATCGTGCGCGATAAAGGCCGTGCGGTGTTTAATGGTCACATCAAAGTGGCGAAGCATGCGCTGAAAACCGATGGACAGATGACCAACAACAACCTGTTGCTGGGACGTCTGGCCGAAGTGGATACCAAACCGCAGCTGGAAATCTATGCGGATGACGTTAAGTGCAGCCACGGCGCCACCATCGGTCGCATCGATGATGAGCAGATGTTCTATCTGCGCTCGCGCGGTATTGAGCAGGATGCTGCCCAGACCATGATCATTCATGCCTTTGCTGCGGAACTGACCGAAGCACTGGAGAATGAGGTATTGCGTCAGGCAGTGCTGCAGCGTATCGCTGAGCGCTTTCCTGGAGGCGACTCATGATGAACTTCGATCTCGAACGCATCAGGGAAGATTTTCCGATCCTGAAGCGTGAGGTCAACGGTCATCCGCTGGCCTATCTTGATAGTGCGGCCAGCGCACAACGTCCGCTGTCGGTAATCAACGCCGAAAGCCATTTTTACCAGCACGGCTATGCGGCCGTGCATCGTGGTATCCATACGCTCAGCCAGCAGGCGACCAGCGACATGGAGAACGTGCGCGATCAGGCGGCCCGTTTTCTGAATGCGGCCACGCAGGAAGAGATCGTGTTCGTCAAAGGCACCACTGAAGGCATCAATCTGGTGGCCAACAGCTGGGGCGGTGCTAACCTCCAGCCGGGCGATAACCTGATCATCACTGAGATGGAGCATCACGCTAACATCGTGCCGTGGCAGATGCTGGCACAGCGTACCGGTGCTGAAATTCGGGTTCTGCCGCTGAACGATAATGGCGAGCTGGCACTGGAGCAACTGGCGGGACTGATCGACAGCCGTACCCGGTTGCTGGCGGTGACGCACGTTTCTAACGTTCTCGGCACGGTCAACCCGGTGAAAGCGATCGTCGCACAGGCGAAAGCCGCGGGCGTGGTGACGCTGATTGATGGCGCGCAGGCGGTGATGCACGACAAAGTGAACGTGCAGGATATCGGCTGCGACTTCTACGTCTTCTCCAGCCACAAGCTGTACGGCCCGAACGGCGTCGGCATTCTCTATGGGCGTAAAGCGCTGCTTGATGAGATGCCGCCGTGGGAAGGGGGCGGATCGATGATCGACCGCGTACTGCTGCCAACCGGCACCACCTGGAACAGCGCACCCTGGCGTTTTGAAGCCGGTACGCCGAACACCGGCGGGATTATCGGCTTTGGCGCAGCGCTGGCCTACGTCGAGGCGCTGGGACTGGATACCATTCATCAGCGCGAAACGGCACTGATGAATTATGCGCTCGATAAGCTGGCCTCGGTACCGGACATCCGGATTTACGGCCCGCAGTCACGCGCCGGGGTGATCGCCTTCAACCTGGGCAAGCACCACGCATTTGACGTTGGCAGTTTCCTCGATCAGTACGGCATTGCGATCCGCACCGGTCACCACTGTGCGATGCCGCTGATGCACCATTACAATGTGCCTGCCATGTGTCGCGCCTCCTTCACCTTCTACAACAGTGAAGAGGAAGTGGATCGTCTGGCGGCCGGACTGACACGTATTCATCGTCTGCTGGGCGGCTGAACAGTTTTAACGGAGTGACAGATGGCGAACTTGCCAGAAAAAGAGAAACTGGTTCGTAACTTCAACCGTTGCGCCAACTGGGAAGAGAAGTATCTCTACATCATTGAGCTGGGTGCAAAACTTCCGGAATCATCCGAAAGCTTGCACCAGCCAGAGAATGCTATTTCAGGTTGTCAGAGCCAGGTATGGATCAGGATGACGCCGCAGGAAGATGGCACCATCGCGTTTGAAGGCGACAGCGATGCTGCTATTGTTAAGGGCTTGATTGCCATCGTGTTTAGCCTTTATCAGAATCTGCCGCCGGCCGAAATCGTGGCGCTGGATGTGCGCCACTGGTTCGGTGAACTGGCACTGATGCAGCACCTGACGCCGACCCGGTCGCAGGGGCTGGAAGCGATGATTCGGTCTATTCGCCATACCGCTCAGAACCTCAGCTAAGCTACACTCGACAGACGCCATCCGGCGTCTGTTTTTTTATCTGACGAGAAAATTGCATGAAACCTGCTTTACGTTTAGCCGGTGCATTGCTGCTGACCTGTTTTGGGCTCTCTGCACCCGCATTTGCCACGGAATACCCGCTGCCACCACCTGACAGTCGCCTGATTGGCGAAAACGTCCTGACCCAGGTTCCTGACGACAAACGCCCACTGGAAGAGATTGCGGCTCGCTATCAGGTTGGCCTGCTTAGCCTGCTGGAAGCCAATCCAGGCACCGATCCCTGGCTGCCGAAAGCCGGAACACAACTCACCGTCCCGCTGCAAATGCTGCTGCCTGATACCCCGCGAGAAGGCATTGTAGTGAATCTGGCCGAGCTGCGGCTCTACTACTATCCCAAAGGCGAAGACAAGGTCATCGTCTATCCGATCGGTATTGGTCAGCTGGGGGCGGCAACCCCGGTGATGGTGACCCAAATCAGCCAGAAAATTCCTAACCCGACCTGGACGCCAACTCAGAATATTCGCAAGCGCTATGCCAAAGAGGGCATCACGCTGCCCGCGGTGGTGCCTGCCGGGCCGGATAACCCGATGGGGCTGTTTGCAATGCGCCTGGCGCGTGGTAGCGGCCAGTATCTGATTCATGGCACCAATGCGAAGTTCGGTATTGGTATGCGCGTCAGCTCAGGCTGTATTCGTCTGCGTTCAGAGGATATCGAAGCGCTGTTCAATTCGGTGCCGAAAGGTACGCGGGTGCAGATCATCAATCAGCCGGTGAAGTATGCGGTGGAACCGGATGGCAAACGCTACGTCGAGGTGCATCAGCCGTTATCGCACAACGATAAGGACGATCCACAAACCATGCCGTTAGCACTGAGTGGCGGGCTGAAGCAATTTATCAAAAGCGAGAAGAGTGATAGCGCATTGATTAAAGCGAGCCTGACGCGCCGCTCAGGCATGCCGGTGCTGGTAAGCAGTGGTGAGCCGGTCCAGAGTGAAACAACGCCGCCTGCGGGGCTGGAGACACCTTCATCGGCCTCTGCTGCGCCGGTTGATCGGGCTGAAGCCGAAACGGCCACGCCGTAAAGCCAGTTACGCGGGAAACCGCGTAAACGCAAAGCAAAAAAAATGGCGCCTTAAAGGCGCCATTTTTAAACCAGAACTCTTACTTACGGTAAGAGTGAGCCTGGTTGTCCAGACGCTGGTTAGCGCGAGCTGCGTCATCTTTAGCAGCCTGAACGTCTGAACGCACTGCGTTCACGTCGTTGCTCAGTTGGTCAACTTTAGCGTTCAGAGTCTGAACGTCAGAAGACAGCTGGTCGATTTTAGCGTTGCTTGAGCAACCAGCCAGCAGAGTTGAACCCAGGATTACCGCGCCCAGTACCAGTTTAGTACGATTCATTATTTATACCCTCTAGATTGAGTTAATCTCCATGTAGCGTTACAAGTATTACACAAAGCTTTTTAAGTTGAGAATAAATTTTTGATGAGAAGATGCTTAAATTTGATCGTTCGCTCAAAGAAGCAGCGGATCGCAGAAGATGATAAAAAAATTTAGCGAAAACAGAGAGATTTAATCGGATTAACCTTAATATAAAGTGAAATTGAATAGTTATTTTCGATTGGAATTTTCCGACATTTGTATTAAGTACAAATAAAAAAAGCGCCCGTGAAAGGCGCTTCTAAATAAATGGTGAAAATAGTTTTACAGGACGTGTACTGAGGCGGTGTTGGTAGTTCCGCTTGGTACTAATGCACCTGACACCAGCACCACCACGTCACCTTTCTGACCATAGCCACTTTCCAGTGCCGCTTCTTTACCCAGACGATAGAAATCGTCGGTAGAAGCGATCTCGGTTACCAGACGGGTCTCAATCCCTTTACTCAGGATCAGCTGACGCGCGGTAGTGGCATTGGTGGTCAGCGCCAGGATAGTGGCGTTCGGGAAGTACTTACGGACTGCCTTAGCTGACTTACCGCCCTCAGTCGCGACCACAATCAGTGGGGCTTCCAGCTTCTCAGCGGTTTCAACTGCACCACGGCAGACCGCTTCGGTGATACGCAGCTTGCGGGTGTCGTTCTGGCTATCGATGCGGGACTTCATCACGCGGTCGGTACGCTCACAGATAGTGGCCATGATGGTCACTGACTCAAGCGGGTATTTCCCTTTGGCGCTTTCACCTGACAGCATAACCGCATCAGTACCGTCGAGGATGGCGTTTGCCACGTCGCCCGCTTCAGCACGGGTAGGGCGTGGGTTTTTGATCATCGAGTCAAGCATCTGAGTAGCGGTAATCACCACTTTGCGCGCTTTGTTACACTTCTTGATCATCATCTTCTGCGCGAAGATTACTTCTTCAACCGGGATTTCAACGCCCAGGTCGCCACGCGCAACCATGATGCCGTCTGATGCTTCGAGAATTTCGTCGAAGTTATTCAGGCCTTCCTGGTTCTCAATTTTAGAGATGATCTGGATGTGCTCACCGCCGTGCTGCTTCAGGTGCTCACGAATTTCCAGCACGTCTGAACGCTTACGGATGAACGACGCAGCAACGAAATCGACGCCTTGCTCACAACCGAAGATCAGGTCGCGCTTGTCTTTTTCTGCCAGCGCTGGCAACTGGATAGAAACGCCTGGCAGGTTAACGCCTTTGTTTTCACCGAGGTCGCCATTGTTCAGCACTTTACACACCACGGTGTTTTCGGTGACTTCAGTCACTTCCATACCGATCAGGCCATCGTCGACCAGCACGGTGTTACCGATTTTCAGGTCAGCAGTAAAGCCAGGATAGGTCACCGCAACGCGCTCGCTGTTGCCGATCACGCTCTGGTCGGTGGTGAAGGTAAAAGTCTGACCCGCTTTCAGCGGCGCATCATTTCCACCTTCCAGTTTCATGGTGCGGATTTCAGGGCCTTTGGTGTCCAGCAGGATAGCCGCCTGACGACCGGTTTTTTCCATCACGGCACGCATGTTGGTGATGCGCTGGCCGTGCTCGGCGTAGTCGCCGTGGGAGAAGTTAAGACGCATAACATTCATGCCGGCTTCAAGCAGCTGAGTCAGCATCTCTTCTGATTCGGTTTTCGGGCCGATAGTACAAACGATCTTAGTCTTTTTCATGACGGGTTATCTGTAAGTTGTGATGGATGATAAAGGGCGAAATCCGATGGCAATGCATCGAAGTGAGAATTCTGTTTGAAATCGAAACGGGCTATACAGAGTAAGAATAGGTGACGAAGGCCAGGCGTGCAGGGAAGTTGTGCGGTTACGGTTGGTAACCACCTTCTGAGTGTTGCGCAAATTATCTGAGTTATCGCAATAGGCACGTGATCGCTGAAACCTTTCAAGTGGACAACGCGGCACAGTATAGTCGCTAAGTATGCGAAAACCAATCGAAAAGCAGTTCCGGAAAAGATGTAGATCAATAAAAGGGGGATTTGCGCAAGCGGGAGAAATTCTGAAAGTGGTGCGTTCTAATGGACTCGAACCATCGACCCCCACCATGTCAAGGTGGTGCTCTAACCAACTGAGCTAAGAACGCTTACAGGAAATGGTGCGTCCGAGTGGACTCGAACCACCGACCCCCACCATGTCAAGGTGGTGCTCTAACCAACTGAGCTACGGACGCACTTGGTGCGCTCTAATGGACTCGAACCATCGACCCCCACCATGTCAAGGTGGTGCTCTAACCAACTGAGCTAAGAGCGCAACACGCTGTCTGGGCGACAGCGGGGACGAATATTAACGGCAGCCGATGAGGCTGGCAAGGGGAAAAATGGTTTTTTCACCGTGACTGAACAGCAACTGTGCTATGCGTCGTTTTTTTAGGCGTCGCGGGCCTTTTACCGCCCGCTCAACCGGTTAGCGCGCAGCGCGCGTCAGGATCACCTCGGCAGGTGACTGTTGCAGGCGCCTGATCCGCCAAATCATCATTACCGCCGCAGACGTCAGGCCGACAATGAAGCCGCACCAGAAGCCTGCCGGCCCCATCCGCGGCACCAGCCAGTCGGTCAGCGCCAGTAAATAACCGGCCGGCAGGCCCAGCAGCCAGTAGGCGATAAAGGTGATAAAGAAGATCGAGCGGGTATCTTTATAGCCGCGCAAAATACCGCTGCCAATCACCTGTATCGAGTCAGAGAACTGATAGATGGCCGCCAGCAACATCAACTGCGCCGCCAGCGTCACCACTTCCGGGTTGTCGTTATACAGCAGGGCGATCTGATGCCGGAAGGTCACGGTAAACAGCGCGGTCAGCGCGGCCATGCTGATGCCGACGCCCTGGGCAGTCCAGGCGGCGACTTTGGCCTGCTCGGTTGACCCCTGACCCAGCCGATAGCCGACCCGGATAGTGGTTGCCACGCCCAGCGACAGCGGCAGAACGAACATCAGTGAACTGAAGTTCAGCGCGATCTGATGGCCGGCTACGTTAACAATACCCAGCGGCGACACCAGCAGTGCAACCACAGCAAACAGCGTGACTTCAAAGAACAGCGCCAGCGCTACCGGTAAGCCCAGCGTCATCAGACGGGTCAGAATCGGACGCGAAGGCGGTGACCAGCTGCTGGTCAGATGGATATCGCGCATGGTTCTCATCCGGCGTACCCAGAAGCGCATACAGATGAACATCACCCAGTAGACCGAGGCCGTTGCCACGCCACAGCCCACGCCGCCCAGCGCCGGCATGCCGAAATGGCCATAAATAAAGATGTAGTTCAGCGGAATATTTACCATCAGGCCGAGAAAGCCCAGCACCATACCCGGCTTGGTTTTCGACAGGCCTTCACACTGATTACGCAGTACCTGGAAAAACAGATAACCCGGTGCGCCAAACAGCAGGGCATGCAGATAGCCTTCTGCTTTCAGCGCCAGCAGCGGATCGATGTCATGCATCGCCCGGATTAAGTAGCCGGCATGCCATAACAGCACCATAATCAGCAGCGAGACGAACAGGGCCAGCCAGTAACCCTGGCGAATTTGCTCGGCGATGCGTTCGCGGCGGCCAGAGCCGTTGAGTTGCGCAACCGTAGGCGTCAATGCAAGCAGAAGACCATGACCAAACAGGATGGCCGGAAGCCAGATAGAGGTGCCGACAGCGACGGCGGCCATATCCGTGGCGCTGACGGCGCCGGCCATAATGGTATCCACAAATCCCATTGCGGTTTGAGCCACCTGAGCAAGGATGACCGGAATCGCAAGGGCAAGCAATTGACGTGCTTCTGTTAAATACTTCTGCACGTTAACACCTGAATAGTTAAATGAAATAATGGCGGGGCAGGGAAGCCCCAGGAATTGCGTCAGCTAGTGTAACTGGCGATACCGGATTCGCCAATCTTTGTCACTGCATGCGTTTTGCTACGCTGTAAGGCTACGCCGCTGGCTGAAAGCTAACAGCGGACGTGAGCTGTGATAAACTAGCGCAAACTTCGCAGAGGCAAAGACTATGTTTACCGGTATTGTGCAGGGCACCGCAGAAATAGTGTCCATTGAAGAGAAAGAGCTGTTCCGTACTCACACCGTCAGGTTGCCGGAAGAATTATTGCCGGGCCTGGCACTGGGCGCATCGGTGGCACACAACGGCTGCTGCTTAACCGTGACGGCTATTGAGGGCGATCGGGTCAGCTTTGATTTAATAAAAGAGACCCTGCGCGTCACCAACCTGGGCGATTTACGCCAGGGGGATGTGGTCAATATTGAACGCGCCGCGAAATTCAGCGATGAAATAGGTGGACACCTGATGTCCGGTCATATTATGACCACCGCTGAAATCTGCAAAATTATCCAGTCGGAACATAACCGCGAAGTGTGGTTTAAGATCCAGGATCCGACCCAGATGAAATATATCCTGCACAAAGGCTTCGTCGGCATCGATGGGATAAGCCTGACGGTAGGGGATGTAACCCGTACCAAATTCTGCGTCTATCTGATCCCGGAAACGCTGGAGCGCACTACCCTGGGGGCCAAAACCTTTGGCGACCGGGTTAATATCGAGATTGATCCACATACTCAGGCGATTGTCGACACCGTTGAGCGGGTATTAGCGCAGCGTGATGCGGCGGCGGCGATGAATATGCTGACCGGGCAACCGACGGCAGAAAGCTAAAAAAGAAGGCGCATCAGCGCCTTTTTTAATGGTTAATCCGGTCCACGACTGCCTCAACGCGCCACGCGTAATCCGCCTTCCACGCCCCGACTGAAGACCACCTGCCATAACTGAATGTCACGTGCGCGGAATGCGCCAGCACAGGCATTAAGGTAGTAAGAGAACATACGCTTAAAGCGTTCACCGTAGCTATCCGCCAGCTGCGGCCAGGCCTGAATAAAGCGTTCATACCATGCCATCAGGGTCGTGTCGTAATCTGCGCCAAAGTTATGCCAGTCTTCCAGAATGAAATGCGGCTCACTGGCGTCAGCAATATGTCGTACCGAAGGCAGACAGCCATTCGGAAAAATATATTTATCGATCCACGGATCCACATTCATATCGGTTTTAATCGCACCGATTGTATGCAGCAGGAAAATACCGTCTGGCTTTAAATTACGATCGACGACATCAAAATAGGTGGCGTAATTTTTAGGACCGACATGTTCAAACATTCCGACCGATACAATACGGTCAAACTGTTCATTCAGATCGCGATAGTCCTGTAATAGAATGGTGACGTCTAATCCTTCACAGCGCTGCTGCGCCAGTTTCTGCTGTTCAGCCGAAATGGTGACACCATGCACTTTAACGCCATAATGACGTGCGGCAAATTCTGCCAGTCCGCCCCAGCCGCAACCAATATCCAGCAGCGACATGCCCGGCTCCAGCGCTAATTTGCGGCAAATCATATCCAGCTTTGCTTCCTGCGCGGCGGCGAGCGTGGTGGCTTCCTTCCAGTAGCCACAGGAGTACTGCATATAAGGATCGAGCATCAGAGAAAACAAATCGTTTCCTAAATCATAATGCTCTTTACCGACAATCCAGGCGCGTTTTTTCGACTGGAGGTTGGTTAAGCGCGCCGCGGCAATACGCAGCGTATCTTTAAAATGATGTGGAAGTTGCTGGTCCAGTTTATGTTTGAGCACGTGGTGGAAGAATATATCCAGCCGATCGCATTCCCACCAGCCGTCCATATAACTTTCGCCCAGACCCAGCGATCCCTCCTGCAAAACACGTTTAAAGAAGTCAGGGTTTTTAACCTGAATATCCCAGCTACGTGAGCCATTAATTTCGATATCTGCTTTATCCAGCAGTTCATGAACGATGCGATACCAATGGTTTTCTTCGAGGCTCACTTCTTCTACATACGATGAACTCATAGCTTCTCCACCACCTGTCCAATCTTAACCTGAAAAAGAATAGTCAATTTCTTCAGGAATTGAGAAAAGTCACGGATGACTCCGTAAACCAGATATCTGGCGTGATACAGAGGATTAAAACGGTGCAAAACGATCCGGCGCGATAACCCTAACCTGCGCGCAGACGCCATCCCGGCAACCCGGTTGCCAATCAATGTGTAACGTTATTATGTTGTTGATTTGTTGCAGAATTATTGACCCGAATGAGTATATTCTCACGCGGGTCAATATTCAATGACTTATTGTTAGTTTGCTAACTAAAAAATCATTGCTTCAGTGATTATCCTGGCAGGCGGTAGAGGGGGTGGCAACATCAGATTGTGCGTTTGCAATACGCTGCATCACGAAGCCGAGCAGAGCAAGCAGGATAGTCAGCGCCATCATCAGGGTAGTGGTCAGCAGCGGCTGCGTCAGTCCGGCCGAGACGGCCAGGCTGGCGGCGAAGCATAATCCCAGTTGCAGAGTATTCTGCAATGCTGCCGCTTTACCGGTGGCGTCAGGGAAAGGCATCAGCGCAGCGGAAACCACGATCGGGTAGATGGCACCATTGGCCAGCGCCATGCCGCAGAACGGCAGCAGCAGGCTGACCAGCGTACTGTGGCCGGAAAGCGCAACCGCAAACAGCGCCAGAATGCTCAGGCTGTAGATCGCCAGCAGCCACGGCAGCAACTGTGCACCAGCAAAACGGTTGAGCAGGGCGCGGCAGCCGAAACCGCCAATCAGGAATGCAAAGGTTTGTGGCAGATAGCTCAGACCGATGTCGGCTGGCGTCAGGCCCAGATCGGCCAGAATAAACGGCGAGCCGGTCAGCCAGGCAAAAAAGCTGGCGGAACAGGCGGAGTAGATCAGCACGTTGCCACTGTAGACCCGCGACTTCAGCAGAGTGAAAAAGCCAGGCTGTGCGCCTTGCTCACCTTTGGCTTTACGGCTGGCCGGCAGACGCAGGGTAGTGAGGATCAAGGCCACGGCAATCAGCGTCAGCACCAGAAAAATAGACCGCCAGTGAAAATGGCTGATCAGCCAGGCGCCCAGCAACGGCGCCAGCGCTGGCGAGAGTGCCACCAGTGGCATAATGGTGGCGAACACCTTGTTGGCGCGCGCCGCCGGATAACGATCTACAACCAGCGCCTGCCAGCTAACGGCTGCGGCACAGACGCCGATCGCCTGAATAAAGCGCAGCGCCAGCATCAGATAGATATTATTGACCCACAGCATACCGGCGCAGCCGACGGCAAACAGCGCCAGTCCGGCCAGCAATACCGGCTTGCGGCCGATGCGATCTGACAGCGGTCCCCAGAACAGCTGACCGCAGGCAAAGCCCGCCAGGAACAGGCTCATACTGGCGCTGATCAGGCCGGGTGAGGTGTTAAAAGTTTGCTGCATCGCGCCGAAGGCGGGCAGGTACATATCGGTGGCTAAAAAGCCCAGCATGCTCAGCAGAGCGAGATAAGGCATAAATCCTTTTGACGGTGACATCTGATTCTCATTTTGCAGGTTGAACGCGGCAGAGTGTAAAAGGTGCGTTTGCCGCTGTGAAACGCTAATATTTGCCGGTTGCTGTTAAAAAAATTGAAGGCAGATTATGTGGTCAGAATATGCATTAGAGGTGGTGGATGCGGTGGCGCGCGGTGGCAGCTTCAGCGCCGCGGCGCAGGAGCTGCATCGGGTGCCATCTGCTATCAGCTATACCGTGCGTCAGCTGGAAACGTGGCTGGCGGTACCGCTGTTTGAGCGCCAGCATCGCGAGGTAGTATTAACCCCCGCTGGCGAGCATTTTGTCCGTGAAGGGCGCAGCGTTATCAAAAAAATGCTCGCCACCCGCCGCCAGTGTCAGCAGCTGGCTAACGGCTGGCGTGGACAGCTGAGTATTGCGGTCGACTGCATCGTCAAGCCGCAGCGCACCCGGCAGTTAGTCAAAGATTTTTACCGCCATTTCCCCGACATGGAGTTGCACATCAGTTATGAAGTGTTTAACGGCGTCTGGGATGCGCTGGCGGATGATCGGGTTGAAGTGGCCATCGGCGCCACTCAGGCGATACCGGTCGGCGGACGCTTTGCCTTTCGCGACATGGGGACGCTCAACTGGCGCTGCGTGGTGGCGAACCACCATCCGCTGACTGGCGTGAGTCAGATTGATGACGACACCCTGCGCAGCTGGCCGTCGCTGGTGCTGGAAGATACCTCACGCGCGCTGCCACGCCGGATGACGTGGACGCTCGACAATCAGCGTCGTCTGGTGGTGCCGGAATGGCAGACCGGCCTGGATTGCGTGCTGGCGGGATTGTGTGTGGCGATGGTGCCGGGGCATCTGGCGCGGCCATTACTGGACAGCGGAGCGCTGGTGGAGCTGACGTTGCCGGTTGCATTTCCGGACAGCCCCTGTTGCGTAAGCTGGGCGGAAGATCGCGCATCACCGGCGACGGGCTGGTTACTCAGCTATCTGGGTGATGCGCAAACGCTTAATCAGGAGTGGTTAAGCGAAGATTAACGGCGATAATCGCGGAACGGACCGTCAGCCACGGAACGACGTTCAATCAGCGTCGGATGCACTTCGATGGTCTGAGAAACCTCTCGTTTACTGGTGATGCGGTCAAGCAGCATCTCCAGCGCTTTCTCACCCAGTTGTGCTTTTGGCTGATGCACGGTAGTCAGCGCAGGCGCGAAGTAGCGCGCGTTGCGCACATTGTCATATCCGATCACCGAAATGTCCTGCGGCACCCGCAAACCCATCTCATCGGCGGCGCAAATCGCGCCCATCGCCATGATATCACCACCACAGAACACCGCGGTCGGGCGCTGTTTCTGCGACAGGATCTGCTGCATCGCCTGATAGCCTGATTCCGGTTCGAAGTCGCCCTGCACGATCCATTCGGCACGCGGCTGAATGCCGGCTTCTTCCAGCGCCTTGAGGAAACCAGCATGACGTCCACCGCCGGTGTTGCGCTCCATCTGACCGGGAATCGCGCCAATCTCACGGTGACCGCGCTCAATCAGATAACGTCCGGCCAGATAGCCGCCCTGAAACGCATTATCCAGCACCGTGTCGGTGAAGTCGGCGCGTGACTCGCCCCAGTCCATCACCACCATCGGGATATTACGATTTTCTTCCAGCATCTTCAGCAGATCGTCCGGATACTCAGAGCACATCACCAGCAAACCATCGACGCGCTTCTGCGCCATCATGCTGAGATAGGCTCGCTGCTTTTGCAGGTCGTTATGCGCATTGCCCAGAATCAGGGTGTAACCTTTGTCGAAGCAGTGATTCTCCACCGCTTCAATAATTTCAGCAAAGTAGGGCGCTTCGCTCGAGGTTGCCAGCAGGCCCAGCGTTTTGGTGTGATTCACTTTCAGGCTGCGCGCTACGGCGCTCGGCGAATAGTGCAGTTCCTGAATCGCCTGCCAGACGGCGTTGCGCGTCTCTTCAGCGACAAAACGCGTTTTGTTGATGACGTGCGAAACGGTGGTCGTTGAGACGCCGGCGCGTTTTGCCACATCTTTAATTGTTGCCATTAAAATCGGACTCCAGGGCTTATCTAACGCAATGATAAGCATAATGTTAAACGTTTGCGTCTGCTCAGGGTTTTCTCCGCAATTATGCAGCTTTTCTGGCCGGTAAACAGGCGTCTGGCGGGTAATGAGCGCCTGAAAAGGAGAGCAAACGGAACCGGGGCTGCGCGCGTTGCGCAACAAAGGCAGGATTCTAACAAGGCTGGACGGATAAAACGAGATTTTTACCGGCCCGTATGGGAAAATGGCTTATCCCTACAAAATGTGTGACTAAGGAGCGGTAAATGAGTACAGATTTGAAACTGGCCCTGATGACTACCGTCGGCTGTCTGCTGATGATTGTCGCCTTTAGCTTTACAGCTGTGCTGCACTAATGAAAAAGCCGGGCATCGCCCGGCTTTTCTCTGTCTGGTTATTCGCGTAGCGAATCCGCTTAACGAATGGTTTTCGGCGTCATCACCCGACGCGCGCCGATGTAGTGGCGCTGCCAGTAATCTTCACCCAGCGCACTGATCTGAATATCTTTGCCGGTGCGTGGCGACTGAATAAATTTGCCGTTGCCGAGATAAACCCCAACGTGATCGGCGGTGCCGCGACCATTAATCCGGAAGAAGACTAAATCGCCTTTCTCCAGCGACTCACGTTTTACCGGCGCGGCGTCGCGCAGGTGGTACATCTCATTGGCGGTACGCGGGATCTTAAATTTAACCAGATCTTTATAGGCGTACCACACCAGACCGCTGCAGTCGAAACCGGTGTGCGGTGAGGTGCCGCCCCACTGATAGGGTTTACCCAGCTGGCCCATCAACTTGGTCATCGCCGTCTCGCGCGCCTTCTGGTAGCGCTGGCGATGTGACTTGCTCATTTTAATGGTGCCGGTGTCACCGCTGTCATTGCTGCTGGCGTCAGCCGTTTTAAGCAGACGCTGATGGCCGTAGCGTTTCTTACTGGCGGTTTTGAGCAGGGTTTTGCTTTTCTTTGCGGGAAGATGACTGGCGGTGAGTTCGCTTTTTTTCTGTTTTTTGAGTTTGAGCTTCTGGACCGGGCTGACGCGTGTTTTCTTCGCCGACGTTTTCAACGGGCGACGCTTGCGGCGCTCATCTTCGCGCGCACTCTTTTTCTCTGCTTTATGCGAACTGACATTCACCGGCGCCTGCGGGGAAGCAGAAGCGATGTTGAAGAACAGTTGCGCAAAGGCAAGGATGAAAAGCGTAATGATTAAACGCATAGTCCGGTTTTAGTTAAGTTGTCAGGGCCACTACGCACCGCGACAAAGTTGGGAAAAATCTGATCCAGGATCAGCGCCGAAGCCATTCTAGTCCAGTTCACCTGAAAACCGTAACGCCTTTTTTTATTAATCTTTCGGCCTCGCCCGTTTGCGCTGAAAATGAGCATTTTCAGCGTCTTATATCTACAAAACTATTGCAAATTATTAATATGTTACTTGTAGTTAATAATCGGGAGTTAACAGGGCCGAAAAGAGGACTTAACAAACATGGCGATTTAATCGGGCAACCCCCAAAATCTCGTTTTCAGTCCTGGTGCGAAGTCGCTACAATAAACAAACACGAAGTGACGAATTAAGGAAGGCAATTATGAGTACTGTAGAAAAAATTCAGCGCCAGATCGCAGAAAACCCGATCCTGCTGTACATGAAAGGTTCCCCGAAACTGCCAAGCTGCGGTTTCTCTGCGCAGGCGGTACAGGCGCTGTCAGCCTGCGGTGAGCGTTTTGCTTACGTGGATATTCTGCAGAACCCAGACATTCGTGCAGAGCTGCCGAAATATGCCAACTGGCCAACCTTCCCGCAGCTGTGGATTGATGGCGAACTGGTCGGCGGATGTGACATCATCGTCGAGATGTTCCAGCGCGGTGAACTGCAGTCGCTGATTAAAGAGACCGCAGAGAAGTTTAAAGAAGCGGAATAAAACAAAAAGGCCGACATCGCGTCGGCCTTTTTCATTGCAGATTCTTCAGTCAGCGCTCGCGGCTGCTTCGCCTTCGGCGAAGGGCAGGGGCCAGCCACCCAGCCGTTTCCAGCGATTCACCAGTTCACAGAACAAAATAGCGGTCTGCTGAGTATCATACAGCGCCGAGTGTGCCTGGGTGCTGTCAAACGCCATACCCGCGGCTTTACACGCCTTCGCCAGCACGGTCTGTCCGAGCACCAGTCCGCTCAGCGCCGCGGTATCAAAGGTGGCAAACGGGTGGAAAGGATTGCGCTTCAGACTGGCACGCTCGGCGGCCGCGTTCATGAAGTTCAGATCAAACGTCGCATTATGCGCGACCATAATGGCGCGATTGCAGCCGGTATCCTTAATGCCTTTACGCACCATCTTAAAGATGGCGTGCAGCGCCTCATATTCACTCACTGCGCCGCGCAGCGGATTGCTGGGATCGATACCGGTGAACGCCAGCGCTTCAGGATGCAGTAGCGATCCAACAAACGGTTCAACGTGAAAATGCAGCGTCTGGTCGAGATGGATCCAGCCCTCATCATCCATTTTCAGCGTGGTAGCGGCAATCTCCAGCAGCGCGTCAGTCTGCGCGTTGAAGCCGGCGGTTTCGACGTCGATGACCACCGGATAGAAGCCACGGAAACGTTGATTGAGTGCATTGGGGGAATTCGATTCAGACATCAGGATCTCATTGCAGAAAAAGGGCAGCGCGCATTATGGCAAAAATCTGGCCCGGGTGCAGCAGATGAAGAGGAGCAGAAGAGGTCAGCCCACCCGACAGGGCAGGCTGAAGAGCAGGCTTAGTTGCCCAGGCCGTGACCGGCGTGTTTGTTCTCGATCAGTTCGATTTTATAACCATCGGGATCTTCAACAAAGGCGATGATGGTTGAGCCACCTTTCACTGGACCCGCTTCACGAGTGACGTTGCCGCCATCGTTACGGATACGTTCGCAGGCTGCAGCAACGTCGTCGACGCCCAGCGCGATGTGACCGTAAGCGTTACCGAGGTCATACTTATCAACGCCCCAGTTGTAGGTCAGTTCGATCACTGCGCCTTCGCTCTCTTCGGTATAGCCAACAAACGCCAGCGTATACTTATATTCGGTATTTTCACTCTGACGCAGCACGCGCATGCCCAGCACGCGAGTATAGAAGTCGATTGAGCGTTGCAGATCGCCAACGCGCAGCATGGTATGAAGTAAACGCATAACATCCTCTTTAATAATCAAAACGCCATCGCCGGATGACACAAGCGCTAAGTATAGCGATCAAAATCGCCAATGAATAATGGCTGCCATCATCCCGGATGGCAGCCCGCTCTCTTACAGCGTTGGGTAATCGATATAGCCTTCAGCACCGCCGCCGTAGAAGCTCTCCGGACGCTGCGGGTTGAGTGGCGCATCCTGCTGCAGGCGCTCCACCAGATCCGGGTTGGCGATGTAATCGCGACCAAACGCGACCGCGTCGATCAGACCACGCGCAATCAGGTCGTCCGCTTTCTCAACGGTGTAGGCACCCGCGCCGATGATTGCGCCAGGGAACAGGTTACGAACTTTCTCACGGAACGCGTCGCTGTATGGCTTACCGCCGGCCCAGTCAGGCTCGGAGAGGTGCAGATAGGCGATATTGCGCTTCGCCAGTTCACCGATGTACCACAGCGCCGCTTCTTCTTCATCCGGACCGTTATCCAGATTCTGGAAGCTGCCGATCGGCGATACGCGGATACCAATCCGGTCGGCTGACCAGTTAGCGATCACGGCATCAACCACTTCCAGTGCAAAACGGCCACGTTTTTCAATGCTGCCGCCATATTCGTCGGTACGCTGGTTAGAGCCCGGTGCGAGGAACTGATGGATCAGATAACCGTGCGCCGAGTGCAGTTCCAGCAGGTCGAAATCAGCTTCACGGGCATTGGCTGCCGCCTGACCGAAATCGGCCACGATCTGCTGAATTTCGGCCACTGTCAGTTCACGTGGCAACGAGGTGTCTTCGCGATAAACGCTGCCGTCAGCGGCACGCAGCGAGGTGCGGGTGCCAGCGGCGATAGCGGAGGGCGCAACCGGTGCTTTACCGTCTGGCTGCACGCTGTTATGTGAGATGCGGCCGGTGTGCCACAGCTGCACGGCAGTGTGTCCGCCAGCCTGATGAACGCCTTCGTTAATCGCTTTCCACGCCGCAATCTGCGGTTGAGTATGCAAGCCTGGTGCACCGGCATAGCCTTTCGCCTGGAAAGAGACCTGGGTGGCTTCGGTAATGATCAAACCGGCACTGGCGCGCTGGCGGTAATATTCGCCCATCATCGGGGTAGGAATATCGCCTGGCTCAATACTGCGCAGACGGGTCAACGGCGCCATAAAAACGCGGTTTGGCACGGTAATCGCGCCGACTTTCAGCGGACGAAACAGCTGGGTACTCGCCATATTAGCTCCTGATTAGTAGACCAGTCGTCTACAAACACTCTTTTTAAAAATCAGTGGATTTTCAGCCACTGTTCGATGGTACGTAATGCCAGACGCAGCGGCTGCGGCTCGCGGGAAATCTTGCTCTGTAAACTGGCACCCAGCCACAGCAGTGACAGCAACTCAGCCATCTGTTCCGGAGGGTGCGGTAACGACAGCGACTCCTGCTGCGCAGCGGCGCTCAGCGTGCGCGCATAGAGGGCAGTAATTTTTGCCGCACCCTGTTGCAGCGCATCGCGCATCGGTTCAGAGAGATCGCAGACCTCAGCGGAAACCTTCACGCCGAGACAACCCACGATGTGCCCCTGCTGAGTGAACAGCTGCTCTGCCGCCCGGAAATGGTTAAGCAGACGCTCGCGCGGCGTACCGTCGGGCTGATTCAGCTGTAACTCAACATCCTGCAGGAATCGCGCAAAATAGCGCTCCAGCAACGCCACGCCAAAGGTCTCTTTGGAACGGAAGTAATAGTAGAAAGAGCCTTTCGGCACTTCCGCCTGGGTCAGCAGTTCGCTGAGGCCCATTCCGGTAAAACCGCGTTGCAGACAGATCTGCTCACCGATGCGGAGCAGGTGTTCGCGGGTTTCATTGCGTTGTTGCGTCTTGTTCATGGCCATCAGGTTAGTAGACCAGTCGGTCTAATGCAATGCCAGTCGCTCCCATTTGGCACAGAGTGTTCAGTGTATTGGGGTTATTAAAGAGAAATTGGGTGAGTTTATGCTTATTTGTTGCACAAACCGGCTAAGATCTTTTCAATAGACTGTTTCACTCTCTCAATCCGGAGTCGTGGTGGCCGAGCAGCTTGAATTTTTCCCGGTTCCCAGTCCCTGTCGTGGCATCTGCCAGAGCGATGCCCGCGGCTATTGTCTGGGATGTTTACGCAGCCGTGATGAGCGGTTCAACTGGATGCGCTTTAGCGATTCGCGAAAGCGTGAGGTGTTGCGTCTCTGTTATCAGCGTCGTCTGCGCCTGCAGCGGCAACAGAATAAAGAGGAGCCGCTTGATCCACATCAGCCGAGCTTGTTCTGACGGTCTCTCGCTTTCCGTTATACTCTCTGACACATTTATTGCAGCCATCGTGCCACAGGGAGATCGTTATGTTACAACCGCAAGCCATCGCGTCGCAGGGTCCGGATTTTTCACCGTTGATTATGGGTTACTGGCGGCTGATGGAGTGGGGCATGTCGCCGCAACAGCGGGTGGCGTTTATTGAACACCATCTGAGCCTCGGCATTACCACCGTCGACCACGCGGATATCTACGGCGATTATCAGTGCGAAGCCGCATTTGGCGAGGCGCTGAAGCTGGCACCGGGCCTGCGTGAGCGGCTCCAGATCGTCACCAAATGCGGCATTGCTACCCGCGCCCGCCCTGAGCATCAGATCGGTCATTACAACACCGGTAAAGCCCATATCCTGCAAAGTGCTGAAAATTCACTGCGCCACTTTGGTACCGATCGCCTCGACCTGCTGCTGATCCACCGTCCCGATCCGCTGATGGATGCCGATGAAGTCGCCGAAGCCTTTATGTCTCTGCACCAGAGCGGAAAAGTGCTGCACGTCGGCGTGTCCAACTTCACCCCGGCACAGTTTGCGCTGCTGCAGTCACGTCTGCCGTTTTCGCTGGTCACTAATCAGCTGGAGATCTCGCCGGTACAACAAAATCTGCTGCTGGATGGCACGCTGGATCAGTGCCAGCAGTTACGTTTCCGGCCGATGGCCTGGTCCTGTCTTGGCGGTGGCCGGCTGTTTAACGATCCTCATTATCAGCCGCTGCGTGACGAGCTGGAGGTCATTCGTCAGGAAACCGGTGCCAGCAGCCTCGAGCAGGTGGTGTATGCGTGGATAATGATGCTGCCGAGTAAACCGCTGCCGATTATTGGTTCAGGTAAAACGGCGCGCGTCAGCGAAGCGGCGGCGGCGGTAAACTTATCGCTGACGCGTCAGCAATGGTTCCGCATCCGCAAGGCGGCGTTAGGCTTTGATGTGCCCTGAAGCGTAAAACTGCGTCAATCTTCGGCAGAATAGCGCAACCGGTACCAGGCTTATGCCTTACCCTGGTACCTCAAAGGAGTCACAATGAAACTCAAAGCAGTTGCGCTATCAGCCCTTCTTGCCTGCGGTGCGGCCTCGGCGGCCAGCGAGCAGGTTACCCTCCATCAGGTTACGGCGGAGGGGATTGGCAAATCGCTCGGTAGCGTGACGATTGAAGAGACGCAGTATGGCTTACAGTTCACCCCGGACCTGAAAGGGCTGCAGCCGGGCATTCACGGTTTCCATGTGCATGCGAAGGGCAGCTGTGAGCCGGGAGAATCACAGGGGAAAGTGGTGGCGGCCGGTGCGGCAGGAGGACATTTTGATCCGGCCAACAGCGGCAAACATCTCGGTCCCTATGCCGACGGACATGCTGGCGATCTGCCGGCGCTGTATATCGATGACAAAGGCAACGCCGGCTACCCGGTACTGGCACCGCGCCTCAAATCACTGAGCGAGATTAAGGGGAAAGCGCTAATGGTGCATGTCGGCGGCGATAACCATGCCGATCATCCTCAACCGCTGGGCGGCGGCGGCGCGCGCTTTGCCTGCGGTGTTATCTGAGTTTTGGGGCGGTGAAAGCCTGCCGCCCGCTTTTCTTCCCGCCTGTTTATGAATTGTTGTACCATCCCGCAGATTTCCCCCCTATGATATTGATTCAGGTAAGAAAGCGCGAAGGGTCAAGGAGCAGGAGTATGAAATTCAAGGGCGCATTACTGCTGTGCTTACTGCTGGTGGGGTGCGATAAACCCAACGATACACAGTTGGTGACGGAAACCGGGCGTGAGCTACAGCGCACGATTGATACCAGCCCGATGCGCAGCACCTGTGAAAATATCGCTAAAGGGCGTGAATGGCTGAGCCGCAATACGGTGCGGAAGCTGGAAGCGAAGGGCTGTGAGCAGGTGTTCCGCAGCGCCACCGAGACCAATTTCATTGAAACCACCATATCCCGGCGCACCATGACGATGGTCTGTGGCAGCATTCAGGGTAAAAGTTTTACCGGCACTGAACTGACCCGCCGTTTTATCTTCTCGCCGGATGAAAAAGCGCTGGTGATCGAACCGATGACCGAGGTGGATAAAACCCGCTTTGAGGGTCATAAAACGCTGCAACAGTTACAGGATGACTTTAACCGGCAACAGCAGCAATACTGCCAGTAATCAGCCGGGTACCGCCTGTTGCAACTGGGCCAGCGAACAGCGCAGCCGCCAGATAATACCGGCCAGTTCACTGGCCTCATTACTGCCCAGCGCCAGCAATGTGGCGATCATCCTCTCCAGCTCCGCCAGGATCTGGTCCAGCGAACTGTGCTGCACGCCGCGACTGCTGATAATCCGCTGTAAATTCTGCAGACTGCTGTCGCGCACCTCCATCAGCGTGGCGGAGTCCGCCTGCCACTGCCGTAACTGCCAGACGATATGCGAGCAGTTAAGTAACACCACTCCCCAGCGCAATAACCAGACGCGCGCCTGCTCATCCCGGCTGTGACTGAGCTGGCTGATGCGATGATAAATCTGCGATTCAAACCGGCTTTCACTCAGCCGTGGACGCCGTCTGAGCTGGTCGAGAAACGCCAGCCGCAGCGCCCGGATATGACGCCGGCTGCGACGGGCATCTGAACTGGGGCGCAGCACCTGAAACGCCAGCCAGGCCAGCAACACCCCGCATACTTTGGCGATATTATCGTTAAAGAAGTCCTGATAATCCCAGGTCGGCGGGTTAGTGACGGCGATGAACGAGCCCATAAACACGATAAATTGCCCCCACATTCCCGCCCGCTGCTTTTGCTGTAGCTTGAACAGCTGTAGCGTCACCAGCAGCGGGAACAGCAGCAGCAAAAACTGCCACAGCTGACTGATCTGCACCATCAGACCGAACTTCATGACAAAGCTGAATGCAAACAGCCAGAGCAGGGTTTTCAGCAGCAGGGTAACGCTGCCGCCCGGTGAAGGCGAAGAGGCATACAGCACGCAGGCGATGGCGGTTAAGGTCAGCGCCGCTGCGCCGGAGGACCATTGGGTATTGATCCAGAACGCGCAGCCGAGCACGATGACGCTAAAGGTGCGCAGCGCGCTCCAGCCCGCTTCGGCGCTGTCGCTATCGCGCGCCAGTGCGGGAACCGGTGGCGGCTGGAAGCGGGTATCGGCGTCGGCCCGATCCAGCAGCCTGATCCAGCGCAGCACGTTGAGATACATCCAGCAGAAGTAGCGCAGCCGCTGACAGAAGGCGCGTTGGCGGTAGTCGCCATCAGCAGCCGGCGTGACGCTACGCAGGATGCGTGCCAGCTGGTATTTATCACATTCCGGTTTACCCAGCTCCGCCAGCAGCTGTTGCAGCGCAGCAAACAGCGCGTCGGGCGCGTCGGGCCAGTTCAGCAACATGCGGCGCAGACTGGAAAGCACGCTGGTAAGCCGCAACTGCTGGTGCAGCACATAGTTGAGCACGTTGTTTTGCCGGCGAAAGCGGTAGTGACTCCAGAACGCCTGAATCCGCAGCAGGTTCATGGTCAGAATCTGGCTGATAACGTTCTCGTGCGCGGTACGAATGTTATCGCTGACCGACGGCTGCAGCAGCAAAACCGCATGTTCCAGCAGCCGCGCATGCATCTGCTTCAGCGAGGTGATTAAGGTCTCGCCATCCGAGGTGCTCGGCAGCACCATCATCATAAAGCCGGCACATAAAATACCGGATATCACTTCACAAACCCGCGCCTGGGCAATGGTCCACAAATCGGTGATATCGGTAATGTTAACGCTGCTGAAGGCGATAATGGCGGCGGTATAACCAGCGAGCGAAAAGGCGTAGGCGACGTTGTTCTGATAATGATTGGCGACGCCGGTACACAACCCCAGCCAGCCAGCAATCGCAAAGGTAAACAGCCAGGGTTCATTCAGGGTATGCCCGGCGATCAGCAGGGCGGCGCTGGCCCCAAGCAGGCTGCCAGCAATCCGGCCCAGACTCTTACTGATGGCGCCGCCGACGGTAGGAAAGCTGATCACCGCCGCTGAGGTCATCGCCCAGTAAGGCTCATCCAGATCCAGTCCATAGGCGATGCTGAGCGCCAGACACATAGCAATGGCGTTGCGCAACGCATAGCGCCACTGATTAGCGTTAGCCTTAATCCACGGCAACTGATCCCATGCCAGCCACTGAAAATTCATGGCTGAATAGTGATAGTGCAGGTGGTTCCCGCCACCAGTGGCACATCCGCTGGCAGCGGATCGAGATGAATCCGCACCGGCACCCGTTGCGCCAGCCGTACCCAGGGCACGTTGGGTTTGACGTCCGGCACCAGGCCGCTGTCCGTCTCAATACTCTGGTCGTAGATGGCGCGACCAATACTGTCGACCTGACCCTGGAGCCGTGCGCCATTGCTATACAGCACCACCTGGGCCGCCGCACCCGGACGAATGTGGCGCAGTTTGGTTTCTTCGAAATAGCCCACCACGTAATAAGAGTGGCTATCCACCAGCGCAAACAGTGGGCTGCCCGCGGTGGCATAGTTGCCGGGCCGCAGGGTGAGATTGGTGATCCAGCCGTCAGTCGGCGCGGTGATAGTGGTCTGTTGCAGATTCCAGCGTGCCCGATCCAGCTCTGACTGGGCGGCTTTGGCGCTGGCCGCGGCGGCATTGGCTGCCAGCCGTGCGGCATCGAGATCTTCGGCTGAGATCACATTGCGCGGCAGGCGGCTACGCCGGTTAAATTCGTGCTGCGCCCGGGCCAGATCGGCCTGCGTTTTGCTGAGCTGGGCATCGGCGTTGTCGAGCGCAATCTGCCACGGCACCGGATCGAGCGTCAGCAATAGCTGACCGCGGTGAACGAACTGATTGTCTTTCACCTGCAGTTGCGTAATGCGGCCGGAGACCTGAGGCGTAATATCGACCAGTTCGGCGCGCACTTTGCCGTCGCGGGTCCAGGGCGACTGCATATAGTAGTTCCACATCCAGCCGGCGGCCAGCAGCGCCAGCGCAAACACAATCAGGGTTGAAAAGTATTTTACCGCGTTGAATTTCATACGATTATCCGTGACCGATGAGCCAGAGTGCAGCGGTAACGCACAGCACAAACAGGGAGAGATCAAACAAGGTGGGATGCCAGATATCACCAGAATAGATCCAGCCGCGCACCAGCGGGTGAATCAGCAGCCAGACCAGGAAGCCGAGTATCACCGCTTTGAAGATCGGCGGGAAAAACAGCGAGGCGCCTACCACCAGATCAGTCAGCGGTTTGGCACTGGAGAAGACGTTGGTGAGCACGTTTCAATATCCTTAAGTAACCCGAGCGGCAGTCTGAAGGGGATGCCGCGCAATGGCGCGCTGGCCCGGGATTTGTAATTTGTCCTGTAAACTCGCAGAATAGTGTAAAATCTGGCTTGATAGCTAGCAAGCTAATTATAAGGAGATGAAATGGATACGCCCCTCGGAACGGATTTATCTCGACTGGTGCGCATCTGGCGCGCGTTGATTGATCAGCGATTAAAACCGCTTGAGCTGACTCAGACTCACTGGGTAACGCTGCACAATATTCATCAACTGCCGCCAGAGCAGTCACAGATTCAGTTAGCCAAAGCCATCGGCATCGAACAACCTTCACTGGTGCGTACGCTGGACCAGCTGGAGGAGAAGGGACTGATTACCCGTTCGACCTGCGCCAACGATCGTCGCGCCAAGCGCATCAAGCTGACGCAACAGGCGGAGCCGATTATCGCACAGGTTGAGAGCGTGATTGATGCTACGCGGGATGACATCTTATCTGGCATCAGCCGTGAAGAGATCAATCAGATGGTGACGCTGATTGCCCGGCTTGAAAAAAACATTCTCGAATTACAGCATCGCGAGAAATAAAAAAACCGACGCCCAGGCGTCGGTTTTTTCTGCATCATGCAGATTAGCGAGGTGAAACTGTCACCTGGCTGCCATTCGACGCCATCACGACACGCTGACCCACAGAGTAGCGCGTTGCGGCTTGCTTCTGCACTACCATGATAGTGTTGCCATCATCCTTACGGATTTCCAGCTCGACACCATCAGTTTTGTTCACTGCGCCCTGTACGCCCTGACCGGCAACGCCGCCCAGTACTGCACCGCCGGCTGTTGCCAGGCTCCGGCCGCTGCCACCGCCAATGGTATTACCCAGGAAGCCACCGAGCACGGCACCGCCGATAGCGCCAATCACATTACTCTCATCACCGCCCTGAATTTTCACCGGACGAACCGAGACTAGTGTGCCGTAAGAGACGCTCTGCACCTGTTTAGCTTCACTGGCGCTGTAGGTATCACCCGACAGCGTACTCGTGTTGCTACAACCTGCCAGCATCATACCGGTCAAAGCGACCACAACTACACGCTTAATCATTTGAAACTCCTTTAGTCGAGAAGGCGCCACGTTTATCGCGATATCCTGCACACAGTATAAGACACAAACCTGGCAAATTAATCCTTGTCCGAATAAAACACGGTGGGACGAAGCATAGACTGCGCAAGGTTAACAATAATTCAATCGGCAGAAAAAAAAGTGTCCCATTGCGTTATCTGTGCGCTATCTCTGAGAAAAAAACAAATTAATCATAGAATTAGCCCACGTAATTTGTCAGGCTAATCGCAGATGAATCGCACACCCAGCGGGGAAAAATCAATGGCTATGAAATCAGGACGTTATATTGGTGTGATGTCAGGTACCAGCCTGGATGGGGTGGATGTGGTACTGGCGGCGATTGATGAGAATCTGGTGGCGCAGCAGGCCAGCTATTGCCATCCGATGCCACCCGAGTTACGTCAGGCTATTCTGGCGGTTTGCCAGGGCCAGAGCCTGACGCTCTCACAGCTGGGCCAGCTGGATACCCGTCTGGGCCAGCTGTTTGCTGAGGCGGTGCTGACGCTCATGAAACGCGAATCGCTGGAGGCGAGCGACGTGGTAGCGATCGGCTGTCACGGGCAAACCGTCTGGCATGAGCCGCAAAGCGACGCCCCGAACACCCTGCAGATTGGCGATAATAACCAGATTGTCGCGGCGACCGGCATTACCGTGGTCGGGGATTTCCGCCGCCGCGATATGGCGCTCGGCGGGCAGGGTGCACCGCTGGTACCGGCCTTCCACCAGGCGCTCTTAATGGATGCCACGGAGCGTCGCATGGTGCTGAACATCGGCGGCATTGCCAACCTCTCGCTGCTGTTTCCGGGTCAGCCGGTGCGCGGTTTTGACACCGGACCGGGCAACATGCTGCTGGATGCGTGGATCTGGCGCAATCAGGGCAAAGCCTACGACAAAGATGCCCAGTGGGCACGCAGCGGCACGCTGATCCCGGCGCTGCTGGAGGCACTGCTGCGTGAGCCATGGTTTTCGCTGCCGCCGCCGAAAAGCACCGGCCGTGAACATTTTAATCTCGGCTGGCTGGAGCAGCATCTGCGCCATTTCCCGGGACTGGCACCGCAGGACGTGCAGGCGACTCTGGTGGAACTCACCGCCATCACCATCACTCAGCAGGTGCAGCTCAACGATGGCTGCGATCGCCTGCTGGTGTGTGGCGGGGGCAGCCGCAATCCGTTGCTGATGGCGCGTCTGGCGACGCATCTGCCGGGCACGGAAGTGACCACCACCGATGCTGCGGGCATCAGTGGCGATGATATGGAAGCGCTGGCGTTCGCCTGGCTGGCCTTTCGCACGCTTTCCGGCTTGCCGGGCAACCTGCCAGCCGTGACAGGCGCGCGCGAAAAGAGCGTGCTTGGTGCGATTTATCCGGCTAATGCGCTTTACCGCCGCTGAGGCGGGAACGAATGAAACAGGGGCCGGGGGCCCCTGTGATTTTTGACGGGATCGGTCGGTATCAGGCTGCGCCAGAAAGATGGGTCAGATTGCGCACCCCGGTAATCACCGTAGCGACCATGGTTTCACGGCGGGTAATGACTTCAACCTGGTAAAACCGGCTGCGATAGGCGATGGAATAGATGATGGGATGGTATTTGTTGCCTTCACCGTAGCGCGAGTAGTGCGCTTCAAGCGCGCGAGTCGCGGCCAGGATATGGGCGGGTTCTTTATCACCGCGGATGATTTGCTTCATTCAGTTCCTCAAATGCTGTCCCTGGGAGTCACGTCGCAAGCATGGCGCGCTGCGTCGGCCTAAACACTGAACATCTGACTGCTAAACATCGATGATAATAACGAAATAATAATAGCTGACTGTGCAGCGGTGAGATGACAGTGAGATGAAGATCATCACCCGGTGCTGCTTATTTTTTAGCAGCACCAGGGCGATCCGGCAAGGCGGGGGAGATCAGATTCGTCTAAATCGCAGGGCGCGAGACTCTGTTTAGCGCTGGCTTTGGTTGTGGTTTCAGCTCTGGCTCAGTTCGGGCCAGGCAACCGGCGCGATGCCATTGAGTTTAGGTTTCGCGAACAGAAAGCCCTGGAACTGCGAAACACCCGCCGCTTCCAGCCACATCCACTCTTCTGGCTGTTCAATGCCTTCCGCAATAACCGAGATTTCCAGTGAGGAGCAGCATTTCAGAATGGCGTGAATGATCGCCTGTTTCGGGCCGCTCTTATGTACGCCACTGATGATGTTGCGGTCGATCTTAATCTTATCGGGCTGGATCCGGGTCAGTAGCGACAGGCCGGCAAAACCGGCACCGAAATCATCAAGCGCCAGGCTGATACCGGCTGCTTTTAATTGCTTGATCGCGGCTTCGAACTCATCAAGCCGTGAGATTACTTCGTTTTCCGTAAATTCTACCATGATCTGCTCAGGTACCAGCCCCTGCGCTGCAATCTCATTCAGCAGGAACGGCACCGCGTCAGGCACCTCGACCAGTGACATCGGCAACAGATTAATCGACAGCGTCAGGCCTTCAATGCCCAGCTGCTTTGCCTGAGCAAAGGCGATCTTTTTAGATCGGATATCGGTGAGATAAACCTCGTCGCGTGACAGTCGGGAGAAATAGTCGAGCGGCAGTTCACCCTGCGGGCCGCGCAGCAACGCTTCCAGCGACACAATCTCACAGGCGAAGGGATCGACAATCGGCTGAAAGGCAAAACTGACCTCATCAGAGGCCAGCAGCGCCGCTTCACCGTCGCGCCCGGCGGATTCATCGTGGATAAAGGTCCAGCTGCTGGCGTCAGGGATCTCGAAATAGTTCTCTTTTTCGCGGGCTTCGACAAAGGTCCGCAGGAACTGCAGGCCGCGATCGGCATAGGTGAGCTGGAATTTGGTGGTGCATTTTGCCAGCACTGCCTCCAGCACCGTCTCTTTGTCATGTTGTCGCAGGTCGAACAGCTCCATGCCGACATTGCCGAACCGGCGTAATGGCGCATAATCGCGCATTAGTTCCACCAGATTATGATGACGCGGGTCCTGACAAATCCGGCTGTATATCGACTTTACCGCCTGTTCCGGGCCTTCCAGCACCTGAAAAAAGTGGGTGCCATTAAACAGCAGGATGCCGGTAATGCTGGATGATTCATTGATCTTGTTAGCTTTTACCGCCAAATCAAACAGTGATTTAACCGGAACATGCCCGGCGATATGGCTGCGGTAAATGATTGTCGACAACATAAAGGCTTCCGGATTTTTTGCTTTTGTCCGCACACATTACCAGAAGCTTTATCAGCGGTGAACGAGGCCTGGCTGCCTTTATTATTCCCGCCGTGATTTAGCCGTCGGCGGGCAGCACCGAATCAGCCACGCCGAGTGCGCGCTGCAGGAAAACGGTATCAAGCCAGCGGCCATGTTTGAAGCCGACCGACCTGAGTGTGCCGACCATTTCAAAGCCTGCCGCACAGTGCAGTGCGACCGACGCGCGGTTATCGCTATCACCGACGTTGGCAATCAGCTGTCGGTATCCCGCCTGTTCTGCCCAGCTAATGGCATGGCGCAGCAAACGCGAGCCGACGCCGCGCTGACGAAACTGCGGATCGATATAAATTGAGTCTTCGAGGGTATAACGGTAGGCGTGGCGCGGACGATAGGGCGCCAGATAGCAAAAGCCGAGAACTGCGCCGTCACCGACGGCAATAAACCACGGCAGGCCCGCCTGTTTAATCTTGTTCAGACGCTCACCGATCTCCGCCTCATCCGGCGGCACGGTTTCAAAGGAACCGGTACCGTTAAGCACATGCCAGGCATAAATCTGCTGAATCGCCGCAATATGACGCTCATCCGCCTCAAAAATTTCCATCTCCTGCCTCTTCGCTATTCTTTCCCAGGTGCGCTCAGTGAAAACCACCATAAGGCGCGCGCTTTCCCGGCGCAATATGCGCAGACCGAAGCATAAGTATTTCCTCTGATGGCCCCGCCAGCACTGTTAAGCGGGCAGGACTGAGATTATTTGCTCTGTTCAGTCCGGCTGATTATTCGCCATTAAGCCTATTCTGAAAACCGCGCGACCTTAATGATCCGCGCTGCGCTTACGGCTATTATCCTTCGCCAGGTCTCTGTTTAATAAAAAAGCAGAGCGGATGAAATTCGCCAGGGGAGACGCAGCGTGATGCGATTTGTTGATTTTCTTAATAGTAAGCAGGGGCTTCGTGAAGCAAGAAAACACTGCTTTGAATTAAATGGTGTGGTATTAGGCCATTTCACTGCGCTGTTTCTGCATGACAATCAGGTTATTTTCACCAAAGATGGCAAGCAGTGCGCCGTGCCTTATTATCTTGGGCCGGAACAGGAGCTGTTAAACCAGACGATAAATCCGAGAATTAAAAATATTCGTGTTATCTGACCTGTCAGCCTGCCCAGCCGTAATAGTCCTTCCGACGCAGAGCGAGTTTATTTGCCGCTGATACTGCCAGCGGCATAAATAGCCGGCTGGTTTAAAAGAGTCGGCTGAGAAAAAATGAACTTCGCCCCAGACGTGCTGCCGAAACAGAACAGAGTTTCTCTGTAACGAACTTTTACCCGCAGCGTGCGGGTTTTTTTTTGCTCTCACTTCGTGTGGCTTCTTGCGGGGCAAAAAACAGCAGCAGTAACGCGCTGGCGGCAAACAGCAGCAGGGCAATAACGGCACCCGCCGCGGCGTAGAGTTGACCAAACAGCAGCGATCCAATCACCTGACCGACAGCCAGCATGAAAAACAGGATACCGACGCCGGTAGCCGGCGTTTCTTCGGTCGCCTGCGCGCCCCATACCAGCAGCACGCCTGACAGCGTGACATAACCTGCACCGCAGCAGGCCACCGCAATCAGCAAGCCTGCTGAATAACCGTGGCTGAAGGCGATCATCAGCAGCGGCAGCGCCATGCCCAACAGTGACAGCCGGTAAACGGCGTTCATGCCGATGCGGGCCGCGACCGGTCCGGTCGCCGCGCCGGCAATCCCCGCACCGCCTGCCACCAGCCACAGCAGGCTGGTGGCAGCGGGATCGAGGCCGACATGCTGCCGCAGCAGGGCGGAGCCAAAGCTCCACCAGGCGGCGCTCGTCAGGCCTGAAACGAAGGCGATGGCGATCAGGCGCGCCATTGAACGGCGAAACAGTTGCTGATGCCACGGCTGGCGGCAACGGTGATCGACTTCAGTGTCACCGGGTAAAACCCGCATCACCGGCACGATACAGCTCAGCGCCAGCAGCGCGAACAGCAGGCAGGCGGCCCGCCAGCCACCCGGTAAAAGGTTCAGTATGGGCACCGTCAGGATAATTCCGGCGCTGGTGCCCGCATTAATCAGGGTATTAACCGGCGACTGCCGGGCGGCGCTCAGCCGCTGACTGACGGCGGCGGCCAGCGCCGGAGACGCCAGGCCGGAACTCAGGCCGGCAATAAACAGGCCCGCCGCCAGCCACAGCGGCGAAGTGGCACAGGCGAGCAGTACCAGACCGCTCGCCGCGCAGAGTGACGCCAGCAGCGCGACGCGACGCGCGCCAAACCGCTGCGCCAGCGAGGCGGCGGCCAGAATAGTCAGGCAGTAAGCGACAAAGCTGCAGGCGGAGAGCAGACCCGCCAGCTGCGGGCTGAACGGAATATCAGCCGAAATAGCCGGCAGCATCAGCCCCCATGAAAATCTCGCCATGCCATAAGTCACCGCAATCAGGCTAAATCCGGTCAGCGCCAGCGCGCCCGGCGATCTCATTGCGCTGCACCGTGCTGTTGCAGCAGCTGACTGGCGACCGTACCGGCCTGCTGAGCCGCGGCGGGACCGATCACCAGCGCCGAGGTAATTGCACCTTCAAACAGCATCCAGATGGCGTCGCTCAACAGCGGCTGTTCTTCTCCCCGCGCGACGGTGACGCAGTCGCTAATGTAACGACGCAGCGTGGCGCGAAAGGCCAGCGCCTGGGCAGCCAGCGCCGCATCCCGCTCGGCATACTCGCCCCAGGCTTTAAGAAAAAAGCAGCCTTTTGCCCCGTTCGCCTGTGTCCACTCGCCCAGAACCTGAAACAGACGGGCAATCGCTTCAGGCTGTTGTGGCATCCACAGGTCCGCCATAAAACGCTGCTCACGGGCATCCATCACCGCAGCGGTCAGCGCTTCCCGCGAACTAAAGTGATGATAAAGCGTGCGCGTCGAGACACCTGCCGCGCGGCATATCTGGTCGGTACTGGTGGCGTGAAAGCCGCTGGCATAGAACAAGCGCTCGGCCGCCTGAATAATATCGTTTCTTTTTTTCATAGTTTAAAAGTAAACCGATCGTTTTACTTTTTCAAGGCGAGAACGGATTTATCGCGTCCGCCTTAACTGATTAACCGCTAAGCCAGACGGCACTGCCGCTGAGTCTGATTAAGGCCAGCAGTTGAATGACTGGATGATTTTGCTTCAGTTCATCAATGCTCATAATTACCAGCCAGAGGCACGCTTTTTACCACAGCTGATTTAATCAAATTGATCTCTTCCACTGCATTGCTGAACAAGTCGTTGTTTTTAATATTTTGATTTTAAAGGATTATTTTATCATTGGCTATCGATTAAAATCATTAGCATGCTGAATGAAACTGGCGACGGTGGGGCATAGAGGGAATTAACTCTTACTGGAGGACTAAAGCGACTCAGGCGTCTGAAAACGGCTAAATCCCAAAGTCAGTTTAACCGGTACAATAAAGTGGTTTTAAGCATAACTCTCAGTTAGTTTAATAAAGCTTCAGATAAAAACATAAGCCCTTACGAATTTTGTCGGTTTTTTTAAGATACATACAGCAACTATTAGGATGAATACCATGCTCAAAGCCAGTTATTATTATCTGTGCCCACGTCCCATGGGTGGATGGATTTTACACAAAGAAGGTTGCGTTAATCTGTTAAAAAGCGATAAGCGCGTGTTTATAGGCTCGCTTTATACCCGTCAGCAGGCATTAACCGTTGCGAAAATACATCACGCTAATGCCACCATGTGTAGTGTTTGCCTGAATAATTTTATCTGCCCGACCACCAGCAGTACGGCAATTAAGCCGGCGCGTGCCGCTACGCCAACCCGTCATACACCCAGACATTAATCCCGCTGTCGCTGATTATTGACGGCCTGGACCCTGCAGATAATAAAAAGCGCGGTGAAGCGCGGCAGTGATAAAAGAAAAAGGGCAGCGTATTTACGCTGCCCTTTTGATTATCTCCGTCAGGATATCTGTCAGCTCATTAAGCCTGTTTTGGCTGACCATTTGACGCGGTAATACCGCCATCTACCGGCAGGTTGACCCCGGTAATATAAGCAGCATCCTCGCTGGCAATAAAGACAATCGCGCGGGCAATATCGTCCGCTTCCCCGGCGCGCCGTAACGGAATACGGTCGTAAAAGCGCTCCAGCAGTTCGGGGTTATCTTTCATATCTTCAGTCAAATCGGTAAAGGTGAAGCCCGGACAGATGGCGTTCACCCGCACGCCGTCAGCACCGTAATCCATCGCCAGCGCACGGGTGAAGTTAGTGATGGCGCCTTTAGCGGCGTTATAGATGCTCATGCCCCAGTCGCCGCCTAAGCCGGAAACGGAAGAGATGTTCACCACGTTACCTTTGCTGCGCAGCAGGGCGGGCATGAAGTAGTGTACGCCATGGAAAACCCCATCCAGGTCGGTTTTCATCAGCGTTTTCCAGTCATCAAGCTCGACCTCATGGATCCGGCCCTGCACGATCACCCCGGCGTTGTTGACCAGCACGTCAACCCGGCCATATTTATCCTGTACCGTTTCTGACAGTTGCTTCACCTGGTCAGCGTCAGAGACGTCACAGGCAGCGACCAGATGATCGCCCGCAGCCAGCCCGGCCAGGGTTTTTTCCAGTTTTTCGCGGGTTCTTCCCACCAGCACCACCGATGCGCCTTCTTCAGCAAAGCGTTTAGCCGCCGCTTCACCAATACCAGAACCGGCACCTGTCACAACCACAACCTTCTGCGTAAATCTCGACATTATGCCTCCTTGTCAGCATCAATATTGCGTGTTAATAACCGGTCAAGCCTGGCAGCCATGGTCAGAAACTCAAGCGCAGCGCGAAATGCGCTGCGCCTGGCTGCCTTGCTTAACGGCTAGGGACGTCTGAACAGGGCGAAGCTGCGTCCCTCCAGCTCGAAATCTTTCTCTTTGGTGATCACCAGACCGCGCTTCGCCGTGTCGCTGGTGGTCAGCTCCAGCACCCAGCCACCTTCACCAAACTGCGGAATACGGAACGGCACGTTGCCTTCAAATGGATTGAACAGCATCAGCACGTCGTGCCAGATGCCTTCCTCAGTCTGCAGATCCGGTCGCCCGATATAGACACCCAGCGTCGAACCTTCATCCCACTGTTCCGCCTGCTGGAAACCGCCACCGGCGTTGAACCACTTGATATCCATGCCGTCGCGCCAGTTTTCGCGCCGCAGCAGCGGCTGGTCAGCACGCAGCTTGAGGATCTGACGGGTAAATTCGCGCAGCGCCTCGGCGGATTCCGGCAGGTTATCCCAGTGCACCCAGGAGATCTCACTATCCTGACAGTAGCCGTTGTTGTTGCCCAACTGGCTCCGGCCAAACTCGTCACCCGCCAGCAGCATCGGGGTGCCATGTGAGAAGATCATCGTCGCGAGGAAGTTGCGTTTCTGACGCTCGCGCACCGCGTTAATGTTCTCATCATCGGTCGGGCCTTCCGCTCCGTAGTTGTAAGAACGGTTATCGTTGTGCCCGTCGTTGTTATCCTCGCCATTGTCATCGTTGTGCTTGTCGTTATACGACACCAGATCGTTGAGGGTGAAGCCATCGTGGGCAGTGATGAAGTTGACGCTGGCCCACGGACGACGGCCGCGCTGATCGTAAAGATCGCCCGAACCCAGCAGGCGAGCCGCAAAGTCGGTTGAGACGTTGTTGCCTTTCCAGTAATCGCGCACCGTGTCGCGGTACTGGTCGTTCCACTCCGCCCAGCCCGGCGGGAAGCCGCCAACCTGATAGCCGCCCGGACCAATATCCCACGGCTCACCAATCAGTTTTTTCTGCGACAGGACCGGGTCCTGCATCACTGCGTCAAAGAAGCCGCCGCGCGGATCGAACCCTTCAGGCTCACGGCCGAGAATGGTGCCGAGATCGAAGCGGAAACCGTCGATATGCATCGATTCAGACCAGTAACGCAGCGAATCCATTACCATCTGCAGCACCCGCGGATGCGAGGTATTAACCGTGTTGCCGGTACCGGTATCGTTGATGTAGTAACGATGCTGATCGGGCAGGGTACGGTAATAAGAGAAGTTATCGATGCCTTTAAACGACAGCGTTGGGCCCAGCTCGTTGCCCTCGGCGGTGTGGTTATACACCACGTCAAGGATCACCTCGATACCGGCATCGTGAAACGCCCGCACCATGTCACGGAAGCCCTGAATACCGCGCGGACCAAAGTAGCGCGTGGCGGGCGCAAAGAAGCCCAGCGTGTTGTAACCCCAGAAGTTTTTCAACCCTTTGTCCAGCAGATGCTGGTCATCCGGGAACCAGTGCACCGGCAACAGCTCAACCGAGGTAATCCCCAGACTTTTGATGTAGTCGACGGTAGATTTGTGGCTCATGCCGTCAAAGGTGCCGCGCAGTTCTGGTGGCAGCGCCGTATTGAGCTGGGTGAAACCCTTAACGTGGGTTTCATAAATCACCGTCTTCGGCCACGGCACGTTGGGACGGTTCTTGTCCTGCCAGTCGAACTCATCCGGATCGATGACCCGGCATTTTGGGGTAAACGGCGCGCTGTCACGGCTGTCAAAGGTCAGGTCTTTGTCTTCGTGATAAAGGTCATAGGCAAAGTGCGCCTCATTCCACTCAATATCGCCAGCCAGTTCACGGGCGTAGGGATCGAGCAGTAATTTATTCGGGTTAAAACGATGGCCATTTTCCGGGTCGTAAGGACCGTAGACGCGATAGCCATACAGCGCGCCCGGTTGCAGTCCTGGCACGTAGCCGTGCCACACTTCATGGGTAAACTCTGGCAGTTCCAGCCGGGCGATTTCAGTCTTGCCACTCGGATCATAAAGGCACAGCTCCACCCGCTCGGCATGCGCACTGAACAGAGCGAAGTTAACGCCCTGACCATCAAAATTTGCCCCAAGCAGATGGCTGTAGCCCGCCGTGATTTCAAAACGCTTACTGTTTGACATTTATGCCTCGTTATTCAATGACCAGATTGACGCGTTAAAAAAAACGTCCTGAAAGCGGACGATCACTGTGCCAGCAGCACTGCACACCAGCCTGATGCGATGCTATCCAGTTGCAGCTGTTCGCCAGGCGCAATCTCTTTCCCGCTCAGTACATCACGGTAGCGGCGCTGGCTGAGTGAAGGCGGCAGGGCGATCGCGGTAGCGGCCCAGCGGTCTGCCGGTGGCTGTTCGAGCGTCGCCGGCAGGTTGCTCAGCACCAGCCGCGGAACCACCACAATCAATGCCTGATCCGGTTCGCAACGGGCAAATGCCAGCAGCCGATCCTGATGCTCACCGTGCACCGGCAGCGGCAGATAGTCACCGTGGCGGAACAGCGACGGATGTTGCTGACGCACCGCCAGCAGGCGGGCAATGGCCTGCTGATTCACCTGACCGCGCAGCCAGTGGCCGTCGCCCTCGTCATGCTGCGGCTGGTCCAGCATTGCGGCCAGTGCAGCAAAGTCAGGCTCGCGCCGGTTATCCGGATCGACCAGGCTGAAGTCCAGCGCTTCACTGCCCTGGTAAATGTCCGGCACGCCTGGCGCGGTGAGTTTCACCACCGTCTGGGTCAGGCTGTTAACCAGTCCGGCACGCACAAACGGGCGCAGGGCGGAGCAGAAATCGCGCAGGAAGGTGATATTGGCCGGTGCCAGCAGATGACGGGCATAGTCGAGTACCGCCTGTTCGTAGGCATCGTTATTGTCTGCCCAGTCGGTGCGTAATTTGGCTTCGCGCAGCGCTTTCTCGACGTAAACCACAAAGCGCGCTTCCAGTGCCGCCAGACCGTCGGCGTCCTCTGGCTGCAGGGACGGCGGCCAGACACCGGCCAGCGCTTCATACAGCATCCACTCCACCGCCGGTTCCGGTGCCGGACCATCTTTCAACGCGATCACCTGCCCGTGATTCATCTCCCGCCAGCGGGCGACACATTCTGCCCAGCGGTCTGGCGCTTCGGTCAGGGTATACAAGCGGGCGCGGGCGTCTTCGCCGCGCTTGGTATCGTGGGTTGAGGTACCCGACAGCGCATCCGGCTGATGCTCACGTCGTGCCTGCATTTCGGCGTGGAACTGATCCGGCGAAAAGTGGCGCGCCAGCGGCTCGGCACCGACTTCGTTTAACGCCAGCGCCATGTGCTGACGGAAAAACAGCGTGTCTTCAACGGATTTCGCCATCAGTGGCCCGGTCAGCTGCTGAAAGCGGGTGCGGAACTGGCTGGCATCTTCAGCGGCAGCGGCTGCGACGTCGCCGCGCAGAATCCGGACCAGCAGGTCAAGTGCCTGCTCATCCGGTGCACTGGTGCTGGCTTTTACCTGGCTCACCACCTGTTGCAGCAGGGCGGTATCGGCCGGCGTCAGGCCCTGCGGCGTGCCGTAGGTGCGGTAGACCGGAAACGCCACCAGCAGCTCGCGCAGCGCATTTTTCAGTTTGGCTTCCGGCTGTGGCGCGCCATCGTGGCTGGCGATACCGAGAGCCAGTTGCAGCAGGCGGTTAAACTCGCCCGCGAAGTTGCGATTGGCCATCAGGAGTTTGGCGGCGCGCAGTTCGGCCTTCATGTCGACCGTTTTGCCAATCACCGCCTGATAAGCCTTACGCAGCGCACCAAGGTGATTACCGTCCACCAGCACGTTCGACAGCGCGGCCATAAATTCGTAACCGGTGGTGCCGGAGACCGGCCACGCATCCGGTAACTGCTCGTTCTCACCGAGGATCTTCTCGACCGTGAGGTAGCAATCAGGGCCTGCGGCCTGGCGTAACTGCTCAAGATAGCCACGCGGATCGGCCAGTCCATCGACGTGGTCGACGCGCAATCCCTGCACCGCGCCGCTGTGCACCAGTTCGAGGATCAGCTGGTGTGCAGCGTCGAACACGGCTTTATCTTCGACCCGCACGCCCACCAGCCCGGTCACTTCAAAGAAGCGGCGGTAGGAGAGGTCGTTGGGTGCATCACGCCACGACATCAGGCGCCACGGCTGCTGATCATGCAGCGCGGCAATCTGGTCCGGCTCGCGCAGGCCGAGCACCTCTTCCTCACGGCCCTGCCAGGTGTGTGGCGCCAGCGGGTAATAGTTATCGAAGTAGGCCAGCGCCGGTTTGCCGCTTTGCGGATCGCGCTGCACGCTGATCTCGCCGTTGGCCAGCACTGTCTCAAAGCTGTCGCCAAGGAACGGCAGCGTCAGGCGACGTGACCAGTCAATGTCAAAGTAGTGGGCATAACGGCTCTGCTCACCGTTCTCGATGACGTCGCGCCACCACGGATTCTCCAGCGAGGCCGCCATATGGTTGGGGACGATATCGAGGATCAGCCCGAGTCCGGCCGCTTTCAGCGCCGCAGCCATGCGGTCAAAACCTGCACGACCACCAATCGACGGTTCGATCTGGTTAACGTCGGTGACGTCATAACCGTGGGTCGATTCCGCAGTAGCACTGAAGATCGGCGAAGCGTAAAGGTGGCTGATACCGAGTTGCTTCAGGTAAGGCACCAGCGCCGCAGCACGATCAAAGGTCATGCCGTTGCGGAACTGAATACGGTAGGTGGCGGTTGGGATGTTCATTGTGCGGCTCCTTTATCCAGACGAACCACGATCGCCTCCGGTGCCAGTTCGGGGGTCTGCTGCGGCCAGGCAAACAGGGTCTCGCCCGGCAGATCGGCGATCGGTTGCGGCTGGTCGCCGACGTTCAGCGCCAGTGACAGCGTGCCCTGCGGGAAGTCCCAGCGCACTGCCAGGAAACCGGGCGCGGTATTCACCACCCGACCACAGTGGCCGCCGGCGGTGTGCAGCAGCGGCACAATGTGTTGCTGGCGCAGCTGTAGCAGTCTGCGCGTCAGCGCCAGCCACTGCTGGCCTTCCGGCGTTTGCGGCTTATCCCAGTTCAGCTTCGAACGTTCAAAGGTCTGTGGATCGTTCGGGTCCGGCACGCTTTCACCTTCGTGACCGGCATGGCCTTCAAACTCTCGGGCGCGGCCTTCACGCACCGCTTTGGCCAGGTCGCCATGGAAATCGGTGAAGAACAGGAACGGCTGGGTTTCGCCATACTCTTCGCCCATAAACAGCAGCGGGATGTGCGGCGACAGCAGTAAGGTAGCCAGCAACAGCTGGGTACGTTCCACGCCGGCCAGGCTCACCAGCCTTTCGCCCTGGGCCCGGTTACCCACCTGGTCATGGTTCTGGATGAAATCGACAAAGGCCACCGGCGGCTGACCGCGGCTGTCAACACCGCGCGGCTCGCCAGACTGCTGCGATACCTCACCCTGATAAACGAAGCCTTCCGCCAGCGCCCGGGCAACCCGTTGTTCCGGTCGATCGGCGAAGTCCTGGTAATAGGCATGGTTTTCGCCGGTCGCCAGCACGTGGACCGCGTTGTGGAAGTCATCATTCCATTCGCCGGTAAACAGCGTTGCCTGACCTTTTTCATCGCGCGGATGCAGAAAGGTGACGTTACGGCAATCTTCGGTGGTGAGATGAATAGGTCGATCGGTAATTTCAGCCCGGATGCGCTCCGCAATCTCAATCAGCACATGTTTATCGGCCGGGTCTTCAATCTGATCAATGGCATCAAAGCGCAGGCCATCGAGATTAAACTCCTGCAGCCAGTAGAGCGGCGCTTCGGTGATGTAACGGCGCACCGCGTCAACGTCATAAGCGATACCCGCGCCCCACGGCGTCTGCCGTTCTTTATGGAAGAAGTCCGGCGACAGCAGCGGCAGATAGTTACCTTCCGGGCCAAAGTGGTTTAGCACGATATCCAGCACTACCGACAGGCCATGACCGTGCGCCGCGTCGACAAACGCTTTGAAATCATCGGGCGTGCCGTAGGCGGAATGCGGTGCATACAACAGTACGCCGTCGTAGCCCCAGCCGCGATTGCCACCAAACTGCGAAACCGGTAACACTTCAATCATGGTGATACCGTTTTCCGCCAGCCACGGCAGCTTTTCAATCGCGGCCTGAAAGGTGCCCTGTGGGGTAAAGGTGCCGATGTGCAATTCATACACCACCGATTCCTGCCATGGGCGGCCTTGCCAGTCGGTGTTTTGCCAGACGTAAGCCTCAGGATCGATCACCAGTGACGGACCGTTGACTTCACCTTTCTGGCCGCGGGAGGCGGGATCGGGCACTGCGGTGCCGTCCGCCAGCACAAAATCGTATTCGGCGCCGGGGGCGACGCCGCTCAGCTGGGTTTCGAACCAGCCGTCAGGCTGGCGGGTCATCTCGATATCTTTGCCGGATAACCGCAGGGTGACGCGTTGCTGGCCCGTTGCCCAGAGACGGAAACGGACCTCATCGCTGGACACCCGTTCGGCGCCCCAGCTTTTAAAAAATGATTTGGATTCCATTCAGTTGCCTCGTTTAAGCTGGAAATGCGCAATGATCGCCATCGCGCGGAAATGATGCCGATGATGCGAGCTTCAAAAACATAAACATGTCAGCGAGACCAGGATGCCAAATGGGTTGGCGCGTCTCTTCAGCCAGGATCCTGGACTGGTAAACAGTGTGATGCGGCGAAAAGCCGGTGATGAGACCGTTTCCACGCGGCATACGAAGAATAATCATAGACTAAGATGTCGCAATCGCGGGGCAGCGGACCATAGAGAGGCGGGAATTTGACTTAGTGGCGCGGATTCGCATCCTCGCCGCGGTCAGTCCGGGCGGAACGGCGGCAGAAAATCCTGCCGACGGCGGTCGATTGCGTATAAGCTGGATGACCTGCCAACGCAGGCGTGCCGGGCAATCCAGCAGCGCGAAATTATTTTTTCAAAAGGATGTTACGTGAGTAAGAAAGCCCTGTTTGTGGCGCTGATGATGCTGTTATCCGGCTGCTCTAATCGCGTCGGACATAATCTGGATACCGCGCGGTTGCAGCATATCCATCCCGGCCAGACTACGCAGGCACAGCTGATTTCGCTGTTTGGTCAGCCCGACAGCGAGACGCCGTATCCGGATGGACAGCGTCTGCTGAAGTGGACCTACAGTGAGGCGCGCACCCTTAACACCACCGAAGGGCAGACGCTGACGGTGCAGATGAAGAATGACAGGGTGCTGAACTTTGCCCTGAGCAAAAGCTGACGCCGCCGCGCCATTGCAGGGGGCGTGCGGCGGCGATCGGCTTACTGCGGGCCGTTCTGCTGCGCATCAGCGCTCGCAGCACGTGGCTGGGCCAGTCGGGCGAAATCCGAACCCGCCGGATGCTGATAAATCTGCAGATCAAAATAGCGGGCCATCGCGTAAATGTATTCAAAAATGGCTGACTGGGTATTCTCATAATCAGCCCAGAAAATAGAGGAGGTGAAGCAGTAGATCTCCACCGGCAAGCCATCCGGCGACGGCTTCAGCGGACGCACCACGATATACATCTCTTTCTTAATGTCCTCGCGCTGCGTCAGCCAGGCGGTCAGGAATTTACGGAACACCATCAGGTTGGTGATACCGTTCTCCATAAACCAGCGGTCGCCGACCGCGCTGATATCACGTCCATCCAGCAGTTCCGTAATCGATTCGCTGGCGATGCGGATCTGACTCATCGCCTGCAGCATCTCCTGATTCACAAAGGTGATCGACTTCTGATCAAGATAAAAGCTGCGCATGATCCGCCGTGCGCCTGAAGAGAACATCGCCTGCCAGTTGGTGTAGGTCTCGGTGAGGAAATTCTTGGTCGGAATGCGCGAGATGGTGTTATCCCAGTTGCGGATGGTGATGGTATGCAGCGCAATATCGATCACCTCGCCGCTGATATTTCTATCCGGCATCTCAATCCAGTCGCCCAGTTGCAGCACATCGTTGGAAGAGAGCTGAATATTCGCCACCAGCGACAGCAGCGTGTGCTGAAAGATCAGCATCAGTACCGCGGCAACCGCACCCAGCGAGGAGATAATAATCGCCGGTGACTTATTGGACATAATCGCCAGAATCATGATCGCGGCGATAATATGCACCAGAATTTTGCCAATCTGGATATAGCCCTTGATCGAGTGATTCTTACGCTTCGATTTGCGTGAATAGGAGTTGTTAACAATCTCCAGCACTTCATTGAAGAAGATCGATAGATAGACAAAAAACAGAATGCCGCAGATGGTCTGAATCGCCACTTTCAGATTATCAGGCAGGCCCGGCATAAACTGCAGGAAATTGTAGACCACAATCACCGGCACAAAATTCGACAGCTTCTGAGACAGGCGGACATCTTTATCCAGCGGAACGCCCTGTTTATGGCTGCTGAAAAAGACCTTTCTGATCACTTTGACCACGAAAAACTTACAGATTAAGTGAGCCACCATCCCGGCCATGATCAACAGGATCACGCTGAAGCTGGCCGACAGCACCGCATTTCCCTCAATAAAATCCATTAAACTATGAATGTAATGCATGTTAACCACGTGCTGAGCTAGATAAGGGGCGAATTCAACCACACTGCGGCGCGGGTTGTTGAGCGACGAATGCGTTTAGCGCGGCTGAGGCCCGGTTTTGCCGCCGCTTCGGCTGCGTCAACCCCGACCGACGGCAGAGGCGACTAAAACCAGGCCCATTTACCCGGTTATTTATCTTATCGCGAGCTCATCGCCTGCCGGCACTCAGATAAAGTCCAGGCTGGCCGATAACAGCACTATCTCCTCTGACATGAGTTTGCTGACATGCTTAAAAACCTCAAAATAACCCACAGTATTCTCGCCGTACTTTTTATCTTTACCGCACTGCTGAGTCTGACCGGCTTTCTGTTGTATAACGCCGTCTCCAAAGCAGACCAGAACTTCGTTGCGGCGGAGCAGTTAACCCTGCAGCAACAGCACCTGAGCGATGCGGTGAAAACCCTGATTAAAACCCGCGTCACTATCAATCGGGTGGCGATCCGCTTCCTTAAAAATCAGCAGGATCCGGCCTCACTGGCTGCGATGGCGTCGCTGCTGGATAAGGCTGAGCAGTCAGCCGCCGCCGCCGATGTTGAATTCCGCGCCTGGCAGGCGTTGCCGCGTAAAGCGGGGCAGGATGAAGCCCAGGCCGGTGAGGTGCAGGCTGCCTATCAGCAAATGCACGACACCATGCTGGCCTCGGTGACTTTCCTGAAACAGCGCAACTATCAGGGCTACGGCAATCTGGAAGCGCAGGCGGCGCAGGATCGGCTCGACAGCGCTTATGAGGCCTGGCGCGCGGTCAACATTCAGCTAATGAAAAACACCTCTGAGCAGAACCAGCGCAGCCTGACCGATGCGCTCTGGACCTTGCTGGTGCTTGGCCTGGTGACCGTGGTGATCATTTTCGCGGTCTGGGTCGGGTTACAAAAACGGCTTATCGGCCCGCTTAGCCGACTGACCGGCTATATCCGCGCGATTTCTGCCGGCGATCTGACCTCAGACATTCAGCATGAAGGCCGTAATGAGATGGGGCTGCTGATTACCGAACTGCAGCAGATGCGCGATGCGCTGGTGGTCACCATTACTTCGGTTGATGACGCCACCCGCTCTATCTTTACCGGCGCTGCCGAAATTTCAGCCGGCAGCACCGATCTTTCATCACGCACCGAACAGCAGGCCGCGGCGCTGGAACAAACGGCGGCCAGCATGGAGCAGCTGACCTCAACCGTTAAGCTCAATGCCGACAATGCGCAGCAGGCAACGGCCGTATCGAAACAGGCGTCAACCACCGCCACCCAGGGCGGCGAGACGGTGGCCCGGGTCATCGCCAACATGGAGCAGATCAGTGAAAGCTCCGGGCAAATCGCCGGCATTATTGCGATTATCGACAGCATCGCCTTCCAGACCAATATTCTGGCGCTCAACGCTGCGGTAGAAGCCGCGCGTGCCGGTGAGCAGGGACGTGGATTTGCGGTGGTCGCGGGCGAGGTACGTTCGCTGGCAGGCCGCAGCGCCAGTGCCGCTCAGGAAATCCGCGGCCTGATCGATCGCTCCGCCGAACGGATCAGAACCGGGGCCGGCCATGCCTCTGAAGCCGGTAAGGCGATGGAAAGTATCGTAACGTCGGTCAGTCGGGTAACCCAGCTGATCGAAGAGATCGCCTCATCATCAGTTGAGCAGACGCGTGGCATTGAGCAGGTTTGCATCGCGGTTTCTGAAATGGATGGCGTGACGCAGCAGAACGCCGCCCTGGTTGAAGAGTCGGCCAGCGCGGCGGCTTCGCTGGAAGAGCAGGCCAGCTATCTGCGTAAAACGGTGGCGGTATTTAAAACCGGCAGCCTGCAGGCGGCGTTTTCCGCAGCTCCGGCCCAGCCGGTCGTGAGTCAGCTGCGTCCTGCTGCGGTCAGCCCGCAGGCGGATAACCAGAACTGGCAGGCCTTCTGAGTGGCTGGCCGTCAGCCAGCCAAAAGCTGACCGCCATCGCGTGATAACCCGGTTGAGCTCGCTGCATTTGAGCTCAACCGGGAAGGTATTTGATTGCGGTGCAGCGGTGGTGAATGTTTCTAACAGTGAAGGGCGGACGTTAATGACTATCACTCATTTTTACAGTCGGCAGAACAGAAGATAGCGGCCGATACGTTGGCGAATAACATTGGTGAATCACTACAGCCAGCTTAATTTACCGGTAGATAAATTCATATTTCACGATGTAAGAGCCAATATTATTCACACGAGCGGTTACCCATACGCCTGTCATTCCTTGCTTACGGTGGCTGTGCAGATACTCTTTATTGATACAAAGCTGCTTCCATCTGCTGGTGTTCGGGTCTTTTAGCCAGATACCCGCTTCACACTGCCCGTGCTTGCCTCTTGACGGGCCTGGAAAGACAACTTCATATTCCGATTCATAGCCAATAACTTTGTCCGGGAAGAGATAAACATAGACATCATAACAATTTAAGGACAACACAAAGCCCAGAATAAAACCGCCACTGAATGCATTAAACAGAGATTTTACGTTTTTATTAAAAGTGCCCCGGCAGCAAGCCAGCGCCAGAATAATGACGCCCATAAACAGGCCAGATAAAATATAGGTTTTCCATTCAGGAACCGATTTTTTTAACACTGTATTGTGGGAAATGCTTGATGCCCACAACATATACCAGCACCAACCACCTAACAGAATGTATACCACTGCGGCAGTAAACCATTTCCTGAAATTATCTTTGAAATAAGTACTGTTGCTCATACTTATATTCCCTTATTTATCAGTGAGTAATGCTGCCGCTTTTCTGACATGCTCGCTCAACTTTAGCGTCTGACGCAGCTTCCTGTTTCGGCTGGATTTTCACTTTGGGGGCCAGCTCAGATTGTAGTTTAAGCTTTTTAGAAATTATCAGCCGAGATAACGGTTTGATCGTAATTCTCGCGCCGGGGAGTGAGGCAGACACCGGCCATAAATGATGGAAGAATAATCACCCCCCCTATCATCAGTTATCTGACAAACGCACTTAAAAGGATCACCTGATGTATGACACTCAGCTGACTGAGCAGCGTTATCATTTGTATAAAAATCGATGACAATAGCGGCATTTTTAACCCATGAGTCAGGCAGTTGCTGTTTCAGTATAAGGTTTGCCAGCATTACCGTATAACGCTGCCCGATATCATTTATCAGATCAAAATTTGCACCGCTTGCAGGCATGGGAAAGGTAAACGTCACGGATTTAAGTCCCTGGTTAATAGCAAAGCGTTTTAACCGGCCTATAGCCCAGAAACCATTGTAATCGTTGTTTCGACTGACAAAACTACTATTCAGAGAATGGCTAATTCCTTTGAGCTCTCTTCTTCGTGCCATCGACCCTTCCTGGCTGTTTTCACGCGTTCTAATCAGTTATTGAAACAGTATCGGTACGGTTGGTCCATCCTTTAACGTTTGTCATCCAGCCTCATCTGCCGTTGCTGACTCATGACACGGAAGAGGTAAAGAGCCACTCCACAAACCCGACCCGCATTCGACCCGGCTCCCGTGCGAGGCAGCCGTCCGCGAGGCACATTCGTTGTCCGTGAGCCTGAATCCATCTCGCTGGCGCAACCGCCTGTTTTTCTCGCTATTGCGCTTTAGTGCATTTACCAGGACGACCCGTTGCCACCGATAACAGAATACAAGCAGGCGACGGCCAGCGCGGATAAGCCGGCGTCTGATCAATGTCGCTTTGCCTGGCTGCCCTGGCCTGAGTTTCCGCTGGGCGCAGCGTCCGATTGCGGTTATGTTGAAGCTTCAAATCGTGACTGCAAAGGAACTCAGCATGCCCGAATTTTTCTTTTTCAGGAAAGGCCGTCAGCTGGTGGCTGCCGACCGGAAGGACAGCGCGGCAGTCGAACGGCTTAAGGCTGACGGCTATCAGAAACAGTTTGAGGAAATTATTGCGCCAGATGCGGAAAGGGCGCTGATCAGGCTGCAGGATATCCGTAAGGATGCCGCCGATCTCGAATACGGTTTTCTGACCGGCGGGATATTCGGTGTCGTCACCTTACTGTTCCGTGAAAACCGGGTCAAAAAGACAAAATGATCGGCGCATATCTGGCAGCAGCGCCGCTTGCCGACCGGATCGAGCAGTAAAAAACCGCCCCGGGAGGCGGTTTTTTATTGCAGATCTGACGCGCAATAGCACGTCGCGATCGTCAGGCCGGTACTGACAGCGCTTTCTGGCTGCGTGACCAGACGCGGTGTGCTTTCATCGCCTGGATGAAGTCCGCCATCAGGGCGTTTTCTGCTTTGTCACCCTCAACAATGCCTTCTTCCTGTTCGGTTTCGCCCAGACTGAACTGCGCCTTGAAGCGACGTGCATCGCCTGACAGACCAATAACTTTCAGATGCTTGTAGGCTTCCAGCAGGAAGTAACGCGCATCACCGCTCAGCAGCAGGGCGTCGATGTTGCCATCCGGCACGATAACGGCGTCAAAGGTCAGTGACGGCAGACCGGCGAAGGTGGCATCAATCGGCAGCACCGAACCATCATCGGCGCGTACCTGGCCCATGTGTGCGGCCAGCAGTTTGGTGTGAACACCGACCGCTTTCAGTTCCTGCAGAATTGACAGCACATCTGCCGCCTTCACGCCATCGCTGACCAGTAACGCTACCTGACGGCCCTTGATCTCGCCATCCGGGATGGCGTAGAGACTCAGGCTGTCATCTTTGGTCAGGCCGTTAACCGCTTTTGGCGGCTGGATATTCAGCTGATCGGCGGTCAGGGCGATACCGAGATTATCCGCCACGCCTTTCGCCAGACCGAGGTCAATCCGCGCCAGATGATCGACCACCCGCTCACGAATATAGGCCCGCGCCACTTTACTCAGCTCGAACGAGTAAGCGCCGATAATATGCTGCTGTTCGACCGGCGTCTGGCTCATCCAGAACAGGCGCGGCTGAGCATAATACTCACCGAATGATGGGCTGCGCTCGCGCACTTTGTGGCCCTCAACGCGCTCCTGGTAGCTTTCAAAACCGCCACCTTCAGCGGCTGGCGGGGTTTCACGTGGCCAGTTATCATTGATCGAGTTCGGCTCGTAGTTGGCCGGGTTAGTGTCGATATCCTGACGGTGCATCCCCTGGCGCTGGAAGTTATGGTACGGACAGGTTGGACGGTTGATCGGGATCTCATGGAAGTTCGGACCACCGAGGCGGCTGATCTGGGTATCGGTATAGGAGAACAGACGGCCCTGCAGCAGCGGATCGTTGGAAAAATCGAGGCCCGGCACGATGTGGCCTGGGTGGAATGCTACTTGCTCGGTTTCTGCGAAGAAGTTATCCGGGTTGCGGTTAAGCACCATCTTACCCACGATCTCGACCGGTACCAGCTCTTCCGGGATCAGTTTGGTGGCGTCCAGAATATCGAAATCGAATTTGAACTCATCCTCTTCCGGGATCAGCTGCAGGCCCAGTTCATATTCCGGGAAGTCACCCGCTTCAATCGCTTCCCACAGGTCGCGACGATGGAAATCGGGATCGCGGCCGGTCAGTTTCTGCGACTCATCCCACAGCAGCGAGGCTTTGCCTGCCACCGGCTTCCAGTGGAAGCGGACAAAGGTCGCTTTGCCTGCAGCATTAATCAGGCGGAAGGTGTGAATACCAAACCCTTCCATGGTGCGATAGCTGCGCGGAATGCCGCGATCGGACATCGCCCAGATGACGTTGTGCATGGTTTCCGGCTGGAGAGAGACGTAATCCCAGAAGGTATCGTGGGCGCTCTGGCCCTGCGGGATTTCGTTGTGGGGTTCAGGCTTCACCGCGTGCACGAAGTCAGGGAATTTATGCGCATCCTGAATAAAGAACACCGGGGTGTTGTTGCCGACCAGGTCGAAGACGCCCTCTTCGGTATAAAACTTGGTGGCGAAACCGCGAATATCACGCACCGTATCAGCGGAACCGGCGCCGCCCTGTACCGTGGAGAAACGCACGAAAACCGGCGTCACCTGATTCGGATCGCTGAGGAACTGCGCTTTAGTCAGATCTTTTAACGAGCGGTAGGGCTGAAAATAGCCGTGCGCCGCTGAGCCGCGCGCATGCACGATGCGCTCCGGGATACGTTCATGGTCAAAATGCGTGATCTTCTCACGCATAATAAAGTCTTCCAGCAGGGTTGGCCCACGCGAACCGGCACGCAGCGAATTCTGATCGTTCGCAATACGGGTTCCCTGGTTGGTGGTGAGCGGGCTGTTGGTGCCGTTTTTACGGCTGGCATTGAGCTGGTCGAGTTTAGCGTTATGGGTCTGCGGGGCTTTCAGGCTACCTGGCGCGGTCGGTTGTTTGCCGGGAGGCGTCGGTTCGGCTGGCGGCTGATGTGATCCATCCTGAGGTGCCAGCGAACCGAGTCCGGGTTCTGACGACTCCGGCCCGGTGGTGGGGGCGCGGTGGCTCAGTTCTTTCTTCTCTGTTTCTTTCGACATTAATCCATGCTCCAGCGGTTATTTTACTTTCGACGACACTAAATATAGAACAACCTGACCAATGCTGGGGGTAAACCGCGACTTTAACTGACCTCGCCGGGTTTCTTTTTGGCGGGCTAAAATAACACCTTCACCCGGTGCGGCAGCCTGTCGTTTCGCTTATTGCCGGCCAACTGCAACTATTCGGAGGTCTGTATGCTCAGCTATCTGTTTATTGGTGCGAATGATGTGGCGCTGTCCGGTCACTTTTATCGGGCAGTTCTGCTGCCGCTCGGGTATCTGGTTGAGCCCGATGGCGAACAGCTGATTTTTTCGCTGCCGGAGGTGCCCGATCGGCAAAACGGACCCGGTGCCGTCTACATTGCGAAGCCGTGGGATGGCGCAGACGCGCAGCCGGGTAACGGCAACATGGCCGGATTCCGCGCGCCGACGCGGCAAAGGGTTGACGAGCTTTACGCGGCGGGCCTGCGGGCAGGGGGCACAGATGAGGGCGCGCCAGGCATTCGTGAACGCTATAACCCGAATTTTTACGTGTCTTACCTGCGCGATCCGGCAGGCAATAAGCTGGCGCTGTTCTGTAACGACGATCCGGCCTACGCGTCGGTTTAATTGCAGCCGGCGTGCATTTCCTGATTGAAGTTAGAAATGTTATATCATAACATTTCATTTTGTAACTTCTATTGAGGATCGCGACGTTGGCAAATCATACAGGTAAGTGGGCGATGGCGCTGGGCGCGCTGTTGATCAGCAATCAGGTGGCGGCGCATGGCGATCATGCGCACGGCAAACCGTTGTCAGCCATGGAACAGAAAGCGGCGGAAGGGGACTTTGCCGATGCGGATGTTAAAGATCGCCCGCTGTCGGACTGGGATGGCCTGTGGCAGTCGGTCTATCCGCTATTAGAAAGTGGCGAGCTGGACCCGGTATGGCAGAAAAAAGCGCAGCAGGATGGCAGCAAAACGGCGCAGCAGGTTAAAGCTTATTACCGTAAAGGCTACGCGACCTACGTCGACACTATCGGCATCGAAAACGGCGTGATGGAATTTCATATTGGCGATCGGGTCAGCGCCTGCCGCTACCATTATGCCGGCCACCGGATCCTGACCTATACCTCGGGCAAGAAAGGGGTGCGCTACCTGTTCGAATGCCAGGAGGCAAACAGCGATGCGCCGAAATATGTGCAGTTCAGCGATCACACCATCGCACCGCGCAAATCAGCCCACTTCCATATTTTTATGGGTAATCGTTCGCAGCAAGCTTTACTGGCGGAGATGGATAACTGGCCGACCTACTATCCCTGGCAGATGATGAATGCGCAGGTGGTGGATGAGATGCTGCATCATTAAGGATTTGCTTCGGCTTTTGACACACCCGCCCGTAACGGCGGGTTTTCAGGCGACAAACGCGGCCAGCTTATGCAGGTAAATCGCCAATCCGTGGCGTACAAAATCCTAAAGCGCTTCACTCAGATCTACTTAGAGGTGCGCCGACTGACTTTACCGCCCTTGCGGCCAGCTTCCCTGGCTCTTTCAGGATCGTTCTTGAAATTGCCTCCGCTGGCTTTGCCACCGGCACTTCCAGCTTCACTGGCACGGTCCGGGTCATTGGCAAAGTTGCCTGCGCCACCCCGGTATTTCTGTTGTGTCATAGATAGGCCTCGTATCAGGTTCCTTAGATAAGTAGGACTAGCTAGTCACAGCATTAAGTTTAGTTTGCCGGCTGGATTATGCCAGCAAAACGGCAAAATCGAGGCGGCTGTCGCCTCGCTAATCTGTTGATTATCTGCATAAATTGGCGGGACTTCAGCCAACCCATACCGGCCGGCGCGAGGCCGGTATTCCCTTCACCACCTGTTGATACGAATCGTCGACCAGCTGCTGGATCAACCCTTCTGACAGTGCGTCGCCCGGGTAGACGGTGATCCAGTGCTGCTTATTCATATGGTAACCGGCGGTAATAGAGGGATAGATGGCGCGATGCAGTTCCGCCTGCTGCGGCTGGCATTTCAGGGTGATGATCGGCACCCCCCGCAGCACGGTCAGCAGTAGAAACACCTTACCGCACACTTTATAGACCTGATGTGCCGGTCCAAACGGATAGCTGGACTCGGCGGCAGGCAGCCGCTCGGCCGCCTCAATAGCGATGCGCTGGATATCAGCACCCTGCATAGCGAATCTCCTTGTTACCGGGTTGGTCAATCTCTGCCCACTGGCTGAGTGACTGAGGCCTGTTACACTTCTGATAAGCATAAATCAGGAGCAGACATGAAATTAGGCTTTGCATGTAAGTATCTCAACCACGATGGCAAACAGTTTTTCCCGTTCCGCGCCACCACGCGTAAACGGTTTCTGAGTTTACCGCACGATCAACGTAATCAACTGATTTATGAGATATCCGTTACCAACCTTAACCAGCTCTACCTGACGCTGGAGCAGCTGGCGACCTTACCGGAGCCGTTAAGAATGATGCGTATTGGCAGCGATCTGCTGCCGCTTTATACCGTTCCGGAGGCCACGTCGCTGTTTGCCGCGTTTTTACCCGAGCTTCATCCGCTGTTCGCCCGCTGCGGTGAACTGGCACGCGCGCACCAGATCCGACTCTCCTTTCATCCGGGGCAATATACGGTGCTGGCGTCAGATAATCCGGATGTGGTGAGCCGCGCGCTGGAGGATGTCGAATATCACACCCTATGCGCCTGCCTGATGGGCTACGGCCAACGCTTCCAGGATTTTAAAATCAATATTCATATGAACGGTAAGGCGGGATTCGACGGTTTTAAACGTTCGTTTGGTCAGCTGAGCGAGGAAGCGCGCCGGATGCTGACGGTAGAGAATGATGAAATATCCTGTTCGCTGGATGACGTACTGCAGGCCGCCGCGCTCTGTCCGGTGGTGCTGGATATTCACCATCACTGGGTGAAAGAGAATCAGTTTATCCAGCCTGACGATGCGCGGATTGCCGCGATAATCGCTTCGTGGCGCGGCGTCCGGCCGGTACTGCATTATTCGATTTCACAGGAGGGGATTATTCCGCCGCAGGGCTGGCCGGATCAGCAACAGCTGGGCGTGTCGAAAAGCAAACTGCGGGCGCACTCCGATTACTACTTCAACGACACGCTCAATGACTGGGCATTGTCGTTTCAGGATTTCGACATCATGTGCGAAGTGAAAATGAAGAATCTGGCGCGGGAACAGCTCTACCAGTGGGCGAAACAGCAACAGCGGATAGCGTAACAGCCGACAGCTTTCCCCTTGCTGGTCGGGCAGCAAGGGGAAGCGACCTCAAATAATCGCCACGCCGCCGGTGACGGCGACCGTAGCGCCCGAAATATAGCTGGCCTCATCGCTGGCCAGCATCACATAGGTCGGGGCCAGTTCAGCCGGCTGACCGGCGCGCTGCAACGGCACTTCGCTGCCAAAGTTTTTCACCTGCTCAACCGGCATGGTCGACGGGATCAGCGGTGTCCAGATTGGGCCCGGTGCTACCGCGTTGGCGCGGATGCCTTTTTCCGCCAGCATGGCGACGAGGCTGCCGGAAAAGTTGACGATAGCCGCTTTAGTCGCCGAGTAGGGCAGCAGCTTCGGCTTTGGCTGGTCGGCGTTGATCGACGCGGTATTAATGATCGATCCACCCGCTGGCATATGCGGCACTGCTGCTTTGGTGATGCGGAACAGGGCGTAAAGATTGGTTTTCATCGTCCGGTCAAACTCGTCATCGCTGATTTCATCCAGCGATTCACGCGTCATCTGATAAGCCGCGTTGTTCACCAGAATGTTGATCTCACCAAACGCTTCTACCGCTTTCTCAACGATGGCGGAACAGTGTGCTGCCTCGGTAATGTCGCCTGGCACCAGAATCGCTTTCTGGCCTGCGGCTTCGACCAGCCGGGCGGTATCCTGCGCATCTTCATGTTCATCAAGATAAGAGATCAGGACATCAGCCCCTTCGCGGGCAAACGCGATAGCGACCGCCCGACCGATGCCGGAATCGCCGCCGGTAATAATGGCTTTTTTGCCCGCCAGCCGGCCTGAGCCCTGATAACTTTGTTCACCATGATCGGGCTGCGGCTGCATGGCCGAGGTCGTACCGGGCCAGTTCTGTTGCTGTTCGGCAAAAGGGGGTTGGGGGCGTTGAGTCGATGACATGAATATTCCTCCATAAAAATCCGTTAGCGTAAAACAGTCAGTCAGGACCGCCGAAACGGCTGTGGCCCTGACTGACACGCTGGCGTCAATTAAGGTTTCGGTGACGCGACACCGTCAATCTGCTCCTGCTGTGCGCCTGAGCCTGGACGGGCGTTACCAAGCAGCGGCTCATCACCGAGGATCTCCGGCTGCTGTTTTGCACTGAACTGGCCGTGACCGTCGTAGGCCGGGCCATTGCTCCAGCGGCCTTCCGGCAGCGGTTTATCCAGCGAGGTGTTCAGGCAGTAGTAAGAGTGCTCCTGCGCTTCATTTTCCTGCGGGAAGCTGTTTGGAATAGGCAGCGAAGCATTCAGGCCGCCCATCTCTTCAATCACCGCCAGCCACTGCTGCTGGTGCATGGTGTCACGAGCGATCAGGAACGACAGGAAGTCCTTCATCCCTTTATCTTCCGTCATATTGTACAGGCGGGTCGCCAGCACGCGGCCGGTGGCTTCAGCCGTGACGTTAGCCAGCATATCGGCCGCCACGTTGCCGGAAGCATAGATATGGCTCATGTCGAACGGCATACCGTTGGCGTTAACCGGCATCGCTGACAGACCCGATGAAAGGATATGACGCGGGTTCATGCCGCCCAGAATGGCGTTAACCACCGGATCTTTGGCTGAGGCTTCCTGGTAGGAGAGCGGTGCGCCCTCAAGGTTGAGTGCCACTGCATAGCCCAGCATTTCGATATGGCCGAGTTCTTCGGTTGCGGTGGAGATCAGCAGATCCCGAATCCGGGCATCGCCACGCGCGCCCATCGCCTGGAAAAAGTATTGCATCGCCACACGAATTTCACCCTCTACGCCACCGATGGCTTGCTGTAACAGCATGGCGAATTCTGGATCTGGTTTCTCGACGCGAACCGGGAACTGGAGTTTTGATGAATGATGAAACATGATTTTTTTCCTCGTCAGTGTTCGCACTCGATGCAGAAAAAAGCCTGGACAGGGATAGCGAAAAAAGAAAGCGTAACGAGAGCAATTAGTGGATGAGTAAGAGGGGATAAGCGGCAAAAAACCGCGAAAAATGAATAAACGGTTGGTCCGCCGATGAGGGCTGATTACAGTAGAATGATGACGCTGACCACCGGAAGAAAAGGCATAAAAAAGCCCCGCAGGCGGGGCAAATTCTGGGAAGCAAAAGCATCCGTGCTAATCAGTGATCCCTCACAACAGACACAGGATGTCAGCTGTTACTGGTCGACGACGCATTCTGCAGAACGTGTTCCAGTGCCTGACGATAAATATCCTGTTTAGCCACGTCACGCTCACTCTCCAGGCGATGAATCAGGCCCAGCACAATGTCTTTATCGGAAACGTGGGTTTTGTAATGCGCGAGTTCAGCATGGACGGCTGCAATAACTTCTTTCTCGCTGGTAACCGGAGTGCCAGAGTTCATGAAGTATTCAGAAATCTGAGACTCTGTATTGATTGTCGTTTGCATATCAGGCCTCATCAAAAAGGGGGATAAATGCGCCATTTCAGGTCCGGTCAGCGGACGACGCAAAAAAAGAGCATCTGAAGGTGGAAATCCACGACACCTTCAGATGCGGTGCAATGCACCTTTCGTTACAAGTGACTTAACATCACGGCGCAAAGTTATACAATAACGACAAACTTGTACAACGAAATTCGATAAAATTTTACTGGTCGGTGGTGTATTTCACATGCATGTTTAAAATAATTAACGGTTAATTTTTATTAAATATATTTAAATACAAGTGGTTATCTTGTTGTCGCTGCGCTTTTCGCTTTTTCTTTATCAAATTCGCTGAAAAAAATATTTCCGCTCAAGGCTGTACGTCTGGGTGATTTTCCGCAAAAACCTGTACAGGTTCAGACAGTAAAACCGCGCTGACGGGACAGGGGCGGGCGGTACAACGGTGGCAATCTTATTCACCTGACCGTGAAGCCAGCACAATTCACTTCACACCTGCGCCTCAGAAGGCTAAGGTTTAGCGCTTACTTATCAGAAGGAGATGATCATGATTAACGACTATTTCGCGCTTCCGCCTGCCGGCATCACGCAGGAACAGCACAAGCGCACGGTGGCGGTGGCAGCGGCGCTGGCGGTAGCTAAAGAGTCAGTCAGCGCGTCAACCTCGGCGACCGGTTCAAAAACGGCGTGGGATCTGCAGGCGGTGGCCAATGAAATTGCTAATCTGGCGGATGCGATTCAGGATGCGCTGGAAAGCGATAGCGAAGTGTAAACCTGCGGCCTGAGGCGGCGAGGTGTGGATGGCAGACCGGGCCTCAGCACCGGGTCGCCGCTGAAGCCCGGCAACGCTCTGGCTGCCGGGTAACGCTTATTCTACTGACGGCGGCTCATATTTAATGTACTGCCGTAATGTGTCATGGATCGCCCGGTTATCGCCCTCATCCAGACCGCGTCCGGCATATTCTTTCGCCAGCGCCGCCAGCACATCATCAAACTTACCTTTGTAGTTGAGATTATTCAGCGCAATTTGCTGGCCGAGGATCTCTTTTAATACCGTGGTCTCTACTTTTAGCTGACGGACTTCATCTTCAAGATGTTTGATTCGCGCATCGTCTGACATAACACCTCCATGATTAAACACCGCAGAATAACCATGCCACGCCGGATATTCAAACAACGCAGGCAGCAGACAAACTTTGTCAGATTTTCCTTAAGTCAGAATAATGCATTAGCCGGGCGATTATACCGCCATTCCCGATCAACAAGTCGCGCCGCTCAGCTTGTGCGGTGATAGTGATCGCTTTCTGCTGAATATTACGCCAGCGCAAAAAAACGCCACAAAAAAAAGTGCATTGTCATCAACCCCTTCGCTTAAACCTTTTCCGTTGCGCTTGATTAAAAGGGTAATTCGATATTACTGTGTTTATATACAGTTATCTGGAAAAGGAGTGTTATTATGGAGTTCATCAAACCTGCGGACCTGCACGCCGTTATGCCGTTGCCGTTGTACATCGAACGGGTACCCTGCGGATTTCCCTCACCGGCGCAGGATTATGTCGAACAAAGAATTGATTTAAACGCGCTGATGGTTCAGCGACCCAGCGCCACCTATTTTGTCCGGGTGAGCGGTGAATCGATGACAGACGCGGGTATTAACGACGGTGACATGCTGGTGGTCGACAGTTCGCTGACCGCTGCCCATGGCGATATTGTGGTCGCCGCCGTTGACGGTGAATTCACGGTTAAACGCCTCCAGCTCCATCCCTGCCTGCAACTGATGCCGATGAATACCCAGTTCAAGCCGATCGCCATTAAAACGGAAGATGCGCTTGAAGTGTTCGGTGTGGTGACCTTCGTTATTAAATCGACCCATTAATCATGTTCGCGCTGGTCGACGTGAACAGTTTTTATGCCTCATGTGAAACGGTGTTCCGGCCCGATCTGCGCGGCAAGCCGGTGGTGGTGCTGTCGAATAACGACGGCTGTGTCATTGCGCGCAGCGCTGAGGCGAAAAGGGTGGGCATCAAAATGGGCGCACCCTATTTTAAAATGCGTGAAGAACTGACGCGTCATGGGGTGCAGGTCTTCAGCTCGAACTATGCGCTCTACGCCGATATGAGCCAACGCGTAATGACCATCCTGGAAGAGATGGCACCTTCGGTTGAGATCTACTCGATCGACGAAGCGTTTCTGAATCTGACCGGCGTGCAGAACTGTACGGCGCTGGAAACCTTTGCCCGCCAGGTCCGCCAACGGGTGCTGAAAGAGACGCATCTGACCGTCGGCGTCGGCATTGCCCAGACCAAAACCCTGGCGAAGCTGGCTAATTTTGCCGCCAAGAAGTGGAGCAAAACCGGCGGCATCGTCGATCTGTCCGATCCTGAGCGGCAGAAAAAGCTGCTGGCGTTGATTGATGTCGCCGAGGTGTGGGGCGTAGGTCGCCGCATCGCGAAACGGCTGAATGCGATGGGGATCGAGACCGCGCAGGATCTGGCTGCCCAGAGTACTCCGACCATTCGCAAGCATTTTAATGTGGTGCTGGAGCGTACGGTCAGGGAGCTGCGCGGCGAGCCTTGTCTGGAAATGGAAGAGTTCACTCCGGTGAAGCAGCAGATCATCTGTTCGCGATCGTTTGGCAGCCGTATCTCCGATTACAATCAGATGCGGCAGGCCATCTGCGCCTATGCCGAACGGGCGGCAGAAAAACTGCGGCGGGAGAAACAATATTGCCGTCAGGTCGGGGTGTTTGTGCGTACCAGTCCGCATGCGGTCAACGAAACTTTCTATGGCAATCAGTCTACCGGTCAGCTGCTGACCCCAACCCATGACACGCGTGACATTATCCGCGTCGCCATGGCGTGCCTGGATAATATCTGGATAGAGGGCCACCGCTATATGAAAGCCGGTGTCCTGCTGGGCGATTTTTTCAGTCAGGGCGTTGCCCAGCTTAATCTGTTCGATGAGATGCCACCGCGCGCTGACAGCGAGGTGCTGATGCAGCTGGTTGACCACATCAACCAGAAAGGCCGGGGAAAGCTGTGGTTTGCCGGGCAGGGCATCCATAAAGAGTGGGCGATGAAACGCGAGATGCTGTCGCCCGCTTACACTACCCGTCTGACCGATTTACCGGTCGCGAGAGTGAAATAAGCGCCCGCTGTTTTTACTGCCGCCGTAGCATAATGATTTCCGGATAAAAGCTTTTTTATCACGCAGTGAAATTATCGGGCCGTTATCCTTTACCTGGCCCGACCAGTTGTTAGCTGGTCGGGTGTATTGATAAAATATTTAGGTAAATGTGATGAATTTTAGACAATTTGAAAACAGAATTAATCAGTGGCCGGCCATACATTTCACCGCGATAGTAAAAAACCGTCGCGAAGAGGAATATGAAATTTATGCAGTCGATGAGAGCAATAATATAAAATCTCAGCTATTTATCTGCTTTGCGGATAATGAAAGCCATGCCAGCTTGCTTATTAAACAATTTACGCTGTGGCTGATCAAAATAAATAGCGATAAACGCCGCCAGCAAAAGGCCGAACGTCACGCCGAGGCAGCATTATTGCCGGATAAATAAGCGGCGGGATTGTTCTGATGCCGGGAAAATAGGTTCTCACTAAAAAGCATAAATTGAGTAGCATCGTTAACCATTAAGGCGATTAAATTGTCACGCAGCCGAACCCGTGCCTGAAGATAAAGTATCAGCGCGGTATACTTATTATCAGCGGCTGGGATACAATCCCCTGTTGATTTTTACGGGAGCACCTTTCCCCCTGGCCGGTAATGATGATCACGATAGCCACAGCGCATAAAAACAAAGAACGGGGCCGCCCCAGAGAGTTTGATATTGAACAGGCTCTGGACCACGCCATGATTGTTTTTCGGCAAAAAGGGTATCACGCGGCATCACTGAGCGAGCTGGGCGAGGCGATGAACCTCTCTGCTGGCAGCATCTACAAGGCGTTTAAAGATAAACGCTCCCTGTTTCTGCAGGTGTTTGAACGTTATCTGCTGCTGCGTAATGCCGAGCTGCGCCGCCGGCTGCTGCCCTGTACCAGCGGACGAGCAAAAATAGCGGAACTGCTGCAGTTTTATCTCGATTCCGCGCGTGCCGTTGAAGGGCGACGCGGCTGTCTGGTGGTCGCCAGCGCGATTGAATTGCAGACGCTGGATGAGGCGCTGGCGCTCCGCATCAATCAGGTGGTGGGGCGTAATCAGTGCTTTCTGGTTTCGCTGCTGGAGCAGGGACAGCAGGATGGCTCTGTCTCCGCCACGCTGGATGTTGAGTCGGCTGCCGGACTGATCCTCTGCATTGCCTATGGGATGCGGGTGGCGGGCAAGGTCAGCGATGTGGCAGACGAACAACAGACCCTTGCCCTGGCATTAAAAGTGCTGGGTTAAAATTTAGCTAATTAGGAGGCGAGCGCTTCCTAAATTTATCGGTAAACGGACAGAGGTAACCCACAGCGAACAAGAGAAACGCGATGGCAACGATCATAACCCGCGGCGGGACAATCGCCGCCCGCCAGATGCCCGGGAGCGAGCAGTGACAGACGACGACCTGACGATTAATGATGAAATTCGCGCCCTGATAGGAAAAGTGGTCTCACGCCTGATCAGGCCCGATGAAGTGCTGAGTGTTCATGAGATCATCACTGCGCTGCACAGTTTGCGCGTCCGTTCACCTGACCGTAATACGCGCTTATCCTGTCGGAAAGCGATTCGCATTCTGGCGCGTAAACTCCATTAGCCCCGCGCTTTTCAGTCAGAGAAATTCTGCGGTGCGCTTTCCGAACCGCTTATTGTGTGCCAGGCTTTTCTGCTCCATTATCCTGCGTAGAAAATTAAGGCCTGTTTCGTGAAAACCTCAATCTTACTGACCCTGGTGGCCGCTATCGGCTGTTCCGTTTTTGCCGCCCGTGGCGGGTTCGAAACCCATGCGACACAACATCCGTCGCATCAGAGCGTAACCGAAAACGGCGAGCCACTGACTGAATAGGCGAACTGGATAGCGCCACAGTCGGCCCGGACAGGTCAGCCTGCCGTTGCCCGGCACGCCGCAGAGCACAGGATTCGCTTTTCAGCTGGCTCGTCTGAAGCAGCATGACGCGGTAATAAAAGGCGGGCAGCGGGGCGATACGGGCACCGGAGAAGGTGCCCTCGGCAGAAATGTCAGCCGGAGAGGAAGGATTAACGATAGTTTTTAAGTTCAACCGGTTCCTGTCCGGTCACCACCAGCCAGTTCAGCTCGGCCCGATCGCGGGTTGAAGCATTGATAAAACTTTTCAGCCAGTTGCGCGCATCAGCAATTTGCGCCACGCGATCGTCGTTACGCTCATTTTCAGCCATCTCACCCAACTGTCGAATCAGTGATACCAGCGTAATATCCTGTTGTTCAAACGCCAGGTTAATGGCGGCTTCACCTAGAATCATATGACCGGTTGATTTATCGTGAAATACCATGGGTAACCTCCTGAGTGAAAATGTAAATAACACAATAATTATTCTAGTTAAAGGCAGCTTAAACGAAAGTGGAATCCCCTAAGGCAGACGCTATTAAAGTCATCAGCAAATAAAATGAACTTTTGCCTATCCGGTTAACTTACTGATATCGCGATAAAACGTTACGCATTACTATTTTTGACGCCACTCGGGGTACACATAATACCGGTAACAAAAGCTGGATGAGCCTGAAATTCAGATAAGCGAAGGGGCGGAATAAAGCGCGGCAGTAGCACCGGACAGCCCGACACAGCTGAAGGGCGGCGGTGTTAAGGGCGCACTGCAGCACAGGCCGCGATTAACGTTTCAGCTAAAAAAAAGCAAAAATAAAGCCGCCATGCGGCGGCTTTATAACGGAATATCCGTAATTATTTATTTGGCACTTCAGAAACTGCTTTAACGTCAGCTTTATTAATTTGCTGCTTAACGCCGTTGGCATCTTTATATGCCAGCAGACCGGCATCTGACTCAGAAGGTTTGCCATCACTAATAATGGTGCGTCCATCATTGGTGTGGATTGCGTAGCTGGTACGGGTGCAACCGGTTAATACGGTCATACCAATCAATGCAGCAAGAGGTAAAATCAGCGCTTTTTTCATCGTATTCACCTTATAATTAGTTGTCGAGTTCACTCATGTTACTAATTTCATTGCGATTGATTTGCTCGGTTTTACCGGTCTGAGCATCGCGATATGAGACCAGTCCGGTATCATCATCAATTTGTGGCTTGCCATCGGTAACAATAGTGCGGCCATCGGTAGTCTTAATCGATTGATTAGATGCGCAACCCGCCAGGGTGCCTAAACAAAGGGCCACCAAAGCGACAGCCGAGAGGGATTTCATTTTCATTTTTTCATCTCCTTGAAGTAAATCCAGACGTATACAGCATAGACGCCTTTATAAATTTTGCTGGCTCTGTAGCGCTTCGTTGGCTGATTTTTGGCCAGAAAGGCGCGTGCAGGGGAATAATCGCCCACCTGTGCGCCGGATATAGCATTTATTGCCAATGAAAGCAGTCGGGCAGGTTATTTATCCGCCTGGTTAAAGGGTACGCAAATAATCCGCAGTAAAAAGGTCAGACCAGTAAAATTAATCTCACTGCCGCTGTCCAGGTGGTGCCGTCGGCGTCAGCTATGCTTAACCATGGAGGTGCTTATGTGTGGACGATTTGCGCAGTACAGCAGCCGGAATGACTATTTCGATGCGCTGGGGATTCCGGAAGATGAAATTATTTACGACCCGCAACCGATCGGCCGCTACAACGTGGCGCCCGGTACCCGGGTGCTGTTGCTTAACCAGCACGATAACCAGCTGCATCTTGATCCGGTGCTGTGGGGTTACGGTCCCGACTGGTGGCACAAGGCCCCGTTGATCAATGCGCGCAGCGAAACCTCGGCGCAGGGACGGATGTTTAAACCGTTGTGGGCACAGGGTCGCGCTATCGTGCCAGCCGATGGCTGGTACGAATGGAAAAAACAGGGCAAGCAGAAGCAGCCGTGGTTTATTTACCATCGTCACCAGCAACCGCTGTTCTTCGCCGCTATCGGCAAAGCGCCTTATGACCGCGAGCACGGCAAAGAGGGATTTGTGATTGTGACTGCCGCCAGCGATAAGGGGATGGTTGATATTCACGATCGGCGGCCGCTGGTGCTGGAAGCCAGCGCAGTAACTGAGTGGCTAAGTGCGGAGACGACGCCAGAACGGGCGGTTGAGATTGCGCAGCAGGCGGCGTTACCGGAGCAGGCGTTTGCCTGGCACCCGGTGAGCCAGGCGGTGGGGAATATTCATCATCAGGATGCCAGCCTGATCGCGGAGATTGATGACCCGGCAGAGTGAGCCGCTACCGGGTCGGACAGGGCTGATAACCGTGCCGATCAACTGGGTGCGCCGATCGGCAGGGCCGATCAGAGGAGCGAGTCTTCCCCGGCTTTGGCGGCCGCTTTCTCGGCTTTCATCGCATTGATCGGATCGGAGGCGCTCAGCCAGCGATCGAATTTCTGGTAGGTGTCGATAAAGGTTTTAAAGTAGCTACTGGCTATGGTGGCGTTCTCTTTGTGGTTCATAAACGCGACTGCCAGTTTGAACGCATCTTCGTTATCAAATTTCATTTTTGTCTCCCTCGCTTCAGATCTATAGAGCGTAGCCTGATTAAGCCGCGCGTGCATTCAGACAACCGGCTGATAAACCGCAATAAAGCACCTCAATCTCAGCTGTCGGCCAGATTGGCGTTGATTCCCACTTACTTCACGTCAAATCCTTCTTATAATGCCAGCTTCACTCGTGAAGGAGACCCGCTTATGTTGAAAGGATTAACCGTTGCCGCTGCGCTGCTGCTGTCGGGCTGTAGCCTGATGCATAAACAGCCACCGGCGCCCCAGACCCTGCACTACCGCTGCGGTACCTTGCCGCTGACCGTCACCCTTGATGAAGCACAGCAGCAGGTCAGCTTTATTATGGATGGTCAGCCGCTGACGCTAAAACAGACGGTATCCGCCTCGGGTGCCCGCTACAGCGACGGCAACTATGTCTTCTGGTCCAAAGGAAACGGCGCGTTTATCGAACGTAACGATAAAATTGTCGTTAATGATTGTGAGCTGCAACCCGCCAGCTGACTGTTTATCTGAATGAGCGAACATTATGAGCGACAGCGATACGCTACACACCATTGCCCACCTGCGGCGTGAATATACCCGCGGCGGGCTGCGCCGTAAGGATCTGCCGGACGATCCTATCGTGCTGTTTGAACAGTGGCTGAGCCAGGCCTGCGAAGCGAAGCTGCCCGATCCGACGGCGATGACCGTGGCGACGGTGGATGAAGAGGGGCAGCCGTGGCAACGCATCGTTCTGCTGAAGCATTTTGATGCGCAGGGCATGGTGTTCTATACCAATCTGGGCAGCCGTAAGGCCTTGCAGCTGGCGCACAACCCGCGTATTTCGCTGCATTTCCCGTGGCACTTTCTGGAGCGTCAGGTGCTGGTGCTGGGTGAGGTCGAGAAGCTGTCGCCGCTGGAGGTGCTGAAGTACTTCCACAGCCGTCCGCGTGACAGCCAGATTGGTGCCTGGGTGTCGAAGCAGTCGAGTCGCATCTCCGCGCGCGGCATACTGGAAGGCAAGTTCCTTGAGCTTAAGCAGAAGTTCCAGCAGGGCGAGATCCCGCTGCCCAGTTTCTGGGGCGGCTACCGGGTGAAATTTCATACGGTGGAGTTCTGGCAGGGGGGCGAACATCGCCTGCACGATCGTTTCCTCTATCAGCGCGATCACGACGGCTGGAAAATCGACCGACTGGCACCCTGAATCGGTAAGATTCCCGCCTTTCAGCGCTGGCACAGAAGGCGTCAGCGCTTTATGCTATAGCCCTCATTTTTTTCGATTCCGCAACTCAGCGGAAAGCTGTGTACCAGCATAGGTGCAGTCTGATCAATTTGGAGTCAGTGATGACCAGCAGTAACCTGATACAACAATTGCAAGAGAGGGGCCTGATCGCCCAGGTGACGGATGAAGACGCGTTAACAGAGAAACTGGCGCAGGGGCCAATTTCGCTCTATTGCGGCTTTGATCCCACTGCTGACAGCTTGCATTTGGGCCATCTGGTACCGCTGCTCTGCCTGAAGCGTTTTCAGGATGCCGGACACAAGCCGGTCGCGCTGGTTGGCGGTGCTACCGGCCTGATTGGCGACCCCAGCTTTAAAGCAGCAGAGCGTAAACTCAATACCAGCGAAACCGTCAACGAATGGGTTGAAAAGATCCGCCAGCAGGTGGCGCCATTCCTTGATTTCGATTGCGGCAGCAACAGCGCTATCGCCGCCAATAACTATGACTGGTTTGGCAGCATGAATGTGCTGACCTTCCTGCGTGATATTGGTAAGCACTTCTCAGTGAACCAGATGATCAATAAAGAAGCGGTGAAGCAGCGTCTGAACCGTGACGATCAGGGCATCTCCTTCACTGAGTTTTCCTATAATCTGCTGCAGGGCTACGACTTTGCCTGCCTCAATGAGCGTCACGGCGTCTCGCTGCAGATTGGCGGATCCGATCAGTGGGGCAACATCACCTCCGGTATCGATCTGACCCGTCGTCTGCATCAGAACCAGGTATTTGGCCTGACGGTTCCGCTGATCACCAAGTCTGACGGCACTAAATTCGGTAAAACCGAAGGCGGCGCGGTCTGGCTGGATGCGAAGAAAACCAGTCCTTATAAGTTCTACCAGTTCTGGATCAACACCGCAGATGCCGATGTTTACCGGTTCCTGAAGTTCTTTACCTTCATGAGCATTGAAGAGATCAATGCGCTGGAAGAAGAAGACAAAAACAGCGGTACCGCGCCACGTGCGCAGTATGTACTGGCCGAGCAGGTCACCCGCCTGGTGCACGGTGAGGAAGGTCTGGCCGCCGCGAAACGGATTACCGCCAGCCTGTTCTCCGGTTCGATCAGCGAAATGACCGAAGCCGATTTCGAACAGCTGGCGCAGGATGGCATGCCGACCATCACCCTGAGCGCGGAGGACGATCTGCAGCAGGCGCTGGTGAAAGCGGAGCTGGTGCCGTCACGCGGTCAGGCTCGCACCATGATCGGCTCAAACGCCGTCTCACTCAACGGTGAGAAGCAGTCGGACGCGGAGTACCGCTTCAGCGACAGCGATAAGCTGTTTAATCGCTACACGCTGCTGCGTCGCGGCAAGAAACATTACTGCCTGATTAACTGGCAGTAAGATTTCAGGGCCGGTTTCCGGCCCTTTTTTATGGCAAGGCAGGACAGGGCAAACAAGTGAAAAATATTTTAGCGATTCAGTCGCACGTTGTTTTTGGTCATGCCGGTAACGCGGCTGCCGAGTTTCCGATGCGCCGCATGGGCGCGAACGTCTGGCCGCTGAACACCGTACAGTTTTCCAACCATACGCAATATGGTCACTGGACCGGCACGGTGATGCCAGCCACTCATCTGACCGATATCGTGAAAGGTATCGCCGACATCGACCGCCTGAAGACCTGTGATGCGGTGCTGAGCGGCTATCTGGGATCGGCGGAACAGGGCGAACAGATTTTAGAGATTGTCCGCCAGGTCAAAGCGGCTAATCCCGACGCCTGGTATTTCTGCGATCCGGTGATGGGCCATCCTGAAAAGGGCTGTATCGTAGCGCCGGGCGTGGCGGAATTTCACTGTAAAATGGCGATGCCGGCCAGCGATATCATCGCCCCGAATCTGCTGGAACTGGAAATGCTGAGCGAGCGCAGCATTACCGACGTTGATGCCGCGGTAGACGCCGCGCGGGCGCTGATCGCCCAGGGACCAAAAGTGGTGCTGGTAAAACATCTGGCGCGGGCGGGCCGTCGCAGCGATCGCTTTGAGATGCTGCTGGTCACCGCCGAAGATGCCTGGCACATCAGTCGTCCGCTGGTTGATTTTGGCGTACGGCAGCCGGTTGGCGTGGGCGATCTGACCAGCGGCCTGCTGCTGGTGAATCTGCTGCACGGCAAAAGCTTACAGGATGCGCTGGAGCACGTGACGGCGGCAGTGTATGAAGTGATGCTGAAAACCCATCAGATGGGCGAGTATGAACTGCAACTGGTGGCCGCGCAGGATGCGATTGCCGCGCCGACCCAGCACTTCGCGGCTGAAAAGCTGTAAAACAGAGCAGGGCCGGATCATCGGCCCTGTTCACGTAGCGGCTCATTTTTTGCTGAGGTAGCACCAGACTCAGTGTAAGCCTTCCGCCGTTAACGCCGCCTGCACCGCCGGCCGCGCCGTCACCCGACTGAACCAGCTCTCCAGCGCCGTACAGGCCGATAAATCGAGCCTGAGCGCTCTGGCCCAGCGCGTCACCACATACAGATAGGCATCGGCCACGCTAAAGCGCAGCCCCATCAGCCACTGCTTGTCACGCAGCGCCTCATCCACAAAGCGGAACTTAGCCGTCAGCAGGGTCCGCGCCCGGCTTTTTTCCTCTTCCGTGCTATCCGGACGAAACAGCGGGGTAAAACTTTTGTGCAGTTCGCTGCTGATGTAGCTCAGCCATTCCACGGTGTGATAGCGCGTCAGGCTGCCGCCCGGAGCCAGCAGATGGCGGTCAGGCTTGAGGTCCGCCAGATACTGCACAATCGCCACGCCTTCGGTCAGTACCGTGCCGTCGCTGAGCTGCAGCGCCGGTACCTGTCCTTTGGGATTGATTTGCCAATAATCGTCGCCACGTTCCGTGATTTTTTTTGCCAGATCAACATTCACCTGCGTGAAGTCGAGCCCGCATTCGCGCATGACAATGTGGGGTGAGAGAGAACAGGCACCCGCTTTGCAAAACAGTTTCATGACCAGCCTCCTTGATGCGATGGGATCATTGCATCATAAGGGCCTGGCCCGGAATTGCCAGTGACGACGATCAGGGAACGGAGAGAGGGCGACTGGGAGAGGAATAAAAAAAAGCCGGGCAGTGCCCGGCGGGTAAAGGGTCAGACGGTTTACGCCTCGACCTCTTTGGTTTTTGCGTCGTTATCCTGGGTCATCCGGTTAAGCAACGGCGCTGTAATCAGCATCAGCAGGGCAATGACCGCGGTCACGATACCAATCTGCTGGAACACGCGGCTATAGGTGGCCAGCGAAATCAGCGGATCGGTCACGTTTTCCGGCACTGCCATCAGGTTAGCCACTTTACCGGCAATCACTGCCGCGCCTGCGGTGGTCAGGAACCATGAGCCCATGATAAAGCCCATCAGACGCTGTGGCACCAGCTGTGCGACCATCGCCAGGCCGAGACCGGAGATCATCAGCTCACCGATACTCTGCAGCGCATAGCTCAGAATCAGCCAGTTAACCGAGACGATACCCGCATCGCTGGCAAACTTCGCGCCCACCGGCAGCACCAGAAACGCACCTGAGCAGAGCACCATGCCGAAAGCAAACTTATGCGGCATCGGCAGTTTATCGCCCAGCTTGTTGTAGAGCGCCGCCAGCAGCGGACTGGCCAGCATAATCCAGAACGGGTTCAGCGCCTGGAACTGTTCCGGCGCAAAGGTGATGCCAAGAATGCTGTGCTCAACGTTGCGGATGGCAAAGAAGTTCAGCGAAGTCGGCATCTGCATGTAGAGCACAAAGAACAGAATCGCTTCGACCATCAGCAGGAAGGCGACAATCATCTTACGACGCGCGGCACCCTGCAGGGCAAAGGCCTCTTTGGCAAACACCAGCACGATACCCAGCGCAATCACCGCCAGCACCAGACGGGCGATAGACTGGTGATGCAGCATCCAGTTAGCCAGTGCCACCAGCACCACAACGCCAACCAGCGTCATCAGCAGCTTACCGATTTGCAGCGGGGCGAAGTCCGGTTTAGAACCGTAATCTTTGACCATGCGCTTGCAGAACAGGAAGTTGAACAGGGTGATCACCAGACCAATGACCGACAGCGAGAACGCCACGTTGTAGCCATATTTCTCGGCTAACCACGGGGTCAGCATCATCGAGAACAGCGAGCCGATGTTGATCGACATATAGAACATGGTGAAAGCACCGTCGATACGCGGGTCATCTTTGTCGTAGCAGGTTGACAGCAGCGAAGACGGGTTCGCTTTAAACAGGCCGCTACCGACGGCGATGGTCGCCATACCGATATAGACAATGCTGACGTTGTGACCGGAGAAGGCCACCAGCGCATAACCCAGCGCCAGCACCAGCACGCCCAGCACAATCACGCGTTTGGTACCCAGCACCTTATCGCCGAGCCAGCCACCAATCGCCACCAGTCCGTAGACCAGTGCGCTGAACGAGGAGAACAGCGTGATGGAGTCTGATTCGGACATCCCCAGCTGTTTCACCAGGTAAACCGCCATGATGGCCTGCAGGCCATAGAAACCAAAACGTTCCCACAGCTCAATCGAGAAGATTAAGTAGAACGCCTTTGGCTGTTTAAACGCATTGAGACTGACTGTCTCATCAGTGTGTTTGTTTGCAGTTGACACATGTACCTCAGTTTTATCACACCCTGTTTCGGGACAGGAATTAAGTCCGCGTCATGTGAGTTGTCCATGCGCAAGATTGTTATTAGAAGGGAAAAGCGGCGACTAATTTGGCTGATTAAGCGCGACAGGGCAAGAATTTTCTGACCACTGGTTTAGCCTGATATTGTCGGGTTAAAAAACTTATAACAAACTGTTAATCGGATTTAAATATGGCAAGTGTCGATTATAGCAGTATAAATGCTGTGGATGCGAGCCAGTGGCTGGATAATATTGATATTAACTGCTAATAGAGGATTATGCAGATTAATAGTTTGTTGAATAATAACTATCCAGCACTATTCGTCAGCCAGCGACTATATTCCAGGCGAAGCGGCGAAATATCCATCATTTATCTGGCCGCTTTGCACTAAAAGTGAACAAATGACGATCCTGCGCACAAATAGATGATTTAATTCAGGAAGAAAAAGAAGAAACCGTTTGCGTGCTGAAAATCTGCGCAGCAAAAAACGGCAGCAGACGACAATCGAAGCATAAAAATTGCCTGCGCGGTCTGACAGTCCGGAATCAGATGCCCGGTTCGGTAGGGTGCAGAGGGCACAAATTCACGGCGCGTCCGGCCTCGCTCGACAGCAAATTAACATTCCTGTAACCTCATTCTTTCCCTCATGAGGATGGTTTATGTCTTCCCCTTTACGTTTATCTCTGGTCGGCGATTACCGTGCTGACGCCGTCGCCCATCAGGCGATTCCGCTGGCAATAGAACGTGCCGCCGCTGAGCTGAATATCACCGTTGACGCAGAGTGGATTGCCACTGAACAACTGGGCGATCTCAGCCAGCTGCAACAGCGTGAGGCGATCTGGGTGGTGCCAGGCAGCCCTTATCGCCATGATGCCGGTGTGTTTGCCACCATTCGTATGGCGCGGGAACAGGGCAAACCTTTTCTCGGCTCCTGCGGCGGGTTTCAGTATGCGGTGATTGAGTATGCCCGCAACGTGCTCGACTGGCAGGATGCGGCACATGCGGAGACCGACCAGAGCGGACGGATGGTGATAGCGCCACTGAGCTGTTCGCTGGTGGAGCAGCGCGGCGCGGTCAGCTTTGCCGCCGGTTCGCGTATTGCCAGGGCCTACGGCACGCTGAACAGCGATGAGGGTTACCATTGTAACTTTGGCGTTAACCCGGACTTCAGCGCAGCGCTGGCCGACAGGACGCTGGCTATCACCGCCTGGGACTCAGACGGTGATGTACGCGGTGTTGAGCTGGACGATCACCCGTTTTTTGTCGCCACGCTGTTTCAGTCAGAGCGGGCCGCGCTGCAACAGAAGACCTCACCGCTGGTGGTCGCCTGGATGCAGGCCGCGCTGGCGCAGCGCTGACCGCCAGCATCCAGTGACAGTGTCACCGGCTGCGCGATTAATCGCGTAACAGCGCCGGGCGTCTGGCATCAAAGCGCCAGTTATTAATCAGGAACTGCATGCCGATTGCATCGTTACGGTTCTTATCCGGCAGTGCATTGTAGAGAGCATGTGCCGCTTCAACCTTCGACATATCTAACGTAATACCCAGTCCTGGCCCCTCAGGCAGTTCCAGATAGCCGTCGCGAATCTGGGGTGCCTGCTGCGTCAGCTGCTGTCCATCCTGCCAGATCCAATGCGTATCGAAGGCGGTCAGCCGATCGCCAGGCGCAGCCGCTCCCAGGTGCGCCACCATCGCCAGCGACACATCAAAATGGTTATTCGAGTGACAGCCGGTGGTCAGGCCCCATTCGTGGCACAGCTGCGCCACGGTATGCGCATTCCGCATCGTCCAGAAGTGCGGATCGGCCAGCGGAATATCGATGGCATTAAGCTGTAAGGCATGCTGCAACTGACGCCAGTCATTGGCAATCATGTTGGTGGCGACCGGAATGCCGGTGGCGCGCTTAAATTCTGCCAGCGTCTCGCGGCCGGAATAGCCGTTCTCCGCGCCGCAGGGATCTTCCAGATAAGGAATGCGACCCGCCAGCTGGCGTCCATAGTAAATCGCGTCATCCAGTGACCAGCTGGCGTTGGGGTCCACCGTGACCCGCGCATCGGGAAAGCGTGCCAGCAGGGCATTAACGGTTTCAACTTCCACCTCTGCGTGGTGCACGCCGCCCTTAAGCTTGAAATCACGGAAACCGTAACGATCCGTCGCAGCCTCCGCCAGCCGCACCACGGCAGCAGCATCCATCGCTTTTTCATGGCGCAGTTGCAGCCAGCCATCGCTACCAGCCGGACCCGCCTGATAATTCATGGTGGTCAGTTTACGGTCGGCAATATAAAACAGGTAGCCCAGCACCGGCACCCGATCGCGCTGTTTGCCGCTGGCCAGCAGCTCGGCGACCGGCAAATCGAGATGCTGTCCCAGCAGGTCAAGCAGCGCCGCTTCAATTGCCGCAGCGGCATTGTAGAACTTCTCCGGGTTCATCTGCGGAATGTGAATGTCATTAGTATGTGCGCTCTGCTGGTGTCGCGCATCGCTGGCAAACAGCGTCGAAATCGTTGCGTTGAGCCGCAGCAGATCGCTGCCCTCAATCTGTGGCCGGAAGCGCTCCAGCAGCGCCAGCGTCGAGGCGTGGCAGGGGCTTTCGCCGACGCCGGTGCGGCCGGCGGAGTCGGTCATAATCACCAGAATGCGGGTGAAATAGCAGTTATGCGCGCCGCCAATATTCAGCAGCATGCTGTCATAGCCGGCGACCGGCACCACCCGCATAGTTTTAATGACTGGACTGGCTGACATGTTGATTCTCCATAGGTACAAGGGAAGACGGGGTGGGTTTACGGCGCAGCAGCAGCCACAGACCGGTCAGCAGCGACACGCTGGTCAGTGCATAAAGGCCGCCGGTGGTCGAGCCGGTCTTCATTTCCAGATAGCCGAACACCGTCGGCGCGAAAAAACCGCCAAGATTGCCGATGGAGTTCACCAGCGCAATTCCCGGGGCGACAATCGATGCGGGCAGTTCACCCTGAGGCATGGGCCAGAAGAAGGTGGCGCTGACTTTCGAGCCGATGCAGGCGACGATCATCGCCAGAAAACCAAACCACGGCGATCCCAGCGTCGCCATAAAGGTACCGCAGGCGGCCACCAGCATCGCGACACCCAGCGCTTTATCCAGCTTATCGCGATGGCGGTCTGAAAAACGGCTCAGCAGATTGATGGCGACAATCGCGCACAGCCAGGGAACGGCGGTCAGAATGCCGATGCCAAAGCTGCTGAAGCCCTGAATACGCTGAATAATTTGCGGTAGCCAGAACACCAGCGTGTAGCCGGTCATGGTCATGGTGAAGAAAATGGCGCAGAAGAACAGCAGGCTACGGTTACGCAGCAGTGACATCCGGCCCGGCTGCTGGTTAAGCCGATCGCGATGGGCTTCTTCGTTGTGCAGCTGCTGTGCCAGCGCCTGTTTTTCCGGCTCGCTCAGCCAGCGGGCATCGGCGGGCCGCGAAACCAGCACCCAGGCGGCCACGATCCCCACCAGCACCGAGGCACCACCTTCGAGGAACATCACCCATTTCCAGCCGGCGATACCGAGAAAATCATGCAACATCAGGATCGCGCCGGTGATCGGGCCGGAAAACAGAAATGCCCCGGCGGTTGCGCTCAGTACCATCGCAGTGGCCCGGCCGCGCCAGGCATTGGGCACCCACTGGCGAAAATAGAACAGCACGCCAGGGAAAAAGCCCGCTTCGGCAACGCCCAGTAAAAAGCGCAACAGGTAGAAATGCAGCGGAGAAGTGATAAAGCCGGTCAGCACCACCACCATACCCCAGGTGATCATGATGCGGGTCAGCCAGACCCGGGCACCATAACGCTTCATCATCAGGTTACTCGGTACCTCAAACAGCGCGTAACCGATAAAAAATAGCCCGGCACCCAGGCCGAAGGCGGCCGCGCTGATCCCGGCGTCGGTGTGAAGCTCTGCCTTGATAAAGCCAATGTTGGCACGGTCAATCTGGTTAATGATCAGCATAACGGCCAGCATCGGAATGATGCGGGTAAAAAACTTTTTGATGGCGGAGGCGATCAGCTCATCGTGATGCGGTGACAGGGCGCTATCCATCGGTCTTCCTCGCGGCTGCGTAGAGAAGAGCAAAGTGTAGGGCGCTGAAAAGGCGGGCTCTATGGGCAATCGCCCAGGGGACACTGGGCGTCCGGCCTGGGCATCATTGTTATCAATATGTTATTGGACCGGCGCTTCGCTTTGGCTGAGCAAAACTGTGGGTCGGATCATATTCAGGGTCTGGCCGTCAGCATTACCGGCTGCGGCGTTTCACGCTTTGGCGGTCTGACGACGCTGGGCAATCTGTTCGGCACGCTGCAACAGCGCCTGCAGATCGTCCTCGTCGATATCCAGCAGTTCGCCGCCTTCCAGCGCCTGATGCAGATCCGCGCGCGTCAGCGGCACCGGTATCTCAACCGGAGACGGTTTCACCTCTTCCGGTGCCAGCGGATGGGGATAGCGCCGCCCGGCAAGGTTGTTGAACAGGATAGCCAGCAGCGCCAGGGTCAGGGAGTTGAGCAGCACCGGCGTCAGCACAAAATGATAGCCGAGTTGATTCACTGTGGGTCCGCCCAGAATGGCGGTCAGGGCGACAGCGCCGCCCGGCGGATGCAGGCAGCGTAGCTGAAACATCAGCAGGATCGCCATGCAGGCGGCGACGCCACAGGCAATCGCCGGATTGGGGATCAGCTGACCGATCGTCACGCCAGCCAGCGCCGACAGCGTATTGCCGCCGACGATTGCCCACGGCTGCGCCAGCGGACTGGCCGGTACGCCAAACAGCAATACCGCCGATGCACCCACCGGCGCGACAAACCACAGGTTCAGCTCGCCCAGCACCCAGTGACTCAGCAGACTGGTCAGGATCAATCCGATACCGGCACCGAGGCTGGCGATCATCACATGCTTTTTACTCACCGCCAGCGGATGGGGCCAGAATCGGGCCAGAAACAGGCGCATCGCCTGCCTCCCGCTGGAAGGGCTTTTGCTCATTACTTTACGCACCGTGTCATAACTTTTTCTTATCGTCGGGGTCGGCGATTTTCCATCATCAACATCAATGTAACAACCCGACAAATTGTGCAGGTATCTTCGGGGCGATATTTACCCCGGAAAAAAGGGGAAATCATGGGGGCAGCAACGATGTTTAACTGTCGACATTGGCGCTGGCAGGTGGGGCGCTAAATAAAAAGACCCGCCGTAGCGGGTCAGAATGAAAATTAATCAACCTTATCGGGATACTCACACAGGTCTTCAATCAGACAGGCACCACAGCGCGGTTTTCGCGCCACGCAGGTATAGCGGCCATGCAGGATCAGCCAGTGGTGGCAATCAACTTTATAGGCCGCCGGCACCACCTTCAGCAGTTTCTGCTCCACCTGCTCGACATTTTTACCCGGCGCAAAGTGGGTGCGATTGCAGACGCGGAAGATATGGGTATCGACCGCGATAGTCGGCCAGCCAAACGCGGTGTTCAGCACCACATTGGCGGTTTTACGGCCCACGCCGGGCAGTGCTTCCAGCGCCGCACGATCTTCCGGCACCTCGCCGTTATGCTGTTCCAGCAGGATGCGGCAGGTCTTAATCACATTTTCCGCTTTGCTGTTAAACAGCCCGATAGTTTTGATGTACTCCTTAACGCCCTCAACGCCCAGCGCCAGCATCGCGGCCGGGGTATTCGCTACCGGATAGAGCCGGGCGGTGGCTTTGTTAACGCTGACGTCAGTGGCCTGCGCCGACAGCAGAACCGCAATCAGCAGCTCAAACGGCGAGCTGAAGTTTAGCTCGGTGGTCGGATGCGGATTATTCTGCTGCAGCCGACGGAGGATCTCATTACGTTTGGTCTGGTTCACACCGCTTTCCCGGTCGCGCCCTGTGGAGCGGCAGAGGCAGCGGCTTCTGCGCGCTGTGCAGCCCGTTGTTTCATTTTCTGGTCGATCAGATATTTACCCGCCAGCATCATGCCGAGACCGATAAAGGCTCCGGGCGGCAGCATCGCCAGCAGCATCGGCGAGTCAAAATGCACCACCTCAATCCGCAACGATTTAGCCCACGGACCCAGCAGCTGATCGGCACCGTTAAACAGCGTGCCGCTGCCGATGATTTCACGCATCGATCCCAGCACCACCATGGCACAGGTGGCACCCATACCGATGGCAAAACCATCCAGCGCCGCCAGCGGGATGCTGCTTTTCGAGGCGACCGCCTCGGCCCGGCCAACCACGATGCAGTTAGTCACAATCAGCGGGATGAAGATGCCCAGCGACTGATACAGACCATAGGCGTAGGCGTTGATCAGCATCTGCACACAGCTCACCACCGAAGCGATGATCATCACGTAAATCGGGATGCGGATCTCCGACGGCACCCAGCGGCGTGAGGCGGAGATAAAACTGTTGGTCAGAGTCAGCACCAGGGTGGTCGCCAGACCTAATCCCAGGGCGTTGGTGGCGGTGGCGGTCACGGCCAGCAGCGGGCAGAGACCCAGCAGCTGCACCAGGGCGGAGTTATTTTTCCACAACCCGCCGACCAGCAGGCTTTTAGCTTCACTCATTTGCGTCTCCACATGCCGGTAACGAAGAGAGTTTCTCCGGAAGGGTTGCTATTAACAGTGCGGTGCGTTTGGTGGCGTTGACCACCGCGCGTGGGGTAATGGTGGCACCGGTAAACTGGTCGAACTCACCGCCATCCTTTTTCACCGCAAAGGCTTTATCTGTCGGACCCTGAACCACTTTGCCGTTAAAGCTGTTGATCCAGTCCGAAATACGCAACTCGATTTTATCGCCCAGACCCGGCGTTTCATGATGTTCCACCACCCGCACACCCAGCACTTTACCGTGAAAATCGGCCCCGACCAGCATCTGAATGGCACCGGAATAGCCATCCGGCGCGGTCGTTTCCAGCGCGGCCGCCACTGGCTGACCGTTGTTACGCGCCAGATAAAGATGGTGGGGCGCGGCATTGCCTAACGCCGGGTCCGTGACAACGTAACAATCCTGCTGGATGTTGTTGTCGTAGAGCGAGGTCGGCACCACCTGGTCAAGCAGGTTTTTCTGCTGTAGCTGAGTCTGATGTTCCACCGTGGGTTTGGTCACGGTATTAACCACTGCGGTCGCCGCAGTAGTGATCGCGGCAAAGATCGCCAGCGTCACGCCATTTTTACGAATCGTCTCCAGCATCGCTTAATCCTTTAAATGGCCGTAAACGCGCGGCTGGGTGTAGTAGTCAATCAGCGGCACGCAGATGTTGGCCAGCAACACCGCGAAGGCCACGCCATCCGGGTAACCGCCGAAACTTCTGATCAGCCAGACCAGCAGGCCGATCAGCGCGCCGTAAATCAGACGACCGCGGTTAGTGGTGGAGGCGGTAACCGGATCGGTGGCGATGAAAAATGCACCCAACATAGTCGCGCCGGAGAACAGGTGAATCAGCGGACTGTTGAGCGAGTCTGGTGAAAATACCCAGCCAAGCGTAGCGCAGAACGCCAGCGACAGCAGCATAGCGGCAGGAATATGCCAGCGGATCGCATTTTTCCACAGCAGAAACAGACCGCCAGCCAGGTAACCCAGATTGACCCATTGCCAGCCGAGACCCGCCAGCACGCCGCTGTAGATTGGCTGCGCCAGTAACTGATCGGCGCTGTGACCGGCGCGCAGCCCGGTTTTAAAGGTATCCAGCGGCGTCGCCTGGCTGATGCCGTCAACGCCAATCTGCAACTGCTGCATGGTCTCGCCCGCCAGCGTATGGCCGCGGAATATCATGCTCAGACTGTCCATCAGCGTCGGTTTAATCGCCTGTAGCGTGTCGGGCGGCAACCAGCTGGTCATCTGGACCGGGAAGGAGATCAGCAGCACCACATAACCGACCATCGCCGGATTGAAGGGGTTCTGGCCCAGCCCGCCATACAGCTGTTTGGCAATGACGATGGCGAACACCGTGCCGATCACCACCAGCCACCACGGTGCCAGCGGGGGCAGACTGATACCGATCAGCACCGCCGTCAGCAGCGCTGAGTTGTCTGCCAGGTTGCTGCCAACCGGCGCTTTACGCAGCCGTAAAATAGCAGCTTCAGTCAGCCAGGCGGTCAGCGTAGCCAGTAAAACCTGTAAAAGCGTGCCGTAGCCAAAGAAATAACACTGTGCGGCAAAACCCGGCACCGCCGCCAGCACCACCAGCAACATGATATTGCCGGTACTGCGGCGGTTATGGGTATAAGGGGAACTTGCGATACGAAAAGCCATTTAATCCTCAAGCGTCGTAGACGACTGCGCTTTACGCGCTTTGGCACGTGCGATGGCGGCCGCTATGGCGGCTTTACGCGCATCATCGGGTTGATTCAATTCAGGTGCCTGTTCCGGTTCAGCATTGGCGTTGTTCGCTTGCTCCTGCGCCTGTTCAGCTTTTTCGACGGCGTAATGGGCCTGCGTGGCCACTACCGCAGCATCACGTGAGGCTGCATCGGCCGCCGCTGCCTGAGCCTGCGCTTTCTTCGCCTTCGCGCGGGCAATCGCGGCCTGCACTGCGGCTTTGCGCGGATCGTCAGTTTCTTCAGCAGGCTGGGCGTCAGCGCCCGTTACCGGCTGTGCGCTTTCCGCCTGGGCGGCTTTCTTCGCTTTCGCGCGGGCAATCGCGGCCTGCACCGCGGCTTTACGCGGATCGTCAGTTTCAGCGGCAGGCTGTGACTCAGCGTCCGTTCCCGGCTGCGCGCTGTCTGCCTGGGCGGCTTTCTTCGCCTTCGCGCGGGCAATGGCGGCCTGCACCGCGGCTTTACGCGGATCGTCAGTTTCAGCGGCAGGCTGGGCGTCAGCGTCCGTTACCGGCTGCGCGCTGTCTGCCTGGGCGGCTTTCTTCGCCTTCGCGCGGGCAATGGCGGCCTGCACCGCGGCTTTGCGCGGATCGTCAGTTTCTTCAGCAGGCTGGGCGTCAGCGTCCGTTACCGGCTGCGCGCTTTCCGCCTGGGCGGCTTTCTTCGCTTTCGCGCGGGCAATCGCGGCCTGCACCGCGGCTTTACGCGGATCGTCAGTTTCAGCGGCAGGCTGGGCGTCAGCGTCCGTTACCGGCTGCGCGCTTTCCGCCTGGGCGGCTTTCTTCGCCTTCGCACGGGCAACAGCCGCTTCAACCGCCGCTTTACGCGGATCGACTGCCGCCTCTTCACTGGCCTCGCTCCCGGCCCCGGCTGGCGTCATTTTCTTCGCTTTGGCGCGGGCAATCGCCGCCTCAACCGCCGCTTTACGCGGATCGGTAGTCTGACGACTCAGCGCCTGAGTTTCTGCCTGAGCCTCGGCCTGACGCAGACGCGCCTGCGCATGACGGGCTTCACGCTGCGCTTCAGCAGCGGCTTCATCAGGTTCGGCACGACGGGCGGTGGCCCGCGCTTTCGCTGCCGCCAGCTCGCCGTTGTCGCTGCGGGCAACGCGCTGTTTCGCCTCTTCATGTCGCGCTTCACGCGCCTGCTTCTCACGTTCCAGCCGGGCCTGGCGCGCTTCAAAGCGCGCTTTGGCTTCGAGGGTACGTTTCGCTTCCAGATCGATGGCGCGCAGCTCAGCTTTTTCCTGCCGGTAATACTGCACCAGCGGAATATTGCTCGGGCAGACATAGGCGCAGGCACCGCACTCAATGCAATCATCAATGTGATGCGCGCGCGCCTTATCGTGGTCGCCGCCCTGGCTGTACCAGTAAAGCTGCTGTGGCAGCAGTTTAGCCGGGCAGGCATCAGCGCAGGCAGAACAGCGAATGCAGGACTGCTCTTCGTCGTTGTTACCCATTTCGCTGCTGGACGGGGCCAGAATACAGTTGGTGATCTTCACCACCGGCACGTCCAGCGACGGCAGGGTAAAGCCCATCAGGGGACCGCCCATGATCACCATCTGGCGCGGGCCAGGACGGAACCCGACCTGATGCAGCAGATGGCTGATAGGCGTGCCGAGACGGCTCCAGACGTTGCGCGGCTGGGCGATCGCCTCGCCGGTCAGCGTCACGACGCGTTCTGTAATCGGTTCACCATTGATAATCGCGCGCTTAACTGCCCAGGCGGTACCGACGTTCTGCATCAGCACACCAATATCGGTCGAGCGTCCGCCGTGCGGAACCTCCATCCCGGTCAGGATGCGGGTCAGCTGTTTAGCACCGCCAGAGGGGTATTTGGTCGGGATCACCCGTATTTGCAGATCGCGCTCGCCGCCTAACGCCTGCTTCAGTGCCGCAATGGCTTCAGGTTTATTATCTTCGATGCCAATCAGCACCCGTTCTGCCTGTAATACCCAGGCGAGAATCCGGCTGCCTTCCAGCACTTCAGCCGCGTAGTCCTGCATCAGACGGTCATCCGCAGTGATGTAAGGCTCGCACTCTGCCGCATTGATGATCAGGGTTTTGACACCGCGCAGACCGCCTTTAAGCTTGGTAGCGGTCGGGAAGCCCGCGCCGCCCAGACCGGCAATCCCGGCATCGTGAATACGCTGCACGATGTCGGCGCGCGGATGCTGGCGGTAATCGGGCAGGGGATCAAGCGGCATCCAGCGGTCTTCGCCATCGGGCGTCAGGAAAATGCACAGCTCTGACAGGCCAGACGGATGGGCGGTCATGTGCTGACCGATATCCTCGATGGTGCCGGAGGTCGGGGCATGCACCGGTAACATCCGGCCGGTGCCAAAGGTCAGGGGCTGACCGCGCAGCACCTTATCGCCCGGTGCCACGCAGATTTCACCTTCGTGACCGATGTGCTGTTTCAGCGGGATGATAAAACGGTGCGGCAACGGCAGTTCGCTCAGCGGGGTACCGTTGGACTGGGTTTTCATTTCCGGCGGATGAATGCCGCCCTGAAAATCCCAGATCTTATCTTTTTTGAAAAAATTCAACAAATTAAGCATGAGTTTCTACCGGAATCACCCGCACCGGAATGCTGTTCAGATCCCACTTCCAGTTGGCAGGCGTGGTCTCAACCGGCCGCATCTCGATGCAGTCAGTCGGGCAGGGCGCAACACAGAGATCGCAGCCGGTGCAGACATCGCTCAGCACGGTGTGCATGGCGCGGGTCGCCCCGACAATCGCATCTACCGGGCAGGCCTGAATACACTTGGTGCAGCCAATGCAGTTCGCTTCATCGATAAAGGCCACGGTGCGGACCGGCGCTTTGGCGGTTTCATCGCCATCAATCGGCTGCGGCTCAACGTTCAGCAGCTCTGCCAGCTTGAGCATGGTCTGCTCACCGCCTGGCGCGCACTTGTTGATGGCTTCACCGTTGTTGCCCACCGCATCGGCATACGGGCGGCAACCGGGATAGCCGCACTGCCCGCACTGACTCTGCGGCAGAATGGCATCAATTTGCTCAACGATTGGGTCTTCTTCGACCTCAAAGCGGCGCGAGGCGTAGCCCAGCAGCGCACCGAACACCAGGCTCAGCGCACTTAATACAGCAACTGCTATCCAGATCGCGGTCATCAGAATTTCACCAGACCGGTAAAGCCCATAAATGCCAGCGCCATCAGGCCAGCGGTGATCAGGGCAATGGAGTTACCTTTGAACGGGGCCGGGACGTTGGCCAGCACCAGACGTTCACGCATGCCGGCGAACAGCACCATCACCAGCGAGAAGCCGAGTGAGGCGCTAAAGCCGTACAGGGCTGCCTGCAGAAAGGTGTGATTCAGATTGACGCTCAGCAATGGCACGCCCAGCACCGCGCAGTTGGTGGTGATCAGCGGCAGGAAAATGCCCAGCAGGCGATAGAGCGACGGGCTGGTTTTACGCACCACCATCTCGGTGAACTGCACCACCACCGCGATCACCAGGATATAAGCCATGGTGCGCAGGTAGACCAGATCGAGCGGCAGCAAAATCAGGTGATTCACCAGCCAGGCACAGATTGAGGCCAGCGTAATCACGAAAGTGGTGGCCAGGCCCATGCCGATTGCCGTCTCCAGTTTTTTGGAAACGCCCATAAACGGGCACAGGCCAAGGAACTTCACCAGCACGAAGTTATTTACCAGCACAGTACCAACAAAGAGAAGCAGATAATCGGTCATTTTTTCGCCTGAAATCCAGAAAGCGGCTTATTATCATTGATAGTGCGGCGTATCTCAACCGCTACGCCGCAACCGGCCGGGCAGACCGCACTCAGAATTAAATTCCTGACACAACTCACAGCGTTAGGGTTCAATAAAGGTGCTTTTTACCCGCTTTGAGCGTTTGAAGTAGGGGGCAAACACCGCTGCGGCCGCCAGTGAAAGCAACAGCGTCTGTAAGGCGCGGCTGTCGGTTACCGGGGTAAAGGCAAAGGTTTTCAGCGCCAACAGCACGGTAATCAGCAACCACAGCAGATAATGGCGCGGTAAACGGCGTGAGCGCTTAAAGAACAGCCAGCTAATCCACAGGCTGTAAGCCCAGACCGCCGCGGCGGTCAGCAGGGAGATGGCCCAGTAAGAGAAAAGGGTGCTGCCATGGGAGAAGAGTGTCGCGCGCCATTCCGGATTAAACAGCGGTGTAAGGTACATCGCCATTACCAGCGCAGTGGTTAACAGGGTCATAATCAGCCAGGCCAGCGGCAGCAAAAGCCAGCCACCGATGCGCGGCGCAGCAACCTGTTCATTCATAGCGGTAATTCCTGTCTTGGGAAGTCGAAGCGCAGCAGAATAGCATGTCCAGATGGGGCGCGCCCGCCTGGACAACGTAACCAAAAAAATCAGGCAGCAGGAAGTTATACCACGTAGCGCCACACCGTCTTAGGCACACAGCCAAGATCATATAACCGTCCGCCCGACGCCAGTTCGGCGCGCCGATGATCGGCAGCACGGTACATATTGATGATATCCATCTCATCGGTGAGCGAGTAATTGAGGTGATCGAAGAGCTTTTCCAGACTGTCTGAGTTATTCACTTTACGAAATTTAAGCAGGTAGTCGTACGCAGTCATCATTGCCATAACAGTAGAAGGAACTAAGGAGTGCTCAGTATAGGGGGCAAGCTAAACCTGTCCAGATCCTGTGATCAAAAAAAGGTGAAAATCAGATAAACGACCGGAATACGCCGCTAAAAGTCCATTTTTGCAGGTTTATTCGCGGATAGGGCCACCTGCCCGCGGTGCTGAACCGGGAATTCTGCAACATCGCCCGTGTCAGAAAATAATCCCTCCGCGCTGACGTGCCAGGCGTGTCACACCGCGTCCGGACGGTTTTTGCCTGGCCTGCGTGGTGAAGGCCAGCATCAGGCCTGCCGGCAGCAGCGTGGCAGGTGGCTGACCGGCGCGGCAGATAGAGTGACTGCGCAGATTTTAATAACGCAATGCTGACTAAAAATGCCACTCTGCAGCCGCGCTCAGGGTAACAAACGGACCGGCCAGGGTCAGATTATGGTGTGCAATGATTTTTTCTGCGGTCAGATGGGGATTATCCACCGTGGTGTGGGCATCAGAAACCAGCACCACTGAAAAACCGCAATCTGCGGCTGCCCGACAGCTGGTATCGACGCAAAACTCGGTTTTCATCCCGGTCACCACCAGCTGTTTAATCCCTTTTTCTCGTAACTGGCTCAGCAGCGGCGTATCTCTGAATCAGCTGGGGAATTTTTTGATAAAAACACCCTCCTGCGCGTCATCAACGCCCAGTTCCGGCAACAGACGGGTTAACGGGCTCCGGGCGCTGAATGGGGAATCATCGGGTCCGGTATGGCGTGCAAAAAAGATCGGGACCTTAGCCTGACGCGCTTTTTCAATCAGCAGGCAAATATTCGCTAACACCCTATCGGCGTGATGAGGCGTGACAGCTCCCCTGAACAGGCCCTGTTGCATATCGATGACTAATAATGCGCTTTCAGATGAACTCATGTTGTTTCTCCATTCAGAGGGTAAAGAACGGAGAACAGGTCCCCGTCCGGTTGGGCGGGGAGCGAAGATCTGTTTGTCAGGTGCCGGTCACAGATACGCTCAAAGCGGTGCGGGTGGTAGTGGTGGTGATCGAACCTGAGATAAACATGATGTTGCCTTCAGTGGTGACTGCTGAACGAGTGGTGACTACTGAACAACACGCTAACACAGATGGTGCAGTAAATACGCCGCAGCGGAGTAAAAAACGCTTGGTCAGGGTCGCACTTAACCCGGCAGTGCGCATTGCCTGCCGTCGTCTCAGGCCGCCCGTCGTGGTCAGACGGCGTCGCGCTGTCAACCGATCGCCCGCAGAAGTCGCCAGAGAAACGTTTCGCCCGCCAGTCACCTGAAAAATGCACTATGTAGGCACTATGCGAGCGCTACGCTAGCACTATGCAAGCAATGTGCGGGCAATCACAAATCCCATTTTTTGTTCATCCCGCAGGCAGATAACCCATTTTGTACGCCTGGCTGTAATCGCTTTCAGTGGGGCTGCGCATAAGCGATTCTGTTTATTACAATTATTTAACCCGTCCTGATTTCACTTTCAGTCGTTTTATCCATAACAGCCTGCACTATAAAACGGTTGATGTTGACGTAACTCCTTTAAATTGCTCAATTTTGTGAAGCATGTCGCCATTATGCACCCTTTTTTAGTCCAGGCTAAGCGGGCTCTCTACCCTAAACAGCAAATGCCCTTCAGAGGAATAAAAACTATGTGGAAACGTTTACTTCTGACCACGCTGGTCAGCGCCGCGTTGACCGGACCAGTGCTGGCTGCGGACATGACGGTCGGCTTCTCGCAGGTGGGTTCGGAATCTGGCTGGCGCTCCGCCGAAACCAACGTGGCGAAAAGCGAAGCTAAAAAACGCGGTATCACCCTGAAAATCGCTGATGGTCAGCAAAAACAAGAGAACCAGATTAAAGCGGTTCGCTCGTTTATCGCTCAGGGCGTTGACGCCATCTTTATCGCGCCGGTGGTGCAGACCGGTTGGGAACCGGTGCTGGAAGAAGCCAAAGACGCCAAAATCCCGGTCTATCTGCTGGACCGCGCCATCGTAGTCAAAGACAAATCGCTGTATCAGGCGGTTGTCACTGCGGATAACGTGCTGGAAGGCAAGCTGATTGGCGACTGGCTGGTGAAAACCGTCGGCGACAAACAGTGTAACGTGGTGGAACTGCAGGGCACGGTCGGGGCCAGCGTGGCGATCGATCGTAAGAAAGGCTTTGCTGAAGCGATCAGCGGTCATCCGAACATCAAAGTGATCCGCTCTCAGTCTGGCGACTTTACCCGCAGCAAAGGTAAAGAGGTAATGGAAAGCTTCATTAAGGCGGAAAACAACGGCAAGAACATCTGCATGGTTTACGCACACAACGATGACATGGCGATCGGTGCCATCCAGGCGATTAAAGAAGCCGGTCTGAAGCCTGGCAAAGATATTCTGACCGGCTCGATTGACGGCGTACCGGATATCTATAAAGCGATGCTGGCAGGCGAAGCCAATGCCAACGTGGAGCTGACGCCAAACATGGCCGGCCCGGCCTTTGATGCGCTGGAGAAATTTAAGAAAGAGGGAACGCTGCCGCCAAAAGTGATCAAAACCGAATCGAAACTGTTCCTGCCTGCTGACGCTCAGCGGGAACTGGAACGCAAAAAAGGCATGGGTTACTAAGCCGCAGACCGCCCTGCGGGGCGGTTTTTCATGACGTGAGGCGGAGTTAGCAGAATGACCACACACAATGAAACATCGCTGTTAACCATCAGCGGCGTCAGCAAAGGATTTCCCGGCGTTAAAGCGCTGAACAACGTCTCGTTTGATATTCGCAAGGGCGAGATCATGGCGCTGCTGGGCGAGAACGGCGCGGGGAAGTCAACCCTGATCAAAGTGCTGACCGGGGTCTACAGCCGCGATGCCGGCACCATCACCCTGAACGGTAAGCCGATTACGCCGCACAACACTGCCCAGGCGCAGGAGATGGGCATTGGTACCGTTTATCAGGAAGTGAACATGCTGCCGAATATGTCGGTAGCCGATAACCTCTATATAGGCCGCGAGCCACGACGCTTCGGCATGCTCGATCGGCGGCGCATGGTGCGGGATGCCGATGCGCTGATGCGTAACTACGGTTTTTCACTCGACGTGACGCGCCCGCTGGGACACTACTCGGTGGCGATGCAGCAGATTATCGCTATCTGCCGCGCAGTCGATCTCTCCGCCCAGGTGCTGATTCTGGATGAACCAACCGCCAGCCTCGACGCCAGTGAAGTGGAGATGCTGTTTACCCTGATGGCGCAGTTAAAAGCCAAAGGGATGAGCCTGATTTTCGTTACCCACTTTCTCGACCAGGTTTACCGCATCACCGATCGCATCACGGTATTACGCAACGGGCAATTTATCGCTACCCGCGACACCGCCTCGCTGCCGCAAATTGAACTGATCAAACTGATGCTGGGGCGCGAACTGCTGGAGACGGCGCTGCAGCGGCAGGGCAGCACTCTGCGCAGTAATCAGCCGGTGGTATCGTTTGAAGATTACGGCAAAAAAGGCACCATCGAGCCGTTTAATCTGGAGGTCCGGCCGGGTGAAGTGGTCGGTCTGGCAGGACTGCTGGGCTCGGGCCGTACCGAAACCGCAGAAGTGCTGTTTGGTATTCGCCGCGCCGATCGCGGCACGGCAAAAATCAAAGGCAAGGTGCAGCGAATCACTAACCCGGCTCGCGCCTCGCAGCTGGGGATGGGGTTCTGTCCGGAAGATCGCAAAACCGACGGGATTATTGGCGCGGCATCGGTGCGCGAAAATATCATTCTGGCATTGCAGGCGCAGCGCGGCTGGTTACGACCGATTAAAAAGCGTGAGCAGCAGGCGATCGCCGAACGCTTTATCAAGAGCCTGGGCATTCGTACGCCGCACGCCGATCAACCGGTGGAGCTGCTGTCGGGTGGCAACCAGCAAAAGGTGCTGCTGTCGCGCTGGCTGGTGACTAAACCGCAGTTTCTGATCCTCGACGAGCCGACGCGCGGCATTGACGTGGGCGCGCACGCCGAGATTATTCGTTTAATTGAATCCTTATGTGCTGATGGACTGGCGCTGCTGGTCATCTCCTCTGAGCTTGAAGAACTGGTGGGTTATGCCGATCGGGTGTTGATCATGCGCGATCTGAAGCAGGTGGCAGAAATTCCGCTGGAGCAACTTTCGGTAGCGTCGATCGTCAACGCTATCGCTGACGGAGGGGCACAACATGCTTGAGACCCCTATGACACCTGAAAAACCGCAACGCCGTAAGCTGAAACTGCCACCGGGCATGCCGCAAATCGCGGCGCTGCTGCTGGTGCTGCTGATCGATAGCCTGGTGGCAAATAACTTTTTTGCTGTCCATCTGCAGGATGGCCGACTGTTCGGCAGTCCGATTGATATCCTCAACCGCGCTGCGCCGGTGGCGCTGCTGGCCATTGGCATGACGCTGGTGATCGCCACCGGCGGTATCGATCTGTCGGTTGGGGCGGTGATGGCGATTGCCGGCGCGACGGCAGCGACCCTGACCGTGGCCGGACACAGCGTGCCGTTTATCATTGCCGTGACGCTGGCTACCGGTCTGGCCTGCGGTATCTGGAATGGGGTGCTGGTGGCGCTGCTGCGTATACAGCCGTTCGTCGCCACGCTGATTCTGATGGTGGCGGGGCGCGGTATTGCCCAGCTGATTACCCAGGGTCAGATCGTTACCTTCGACAGTGACAGTCTTGGCTGGTTTGGCAACGGTTCGCTGCTGATGTTGCCGGTACCGGTGTGGATCACTCTGCTGGTGGCGCTGGCGGTCTGGCTGCTGACTCGCAAAACCGCGCTCGGCCTGTTTATTGAAGCGGTAGGGATCAACCTGCGTGCCGCGCGCAATGCGGGCGTCACCGGCTGGCTGGTGGTGATGTCGACCTACGCCATCAGCGGCGTTTGCGCTGCGGTAGCCGGGCTGATTGTTGCTGCCGACATTCGCGGTGCGGATGCCAATAACGCCGGATTATGGCTGGAGCTGGATGCGATTCTGGCGGTGGTAATCGGTGGCGCTTCGCTGATGGGCGGACGCTTCAATCTGGTGCTGTCTTTGATCGGTGCGTTGATTATTCAGTCGATGAACACCGGTATTTTGCTCTCCGGCTTCCCGCCAGAGCTGAATCAGGTGGTCAAAGCGGTGGTAGTGATGTGCGTGCTGTTACTGCAATCACCCCGGTTTATTGCGATGTTAAAACGGAGACGCCCGACATGATCAAACGCCATCTGCCGTTGATGATCACCTTGCTGGTGTTCGTCGCGGGTTACCTGTTCTGCCTGAGCCAGTTTCCGGGCTTCGCCTCAACCCGGGTCATCTGCAATATCCTGACTGATAACGCCTTTCTGGGCATTATCGCGGTCGGTATGACTTTTGTGATTTTATCCGGCGGTATCGATCTGTCGGTCGGCGCGGTGATCGCCTTTACCGGGGTGTTCCTGGCGCGGGCGATTGGCGATTTCCACCTCGATCCGCTGCTGGCTTTTGCGGTAATTCTGGCGCTGGGTGCCTTGTTCGGCGCGATGATGGGCTGGTTGATCGATGCGCTGAAGATCCCGGCATTTATTATCACCCTGGCCGGCATGTTCTTTCTGCGCGGCTGCAGCTATCTGGTGTCGGAGAACTCGATTCCGATCGATCATCCGTTCTATACCATGCTCTCCAGCCTGGCGTGGAAAGTGCCAGGCGGCGGACGTCTCAGCCTGCTGGCGGTGATTATGCTGGTGGTGGTGCTGGGTGGGATTATTCTGGCGCACCGTACCCGCTTTGGTAATCAGGTCTACGCGATTGGCGGTAACCTGACCTCGGCGCAGCTGATGGGGGTGTCGACCCGTGCCACCACCATCAAAATCTATATGCTCTCTACCACCTTAGCCACGCTAGCCGGTATCGTCTTCTCTATCTACACCTCGGCCGGTTATGCGCTGGCGGGACTGGGCGTGGAGCTGGATGCGATTGCTTCGGTAGTCATCGGCGGCACGCTGCTGTCGGGCGGGGTCGGAACGGTGCTGGGTACGCTGTTCGGCGTGCTGATTCAGGGGCTGATCCAGACCTGGATTAACTTCGACGGCACCCTCAGCTCGTGGTGGACCAAAATCGCCATTGGTATCCTGCTGTTTGCCTTTATCGCGTTACAACGTTTGCTGACGGTGATCTGGGATCGCCAGCAGAATGCACCGGTAAAACGATTGAGTTCCTGACTACCTGAGTATCCCGCTAGAGGGCGGCTCGCCGGAGCCGTCCTTTACTGCGCCAGACGCAACTTCATCACCGTGACCTCTTCACCCGCTATGTGCCGCTGTTCCACCGCCTGCCATCCTGAGCGCTGATAGTACCCTTGCTGATCGGGCGTATAGAGCCACAGTTCACTGATTTGTTGTTTGATTGCTGTCGCAATCGCCTGTTGGATCAACGCTTTTGCCACGCCCTGACCCCGGAATCTCTTATCTGTGACCACCTCACCAATCCAGTATTCCCGCGCGGCAATGTCATCCAGTTCATAGCGAATGATGCTACAGGTCGCGATCACCGTTTCGCCATCCGGCGTGGCAATAAGGGTAAATTCTGCCGAAGGTTTCTGATTGCGCTGTTTTAAACGCGCAACAATGGCAGGCGGGTGAGACCATGCAGGAAAATGTGACCATTCAGTGTGCAGCAGCTGTGCGGTTTGTTCGGCGTAGCGGGGATGTTGATTCAGCTCGGCAATAAGCATGTGCGGGGCGCCTTTATTTTGTCAGGCATCAAGCAATACAGGCTGGTGGGTTAAAGAGCAAGATCATGAAGAGGTTACATTGCAGTAAAGGATGTTTGTATATCCGGCTAAAACAGTCGCTGTTAGATGAAGGTGCAGGGTCAGTAAAGGCATGCCCGATCGCAAAGGATTCCCGCATCCCTGCGGATCGGCCGCGCCATCCCCGGCGCGGACGCTTTGCTCTTCAGGCATGCCTTTCCTTCCCGGCTGGGCTGATGCATCGTTTTAAGAAGCAGGAAGCGGATAGTTTTTATTGGGGATAGCATAAAACAGTCGCTGTTGGCTGAGGGTGCAGGGTCAGGAAAGGCATGCCCGATCGCAAAGGATTCCCGCATCCCTGCGGATCGGCCGCTGTATCCCGGGCGCGGACGCTTTACTCTTCAGGCATTGCCTTTCCTTCCCGGCTGGGCTGATGCTTCGTTTTAAGAAGCAGGAAGCGGATAGTTTTTATTGGGGATAGCATAAAACAGTCGCTGTTGGCTGAGAGTACAGGGTCAGGAAAGGCATGCCCGATCGCAAAGGATTCCCGCATCCCTGCGGATCGGCCGCGCCATCCCCGGCGCGGACGCTTTGCTCTTCAGGCATGCCTTTCCTTCCCGGCTGGGCTGATGCATCGTTTTAAGAAGCAGGAAGCGGATAGTGTGAGGCGAGTATCCCGGCAGCCGGGGCTACAGGGATCTGTTGACGGCGATGTTACGGAACGCCCGCCATCCCGACTAAATAGCACCGTTTTTATAAAAAAAAACCGATGCCGCATAAGCCTGCATCGGTGGTTTGATTGATTCTGGCGCGCTGCTAATCATTAAAATGAACAGCGCTGCCGCAGTGCGTAATTAACGTTTTAGCCGGTAGTACGCTTCGTTCCAGCGCAGCGCATCTTTGAAAGCAGGTAAACGTGTATGCTCGTCAATCACCAGCACTTCGATGTCGTTCATCTCACCGTACAGATACATATCATCCAAAGTCAGCGCCTGGCTGAACACCGTATGGTGCGCGCCGCCGCCCAGAATCCACGCTTCGGACGCGGTCGCCAATGACGGCTGGGCTTTCCACAGTGCGCGCGCAACCGGCAACTTCGGCAGCGGTTTCGGCTGTTCAATCGCATCTACCACGTTAACCAGCAGACGGAAACGATCGCCCATATCAATCACGCTGGCGTTAATCGCACGCCCGGCTGGCGTTGAGAAAATCATGCGGGCCGGATCGGCTTTATCACCAATGCCGAGGAACTGCACATCGATTAATGGCTTCTCTTCAATGGCAATCGACGGGCAGACTTCCAGCATGTGGGAGCCGAGCACCAGATCGTTACCCGGTGAGAAGTGATAGGTGTAATCCTCCATAAATGAGGTACCACCTTTGCGATCGCCCGCCAGCACTTTGAAAATGCGTAACAGCGCCGCGGTTTTCCAGTCACCTTCACCGGCAAAGCCATAACCCTGGCCCATCAGACGTTGCACCGCCAGTCCCGGCAACTGCGTCATACCGTGCAGCGTCTGGAAGTTGGTGGTAAATGCCTGGCAGCCTTCTGCTTCCAGGAAACGCTTCAGGCCCAGCTCGATACGCGCTGCATCCAGTACGTTCTGCCGTTTTTCGCCGCCCGAGGCCGCCACATCGGTAAAGCGATAGAGGCTTTCGTACTCATCGATCAACGCATTGACGTCGCCATCACTGACCTGATTGATTACCTCAACCAGATCGCCGACGCCCCAGCCGTTGACGGCATAACCGAACTGAATCTGCGCCGCAACTTTATCGCCTTCGGTAACCGCCACTTCGCGCATGTTATCGCCAAAGCGCGCCACTTTTAGCTGCTGGCTGGCCTGTTTCGTCAGCGCCGCACGCATCCAGTTACCCAGACGCTGCTGGCTGGCACCGTCCTGCCAGTGACCGGTGACCACGCTGTGCTGCAGACCCATCCGTGCGCCGATAAAACCAAACTCACGGCCGCCGTGTGCGGTCTGGTTCAGGTTCATAAAGTCCATGTCCATGCTGTCCCACGGAATTTCAGCATTGAACTGGGTATGGAACTGCAGCAGTGGTTTATTCAGCACGCTCAGGCCGCCGATCCACATTTTAGCCGGCGAAAAGGTGTGCAGCCAGGTAATGATGCCAACGCAGCGGGTGTCATGATTCGCGTCGCGGCACAGCGTCAGCGCTTCATCCGGTGATTTCACCAGCGGTTTCAGCTCCAGCTGCAGCGGCAGGCCAGCCTGATTTAATCCCTCGACTACCTGACGCGCATGCTGTTCTACCTGGCGTAACGTCTCCGCACCGTAGAGGTGCTGCGTGCCAATCACAAACCACACGCTGTAGCTGTTTAACTGTTCCATAAAATCACTCCTTTACTTTGAGCCTACCCCAATAGGCTATTTTATTTGTCAGTCTGAACCTGGGCAGTGCTCACAATCCTCACGTACTCCGTGTACGCTCCGGTTGTTCCGCGCTGTCCGTGTCCAGACTGCCTGCAACAATTACGCCTACTGGGATAGGCTCTTAGCGGAAGCGGGGCGAGCGGCGTATTGCGGTTCAGCCGTCACGCACCATTGTTGATAGCGTTGATAGAGTTGTTGATAGCGTGCCACGCGCGCCGGATCGGGCTGCAGGGTGACGGCAATCGGACTGGCCATCACCTGCTGTGCCTCGGGCACGCTGGAGTAGACGCCAGCCGCGACGGCGGCGAAAATCGCCGCGCCCAGCGCACAGCATTCATCAGAGGCGACGATATCCAGTGGCCGGTTCATCACGTCGCAGCAGGCCTGCATAATCGCCGGCGATTTACGCGCGATGCCGCCGAGGGTCAGGATGTTTTCTACCGGGATCTGCTGCTGCTCGAAGCACTCCATAATGGCGCGCGCACCAAACGCGGTGGCGGCAACCAGCCCGCCAAACAGCGCCGGTGCGTCAGTGCCGAGGTTGAGATCGGTTATTACCCCTTTCAGGCGCTGGTTGGCATTCGGGGTGCGGCGGCCGTTGAACCAGTCGAGTACCACCGGCAGGTGGTCGAGCTGCGGATTGGCAGCCCACGCCTCGGTCAGATCTTTAATCAGCGTTTTCTGCATTTCTGCCAGTTGCGGTTTCAGCGCCGGATGACGCTCAGCGGCCAGTTGCAATGGCCAGCCCAGCAGGCGGCTGAACCAGGCATAGATATCGCCAAAAGCAGACTGTCCCGCTTCCAGCCCGACAGCACCGGGCATCACGCTGCCATCAACCTGACCGCAGATACCTTTAATTGCGCGATCGCCAACCTGGTCAGCATCGGCAATCAGGATGTCGCAGGTGGAGGTGCCAATTACTTTGACCAGGGTATACGGCTTCGCGCCGCCGCCGACTGCGCCCATGTGGCAGTCAAACGCACCGCCGGACAGGGTGACCGTCTGCGGCAGACCGAGCCGCTGCGCCCATTCCGGGCTGAGGGTGCCGACCGGCAGGTCAGCGGTCCAGGTGTCGCTGAACAGCGGCGAATCGAGCTGCTGAGTGAGCAGCGGGTCCAGCGCATTGAGGAAGTCCGCTTCGGGCAGGCCGTTCCAGTCGCCGTGCCACAGCGCTTTATGTCCGGCGGCGCAACGGCCACGCCGCAGCCGGTCGGGTGCCGTGGTGCCGCTCAGTAACGCCGGTACCCAGTCGCACAGTTCGACCCACGAGACTGCCGCGTCACGCACCGCCGCGTCTTCGCGTGATACGTGCAGAATCTTGGCCCAGAACCATTCTGAGGAGTAAATGCCGCCGATATAGCGGCTGTAATCCTGAAAGCGGCCGCTGTGGCACAGCTGATTGATCTCTTCCGCTTCTTCAATTGCAGTGTGATCTTTCCATAACACAAACATGGCGTTGGGGTTGTCGGCAAATTCGGGGCGCAGCGCCAGCACGTTACCGTCGCGATCGATGGGGGCCGGGGTCGAGCCGGTTGTGTCGACGCCAATGCCGACTACGGCGGCGCGCTGCGTTTCGCTGAGCGCATTCAGAACGCCGAGCATCGCCTGTTCCATCGCATCGATGTAATCCTGTGGATGGTGACGAAAACGGTTGGTGTGTGGATCGCTGTATAAGCCCTGTTGCCAGCGCGGGTAGCTGACCACCGCACTCTGCAGCTCTTTGCCGCTGTGACAATCAACGGCCAGCGCACGCACCGAATCACTACCAAAGTCCAGCCCAAGGGTGATGGCTCCAGCACGCATCGGAATCTCCTGTAGTTAATGAACTCCTACATCCTGTGACCGGCGCGCCAGAACGGTTAGTCATGGCTGGCTGACAATATGCACTTTTCTGTCATCGACAGTGATTTTGTGATCCATTGCAAAAGTTAACCTCCGGTTAAATTTGCTGAATATATGGACCATTCTGCCGTGATTTTAAGATGTGATACCGCTCTACATTTTTCTTCGCTAATCCCGCTAAAACTAGCCCAGCGTCTGAACAGGCTTTCAGCACATAGCACTCTAACGCACTGATTTATGGCTGTACCTACAAATGAGAAAACACTGGTAGCGTTTACACCGATTCGTTATTAGCAGTGAAAAACAACCTGGCACCGGAGAGCATCATGCATAAATTCACTAAAGCGTTCGCGGCCATCGGCCTGGCAGCGGTTATGTCACAATCCGCTATCGCCGAGACCATGAAGCTCGGTTTCTTAGTCAAGCAACCGGAGGAACCCTGGTTCCAGACCGAGTGGAAGTTCGCCGATAAAGCCGGCAAGGATTTGGGCTTTGACGTGATTAAGATTGCCGTTCCCGATGGTGAGAAAACCCTCAACGCCATCGACAGCCTGGCCGCTAACGGCGCCAAAGGCTTCGTCATCTGTACGCCCGATCCAAAGCTTGGCTCAGCGATCATGGCCAAAGCACGTGGCTATGGTCTGAAGGTGATTGCGGTGGACGATCAGTTCGTGACCGCCAAAGGCAAGCCGATGGATACCGTTCCGCTGGTGATGATGGCGGCCACCAAAATTGGTGAGCGTCAGGGTCAGGAACTCTACAAAGAGATGCAGAAACGCGGCTGGGATGCGAAAACCACCGGCGTAATGGCCATTACAGCGAATGAGCTGGACACCGCGCGTCGTCGCACCGGCGGCTCGATGGACGCGATCAAAGCAGCCGGCTTCCCGGCCGCGCAGATTTATCAGGTGCCGACCAAATCAAATGATATTCCGGGCGCGTTTGATGCCGGTAACTCACTGCTGGTCCAGCACCCTGAAATTAAACACTGGCTGATTGTCGGCATGAACGACAACACCGTGCTGGGCGGCGTGCGTGCCACAGAAGGACAGGGCTTTAAAGCGGCTGACGTCATCGGTATCGGCATCAACGGCGTCGATGCGATCAGCGAATTGTCGAAAGATAAAGCCACCGGCTTCTACGGTTCTCTGCTGCCGAGCCCGGATGTTCACGGCTATAAAAGCAGCCAGATGCTCTACAACTGGGTCAGCAAAGGCGAAGAGCCACCAAAATTCACCGAAGTCACCGACGTGGTGTTAATCACCCGCGACAACTTCAAAACCGAACTGGCGAAGAAAGGGCTGATGTAAAGCCTGCTCCTGCCGGTGTCTGAACACAACGGCGTCACGATATAGTCAGCCCGTGTATTTCGCGCCGCCACACTGCCGCCGGGCATTAACACCCGGTGCGGGTAAGCGGCGCGAAATAGTGAGGATAAACATGAACACTGATTCAGCATTTCTGTCGTTTCATGGCATCAGTAAAACCTTTCCTGGCGTGAAAGCGCTGCAGGATATCTCTTTCGACTGCCGCAGCGGTGAAGTCCACGCCTTAATGGGCGAGAACGGCGCAGGCAAATCGACGCTGCTGAAAATTCTCAGCGGCAGCTACCAGCCGAGCGGCGGCGAGATTCGGATCAAAGGCCAGCCGGTAAACTTCCAGCACACCACCGATGCGCTGGATGCCGGGGTGGCGATTATTTACCAGGAACTGCACCTGGTGCCGGAAATGAGCGTGGCGGAGAACATCTATCTCGGCCAGATTCCGCACAAGCATGGCCTGGTCAATCGTAAGCTGATGCGCTACGAGGCCGGTCTGCAACTGAAAAATCTCGGCATGGATATCGACCCGGATATGCCGCTGAAGTACCTGTCGCTCGGTCAGTGGCAGATGGTGGAGATTGCCAAAGCGCTGGCGCGTAACGCGCGCATTATCGCCTTTGATGAACCGACCAGTTCGCTGTCGGCGCGTGAAATCGACAACCTGTTCCGCGTCATCCGTCAGCTCCGTGAGGAGGGCCGGGTGGTGCTGTACGTGTCACACCGGATGGAAGAGATTTTTGCCCTCAGCGACGCTATCACGGTGTTCAAAGATGGCCGCTATGTCCGCACCTTTACCGACATGGCTAACACCCATCATGACGATCTGGTGCAGGCGATGGTGGGCCGCAACCTCGGTGATATCTACGGTTATTCGCCGCGTGAAAAAGGCGCGGTGCGCCTTGAGCTGGACCAGGTGGAAGCGAAGGGGGTACGAACGCCGATTTCGCTCAAGGTCCACGCTGGCGAGATCGTTGGGCTGTTTGGCCTGGTCGGCGCCGGACGCAGCGAACTGCTGAAAGGGCTGTTCGGCGGCACGCGCCTGCGCGGCGGCCGGGTGTTGCTGGATGGCGAACCGCTGACGCTGCGCGAACCGATCGACGCTATCCGCGCCGGCATTATGCTGTGCCCGGAAGATCGTAAAGCTGAAGGCATCATTCCGGTGCACTCGGTGCGCGATAACATCAACATCAGCGCCCGGCGTCACAACCTTACCGCGGGCTGCCTGATCAAAAACGACTGGGAAAGCCGCAACGCCGACAGCCATATCCGCTCGCTTAACATCAAAACGCCTGGGGCAGAACAGCTGATCATGAACCTCTCCGGCGGTAACCAGCAGAAGGCGATTCTCGGCCGCTGGTTATCCGAAGAGATGAAGGTGATCCTGCTGGATGAGCCGACGCGCGGCATTGATGTCGGGGCGAAACACGAAATCTATAACCTGATTTACCAGCTGGCCAACGACGGCATCGCGGTACTGTTCGCCTCCAGCGACCTGCCGGAAGTGATGGGCCTTGCCGATCGCATCGTGGTGATGCGTGAAGGGGCGATTGCCGGTGAAGTGCTGCACGACGACGCCACGGAGCAGCAAACGCTGAGCCTGGCAATGCCAAAAACCACACAAGCGGCCGCCGTGGCCTGACAGGAGAGCAACATGGCTTCATCCACGACCTCAAATACGCCGCCGCCAGCGTCACGCAGCGGCCTGCAGTTTGGTCGCATCTGGGACAATTTCGGCATGCTGGTGGTGTTTGCGCTGCTGTTTATTGCCTGTGCGGTATTTGTGCCGAACTTCGGCTCATTTATCAATATGAAAGGCCTCGGGCTGGCGATGTCGATGTCCGGCATGGTCGCCTGCGGCATGCTGTTCTGCCTGGCGTCCGGTGATTTTGACCTGTCGGTCGCCTCGGTCATCGCCTGTGCCGGCGTGGTCACGGCGGTAGTGATCAACATGACCGAAAGCCTGTGGATTGGCGTGGCAGCCGGTCTGGTGCTCGGTATGCTCACCGGCTTTATCAACGGCTTTGTCATCGCCCGGCTGAAGATCAATGCGTTGATCACCACCCTGGCGACCATGCAGATCGTGCGCGGTCTGGCCTACATCTTCTCCGACGGTAAAGCCGTTGGTATCGAAGATGAACGCTTCTTCGCGCTCGGGTTTGCCAACTGGCTGGGCGTCCCTGCGCCTATCTGGCTGACCATCGCCACCATGCTGATCTTCGGCTTTCTGCTGAACAAAACCACCTTTGGCCGTAATACGCTGGCGATTGGCGGTAATGAAGAAGCGGCACGACTGGCCGGGGTGCCGGTGGTGCGGACCCGGATCATTATCTTTATTCTGTCCGGCCTGGTCTCGGCCGCGGCGGGCATCATTCTGGCTTCACGCATGACCAGTGGTCAGCCGATGACCTCGCTGGGTTATGAGCTGGTGGTGATCTCCGCCTGCGTGCTCGGCGGCGTCTCACTGAAGGGCGGTATCGGTAAAATCTCCTATGTGGTTGCCGGGGTGCTGATTCTGGGAACCGTTGAGAATGCGATGAATTTATTGAATATCTCGCCATTCTCACAGTATGTGGTGCGCGGTCTGATACTGTTAGCAGCGGTGATATTTGACCGCTACAAACAAAAGCATAAAGCCTGATTTGGCGAGCAGTTAACCCGCGGACGCATCAGGCGTCCGCGGATGATCCGATCAATGACAGACTGAGTGAGGACGCTATGTATCACCGTGAATTACCGGCCGAGCAGCAAAATCCCTTACTGCCGGGCTATTCGTTCAATGCCTGGCTGGTGGCGGGGCTGACGCCGATTACCGCCGACGGTCCGCTGGACTTTTTTATCGATCGTCCGCACGGCATGAAGGGTTACATTCTCAATCTCACCATTAAAGGCAAAGGGCGGGTATTCGATGGCGAGCGGGCCTTTGACTGCGAGCCGGGCGAAATGCTGCTGTTTCAGCCTAAAACCGCCCACTACTATGGCCGCGCGCCTGACAGCCCACAGTGGTTTCATCGCTGGGTCTATTTCCGGCCGCGCGCCTACTGGCACGACTGGCTGCGCTGGCAGGATGAGCAGGAGGGCGTCGGCCGTCTGCTGTTGCCGGAATCGCTGCGCGGCGAATTTGACCGGCTGTTTGCCAGTATCGAACAGACCCATAACTCCGGCCGCCGCTTTGCGGAAGAGCTGGCGATGAACCTGCTGGAGCGCTTGCTGCTGCGGGCAGTGGAAGAGGATCCGCGCAGTCATCAGCTGATCCGCGATCCGCGGGTGATTGAAGCCTGTCAGTACGTCACCAATCATCTGGCCAGCGAAGTGAAAATTGAAGAGGTGGCGCGTCATGTCTGCCTGTCACCGTCGCGGCTGGCACACCTGTTCCGCGAACAGATGGGCGTTAACCTGCTGCGCTGGCGCGAAGATCAGCGGGTGATTCGCGCTAAACTGCTGCTGCAAACCACTCAGGAACCGATTGCTACCGTCGGGCGCGAAGTCGGCTACGACGACCAGCTCTACTTTTCCCGGGTGTTCCGTAAGCGGGTCGGCGTCAGCCCGAGTGACTTCCGTCGCCGCAATCAGGACGCGCACGACAACCTGGCGGCACAAACCGCCTGGCCGATGACACAGAGTGCTATCTCTTAGTTTTTTCGGGAAATTCCTCCTTGTCCTGGCCTGGTTAATAGTCTTAAATCAATCAGGTTAGCAACTAAGAGCCTATCCCGGTAGGCTATTTTATTTGACAGTCTGTGCCTGAACAGGGCTCACAATCCTGACGAACCCGCTGTACGCTCCGGTTACTCCGCGCTGTCCGGGTCCAGACTATCTGCAATAATTACGCCTAGCGGGATAGGCTCTAAGAGGGATTAAAATGAGCGATAAACTGCGTGTTGGCCTGATCGGTTACGGTTTTGCCAGCAAAACGTTTCACGCCCCGCTGATTGCGGGCACCCCGGACGTTGAACTGGCCGCTATTTCCAGTAGCGATGCCAGCAAAGTCCACGCCGACTGGCCTGCGGTTCAGGTAGTGGCTGATCCTCAGGCACTGCTGGACGACCCGTCTCTGCAATTGATTGTTATTCCTACCCCCAACGATACCCACTTTCCGCTGGCGAAAGCGGCGCTGAACGCCGGTAAACATGTGGTGGTCGATAAGCCGTTCACCGTGACGTTGTCACAGGCGCGCGAGCTGGATGCCTTAGCCAAAGCGAAAGGGCTGCTGTTATCGGTGTTCCATAACCGTCGCTGGGACAGTGATTTCCTGACGCTGAAATCGCTGATCGACGCCGGTACGCTGGGAGAAGTCCGCTACTTCGAGTCGCATTTCGACCGCTTCCGGCTGGAAGTGCGTCAGCGCTGGCGTGAAATGAAAGGCGCCGGCAGCGGTATCTGGTATGACCTGGGACCGCATCTGCTGGATCAGGCCCTGCAGCTGTTTGGCCCGCCGGTGGCGATTAACGTCGATCTGGCCGAGATGCGGCCTGGCGCGCAAACCACCGACTACTTCCACGCGACCCTGACCTATCCACAGCGCCGCGTGGTGCTGCACGCCAGCATGCTGGTGGCCGCCGAGTCGCCGCGTTACACCGTGCACGGCACCCGCGGCAGCTACGTTAAATATGGTCTCGATCCGCAGGAAGATCGCCTGAAGTCCGGTGATTTCCCGCCGCAGGAAGACTGGGGTTACGACATGCGTGACGGCACCCTGACGCTGGTCGACGGCGATTCACTGACCGAAACCAGCCAGCTGACGCAGCCAGGTAACTATCCGGCTTACTATGCGGGCATTCGTGATGCGATTGCCGGTCGCGGCAGTAACCCGGTGACGGCAGAAGAGGCGATTCAGGTGATGGAGCTGATTGAGCTCGGACTACAATCGGCAGAGAAACGCCAGACGCTGTCGCTGAAGCGCGTCTGATCGGTGAGAGCAATATTGGCTGCTTAATATTGCTGTAAGAGAGCTGACAAGTTCAAAAACGGGTAAGTCCGGCAGCAATAAATTTGCTCAACGCTCAGGGAACAGGGGTCAGAAGAGGAAAGCGTCCCACGCCATGGACAACAACACCGGGAGCGTTTTTGAACAATGCAAAGCGTTGGCCCGCTACGGGCGCACCTCAGGGTTGAGGTGCGTAATGGCGTGGGCCGAGCGTGCCAGGGATGGCGGCTTTTGCGCCTTTCCGATCTGACCCTGTTCCCTGCGCAGGCTCGGTCTTAAAGCCACTTGTCCTTTCGCGCGTCACCAAAAAAACGGGCCGGATAACCGGCCCGTTTTTTTGGCTCTCAGGCTACGCCTTACTGCACGCGGGCGCGGACCGCGGCTTTCTCGGCGTCGCTGAGAAACGCGATGGTCAGACCATTTTGCTGCGCCTGACGGATTTGCGCCGGGCTCAGGCCGGCTGCCGGTGCGGCATGGTGATACTCATGCGCCAGTTCAATGCCCTGAACCGCCGGGTCATCAGTATTCAGTGTTGCCAGAATGCCGTGCTCAAGGAAGGCCTTCAGCGGATGCTGCGCCAGTGACGCCACGGTGCTGGTCTGAATGTTGGAGGTCAGGCAGGATTCAATCCCGATGTGGTGCTCTGCGAGGAAATCCATCAGCGCCCGATCTTCAATCGCCTTGACGCCGTGGCCGATACGCTCGGCACCCAGCTCACGAATCGCCTGCCAGATGCTCTCCGGCCCGGCGGCTTCACCGGCATGCACCGTCACCCGGAAACCGGCATCGCGTGCCTGGGTAAAGTGGCTGAGGAACTCGCTGCCGGGGAAGCCCAGCTCATCGCCGGCCAGATCGACGGCGGTGATGTGATCGCGATGCGCCAGCAGGCCATCCAGCTCGGCCAGGCAGGCCTCTTCACCGAAGGTCCGGCTCATGATGCCAATCAGGCGCACGTCGATATTGTGCTGCTGGCAACCGGCTCTGACGCCATCAATCACCGCTTCGACCACGCCGGCAATCGGCAGATGATGGGTCATCGCCATATAGCCAGGTGAGAAGCGCAGTTCCGCATAGTGAATGCCAGCGCGGGCCGCATCTTCAACGTTTTCCAGCGCAATACGGCGGCAGGCATCGAGGTCGCCCAGCACCTTCACGCCCCAGTCGAGTTTTTGCAGGAAGCTCACCAGGTCAGGCTCATTGTCGCCGACCTGCACATGCGGACGCAGGGCCTCCAGCGTGGTGGCGGGCAGGGCAAGATTAAACTGGCGACCTAAATCAAGAATGGTTTGTGCACGGATGTTGCCGTCGAGATGGCGATGAATATCGGTAAGAGGAATGGTGGTATCGATCATGGTGCACTCGCTCAGTGGTGACTAAAGTGCATAACATTATAAAAATATCTTGCGCAACAGCGCCAGCTATTTGCGCAACAACCGGCCCGGATGCTGTTTAATTACCCATAACCGGCCGGTGATCGCCGACAAATAGCCTGGCTTCAGGCGGACGAGGCGTGAATCGCGGCAATCAGCCGGCTGACGCCATCTTCGACCTTACTGCGCGGACAGCCTACGTTGAGGCGCAGGAAACCCTGGCCAGCACTGCCGTAGGTTGAGCCGGGCATGATCGCCACGCGTTGCTGGATCAGCGCCTGCTGCAGCGTCTGTTCGGCGATGCCGAGCGGATTAAGATCGATCCAGGCGAGATAGGTCGCCTGAGGCGGCTGCCAGTTAAGCGACGGAAAGGCGGCGTTAAGGCGGTCGGCCACCAGGGTCAGGTTACCTCTCAGATAGTCACGCAGCGCGTCAAGCCACGGCGCACCGTGCCGGTAAGCGGCAATGTGTGCGGCAACCGCGAGCACCGCCGGTGAGGAGAGTCCGTCGGCGTTTTTAAGCGCCTGAAACCAGGCCGCCCGATCGTCTGGCTGCGGAATAATGCCCCAGGCGCCGGTCAGCCCCGGCAGGTTGAAGCTTTTCGATGCTGAGGTAAACAGCGCCCAGTCGCCACGCGCCACGCGGGCCCACGGCGTATGTGGCCGATCGCCGACCATCATATCCATATGGATCTCATCACTGATCACCCGAACATGGTGACGCTCGCAGAGTTCAGCCATCTGCTGCAGTTCGGCTGCCGTCCAGACTTTACCAGTGGGATTGTGCGGGCTGCACAGCAGCAGGATTTTGCAGCGCGGGCGCGCCAGCTTCGCCGCCAGCGCCGTCATATCACAGTGCCACTCCAGGCCCACCCGCTGCAACGGCATTTCCAGCACCTGCCGCTGGTTGCCGTACACGGTTTTGTAAAACGCATCGTAGGCCGGCGTGTGGATCAGCACTTCATCGCCCACCTCGCTCCAGTGCCGGATCATCTGCGCCACCATGTAGATCACCGACGGCCCATATACCAGCGTATCGGGCGACGGCTGATAGCCGAACCGGCTGTTCATCCAGTGGCAGCAGGCCGACAGAAACGCATCATGCTGCCAGCGGCTGTAGCCGAATACGCCGTGATCGAGGCGCTGACGCAGCGCTTCAAGCACTACCGGCGCGGTTTTGAAATCCATATCGGAGATAGTGAACGGCAGCAGATCGGGCACGCCAAAGCGATCGGCCACAAAATCCCACTGGGTAGACCAGCTGCCACGGCGATCGATAACCTCATCAAAATTAAACATTGCGGCTCCCGGTACGTTAAGCGGTGACGTTCATCAGCGTCGACAGTTCGTCTTTCACCGACTGCACCTGTGGCCCGATCACCACCTGCAGGCTGCTCTTATTAAGGTGCACCACGCCAATCGCGCCGTTGGCTTTCAGCGCCGCATCGTTGACCTTGCTCATATCGGCGATGGTCAGACGCAGACGCGTCAGGCAGTTATCCAGTGAGGTGATATTTTCCACCCCGCCCAGCGCCGCCAGAATGGCCGGTGAGTTGTAGCCCGACTTGCCTTTACCGGCATTGCTGACCTGTTGTGCCAGTGCGCTGGCACTTTCGACTTCACGGCCCGGCGTTTTGATATTGAAGTGCAGGATGGCGAAACGAAAGATCAGGTAGTAACCGGCAAACCAGATCGCAGCCACCACCGGTACCCAATACCATTTGGTCGACAGGCCGTGCAGCACGCCAAACACCACGAAGTCGATAACGTTACCGTCGGTGTTGCCGATGGTCACGCCCAGTATCGCCATCAGGCTAAAGCCGACGCCGGTTAACAGCGCATGGATCAGATAGAGGAACGGCGCGACGAATAAAAACAGGAACTCAATCGGTTCGGTGGTGCCGCCAACCACACAGGCCACCACGCCGGAAATCAGTAATCCTTTAATTTTATGGCGGTTTTCCGGGCGGGCGCAGTGATAGATAGCCAGCGCAGCGCCAGGCAGGCCACCCAGGAAGGCCGGCATTTTGCCCTGCGACAGGAAGCGGGTGGCGCTTTCGGCAAAACCATGAGTCTCCGGACAGGCCAGCTGTGCCTGGAAGATGGTCAGGGCGCCGCTGACGCTTTTGCCGCACACCTCAAGCGTGCCGCCGGCATCGGTAAAGCGCATGATCGCCACCAGAATATGCTGCAGGCCAAACGGCAGCAGTAAACGCTCACCGGTGCCAAAGATCATCGGACCGAAATCGCCCGCGCTGTTGATCATCCAGCCGAGTCCGGTAATGCCGCGAGCAAAGAAAGGCCAGATCAACGGGACCACCAGTCCCAGCACGCCGATCACCAGCGTGGTAATGATCGGCACAAAGCGGGTACCACCAAAGAAAGCCAGTGCATCGGGCAGCCGGATGTTATGAAAGCGCTCATGCAGCCAGAACACCACAATGCCGACAATCACCGCACCCAGAATGCCGGTATCAATCGACGGGATACCGAGTATCGACTGGACGTTGTTGGCTTTCAGCACTGCGGCATCGGTGGTAGGCAGAATGCCATTGATATTGAGCCAGAAGTTGATGCTGAGGTTGAGCACTGCATAGCCAACAAAGCCGGCAAATGCCGCCACGCCTTTGTTTTCACGCGCCATGCCGAGCGGGATCGCCACGGCAAACATCACCGGTAAATAACTAAAGGCGAAGGAGCCGAGTTTCGCCATCCACAAAAACAGATACTGCAGCCACGGCTGATCCAGCATCGGTAACAGCGTCAGGACATCATGGCTGCTCAGCGAACTGCCGATACCCAGCATGATGCCGCAGAATGAGAGCAGGGCAACCGGCAGCATAAAGGTTTTCCCCAGGCTCTGGAAAAACTCCCAGACAGACATTTTTTGTTGAGGTGCGGGCATGATGACTCCGGCGGCAGTTAGTCACAGTGATAAAGTAAGCAGATGATAAAACGTTTTATCAGAGTGATGTGCGCGCTGAATCACACTCTTCCGGCCAGGGCTGATATTATTTTTCGGCTTTAAGGTGTAACGTTTTATCCTCTCTTCCGGCGTTTTTATTCGGGCAAGTAACGGCATGAGCAGAATTACCATCCATGATGTGGCCGCCGCTGCAGGCGTTTCGGTCACCACCGTCTCTCTGGTGCTCTCCGGCAAAGGGCGGATTTCTGCTGAAACCATGGCGCGGGTTAACCAGACCATTGAGCAACTGGGCTTTGTGCGCAACCGCTCGGCGACCATGCTGCGCGGCGGTGAAAGCGGAGTGATAGGACTGATCGTCCGCGATCTCAGCCAGCCGTTTTACGCGGAAATGACCGCCGGACTCAGTGACGCGCTGGAAAAGCAGGGCAAATTGTTGTTTCTGACCCAGAGCGGCCGCCAGGGCCAGCAGCTGGAGCGCTGCTTCGAGTCGCTGGTGGCGCAGGGGGTTGATGGCGTGGTGCTGGGCGGCGGGGCGGATAAGGCCGACAAAATAGTGGCCCGCGCCCGTGAGCTGAACATTGCGCTGGTCTGCGCCGCACGTGCCAGCAGCCTGGAAGAGGTGGATGCGATCCGACCGGATAACGCCCAGGCCGCGCGTCTAGCCACCGAATATCTGATCCGCCAGGGTCATCAGCGCATCGCCTGGCTGGGCGGCCATAGCGCATCGTTAACCCGGGCAGAACGTCTTGGCGGCTATTGCGCCACGCTGCTGCAATATGGTTTGCCGTTCCGGCCCGAGTGGATTATTGAGTGCGGCAATACGCAAAAAGAAGCAGCCGAGGCGGCGGTCCAGCTGCTGCAACAGCATCCCCGGCTGACGGCGATACTGGCCTACAATGCCAGCACGGCGCTGGGCTGCTATTTTGGTCTGCTGCGCACCGGCCGGACGTTCGCCCGCGGCGCGGTCGACAGCTACTATGGGCAACAGCTGGCGCTGATGGGGTTTGGCGATGAACCGCAGGCTGAGCTGACCGATCCGCCGCTGACGGTTGTCACCAGTTCGGCGCGCGAGATTGGCCGCGTGGCGGCAGAACGCATCCTGCAACGTCTGGCGCAACCGGATGCCGCACGGCAGAATGTGATTATGCCGCCGCAGCTGATTATTCGCGGCTCAGCATAAAAAAAGGCGACGCCAGCATTAACCCTGGCGTCGCCTTGTTATCACCGCTCAGCCGTTACTGCGGCATGCCTTCGCTGGTCGGCATACCCAGCATGTAGCGTGACATAAACTGCTCCAGCGTCATCTTGTCGCCGTTCATATTCACCTGGCCGTTAGCGTACTGCAGGCTGGTGACGATGTTGTTATCCTGCTGCTGGGTCAGACGGAACATCTGTCCCATCGCCGCCAGACCTTTAACCTGCTGATCGGCCAGCTTCTGTGCATCATCTGCCTGATAACCTTCCGCCAGACCCACTTTGTGCATGGTTTCGGTCGCCATCGGCATGTTGATGATCAGTTTCGCATCCAGCGTTTTCAGCACCCGGTCAACCATGGCGTTTAGCGTTTGCGGTTCGCCGGTCACGGTAGCGGGATCGTTAAAATTCGCCGTCAGATTAAAGGTGCTTTCACCTTTATCATTCTTCCAGCTCAGCGGGGCGATGCTGATCGAAGGCGATCCTTTCAGCAGAACCGGCAGGTTGCTCATCAGGATAGCGTTGACGCCCGCCTGGTAGCGAATCGGATCGTCCGCCAGGCCTTTCTGGCTGGTGAGATCCTGCATCTGGGCGTTGTAGCGATCGGAGAAGGCTTTTACCGCTTGCGCATCGAACTGCGACAGCTTCATCTTCAGTGCCGCCTGACCAAAGTCCTGTTTCTGCAGCTGAACGCTGTCGACTTTGTAATCAATGTTGCCGCCGATCTTACCGGCACTGTTATCGAACGAAGAGGAGCCCTTCATCTTGTGCAGCGTCAGGGCATCCTGACCGTTAATGCTGGCGTTGACCTTCTCAACATCGATCGACTGATCGCCGACCCGCACGCCTTCCGGACTCAGATGGGTATTGCCGTTGAGCTTCAGGCCATTGACGGTGAACAGCACCGGCTGACCCATCTCATTTTTGCTGGTCAGCGCCAGGCTATCAACGTCACTTTCCAGCGAGACTTTATCGCCTTTATTGTCGGCGCTGACGTTAAGCGTGCCGCCATTGGTCGCCAGACGCTCGCCGGTTTGTGCATTCTGATAGTCGATCGGCAGAATACGCAGCGCGGTATCGGTCGCGCCGCTGTAGCCAATGCGGGTATCGGCATTGATCAGCGATTTATTTTGCGTCAGTTCAAACAGCTTCTTCACCGCATCGGTGTTGGCCAGTTCGCTGTGCACCGAGGCCATGCTCGGGATCAGATTGAAGTGCTTCAGCTGCGCAAACGGGAACGGGCCGTGATCGATGGTTTCGTTCAGGATCACGCTCTGACCCGGCTTCAGCAGGGCGTTATCTTCCGTCTGCGAGCTGGCCTGAATCACCAGGTTGGCTTTGCTGCTGAAGACGCCGCGCTGATAGTCCTGGTAGCTGATCTTCAGTCGGCTGTTCGGGGCGTAAGCATTCAGCTGGGTATTGGCGTTCTGCACCAGCTGGTCCATGTGTTTTTCGAGCTGCTTGCCGGTGAACCATGCCGCGCCGGTCCAGATTACGCCCAGCGCGATAATCACGCCCACGGCAACGTTGGTCTTTTTCATTGCTGATTCGTCCTTATCCTTGAGTCCGCTTACGCCGCAGGTTTGACCCGACGACTGAAGAAAAAACGCCCGCAGGCGTTTTAAAAGCTAATAGGTTGAAATAATAGCAGTTAACCGCAGGTCCGTCAGCCGCATCACCCTAACTCGTTAAATACCCGCGCCAGCCGGCCGGTTCCGGCCACCGTCACCGGGGCTTCGCTGGCGGCAACAAAACAGGATTCGCCCGGTTGCAGCGTCAGCTGCTGCTGGTCTTTTGCCACCACCGCCTGTCCTTCGATGCAGAACAACAGCGCCGCGCTCTGCTGATCCAGCGCCTGCGGTTGCGCACTCAGGGTATGGATAGCAAAGGCGAAATCGTCGACCGGAATCGGAAAAAGCAGGGTGCTGCCATGCTGCTCCGGCTGCGTCAGCAGCGCGCTGGCGGGCTTCTCGTCAAATTTGAGGTTGGCCATCAGTTCCGGGATATCGATATATTTCGGCGTTAAGCCGGCCCGCAGCACGTTATCGGAGTTCGCCATCACTTCCAGCGCCACGCCTTTCAGGTAGGCGTGCGGCGTTTCAGCATAGAGGAACATCGCTTCGCCCGGCTGCAGGGTAATCACGTTGAGCAGCAGCGGTGAAAACAGGCCGCTGTCGTCCGGGTAGTCGGCAGCGATTACGCTAATGGTCTGCCAGGGTTCGCCCTGCTGGTGACCGAGCACCGATTTCAGTACCCCAAGCGCCAGCGATTTGGCCTCGCCGTCGAGCGACAGCAGGGTAGAAAACAGGGTCGCCAGATTATCCCGATCGGGATGCTGCAGGAAATGGGCAATCTGCGGATGCGCACCGGCAACCGGCTCAAGCAGCGAAACCATTTCGGTCAGCGGGCGGAAACCGTTCATCGCCTGGAAGGGCGTCAGGGCATAGACCAGCTCGGGTTTATGGTTGGCATCTTTATAGTTGCGTTCGGCGGCACCCAGCGGAATGCCGGCGGCATTCTCACGCGCAAAACCGGCTTCAGCGGCGCTTTTGCTGGGATGTACCTGAATCGACAGCGGCTGATCGGCGCACAGCACTTTAAACAGGAAAGGCAGTTCACCGAAGCGTTGTGCCACCGCATCGCCCAGGGTGGCGGTCGGGTTGGCGTCAATCACCTCGCGCAGCGAGCGCGAACTCCCCTGGTCGTCAACGGTAGACGGACTCTTCGGGTGCGCCCCCATCCACAGCTCGGCCATCGGTAACCCTTGCGGATTCGCAATGCCATACAGTTCGGTTAAGGCTGTTTTGCTACCCCACGCGTAATTCTGCAGCGAATTGTTCATTTTTTGCATTATATAACCCTTCATCACGGGATGTTATTGGCGCTATTAAAGCAGAAAGTGCCAGGGAAAATACATATCAAGTGCAAAAGGACGCTAAGCTCTCATAATGTTAAATTATTGTATGTCATTATCTTGCCCGCCCGAATGTCGCCCACAGGACGATGCGTTGGGCGGGCATTCACTTCAAACAGAGCGAAGGAGACGTATTCATGGCAGCCAACCGCATTGAGAAAGATTCAATGGGCCCCATTGATGTACCGGCTGATAAACTGTGGGGCGCGCAAACGCAGCGCTCGCTGGAACACTTCCGCATCTCAACAGAAAAAATGCCGACCGCGCTGGTTCACGCGCTGGCGCTGACCAAACGCGCCGCTGCCGCCGTTAACCGCGACCTGGGGCTGCTGCCGGCCGAGCGCGCCGAAGCGATCATTAACGCGGCGGACGAGGTGCTGGCCGATAAGCACAGCGACGAGTTCCCGTTAGCCATCTGGCAGACCGGGTCCGGCACCCAGACCAACATGAACATGAATGAAGTGCTGGCCAACCGCGCCAGCGAGATTCTGGGCGGAGAGCGTGGCATGTCGCGCCTGGTCCATCCGAATGATGATGTTAACAAGAGTCAGAGTTCGAATGACGTCTTCCCGACCGCGATGCACGTGGCCGCGGTCATCGCCCTGCGTGAGCAGCTGATCCCGCAGATTCAGGTATTAAAAAAGACCCTGAGCGAGAAGTCAGAGGCGTTCAAAGATATCGTCAAAATTGGCCGTACTCACCTGCAGGACGCCACGCCGCTGACGCTCGGCCAGGAGATTTCCGGCTGGGTGGCGATGCTCGAACATAACCTGAAGCACATCGAGCAGAGCATTCCACACGTGGCGGAACTGGCGCTGGGCGGCACCGCCGTCGGCACCGGCCTGAACACCCATCCGGAGTATGCTGTCCGGGTGGCGAAAGCGCTGGCCGATCTGACTCAGCAACCGTTTGTCACCGCGCCGAATAAGTTTGAAGCGCTGGCAACCTGTGATGCGCTGGTTCATGCTCACGGTGCACTGAAAGGGCTGGCGGCCTCGCTGATGAAAATCGCCAACGACGTGCGCTGGCTCTCCTCCGGTCCGCGCTGCGGCATTGGTGAAATCGCCATTCCGGAAAACGAACCAGGCAGCTCGATCATGCCAGGTAAAGTCAACCCGACCCAGTGCGAAGCGATGACCATGCTCTGCTGTCAGGTGATGGGCAATGACGTGGCAATCAATATGGGCGGCGCGTCCGGCAACTTTGAGCTGAACGTGTTCCGTCCGATGGTGATCCATAACTTCCTGCAGTCGATTCGTCTGCTGGCGGACGGTATGGATAGCTTCAATCATCACTGCGCGATTGGCATTGAACCGGTTCGCGAGCGTATCGAACAGCTGCTGAATGAGTCACTGATGCTGGTGACGGCGCTGAATACCCATATCGGTTATGACAAAGCGGCCGAAATCGCCAAGAAAGCCCATAAAGAGGGGCTGACGCTGAAAGGCGCGGCGCTGAAGCTGGGCTATCTGACCGAAGAGCAGTTTGATGCCTGGGTGCGCCCGGAAGAGATGGTTGGCAGCATGAAGTCGTAAGCCGTCTGCTGTACAAAGGCCAGCGCGTGCTGGCCTTTTTTATGGCTTAAATCGGGCAGTCGACCCACAGATGCAGCCGCGGGATCAGCAGGTTAAGCGGCTCGGCGGCTGGCTTATGGCGATAGGTAATGTTATCGGCATCGTAATTAAGCAGTTCACCCAGCACCGGCACCTGGCTGCGGTCGCGGCAGATCACCAGAATCGGCGATGGACAGGCCAGCTGCGTCTGCTTTTTCTGTTCGGCACGCCAGACCCGCGCCACCGGCTGGACTTTCACCGGTCGCTTAATTTTCAGCCGGGCCGAGGCGGGCAGGGCGCGCACGCTGGCTAACTCCTCCTGCACTTTTTCTGCCCACTGTTCGCGTGACCACGGCGCCTGCGCCCGTCCGGCCTTCAGGCTTTTTTCCAGCTGAGCGATCACCTCTTCACGCTGCATATTTTTGATGATGTGCTTATTCGCCCAGCCAAAACGCAGGCTGTCCGGTGCGCTGAGCAGGGTGATAGTGCGATAGGCATTCAGGGTAATCAGCCCGCGCAGATGCTGGTGGACAAATTCGAAGCGTGCCTCGCTTGGCAAGCCGGACTCAACCGTAATCAGCTGCTCCAGTCGCGCTTTAAGCTGATTGATGCTGTCGACCAGCGCGCTGATTTCCGCCTCACGCTGCTCATCGCACTCAATGCACAGCGCACCCGGCAGACGGACCGCCGCCTTGGTGCTGAGCTGCTCCGACTGATGCTGCATGAACAGACGGCAGTAGTGGTTCAGCGCCAGCGTTAAGGCGTGCTGCCCCAGATGCTGCTCCACCGTGATTTGAGTAATCGCCTCATGCTCACGGCCTTTCACTATCGGCGGCAGGCTGAATACCCGGGCAATCAGCAACGGCTGGGCCTCAATCTGCTGGCGCAGCTCGCCCAGCGCCTGTTCTAAATCGTTTACGCATTGATGCATATCTGACACTAAGTCGTAGCGCGCCATGTTGAGCCTCCATAGTTACAACGTACATAATGTGGCAGAAGCGGTGACTGGGCGCAATAGCGACACTAGTTACAACATACTGTTAGTAATACCGTTAACAACCGTGCCGCCATCCGGGCGTAAGCAGGCGCAAAAGGCGGCATGCATTTTTCCTTATCTCAGAACATGTTATAAAAATGGTTTGCCCGCTAACGGATAGCTGATGTGAACCAGACCAACAAACCCGGCGTCGCCGCCATTATTACGCTCGGCGCGATACAGATACTGTCGTGGGGTGGATCGTTCTATCTGATGGCGGTGATGGCGAACCCGATCGCCATGGAAACCGGCTGGTCGCAGCAGTGGATTTATGGCGCACTGTCGACCGGCATTCTGGTGTCAGGACTGCTGGCGCCGCTCAGCGGCCGGATTATTGCCCGCACCGGTGGCCGCCTGCTGCTGGCAATGAGTGGGGCGGTGATGGCGCTGGGGCTGGTGATCATGGCTTTCAGCTATCATCTGCCGCTGTTGCTGTTCGCCTGGGTGATTATCGGCGTCGGGATGGCGATGGGGCTGTATGATGCGCTGTTTGCTACCCTCGGCACCTGTTATGGCGCTCAGGCGCGTGCAGCGATTACCGGCATTACCCTGATTTCCGGCTTCTGTACCACCCTGGTATGGCCGGGCACGGCGCTGTTGATTCACGCCCTCGGCTGGCGGGGCGCCTGTCTGGCGATTGCCGGGCTGTTAACGCTCTGCGTGCTGCCAGCGTATCTGTATGCTTTACCGGCAACGCGGGCGGTAAGGCCGGTTAACACCCGTAGCCCGCAATCGTCCTCCGCTGACATTGCCCCAGGCCTGTTCTGGCTGCTGTGCGCCATCTTCACCCTGGCATCGGTAATCATGACCGCCATTTCCGTGCAGCTGATTACCCTGTTGCAGGCCAGTGGCCACACGCTGACCTCGGCGCTGGCGATCAGCGCGGTGCTGGGACCGTGTCAGGTGGGGGCGCGGATTGTCGATGTCGCCTTTAAGCGCAGCCATCCGATTCGCACCACTTTTTTCTCGGTCGGCCTGGTGGCGCTTGGCTTGCTGTTGCTGGCACTGGCACCGCAGATGGCGCTGCTGAGCATGGTGCTTTACGGCGCAGGAAATGGTTTACGTGCCATTGTGCGCGGAACTTTACCGCTGGCGATGGTCAAACCAGAGTCTTATGCGATTGTGGTGGGCCGGATGGCCCGCCCGGCGTTGATGGGACAGGCGCTGACGCCGTTGATCGGCGGCTATGTATTTGAAAGGATGGGGGGTTCAGCAACACTGTGGTTGCTTTGCGCGTTAGCAATCTTTAACGTGGTGTTGGTGATGATACTGAAACACCGGTTACCCGCCGCGCCAGCCGACATCGCGTAGCATGCTGACTGCGCGGAACGCCGATGACGCGGGCTGTTAGCAGGCTAAGCACCTTGTGCTATCAGGCTGCCGGCTTTGGTGAATACGTGCCTTGTCACCGCTGGCTTGCTTCTAAAAAGCAACAGTGTTTGTTATATTTATTGCTCATTGATTGTTCACTTATGCGGCAATAAAACAATAAGATGCACCGCAACTCAGGATAAAGAAATGCTTGATTACCGCTTCCCGACAGCTTTGCAAATGGTTCTGAGCGTAGCGATGGCGGAGCAAATGGGAAAACGCTCTACCAGCGCGATTCTGGCCTACGGGTTGGAAGCGAATCCCAGTTTCATTCGAAAATTAATGGTCCCGCTGACCCGTGACGGCATTATCGTCTCGACGCTGGGTCGTACCGGTTCGATCCATCTGGGTCGCCCCGCAGCAGAGATTACCCTGCGGGACATCTACGTCTCGGTCATTGAAGACAAAAAAATCTGGGCGGCGCGTCCCGATGTCGCGCCACGTTGCCTGGTCAGCGCCAATCTCTGCTGGTACTTCAAATCGATTGCCGATGAAGCCGAGCAGGCGTCGCTGGACGTGCTGGCGAAACGCACCGTCGCAGATGCGCTTAATGAGTTGAAGAAACGCGACACCAGCAACTGCACGGCGGTTCCGGAACCGGAGCCCGATGAGATTGATGATCTGTGTAAAAAAGGCCGCTGATGCGGCTTTTTTTATGCCTGCAAAATCATTTATTCCGGTCAGTTATGATTGAAAAACAGACAAAATAAACATAAGTGTTGTGTAAGGCATCACTGTTGTTATGATGAGTGACGGTTGAACTGAAGCGAGGGATCGCGATGAAATACAGTGAATTTCGGCGCTGGCTGTTACAACAGGGCGCCATTTTAATAAAGCACCGTAGCGGAAGCAGCCATTTCAAAGTGTTTTTGGGCGCGAGGCAGTCTGTTTTTCCCGATCACGGTGCAAAGGAAATGCCCGAGGGAACCCGCAAAAAATTTTAAAGGATCTGGGGCTGTAATCCTGAGATTGATGAGGTAAGGGTATGTTTAATTACGCAGTCAGATTAAACCATGATGCACAAAGTGGCTGTTATGAAGTGTCATGCCGGGATTTACCGTTAATGCATTCGGTAGGCGACACGATTGATGGCGCGCTGTTAGAAGCGGAAGATGGAATTGTCACCGCAATCTCGCTTGAAATGGATATGCGCCGTCCCATCCCGTCAGCCAGCGAACCGCGGCCGGGCGAATATGTGGTTTATCTGCCGGTGTTGGTGGCGATGAAAGCCGCCTTATATAACGCCATGATCGAAACAGGAACCCGAAAAGCCGATCTGGCACGTCGACTGGGCGTGAATGGCCCTCAGGTTGATCGCCTGCTGGATGTTGAACACTCGTCAAAAGTCGAAAAAGTGGAACTGGCGCTGGCCCAACTGGGACGCAAAGCGCAAATCGAAATCCATACTTAACGCCGTTGTTGCCCGCAAAGCGCATGGCAGTGAACCGGTGTCTGAAGCCCGCCCTGGCGGGCTTTTTAGTGTCAATCTCCGGCTCAACACGGCGATGAATAACGGCGAATTATCTTGCCTGCCATCTTCAGCAGCCGCGAGAGCAGATTCAGTGGCTCGCAACGACAGCCAAAAAAAGGGCGACCCTGCGGTCGCCCTTTTGCAGTTTATACCGTCTGTAACGCGGTTTTGCTCGCTTTCCGCGTCACCAGCTTACGTAAGGTGACGTAGAACACCGGCGTCAGGAACAGCCCGAACAGCGTAACGCCGAGCATGCCGGAGAACACCGTAATACCGGTCACGCCGCGGACTTCCGCACCTGCACCTTCGCCAAGAATCAGCGGAATTGTTCCGGCGATAAAGGCAATGGAGGTCATCACGATCGGACGCAGACGCAGGCGACAGGCTTCCAGCGCCGCCTCGACAATCCCTTTGCCCTGCATTTCCAGTTCGCGGGCGAACTCAACGATCAGAATCGCGTTCTTACAGGCCAGCCCCATCAGCACCACCAGTCCGACCTGCACAAACACATTGTTATCGCCGCCGGTCAGCCAGACGCCTACCAGCGCAGAGAGCATGGTCATTGGCACAATCAGGATCACCGCCAGCGGCAGGGTCCAGCTCTCATACAGCGCGGCCAGCACCAGGAAAGCCAGCAACACCGCCATCGGGAATACAATCAGCGCCGTATTGCCCTGGGTCGATTGCTGATAACTCAGATCGGTCCATTCGATGTTCATGCCGTTGGGTAACAGCTGACCGGACATCGTTTCCAGCTGAGCCATCGCCTGGGCTGATGAGAGCACCCGGGGATCGGCATCGCCAATCAGGTCGGCGGCCGGATAGCCATTGTAGCGAATCACCGGGTCGGGACCGTAGGTGGTCGAAATGGTCACCATGCTGCCAATCGGCACCATCTCGCCGCGATCGTTACGGGTCCGCAGGTTGGCGATATCTTCCACGCTGTCGCGGAAATCACCGTCAGCCTGGGCCATCACGCGCCAGGTGCGGCCAAAACGGTTGAAGTCATTGACGTAAGACGAACCGAGATAGGTCTGCAAAGTGCTGAACAGATCGGTCAGCGACACGCCCTGGGCTTTGGCTTTATCCCGGTCAACCTGCACATCCAGCTGCGGAACGTTCGCCTGATACGAGGAGATAGGGAAGTGCATACCCGGCGTCTGCATAATGGCACCCGACATGGTGTTGATGGCGGTCTGCAGCGCACCATAACCCAGACCCGCGCGGTCCTGCACATAGAGCGAATAGCCCGAACCCTGGCCCAGCCCCAGAATCGGCGGCGGCATAATCGAGAAGCCGAAGCCCTGCTGAATCCGGGCGATTTTGGCGTTAATCTCGGCGTTGATCTCCGCCGCGGTGTGGGTGCGTTGATTGAACGGTTTCAGGCCGAAGAACACCGTGCCGCTATTCGGGGTATTGGTAAACTGCAACGCATTCAGGCCAGGAAACGCCACCGCATACGCCACGCCTTCGGTCTGCATGCCGATTTCGCTCATCTTACGAATCACTTCATCGGTGCGCGCCAGTGACGAGCCTTCCGGCATCTTAACGCCGCCGATCAGGTAGAGCTTATCCTGGGTCGGAATAAAGCCGCCCGGCACGCTGTGGAACATGAAACCGGCACCCGCCAGCAGCAGCACATAGACGCCAAATACCGCACCACGCCGACGCAGAGTTTTACCAACCATGGTTTCATAGCCGTGGGCGCTGCGCTGGAAGAAGCGGTTAAACGGCCGGAACAGCCAGCCAAACAGCCGGTCGATAATCCGGGTCGGCATATCTTTGGCCGCATGATGATCTTTCAGCAGCATCGCCGCCAGCGCCGGAGAGAGCGTCAGCGAGTTAATCGCTGAGATCACGGTTGAAATGGCGATGGTCGTGGCGAACTGCTTGTAGAACTGACCGGTCACGCCTGACAAAAACGCCATCGGCACAAACACCGCACACAGCACCAGTGCGATGGCAATGATCGGTCCGGAGACCTCTCGCATCGCCTGATGCGCCGCCGCCCGCGGCGTCAGCCCCATCTCAATGTTACGCTCGACGTTTTCCACCACCACGATGGCGTCATCCACCACAATCCCGATGGCCAGCACCAGGCCAAACAGGCTCAGGGTATTCAGCGAGAAGCCGAGCAGATAGAGCACGCTAAAGGTACCAACCACCGAAACCGGCACTGCCAGCAATGGGATAATCGAGGCGCGCCAGGTTTGCAGGAACAGGATCACCACCAGTACGACCAGCACCACCGCTTCCAGCAGGGTCTGCACCACCGCTTTAATCGAATCACGCACGAAGACGGTCGGATCGTAAGGTGCGGCCCATTTCACGTCATTGGGGAAGCGGGTCGCCAGCTCATCCATTTTGGCGCGCACCGCATTGGAGAGGTCAATGGCGTTAGCGCCGGGTGCCTGGAAGATGCCGATACCGACCGCATCTTTGTTATTCAGCTGCGAGCGCAGGGCATAGCTGCCGGAGCCCATTTCGATACGTGCCACGTCGCGCAGCCGCACCAGTGAACCATCTTCAGAAGTCTTTAAGATGATGTCGCCAAACTGCTGTTCGCTCTCCAGCCGCCCCTGCGTATTGATCGACAGCAGAAAATCGCTCTGCTTTTTCAGCGGCTCGGCACCCAGCTGACCGGCAGAAACCTGCACGTTCTGCTCCTGCATCGCGGTGACGACATCAGAGGCGGTCAGGCCACGCGCCGCCACTTTATTCGGATCGAGCCAGACGCGCATCGCATACTCACCGGCACCGAAAATCTGAATCTGGCCGACACCCGGCAGACGCGCCAGCTCATCTTTCACCTTCAACGTGGCGTAGTTACGCAGATAGAGCGAATCGTAAGTGTTGTTGGGCGAGAACATGTGCACCACCAGCGTCAGGGTCGGTGACATCTTCTGGGTAGTGATACCCAGCCGACGCACATCTTCCGGCAGCCGCGCTTCCGCCTGCGCCACGCGGTTCTGCACCTGAACCTGAGCCTGGTCGGGATCGGTGCCAGGACGGAAGGTGACGGTGGTCACCAGCACGCCGTCAGAACCGGCCACCGATTTCATGTACATCATGTTTTCGACCCCGTTGATCGCCTCTTCCAGTGGCGTCGCCACCGAATCAGCAATCACTTTCGGGTTCGCGCCCGGATATTCGGCACGCACCTGCACGCTGGGCGGCACCACATCGGGATATTCACTGATCGGCAGCAGCGGAATAGAGATTAGCCCGGTGACAAAGATCAGAATCGATAACACCGCCGCAAAGATCGGCCGGTCGATAAAAAAGCGGGAAAAGTCCATAACGGCCTCAGATTATTGAGCGGTTGCCGCACGCATGGCGACCTGCTGAGCAGTGACCGGCATGCCGGGCATAAACACTTTTTGCAGACCGGCGATGATCACCCGATCGCCCGATTTCAGGCCCGACTTGACGATGCGCAGACCGTCCACCATCGCGCCAGGATCGATATCACGGCGCTGAGCTTTGCCTGCGCTGTCTACCACGTAGACATACTTACGGTCCTGGTCGGTTAACACCGCTTTGTCATCAATCAGCACCGCCTCAAACTGCGCGCTGCCGGGCAGACGGACCCGGGCAAACAGGCCAGGCGTAAACTGACGCTGCTGATTGTCGAGCAGGGCGCGCATACGAATGGTGCCGGTGCTGGCGGTCAGCTGGTTATCCAGGAAGTCCACTTTGCCCTGATGCGGATAGCCCTGTTCGCCGACCAGCGCGATTTCAACCGGCAACGCATGGCGCTGCTGGCCCTGACGCGCCATCGCCTGATAGTGCAGGAAGGTGTTTTCATCGACGTCGAAATAGACATACATGCTCTGCTGCGAGACCAGCGTGGTCAGTACGCTGGCGCTATCGCCGGCGGTCACCAGATTGCCGGCGGTGATCATCGCCCGGCTGGCGCGGCCATCAATCGGCGCGGTAACGCGGGTAAAATCGAGATTCAGCTGCGCCATATCGACGGCGGCTTCAGCGGCCAGTACATCCGCCTGCGCCTGGCTGGCGGCCGAACGGCGCTGCTCCCACGCTTCACGCGAAATCGCCTGGCTGCCAATCAGCTTTTCGCTGCGTCCCGACTCGCTGCGGGCCAGGCTTGCCTGGCTGCGGGCGCGGGCTAATTCCGCTTTGGCCTGCTCCAGCGCCGCGCGATAGCTGCGGTCGTCGATGGTAAACAGCACCTGACCTTTCTTCACCTCATCGCCTTCGCGATAATTAACCGACTCAATGTAGCCTGAGACGCGCGGACGCAGTTGCACGCTCTGCACCGCCTCAACCCGGCCATTGAAACTGTCCCACTGGCTGACCGGCTTGATCAGCACCGGTGCGGCACTGACCTCGGGCGGCGGCGGCGGGGCGTTTTGTGCCACACCGTCATCGCAACCGCTTAGCTGGCTGATGAGCAGTACCATCCCTAAAAGGGTAAAACCCTGACGAACCCAGTTGGTAATCATTGTTGTTATTCCGCGATAAGTGAAAACGACCCGCAGGCCAATATTTGCAACTTTTAAGATTGCAATTAATCGCGAGGAGTGTAGGCTTGCGTCGCTGGCAACTGCAAGAATAACAGATACACTTTATGTGCGGTTTGTTGTCGCCAGGTTAAAAGCTAAGCGGCTGGCAAAAGACCCTAAGAAATGTGCGGCATTTAATGTACTAATAAAACTTGCATTAAATGACATAGTCAGTCACCCTTTAAGTGTAACTGCAACTGATACTGATACTGTTCGCCACGGCGACGGGAGAGACTGGAATGATGAGTGACGCCTTTATTCACGATTTAATCGACTGGATTGATAACAACATCGAAGCACGGCTGGATCTGGACACCGTCTCAGAGCGCGCGGGCTATTCTAAATGGCACCTGCAACGGATGTTCAAAGAGCACACCGGTTATCCATTGGGTGAATATATCCGGGTGAAGAAGCTGAAAAAATCAGCCGATCGCCTGACCAGTACCGATGAACCGATCCTTAACGTGGCGATTTCATTAGGTTTCGATTCGCAGCAGTCGTTTAATCGCAGCTTCAAACGTCAGTACGGTGTCGCACCGGGTGCATGGCGTCGACACAGCGGTGACTCGCACGCTGCATAACCTCGCCAGGGCCAGCCTGTCTGGCCCGCGCTTTTTTCGGCGCGCAAAACTGGTATCATCTGCATCCTGTCGTCACGGATGCCATCATGTCAAAAAAACTCTGGATTGGACTTTTCCTGGTCCTCGCGGCCGCTTTCTACGGCCTTAAACCTTATCTGAACTCCTCTGTGGCACCTGCTCAGGCAGACATCGCCACGCTGACCGACGCCCATACGGTGGCGCGCTGGGTGCTGCAACATCAGCAGCTGCCGGACTACTACCTGACCAAAAGCGAAGCCCGCAAGCGCGGCTGGAATCCGGCCAAAGGCAATCTGTGCGAGGTGCTGCCCGGCAAAGCCATCGGCGGCGATCGCTTCGCCAACCGTGAGAAACGCCTGCCGCAACGGGCGGGCCGCCAGTGGTATGAAGCGGACGTCAACTATCGCTGCGGACGCCGCGACGCCGACCGGCTGGTTTACTCTTCCGACGGGCTGGTGCTGCTCTCCACCGATCACTATCGCAGCTTCCGACAGGTACCCTGATAATGCTGATCCTGCAATTTGATCTGCGCCAGCTGACCAGCCGCGCGGCATTCTACCAGCAGTTTGCCGCACAGAGCGGCGGTACGCCTGCTTATTTTGGCAACAACCTGGATGCGCTGTGGGACTGGCTGACCGGCGGTATTGCCTTGCCGGCGGAAGTGCGGCTGCAGCATTACGCCGAACATCATGCCGATCTGGCTCCGGTGCTGGCGTTACTGGAAGAGGCGGCGCAGTCGCTGAACGGCGAACTGCGCCTGGTGAAGGATTAAACGCGCAGCGGTTTAAGCAGGGCGATCAGCGCCTCGCGCGCCGCCAGCGGTAAATCGCCGCCGCCGGTATAGCCGTTGTTTTCGATAATCACCTGATTCAGGCCCACCAGCCAGTCGTAGATGTAATAGGCGGTGTGGTTGGCCGGGGCTGCTGACAGTTTAGTCAGCCGCTGACCGGCGCTGAAGTTGACGCTCGGGGCCGGCGGACGGGTAAAGATCGCCTGACCGCGATTAACGCGGCTGGCCGGACGCTCCGCCTCCGGACGCTGCAAAAACCCGAGCCAGGCAACAAAGTCACCCAGCACCGTCATGGCCCGGGTTACCTGACGATCGGCACGCGACTCATGTGTGATGCTGTGGCTGTCAGGCTCATGCAGCGCCTGCTGCAGTTTTTGCGTCATGTCGATGCGGAAACTGGCGGTAATCAGCTCTTCCACCAGCCACTCCATGGTCGCCTTATCAATATTCAGCAACGCCAGCAGGCTGCGATTTTCCGGCAGCTGACGCAGGTGGTCGAGCCACAACAGCAGCACCTGGCGCGGAAAATGTTGTGCGCCGTGCCCGCTCTGACGCGGCTGAACCGGCACCTCCGGCTCTGACTGGCTGAACAGATCAAATTCAAAACCAATGCCGAACTGATTTTCCGGTGCCTGCGGATGCGGCGTGCTGCTGCTCAGGCTCGACTGATTGAGCCACAGCTGGCGCAGCGCTTCACGCGGCGGCTGCAGACGTTCCAGCAGTTCGCCATGCAGGCCGGTACGGTGCTGTAAACATTTCAGCAGGATATCGGCGATATTCTGTTTGCGCGCTGCCTGCTCCGGGCTGGCACCCGCCTCGGTCCACGGCAGTAAACGCCGCTCAACCACGGTGTGCTGAATCTGTACCAGCTGGCTCAGCAGCAGATCGCGACGGGCTTCCGGCTGCATCTCATCCTGTAACCAGCTCGCCATGCGATCGACGCCCGCCCGATCCAGCGCCAGCATCGATCCCCAGTGTCGTCCCGGTTGTCCCATCTGACGTTGCACCGCTTCATCGACGTTAATCTGCTGATGACGGGCGTCATGCGGCGTGATAGCCCAGATCAGCCGGGGTTTTTCCACCGCTTCCAGCGTCGGTTGCAGACGCTGCCATTCACGCAGCGACTGGCTGACGCGATCGGCATCCTGACGCTGGCTGGCGGCGGTACAGACCAGCAGCAAGTCGATGGCCTGACGCGCGGCATACAGGCCGGGCAGCAGGGCGCGTTTCTGTTCCAGCAGCGCTGCGCGCAGCGGATCGCGCTGTTGCAGGCGCAGGCGATCTTCCGCAGTGGCCTCATCATTCGGCTGGCCCGGTGCGGGCAGCTCCAGCATATCGGCCTCATCATACAGCGCGGTGCGCGGCGTCGAACTCAGCGGGATCACCACCTCCAGCGTCAGCAACGCCAGTAACCCCAGCGCCACGCTTTGCGGCTTGCCGATGCGGTTGCCGTTGGTCGGGCAGACGTCGATTGGCTGCTGCAGATCCTGCTCGCTGGCTGGCACAATCAGCTGCTCGGCCGGCAGCAGAGCGGCGTCAGTCAGCAGGCTGAGCGGAGCCAGCACCCGGCTGCTGTTGCGCAGCTGGTGGCGTAAATGCAGCAGGCTGCGCAGGGTATCGTTGAGCGCCGGTTGATTCGGCCACAGCAGCGAAAACAGCTGTACCCGATCGTCGACGCTCAGCCACGGTGCCAGTTCAACCGCCTGCGGCCAGAAGTGACGATCGAGGCGCGCGTCATAGTGCTGACGGCGGCGGCACCATGACCACAGCGTCACCAGCGCATCGCTCTCCAGACCGGGCAGCGGGCTGGTCAGGCAGTGACGTTGCAAACGCTGTAAGCCACTGTCTATCAGCGCCACATCCGGCGGCACGCTATCGGGTGCGCTGGCGATCACCAGCCGGATGATTTCCGCTTCCGTCAGCAGCGTCAGTTCGACCGGCCATTCGCCCGACAGCGGCTCACGCTGATGACAGAAGCGGGTCGCGGTCGCAAAATCGAGGTTGCCGGGGTTAATGTGCTGAAAATAGTTGAGCGATTTGTCGCCCAGCCGGGTTACCAGCTGGCCCTGCGCATCGGCCACCATCTCGTTCAGCAGCCAGGCTTTACCGGCCTGCGACTGACCAAACAGCGCCAGCGTCACCGGCCGCACCACCTGCTGTGCCAGCGCCTGGGTCTGCACCCGCGCCTGACGCAGTTGCAGGGACAGGGTTTCCGCTTCCAGCGCCAGTCGTGGCGACTGTTCGCGGGTGGTTTCAATCCAGGCCAGACTGTTGCTCAGCGCGTCCTGCAGCAGGTTAAGGCGTTTAGCCAGCGTCTGCGGCTGGCGGGGTTTCAGGACTTTCATCGTTTACATACGCTCCCGCTGTCAATCCAGTACTGCGCATTAGCGTTGCCGGTGGCTGACAGGGTATTCAGTTTCAGACTCAGCTGCTCCAGCGGCACGCGGGTGCCATCATCCAGCCGCGCATCGCTCAGCACCAGCGTTTCCGGACCGGGCGCATCCGGGCCATCTTTCACCGCCAGCTTGATGCGCAACACGCTTTCACCGGCCACTTTACGCGCTAAAGTCGCATCGTTCAGCGTCAGGCTGTAGAGCGGTGAGGCAGGCCAGCGATCGTTATCCAGCTGGCGGAAGCCGAGACAGACGTTGCCGCGAATGCGGAAGCTGCTTTTTTTATCCAGCGCAAAGCCGGCGTCGTCGAGGTCGATCTCGCTGTAGCAGAGGTTTTCGTCGGTCAGGGCCTGGTTTTCATCCAGCATACCGAGGTAACGGATGGTGGAATAGGGTTCAAAATCACCGGCGCGGAACCAGAAACTGCTGAGGCGCAGGTCCAGTGCCAGCAGGCAGAGCATCGCGCCGACGGCGGCGGTCGATTTCGGGTTATCAATGCGGCCATGCTTGTTAAACGGATACCAGTCGCTGGTGTGATAGCCTTCCAGCGACAGAATACGGCTGCCCGGCAGCGGTTGCAGATGGCGGACCAGCGCCTGAATGCCGGGGAAGCGCGACGGCCGGCCGGTCAGCAGCAGCACATCGCACTGATAGAGCGACACCACTTCGCACATTGAGCGCAGCGCCGGAATAATCGCCATCCGGTGCTGCATGAACTCGCCGTGCAGCTGCGTCAGGCTGACCACCAGCGGCACCTGCAACAGGTCGAAGCGGCTGTTGACGCCCAGTTCACGCTGAATTTCACCGTTAACGAACGCCAGCACCGCCTCGCCAGGGGACTGCTCTACCAGTTCGCCAAACAGCGCGTTGATCTCGGCGTGACTCTCCAGCGGATCCCAGTTTTCGTAGCGCTCCAGCACCGCCTGCGCCAGGGGAATAAACAGCTGCAGCGTAACCTGCTGGCGTAAGGTGGCCTGACCGTCCATCCGGCTGTCGTGACCGAACAGCTTGTTCATCAGCGGCTCAGCCAGCGTTAGTCCGGCTTTATGCAGATGCTGTTGCAGCGCCGGCAGGATCCACAGCTGGATCACATCCAGCAGGATATCGTCACCGGCCACTTTGAAGCCTTCACGGAACAGCAGACGCGGGGTGATTTTCACGTTATTGCCGAGCCCATCATCCAGCCGGTACTGGGTGATAGCCAGATCGGTGGTGCCGCCACCGATATCAATTGAGGCGATACGCAGACTTTTACCCGGCAGCTCATCCACTTCACGCGGGCGATCCGGTCGGGCCATGCTGCTGAAAAAGTCTTCGGCGCGACCGGCAAAGTTCACCTGGGTTTCATTAAACAGCCAGACCATCTGACCGCAGGTCGCTTCATCCCACTCCATCTGCACATCCGGCAGCGGTTTCGGGCTGTGGCGCGGGCCTGCCGGGGCGACATCTTCATCGTCGCTCAGCCAGCCTTCGGCTTTCCACACCAGCGCAATCGCCTCCTGCATCCGGCGGCGGAAAATTTCACGTTCCGGTTTTGGCATCGCTGAAGGCAGCGTCAGGATCACATGGCGCAGCTGACGCGGCGCGTGGCTTTGCGGCATCCGCTGACGCTGGGCAGCGCTGTTCATCTGCATCAGGGCCTGGGCCAGCAGCTCGCACAGCATAAAGGTCATCAGTGAACTGCGGCTGTAGTGCGGTGAAAACACCGGCAGACGATCGTCCAGCGGCAGCGTATAGAGCGGCTGGCCTTCATCGTTCAGCAGGGTGGTAAAGGGCGCGGCACAGGCCAGCGGTTCAGACTGCGCACCAGGATTATTAAAGCGCCAGCCTGGCTGGTAGCGCGCTTCGTCCCATAAATAGCGGCGTGGGCTGGAGAGGCCGGTACTGCCTTCCAGGCCGACGCGCTGCAGGGCCAGACGGCTCGCTTCGCGACCAACGCGGGTCAGCGACGGCCACATAAAGGCCTGTTCGCGGCCGCTTTCCAGCGAGAAGTTCTCTTTGCCGAAACGGGTTTCGGCAAACTCCAGCCGGCTGTCAAACAGTTCGTTATAGACCTGATGCGGCTGAGATAAATCACGCAGCTGCAGCTCATAGGTCTGCTTCAGTCCGTTGCTCTCTTCCGGATGATCTTCCACCAGAATGCCGCAGGTATGCGAATTGCCGACGTCCAGAATGATATCGACGTTAACCGCGGGGGTTTGCAGCGTGGCGGCCTGAATGTGGATCTCGCTGAGGTTCAGCTGTTCGCCCAGCAGCTCCAGCAGATTGAGGTAGTGTGCCTGATATTCAAACTCACGCAGCGCCTGGTTTATCGCCTGCTCGCGGCGGTCAGAGACCCGATCGGTAAAGGTTTCACGCAGCCAGCCATCGACCCAGGTGTGGTCGAGAAACTCACCCAGCTCGTAGTTGTGCCAGGCCAGCGTAAAGGTCACGCCATTCTGCGCATCGGCTGCCGACAGGCCCAGCTTCTCTCCGCCATCCTGTTCCGCCACGCAGCGGGTATCAAAGGCCAGGCTGACGCGATGGGTATTGCCCGCCGCGTCAGGCGTCTCCAGCGCCACCAGACGCATCCGCGCCCAGTTTTCCGGTCCGCCAATAAACCGCCGTCCGCTGGCGCAACGCAGCATCGGCAGCGGCAGCCAGCAGGCGGAGAGCAGGGTCAGCGAATCAGCCAGCGCGATGTCCGACTCCGGACGCACCACTTCCGGTGCGCCACCATCTTCCGGGTAGAGCAGAAACTTACCGCTGTTGCCATCAACATTCAGCCGCAGCAGCGGGCCGTTGGCAGTCTGGCGCACGAACTGACGGCGCGCCTGGGTCGCAGAGAGTTGCAGACCAAAATCCAGAAATTGCACACCGCTGTTTTCAATCAGCGAGATTTTTTGTTTGTCATCGATCAGGGGAGCCAGCATGTTTATTTACTCTCACGCTTAATCGTCATCGGGAAGACCCGGTCATCAGCATATTGCGCTTCGCACACCGCCGCACCGATGCTGGCATGGCAAATCAGCAGCGGCATGCGATAGCGGGATTTATTCTCGCATTTAGCGGTGTAGCGGCTTTCGATCACCAGATTGCCGGCGCTGGTCATCGCCGCGCTGACGTCCGCCTTACAGCGGGTATGGTCCTGGGCGATCTGTACGCTGCCTTTGCCATTTTTAAACTGAAAATGCATCACTGCCGGCTTGCCGGTTGCGGTCGGCATTGAACCGAGCGTGACGCGCCAGCGGCCATCAATCACCTCAACCTGGCCGTCGCGCACCGCATCCGGGGTAACAATCAGATCGTCTGGCCGGGCCGGCACTGCCGGGGTCACCACACTGGCAAGGGTAGCAGACGCGGCGGCAGGTGCAGCGGCGGCGGCGCTAACCGTGGCCGGTTTTTGCGGCAGTGTGGCCGCCAGTTTCTCAGCGGCGTTGACCACGGCTGGCGGTCTGACGGCTGGCACGGCAGCCAGCGTCGCGGCCGGAATGCTGACGGGTTGCGGACGGTGCAGCAGTACCGCCACTACCACGGCGGCGGCAATCGCCAGCGGCGGCACAATCATCCAGACGCGAAAACGACCAGCCGCAGCGGGCGCGGCGGGCGTAACGGCAGCCGGTGCAGCAGGCACGATAACCGGTTCGGCTTCCGGTTCCGGCTCGACCGGCAGCGGCTCGGCCGGCACCGGTTCGATGCTGACCGGCTCGGCGACCGGCGCAGGCGGTGGCTCGACCAGCAGGGGCGGCAGGCTCTCTTCCAGCGTATCGCGCAGGCAGGCCAGGGCGTCATCGCGGCTGCGTGCCTGCGCATCGACAAAGCCCCAGAAGGTAATCACCGGTTTGCCATCGACCAGGTAAACATACTGCTGATCGGGAAACTGCAGGCTTTTGCTGAGCAGCGCGCCGAACAGGCGCATGGCTGGATTCTCTGCCGCGCGCGCGCGCGTACTGAGCGCCTGCATATCCTGCTGGCAGGCGGTGAGATGTTGCAGCGCGGCACGACGTTCATGATCGCTGGCCGCCAGCCAGGATTTCATCCGGCCGCTGAAGGGCGCATACCAGTCGAGGCGATCGCCCCGGTCATTGGCCTGCGGAATGGCCAGACAATCTGCCAGTGCGCCCTGACGGCGCAGACGCAGGGTCTCGCGAATTTGTAACGCTGAGGCATAGACCGGCTGGCCATTTTCACCTAACGCCAGAACCGCATCTAAATTACCGCTGCGCAGAAAAGTTTTTGCCACCTGTTGGGCCCTTATCGGTCGTTGTCTGAGGCAGAAAATCGCGTGTTATCGACGATTGGGTTGATTTTACGCGGGACAATGACAAATCAAACGGCGGAAAAGGGGGCAAATGCAGCGGTTTTTTCACCGGCTGCTGCAAAAACAACCGCACTGAGTGCTAACTGGCGCGCTTACGCACCAGCAGCAGGTGGGCGATAACGCCGCCGACCAGTCCCCAGAAGGCCGGTCCGATGCCGAGCAGCGAGACGCCGGAGGCGGTCATCAGAAAGGTGATTAACGCACTGTCGCGCTCGGCCGGCTGCTCCAGCGCACGCTGCAGGCTGCCGCCCAGCGTGGCCAGCAACGCCAGCCCGGCCAGCGCCTGGATCAGTACCGCAGGCAGCGCACTGAATAACACCGCGATCAGCGCGCCAGACGCGCCCGCCAGCAGATAAAACAGGCCGGCCAGCGCCGCCGCCCGCCAGCGTCGCTGCGGATCGGCATCCACCTCGTCACTCATGCAGATCGCTGCGGTTATCGCGGCGACACAGACCGAAAAACCGCCAAAAGGCGCCAGTAACAGCGCGATAAAACCGGTCCAGCCAATCAGCGCTGAAACCGGCGGACGATAACCGTGTGCCTGCAGCGTGGCGATGCCGGGCGCATTCTGCGACGCCATGGTGACCAGAAAATAGGGCAGCCCGATGCCGATCAGCGTGGTCAGGCTAAAGTGCGGCATCACCGGCTGCGGCAGCACCAGCATAATCGGCTGCGGCGGAAAGTGGATCGCCCGCTGTGCCAGCGCCACCGCCACGCCGATCAGCAGGGTCAGCAGGATGGCGTAACGCGCCAGCCAGCGACGGGCCAGCAGCCAGGTCAGACACATGCTGCCGCACAGAACAAAGTTGGTCTGTAAATCGGCAAAGGTCTGCAGGCCAAAGCGCAGCAAAATACCGGCCAGCATTGCCGCTGCCAGCGAGGAGGGAATGTAATTCATCAGGCGGGCAAACAGGCCGGTCACGCCAGAGAGCACAATCAGCAGGTTAGCGAAAACGAACACCCCGACCGCTTCATTGATGGAGATGCCATGAAAGCTGGTCGCCAGCAGCGCCGCGCCCGGCGTTGACCATGCGGCCAGCACCGGCATGCGATAGCGCAGCGACAGCCCCAGCGAGGCAATGCCCAGCGCAATTCCCAGTACCGCCAGCCAGCCGCCAATTTGACCGGGCGACGCGCCAGCTGCCTGAAAAGCCTGGTAAACAATTGCACCGGTGCTGCTGTATCCCACCAGCACGGCGACAAAGCCCGACACCAGCATCGGCAGGGTAAACCGGGGTTGTACGGCGACTTTAGACATCTGATTATCCACAATTGTGCGTTATAACGCACATGGTCGCATGATGCGCTATAACGCACAAGTGCTACACTGCCGCCATCAGGTCAGCGAACAGGCTGACGACAGCATCGGGAGTAGCAATGGGGAATCTTCAACACCATCTGAGCAGCGCACTCAGACAGTTACGTCAGGCCAACGGCTGGAGCCTGACGCTGACCGCCGAACGCACCGGCGTCAGTAAAGCGATGCTCGGCCAGATCGAGCGCGGCGAATCCAGCCCGACGGTGGCGACACTGTGGAAAATCGCCACCGGCTTTAACGTGCCGTTTTCGTTTTTCATTGAGGGCGGGCCCGCACCAGGCAGTCCCGCCGCCTTCAGCCAGCCCAACGCCGAGATGTCGGTCCAGCCGCTGTTACCCTACGATCCGCAGCTGCGCTTCGACCTGCTGGCGGTTGAGCTGGCCGCCGGTGCGCAGAGCATCTCTTCGCCGCATGAGGCGGGCTGCATCGAGCAGGTGGTGGTGATTGAGGGGGAGTTGCTGCTCGGGGTCGGCGATCTGTGGCGGCGTCTGCCGCGCGGCGCGGCGTTTCAGTTTCGCGCCGATGTCACGCACAGCTACCGCAACCCGCTCAGCACGCCGCTGCGCTTTCACAGCCTGATCCACTATCTGCAACGGCCGGAAATTACAAATTGATACCAGGACAAACTACACAGTTTACCTTCGTATCTCTATACTGACCGTCAAACCTGAGGAGAGGGCGATGTGCGATTTAAGCGAACCTGCTGCCACGCTGCGTATGCTGGTGGGCAAGCTGGGCCGCAAACTGCGTGAGTCTGCGCCACCGGGTGAACTTACCTGGTCGCAGGTGGCGGTGCTGGGCTACCTGGTGCGCGACGGAGCGATGACGGTAACCGAACTGGCGGCGGCGGAAGGTGTGCGCAGCCAGTCGATGGGGGCCACCGTGGCGACCCTGCTGGAGGCTGGCATGGTGACCGGTGAACCCGATCCGCATGACGGACGCAAAACCCGTTACCGTCCCACGGACGCTTGCCTGGCGGTGATCGCCGCCAGCCGTGCCCGGCGTGACGACTGGCTGATTGAGGCATTTGAGGCGCGACTTACCCCGGCCGAGCGACAGCAGCTGATTGACGCCATCCCTTTACTTCAACGACTGACTGAACATGAACCCTGAGAGGACTAAAGATGGCTGTAACCACACTTGATGCGAAAACGGCGCTGATTGTCATCGACCTGCAGCACGGCATCGTTGCGCTGCCGCTGGTCCATCAGCCGCAGCCGGTGATTGAGCAGTGCGCGCGCCTGGCACAGGCGTTTCGTGCCAGCGATCTGCCAGTGGTACTGGTTAACGTGGCGGGCGGTGCGCCGGGACGTACTGAACAGGCACGGCATAGCGGCGAACTGCCGGCCGACTGGGCCACCCTGGTGCCGGAAATGACGCCGCAGCAGGACGACCTGACCATCACTAAAAAGACCTGGGGTGCTTTTCACGCTACGCCACTGCACCAGCAGCTGCAGCAGCGCGGCATTACTCAGGTGGTGATTTGCGGCATCGCCACCAGCATTGGGGTCGAATCGACCGCACGCCAGGCGTATGAATTAGGTTACAATGTCACGCTGGCCACTGACGCAATGACCGATTTAGACATCAATACTCACAACAACAGCGTCAACCTGATCTTCCCACGGTTAGGCGAAACCGGCAGCTGTGAGGATATTCTGGCGCAGCTGAGTTCGCGCGCCTGATTAGCGTGTGATCTTAACAGTCGGGCCACCGCGATGGTGGCCCGACTTGTTTTAGCGGAAGGCGTAGCCGAGGGTTAACCCGACGCTGTAATTGCGGCCGGGTGCTGATTCAAAGTAGCGACCATTGCTCTCATTGACGATCACCGATCCGACGTACTCGCGGTCAAACAGGTTGTCGACCCGTCCAAACAGATCCAGCGTCCAGTCGCTGACCTGCCACTTATAACCACTGTTCAGGCCAACCACGGTGTAGGACGGCGTTTTGACATCATTCTGATCGTCAGCGGCGATCTGACTCAGATAACGCATTTCAGCCCCGGCATAGAATCCCTGTTCCGGCACATAGCCCAGTCCGGCGTACAGCATATTGCGGGCGATGCCCGGAATGCGGTTGCCGTCACAGCTGTCGCTGCCACAGGCGTTGCTGCGATAGCGCGCATCCAGCAGGGTGTAGGCCATTTTAAGCTGCCAGTCCCAGCCAAACTGCTGATCTAACGCCAGCTCCAGTCCGCGGCGGCGGGTCTCCCCGGCATTTTTATAGGTGGTGCGTCCGCCACTGCTGGCGTCAGCGACAATTTCATCCTGGGTATCGGTCTGGAACAGCGCCGCACTGACCAGCCCATTGCCAATCCGTTTTTTGCTGCCGATCTCCAGCGTGTCGCTGGTGGCCGGTTTCAGGCCGAGATTCAGGCCCGACTGACCATCAGAACGGTAAGAAAGCTCATTGATGGTCGGGGTTTCAAAGCCGCGACCGGCCGAAAGATAGGCGTTCCAGCTCGGATCAAACGCATATTTCAGCGACGCCGCTGGCAGCCATTTGTGATAACGGGCATTGCCGCTGTCGTCACCGTTGCCGTTGACAACGTAGAAGTCATTGGAGTCGAAGTTGACGGTGCTGAAGCGCACGCCCGCATCCAGCGACAGCTTATCGGTCAGCTGCCAGGCCGTCTGCAGATAGGGGTCGAGGTTCCACATCAGATTACGCTCATTGCGGCGCAGGTTGCCCTGATCGCCGTAATGCGTCACGCCGTTGCTGACGGTGAAGTTCTCATAGCCTTTACGCCGTTCGGTCATGGTCTCGTAGTCGAGACCGCCGGTCAGGGTCACCGGAATCGACAGCAGCGTGTCGCGGTGCGTCCAGCGGGTATCGATCCCCTGATAATGGCGGGTCAGGTCGATCACCCCGCCGGGATGGCTGGGATTGGTCTGTACGCTGGCGGGAATCGACTGAAACTGGGTGGTTTCCCGTACCCCGGCGTAGACCATCACGCTGAGATCGTCGTTGTCGCTCATCTGGCGCTGGTAGTGCAGGCCGCCCTGGGTCTGATCGACAGTTTTACGGGTATTGTAGAGCGAAACGTTGCTTACTACCTGACGCGGATTGTCGCGCCACTGGGACGGCGTCAGCCCGCCCGGGTCCTGCGCATCAATATGCACGCTGTTAAACAGCAGGGTTAAGGTGCTGACATCATCAATGCGCACCCCAAGCCGCGCATTGCCGAGGTTTTTCTGCGCCGAACTGTGATCACGATAGCCGTGAGTGGTAAAGCGTGAGGCGGAAACGGTGTAGTTCACGTCCCCGGCGTGGCTGCCATCACCGGTCGCGCCGCTGGCTTTGACGCTGTTGCGCCAGCTACCATAGCTGCCGTACCAGCTGCTGGCCTCCAGCGTGGGCGGCTGTTGCCCGGCCTGAGTAGTGACATTCACCACTCCGCCAGAGGAATTGCCGTACAGCGCGGAAAACGGCCCGCGCAGGACTTCAACGTGATCGATTGAACCGATATCGATATTTGAGGTTTGCGCCTGGCCGTCCGGCATGGTGGCCGGAATGCCGTCGACGTAGATGCGTAAACCGCGCACGCCATAGGTCGAGCGTGAGCCAAAGCCACGGATCGACAGCTGCAGGTCCTGAGCGTAGTTTTGCCGGTTCTGGATTTGTAAGCCCGGCACGCTGCTGAGATTTTCCGACAGATTGACGCGTGGTGCGGCCTGACGCATCTCATCACCGCTGACCACACTGACCGCGGCGGGCGTGTCGAGCACATTCAGGCCGCTCTCGGACGGGGTCGCGCTGACCACCAGGGTGTTGTCATTCTCTTCTGCCAGCAGCGACAGCGGAAACAGGGTGGGCAGGATCAACAGCGGCAGCGTCGCCTGACGCAGTAACGTTATTTTCATTTTTAGCGGCCTGAAAAAGATGAATAATGAACCAGCTGGAACAATTGGCGCGTATGGTAATGCTTTGCCGGGTTCTGGTATAGATCTTTACGTGTCGTCAGGCTTATTCCGTTCACCCGACGCCGCGCAGTCGCTGCCTCTGTTTTATCGGTTCTGCGGCCGACAGCGGTTATTTTATTTTCTGTTCGTCTGCCGTGCGCAAATAACCACCGTCAGCAGGCTGCAGAATTAATCGCCGGCTGCGGCTTTATTCGCGGCACGCTTACGCGCTTTTTTGCCGCGCCAGTACTCTTCCAGATAGGGCAGCATCTCCAGCAGGAATATAGCCGACAGAACAAAAATGATATAACCGGTCGGCAGGGGATCGGCGCGCCACATCAGCTCAAAACGGGGCGGCTCATCGCCGAAACCAAATAACGCCTGGAACTGCGGCCAGTGCCGTGAAATAACCAGCAGCAGCGCCATCAGCGGCACCATCTCAAGAAAACTGTGAACATGCTGCTCGATCGGCTTGACCTCACGCGCCGTCACCGCGTAGCTGACATCCCACAGTGCGGTGGCTTCGTGACAGAAAAAAAGCACAATCATAAAGGCGATCACCAGCGCATTCACCTCTAAAAACAGGGCCGACAATAACGGCAGTCCCATCTCTAAAAACATCAGAATATGGATCCAGGTTTCTTTCAGGCCGGTGGTGTTTTCAATATCGGTCGCCCGATGACAGATCCAGTCAGCGAAACCAGCAATAAGCCAGACCGGTAAAACGAAATAAAGTAACAGCAGCATTTGCGGATCAAATTGATGCATTACACAGCCTCTGCGGAATGAAAGTGAATAAAGCATAGACCTGGCAGGAAGAGACGCAAAATGCGGCAGCGGCAGGCGTACTGTTTATTGTTGGATCAGGCAGAGAGGGGATTAGCGCCGCAGGATTGCTAACTGGCGCGGGCGGCCGGAATATTAGCGCGCCGACAGCGAGCGTGCCGGGACAGGACATTGCCGGCTGCCTCATCGCGTTGGGCTGGATTTTTTGGCCGTTTGCCGTCAGGCTGAAGAGAGCCTTTTTTAAGCCTTATGCGTCGGGGCCAGTCGGGTCGCGGCGCATCATTTCCACATTGATCAAAGGGAGTCAGCATGAGTCAACAACCTGAAGTGGCGGTTCTGGGATTGGGTGCAATGGGCCACGCGTTTGCCGCTAACCTGCTGAAGAAAGGCTTTAAGGTCCACGGCTGGAACCGGACCCGCGCACGCGGCGAGGATCTGCTGGATGCCGGTTTGCAACTGGCCGATTCGCCCGCCGAGGCGGTGCGTCAGGCAGATGTGGTGATTGCGATGCTGTCGGACGGCGAGACCACTGAGCAGGTGCTGCAGCAGAGTCAGGAGGCATTTAAACCGGGCGCCATTTTATGTCAGATGGGCACCATCGGCGTGGAAAAAACCGACACGCTGATCGCCCTGTTCGCCGGCGCGCGCAGCGACGTGCTGTTTATTGACGCGCCGGTCTCCGGCACCAAAGCGCCAGCAGAAAATGGCCAGATTCTGGTATTAGCCAGCGGCGATCGCAGCCGCGCCGCCGCGGCCGAAACGGTATTTGCCGCGATTGGCAAGGGCACGCAGTGGCTGGGCGAGGCGGGCAAAAGTTCACGCATGAAGCTGGTGATCAACAGCTGGCTGATTGGCATGATGCAGAGCCTGGCGGAGAGCACCCAGCTGGCGGCGCAGTTTGGTTTTTCGACCGACGATCTCTGGCAGGTGCTGGAGGGCGGCCCACTGGCGGCCCCGTACGCAAAAATGAAGCTGGGGATGATTGCCAGCGACGACTACACCCCGCAGATGAATCTGGTCTGGGCGCTGAAAGATGCCCGACTGGCCCTTGAGGCGTCTGATATTCCGCTGCCGGCGCTGGCAAATATTGCTGATTTCTGGCAGCAGGCGGTTGATGACGGCCTGGGTGAACAGGATCTGGCAGTGGTCTACCGCTATCTGAACGCGCAATGAGTTGTCCGGCCGGCTTTGACTTCAGCCACCGGCCGCTGGTGCCGCTGGCGCATGATTACGCCCACGGTGCCAGCGAGCCGTGGCATCAGCATGACTGCGCGCAGCTGATCCACACGCTGAGTGGCGTGGTGCGGGTGGAGACCGAATTTGGCAGCTGGACGGTGCCGCCGAGTCGCGGTGTCTGGTTACCGGCGTTTACCCGGCATGCGCTACAGATCACCGGCACGGTGGCGGCACGAACGCTGTTTATCCATCCGCTGGCGCGCGCCGATCTGCCAGCCAGTTGTCAGATGGTGCAGATTACGCCGCTGCTGCGTGAGCTGATTGTCAGCGCGCTGACGTTGCCGGCCGCCTATCTGGCTGACAGCCGTGCCGAACGGATCGTGGAACTGATTCTGGATGAAATCCGCGGCATGGACGTGTTGCCGTTTGCGCTGCCCGCACCGCACAGCGCCCGGTTACAGGCGCTTTGCCAGCGTATTCAGCAGACGCCGGGCGAAAGCTGGACCCTGCTGCGTGCCAGCGCCAGCCTCAACGTCTCGGGGCGCACGCTGGCGCGTCACTTCAGCCGTGAAACCGGCTTACAATTCAGCGACTGGGTCCGTCGCGCCCGCCTCGCCATCGCCCTGACGCGACTGGCGCAGGGCGATTCGGTGCTGCGGGTAGCGCTGGATCTCGGCTATGAAAGTCCCAGCGCCTTCAGCGCGATGTTTCGTCGCTTGCTGGGCGTGGCGCCGACGGATTATTTTCCCGCGCAGGAAAGCGACTCGCCGCGTTAAACAGCGCCTGCAGCGCGGCGCGCGCCGTATCATTATCGATACTCACGCCCCAGTAGCGGTTGCCACTGGCATCCAGACAGCTGATATAGGCGACCGAGCGACTCTCACTGCGTTTCCCCAGCGTGTGTTCATGGTAATCCTCAATGGTCAGCGCCAGGTCGAACGCGTGGCGCAGGGCATTCACCCCGGCCGACAACCAGCCGTTGCCGCTGCCCTGTAAGCTGAGGGTGCGCGACTGATAGCTGACGCTGGCGTTAAGCGTGGTCTGGCCGTGGTTATCGCTCTGGCTGCTGGCCTTCAGCAACTGCAGCGTTGGCTGGTCCACGCCATACTGACGACAAAACAGCTGCCACAGCGCGTAATGGGTCATCTCGCCGCCATGATGGTCAGTGTGCTGCTGTACGCAGCGGCTGAAATCCTGCTGCAGCGCGCGCGGCAGCTGCAAGCCGTGGTTTTGCTCCAGCAGCCATGCGGCACCGCTTTTGCCTGACTGGCTGTTCACCCGAATCACCGCTTCATAGCTGCAGCCAATATCGGCCGGATCGAGCGGCAGATAGGGCATCTGCCAGTGCGTTTCCTGCTGGCTGGTGCGCCAGGCAAAACCCTTGCGAATCGCATCCTGATGCGAGCCGGAGAAGGCGGTAAACACCAGCTCACCGGCATAAGGATGGCGCGGGTGGACCGGCAGTTGATTACAACGGGTCACCACCTCAAGCACTTCGCTCATCTGGCTGAAATCCAGCTGCGGGGCGACACCCTGGGTGTAGAGATTCAGCGCCAGGGTGACCAGGTCGACATTGCCGGTGCGCTCGCCGTTGCCAAACAGACAGCCTTCGACCCGATCCGCCCCCGCCAGCAGCGCCAGTTCAGCGCAGGCGACACCGGTGCCGCGATCGTTATGTGGATGGACGCTGATGCAGACTGCCTGCCGGCGGCTGAACTGGCGGCAGAACAGCTCAATCTGATCGGCATAGACGTTGGGCGTGTTGACCTCCACCGTGGCGGGCAGGTTGATGATCATCGGACGGCTGGCGTCAGGCTGCCAGACGTCGGCGACCGCTTCACAAATCTCCAGCACAAACGCCATTTCGGTAAAACAGAAGGTTTCCGGCGAGTACTCAAAGGTCCACGCCGTTTCGGGCTGCGCCTCACAGGCGGTGCGGATCTGCTGCGCAGCGGCCGTTGCCAGCGCCACGATCTCCGCTTTGCTCTGTTTGAAAACCCGCTCGCGGAACAGCGGGGCGGTGGCGTTATACAGATGCACAATCGCCCGCGGTGCGCCCTGCAAGGCGATGAAGGCGCGCTCAATCAGATCGTGGCGCGCCTGGGTCAGCACCTGCAGCGTCACGTCATCAGGAATGCGGTGCTGCTCTATCAGATCGCGCACAAAGTCGAAGTCGGTCTGCGAGGCGGAGGGAAAGGCGACCTCAATTTCTTTAAAGCCGCAGCGCAGCAACAGCGCCCAGAATTCCATTTTGCGATCGCGATCCATCGGTTCGGCCAGCGCCTGATTACCGTCACGCAGATCGGTTGACAGCCAGCGCGGTGCGTGGCTGAGCTGGCGCGCAGGCCACTGGCGATCGGGCAGGGTAATCAGCGGGGATGGGCGGTATTTCTCAGCGGGATCGGTCAGCATCATCATTCTCTCCAGGTGGTTTTTTTCCAGTCTGGCGGCAGAGTGCCAGCGGCGCGCGCGCAATGCTGACAACCTGATGCGCAAAAGTGACAACACATTAAGGCGAATACGCAAACTGTAACAGGGCTGTTCCGCCTGAAGGCTCAGATGGCTGAAAGGTTACTGAAGGGCTTTAAGGCGATGGCAGATGTGGGGCTGGAGAAGCGCTGTAGTAGCGTACTAAGCCCACATAGTGGGCTGGTAAGGTTACGTGGTGATCAGCTTAGCTTTCATCTGAGAATACTCAAAATCAGAACAGCCAGCGCTGTTGCGAGATAGCAGATTCCTGCAAACAGCCACAAACGTGATAAATATATCATCCAGCGACTTACTGTCAGTCTGTTTTCGCTGAAAAAGGAATAAGCAGGACTATCTTTGTTAAAGGCGGATATTCTTTTATTCATGCTCAGCTTAATGAAAAATCTGCACATCTGGTATGCGCCAAAATAACCGGCCATGTGATAGAACGAATAGGGGGGAGGGAACTGATATTTTTCCAGGAACAATGAAATGAGTTTGTCATATTCCTTTCTGTTAAAAGCGTAAAGGAAGAAAGATATGAAAATAAAAAAGCTGCCTGCCAGGCCAAAGAACAACCCCGCCCTTGATATATAAAACTCAGTCACCGGTTGACCCCAGTAAATAATCAACTGCTTTTTCGCCTGCCGAACTACCGATATAACCACCGACCACGGAGCCCACTGCCGCGCAAGCAACACCTCCCGCCCCCGCGGTCACTATCCCAATGGCCGCACAACCCGCTAACGCAGCAGAACCCCCCCATGCACCAGCATACATTGCACCACCGGTGCCTACAGCAAACTTTGTGTAATCTCTGACAGCAATTTTCCTGCATTCACTTTCGCGCCCTTTTGAGCAAGCATTCACCACATCGTTAGTTGTCCCGACCAAAGCAAATCCGATACCTATATATCCTCCGGTCTTAAGGAAGCGCGCTGCTCTTGCTGCATTGCCGACATAATACGAATATCCTGGAATGCCACTTAACCCAACGGTGGACCACTCATGCACAATCGAACGACCAGAAAGGTTTAATGCTCGCTTCATATTGTCATACTGTTGGAATTTCACGACATACCGGGCGAGAGATTTTAACAGGGGTTTATTGACCAGTTCCTTTAGCTGGTTCAGCAACTGATTACGTTCCACAAAGAACTGCTGGCTGATTAACGTCCCCTGAGTACGAAATTGATTCTGGTAGCTGGCTTCAATTTTTTTCAGTGTCTGCTCAATAGCATTAAAATACTTTTCGCCGACATCGCCCACAGTGCCGAAAACCTTGTCTCCGACACCTGTCAGCGCAGCAATCATTCCGTAATGTGTCTGCATGAATCCGGCATCGTCGCTACTTAAGCCTATAAGCGCTGCGTTGGTTTTATTTTTAGCCTGTCTGAGTGTCGTCATCATCTGCATTGTCAGGTGATCAGGCGTCTCTGAGTCAGCAACAATTAAAATTTGGCCCGGTTTCAGATACTGCGTATCCGCATTAATTTTCATAAACAGACTGGCAGCTGGGGAGCGAATATCCCTGAAGAGTTCTCGTGCCTGATACTCCAGCGAGCCAGGTCTTTCCACAACACAATATCCGGGGGCTATGTTATGCGCCATGCTTCCATTCTCCATCAGTATTGGTGTTAAAAGGAACAACACTCCCTATTCCTGAAAAAATGAAATAAAGATAAATAAATTTACTGCGTTACGCAAAAATAATTATTAAGTGTTGTGGTACAGTTTAAAGCCGGTATTTGCCCATTAAGAATCAGGATACGGGCTGTAAAACTTAGTGATGCACACCTGCCTGCCAACACGCGCCTGCTGCTTTGATTCCGCCGATAATCTGCCCGGTTCATGATAAAAGCCCTCGGTACCGCACCATGCTAACTTCAGGACAACACCCTGGGTGCGCTGCGGTTTGATGAATCCGCCGGGCAGGGGTAGCATGGTCGCCTGTTTATTCGGGTGGACGCTTATGTTGATTTTTGATGGTCACAACGATCTGCTGCTTAATCTGTGGCTGCATCATCGCGATGCGCCCGCGCAGGCGTTTTATCAGGGTATTGAACGAGGCCACCTCGATTTTCCTCGCATTCAGCAGGGCGGACTCGGCGGCGGGTTGTTTGCGATCTTTGTGCCCCCACAGGAGTACATTGCCCGCACCGTTCCGGCACGCGCCGAGGAGCCATATGAGCCACTGCAGATTATGTGGCAACAGCTCGAAATTCTGCAGCAGCTGGCCGATGCGTCAGGTGGACGGGCGCGCATCTGCCGCAGCCATGACGAGATTGCGGCCTGCCGCGCCGCAGGCGTGCTGGCGATGGTGGCACATATCGAGGGCGCCGATGCGCTGGACGGCGACGGCGAGGCATTACAGGCGTTCTGGCAGGCCGGGGTGCGCAGCGTCGGGCCCTTCTGGAATCTGCCTAACCGGTTTGGTCAGGGGGTTAGCGGCAGCTTTCCCGGCTCGCCCGATACCGGTCCGGGGCTGACGGCGGCGGGCGAGGCGCTGATTAAGCAGGCTAATGCGCTGCGAATGATGATCGACGTATCGCACATGAATGAAAAAGCGTTCCGGGATACCGCGCGACTCTCTGATGCGCCGCTGGTCGCCAGCCATTCCAATGCGCATGCGCTCTGTCCCCAGCCGCGTAACCTGACCGATGCCCAACTGGTGGCGATCCGCGACAGCGGCGGACTGGTCGGGATTAATTTCGGCAACGCCTTTTTGCGCGCCGATGGTCAGCGCGACAGTAACACTCCGTTGACAGAAATTGTTAAGCATTGTGATCATCTGTTGAGGATAATGGGCAGCGACCATGTGGCGTTTGGCTCCGATTTCGACGGTATAACCCCGCCGGAGGCGCTGGGCGATGTCAGCGGATTACCGCGTCTGCTCGCCGCTTTGCGGGAAGCGGGCTATGATCAAACACTGACAGAGAAGCTGGCGTGGGGAAACTGGCAGCGGGTTTTAGCGCAAACCGGTCTGTGATAACAATTTCCTTACTTCTTTCGGGTTGATCTCGACGCGCCATTGGCGCAACATCTGTCGGCAAATTTGTGACTGGGATCGCGTTTCACACCCGGTCGCCGGATTTTCTGGCCGCTAATTTACTGTTACTCAAGAGGAAATAAATCATGTGGAAAAAGCCAACTTTCGTTGATCTGCGTCTCGGCCTGGAAGTGACTCTGTACATCTCCAACCGTTAATAATTCTGCCCGCCATCTGCGCGGGCATTTTGTTTCAACTTCTGGTTTTCCTTCATGTTTATTAAAGTCCTCGGCTCAGCCGCTGGTGGCGGATTTCCGCAGTGGAACTGTAACTGCGCTAACTGTCATGGCGTGCGTACCGGCACCATTCAGGCCAGTGCACGTACCCAATCGTCGATTATCCTCAGCGATAATGGCGAAGACTGGGTGTTATGTAACGCCTCGCCCGACATCAGTCAGCAGATTCTGCATACGCCCGAATTAACCCGTCACGGGGTGCTGCGCGGCACGGCGATCGGCGCGATTATTCTGACCGACAGCCAGATCGACCACACCACCGGGCTGCTCAGCCTGCGTGAAGGCTGCCCACATCAGGTGTGGTGTACGCCGGAAGTGCATCACGACCTCAGCAGCGGCTTCCCGATCTTTCCGATGCTGACCCACTGGAACGGCGGTTTGCAGCACCGGCCGATCGCTCCGCTGACGCCGTTCAGCGTCGATGTCTGCCGCGATCTGCAGTTCACCGCGATTCCGATTCTCAGCAACGCGCCGCCCTATTCGCCTTACCGCGATCGGCCACTGCCGGGCCACAACGTGGCGCTGTTTATCGAAAATCGCACCAGCGGCAAGACGCTGCTGTATGCGCCGGGCCTCGGCGAACCGGATGCGGTGATCCTGCCGTGGCTGCAAAAAGCAGACTGCCTGCTGATCGACGGTACGGTCTGGCAGGATGATGAACTGCTGACCACCGGCGTCGGTAAAAATACCGGCAAAGCGATGGGTCACCTGGCGCTGGCCGAAGAGCAGGGGCTGATGGCGCTGCTGGCCTCGCTGCCGGCAAAACGCAAAATTCTGATTCACATTAACAACACCAATCCGATTCTCAACGAGCAGTCCCCTCAGCGTCAGTTCCTGACGCAGCAAGGGATTGAGGTGAGCTGGGACGGAATGGCGATCCACCTTCAGGACTAAATCATGCAGATCACTGACACGCTGTCGCCGCAGGCTTTTGAACAGGCCCTGCGCGACAAAGGCGCTTACTACCATATTCATCATCCGTATCACATCGCGATGCATAACGGTCAGGCGACGCGCGAGCAGATTCAGGGATGGGTGGCGAATCGCTTTTACTACCAGACCACCATTCCGCTGAAAGATGCTGCCATCATGGCTAACTGTCCCGATCCGGCGACCCGGCGTAAATGGGTGCAGCGTATCCTCGATCACGACGGCAGCAATGGCGCAGAAGGCGGAATTGAAGCCTGGCTGCAGCTCGGCGAAGCGGTCGGGCTAACGCGTGAAGAACTGATCTCCGAGCGGCACGTGCTGCCAGGCGTGCGTTTTGCGGTTGACGCCTACGTCAACTTTGCCCGTCGCGCCAACTGGCAGGAAGCAGCCTGCAGTTCGCTGACCGAGCTGTTTGCGCCGCAGATCCATCAGTCGCGCCTCGACAGCTGGCCACAGCACTATCCGTGGATCAAAGAAGAGGGCTATTTCTACTTCCGCAGCCGCCTGAGCCAGGCGAACCGCGATGTGGAACATGGCCTGGCGCTGGCGCTGGAATTCTGCACCACCGCTGAAAAGCAGAACCGGATGCTGGAAATTTTGCAGTTTAAGCTCGATATTTTGTGGAGCATGCTCGACGCGATGACCATGGCCTATGAGCTTAAGCGTCCGCCTTACCACACCGTCACCGACAAGGCGGCGTGGCACACCACCCGACTGGTATAACAGATGAATGAAAACTTGATTGCCGCGTTCCGTCGCGGCTACCGCATGCAGTGGGAAGCCGCGCAGGATAGCCACGTGGTGCTCTATCCGGAAGGGATGGCGAAGCTCAACGAAACCGCCGCGGCCATCCTTGCGCTGGTGGACGGCAAACAGGATATCGCCGCCATTATTGCCACGCTCGACAGCCGCTTCCCGGAAGCCGGCGGCGTCGGCGACGATGTGAAAGAGTTCCTGCAATCAGCCTATGAACAGAAGTGGATACAGTTCCGTGACCCCGAGTAAACCTGGCGTAAATCCGCCGCTCTGGCTGCTGGCGGAGCTGACCTATCGCTGCCCGCTGCAGTGCCCGTACTGCTCAAATCCGCTCGATTTTGCCCAGCAGGAAAAAGAGCTGACCACTGAGCAGTGGATCGAGGTGTTTCGCCAGGCGCGCGCCATGGGCAGCGTACAGCTCGGTTTTTCCGGCGGTGAGCCGCTGGTGCGTAAGGATCTGCCGGAGCTGATCAAAGCGGCGCGTGACCTCGGCTTCTACACCAATCTGATCACCTCCGGCATTGGCCTGACCGAGAAAAAGCTGGATGCGTTCAGCGAAGCCGGGCTGGATCATATTCAGATCAGCTTTCAGGCCAGTGATGAAACCCTGAACGCCGCGCTGGCCGGATCGAAAAAAGCCTTCCAGCAGAAGCTGGAAATGGCGAAGGCGGTTAAGGCGCACGGCTATCCGATGGTGCTGAACTTCGTGCTGCACCGCCATAACATCGACCAGATCGATAAAATCATCGATCTCTGCATCGAGCTGGAAGCGGATGATGTGGAGCTGGCGACCTGCCAGTTTTATGGCTGGGCGCAGCTCAACCGTGAAGGGCTGCTGCCGACCCGCGAACAGATTGCCCGCGCCGAAGCGGTGGTCAGCCGTTACCGTGAGCGGATGAGCGCCAGCGGTAACCTGACCAACCTGCTGTTCGTCACGCCTGACTATTATGAAGAGCGTCCGAAAGGCTGCATGGGCGGCTGGGGCGCGATTTTCCTCAGCGTCACGCCGGAAGGCACCGCGCTGCCGTGCCACAGTGCGCGCCAGCTGCCGGTGGAGTTTCCATCGGTGCTGGATCAGCGGCTGGATGACATCTGGTATCACTCGTTTGGTTTTAACCGTTATCGCGGTTACGACTGGATGCCGGAGCCGTGCCGTTCCTGTGACGAGAAAGAGAAGGACTTTGGCGGCTGTCGCTGTCAGGCTTACATGCTGACCGGCAATGCCGACAACGCCGATCCGGTCTGCAGCAAATCGCCGCATCACGACACGATCCTCGCCGCACGCCGCGAAGCCGATTGCAGCGACATCAAAATTGGACAGCTGCAGTTCCGCAATCGCAGCAATTCTCAGCTGATCTACAAGACCCGGAACCTGTAACTGTGCGCCGCCTGGAGATTAACGGCCTGCGGGTGGAACTGGTGCATCAGCCTGATGCGCGCCAGGCCGCAGCGTTAATTCAGGTCGGCGCCGGCAGCCATGATGAGCCGGACCGCTGGCCGGGGCTGGCGCACCTGCTGGAGCATCTGCTGTTCACCGGCAGCGCTGGCTGGCCGGACGACGGGCGACTGATGAGCTGGATTGCCGCGCAGGGTGGTCGGGTCAACGCCACCACGCTGGCCCGGCGCAGCGCCTGGTTTTTTGAGGTTGCGCCGCCGCAGCTGGCTGACGGACTGGCGCGCCTGCAGGATATGCTGTGCCATCCGCTGCTCGACCATCAGGCAATCCGTCAGGAAATCGCGGTGATTGAGGCTGAATATCAGCTGATCCAGCAGCATCAACCCTCCCGTACCGAAGCCGCGCTACTGCATGCCGCCACCTCACCACCGGCGTTTCGGCGCTTTCAGATTGGCAGTCGCGCCAGCTTTGGCGAAGAGATGACCGCGCTGCAACAGGCGCTGCGTCAGTTCCATCAGCGCCATTTTTATGCCGCTAATATGCAGCTCTGGCTACAGGGACCGCAGTCGCTGGACCAGCTTGAGCAGCTGGCGCGCACCTTTGCCGCCGCGCTGCCGGACGGGCAGTGGCAGCAGGAGACGCCGCGGCCCACGCTGTCGGTCAGTGCCGGATTGCGGCTTGCCAACAGCACACCGGCTGCGCTGTGGCGCAGCTGGCTGCTGGACAGCAGTGACAGCGTCACGTTATGGCGCGAATTTCTGCTGGATGAAGCGCCGGGCTCGCTGCTGGCCACACTGCGCCAGCAGCGACTGGCCGATCGGCTGAGCCTGAAGTGGCTCTACCAGGCGGATAATGCGGTGTGGCTGGCGCTGAGCATCGACACCGATCAGCCTGAAGCGGTTAACGCACTGTTCGGGCGCTGGTTAGCCGCACTGAAGCAGACCCGTCAGCCGCAGCAACAGCATTATCTTCAGCTGGCGCAACAGCGTTTTGCGGCGCTGACGCCGCTCGATCAGCTGCGTGAGCGCGCCTTTGGCTTTGCCCCGCAAGCCGGGGTCGGCGGGTTTGCGTCATGGCTGGCCACGCTGGCGGATGCGCCCGGCACCACGCTGGTGTGCAGCCCGCAGGCGGCTGAGGTAAATTGCCACACTCAGGGCTTCAGTCTGGCGCTGCACCCGTGGCAGCCGGTGCTGCCTGCCGCCAGCAGCGCGGCAGAATTCGCTTTCTATCCGCTGGCGGCACCGCTGACCCATCAGCCGCTGCCGTCGCAGGCGGTGCCGTTGCCGCATTATTCTGCTGCGGAACCGACCGGCCACGGCGAGGCTGACAGTCCGACCGCTGAGGCGGGCCGCGACGCCGACCCGGCCAGCGATAAAACTGCCACGCTGCTGCTGCGGCCGGAGTTTTTTTCAACCTTCAGCGCGGCCGTGGGTCACGCTTATGGTCGCCGGCTGCGTCCGTTGTTCGCCGCCTTGCGTCACTCAGGTGGCCAGGGCGAATGGCAGGAAGTGGAGGGCGTGTGGCAACTGACGCTGCAACTGCCCCACGACCTGGCGGTGGCGGACTGGGCGCTGCATCAGCTGGTGCAGGCGCTGACGCCGCCGGTCAACGACGAACCGCTACCGCCGCCCGACACAATTGCCATCCGCGCACTGTTGCAGCAGTTGCCTTATCAGCTGTCATCAACCTTTTCACCAGCCTGCTGGCGGGCGCTGCTCACCGGCGGCAGCCCGGCGCTGCAGACGCTGATTGCCCGCCGACTGAGCGCGCTGCCGCTGCCGGTCAATCCGGCAGCACCGCCGATGCGGATGACCGCACCGAGCGGCATGATCGCGCTACCGCATGCCAGCCGCGATAACGCCTTGCTGCTGTTTATTCCGCTGCACCAGGCGTCACGCGCTTCACCCCAGCAGGCGCAACAGCTGGCTGCGCTGCGGGCGCTGGCGCTGCTGTATGAGCCGCGTTTCTTCCAGCGTTACCGGGTAGAACAGCAGATAGGGTATGTGGTCAGCAGCCGCTATCTGCGCTGCGCCGATCAGGATGGCGTGCTGTTCGCGCTGCAGTCGCCCGATTACAGCGCGCTGTCGCTGCTGCGCTACTGCCGTAATTTTCTGCGTTCACTGAATGAGGCGCTGGCAGGCTGCGATCTGGTGGCACTGAAGGCCAGTCTGCATCGCGAACGGCTTGATACACCGCTGGCCCGGTTACGCCAGCTGAATGGCCTGACCGACCCGGATGCGGCGGCGATAGAGGCGCTGGACGTTGTCAGCTTGCAGCAACTGCACCACGACCTGATTCAGGCGCGGCGCCGCTGGCGGGTATTATTTACCACTGGTGGTGCGACCTGAGTTGCAGCAGCAAGGTTGCTGAATTTATTTGAAAATTACCGACAAATCTCTTCACTGTTTATTCCGGTCGAATTGCACCACACTCAGTTTACATTTTTGAGTTGTACAAGGAATTTATCGTGAAGAACCTCAAGCGTATTGCGCTGCCCCTGTTAGCCGTTGCCAGCCTGTATGTTCCTGTCTCTCAGGCAGAAGCGATGCACTACCAGCTCAATCCTGAGCACACCTCGGTGGTGGTCAGCTGGAATCATTTCGGTTTCTCACACCCGACCGCCGATATCCCGGATGCCAGCGGCACGCTGGTGTTCGATAAAGATCATCCTGAGCAGTCACGTGTTGATGTAACGCTGCCGGTCAGCAAAATCGACAGCCACGTTGCGGCGCTGACCAAAGAATTTAACGGTGCAGACTATTTCGACACCGCAAAATACCCGACCGCGACCTTCCACAGCACCAAAGTGGTGGCGAAGGGCGATAACCGTTTTGACGTTGAAGGTAACCTGACGCTGAAAGGCATCACCAAACCGGTGACGCTGCACGCCACGCTGAACAAGCAGGGTGAGCATCCGATGGTGAAGAAGCAGGCGATTGGTTTTGATGCCACCGGCACCATCAAGCGCTCCGACTTTAAGCTGGATAAATATGTTCCGGCGGTAGGTGATGAGGTTGCGCTGACCCTGTCGACTGAAGCCTACGCTAAATAACTGCGGGCCATGCAATAAGGGCCGCCGCCCTTATTGCGTATCGCTTACTGCGCCCAGAATTTCTTCTTACTGGTTTTACCGATCCCCGGATTAAAACTGTTGCTCGGGTCCAGCATCCGCCAGTGCGCTGCGTGTTCGTCTGACGCGCGATAGAGATGGCCGACATTGTGTTCCGCCGGATACTTCGCACCGCGCTGCTCCAGCACCGCAATCACCGCCTGCTTAAACGCCTTCGCATCCACGCCCGGTTTCAGCACATAATCCTGATGATTGACGTAACAGAAAAAATGGCCACAGCAGGAGTCGACCTGCACCTGTTCCGCCAGCTCGGGCGGCAGTTCAATGCGCCACGCCCGATCGTTACGCCGTAACGCCACGTCAAATGCTACCAGCCGCTGATCGGGGTCGTAGCCGAGATAATCACAGTAAGAGATGGTGCAGCCGCCAACGCCGAAGCGCACCAGAAACGCATCGCGCGCTTCCCGCTGGTTACACAGGAAAAAATCGCCCTGACCCTGACTGAAGAAGCGGGTCAGCAGGCCCTCCAGCTCTGCGGTCTGCTGTGCTTCCACTTTGATCATCAGATGATGCTCAAACCGGTCGCGGTAGGCCATAATGCGCGGCGCCACACCGCGCGGGGTGATCTGATTAAAGAACTGCAGCAGTCGATCGACACTGTTACGCGGTAAAAACGGCAGATGGCTGACCCGCACATCCCAGCGAGCTTTCTTCGCCATCAGTCCAGGCAGCGCCTGCGGACCGAGTTTGCCAATCGCCAGCATCATATGCTTGCTGTAGCGCACCGTGAGATCAAAGGCGTTACGATGGATATATTCAGCCTGAATCGGCAGCGCCTGCATCTCTGCCAGCAGCACCCGCCGCAGCGCCACCAGCTGCTGCTCATCGTCGCTGCCAATATAGAAGGTCCGGGTCTGCGGACTGGCTTCAAAAGTCGGCAGACGCACCGCAAACACCACCACCTTACCGGCGCTGCCAGCGCTTTCATGCAGATAACGCCGATCGCCATTAAAGCGCGACGGGCTGTCCGCCGCCGTGTCCCGCAGCTGGCTGGCGTAGTCGTCAGCCCAGATCTTCCCCGCCCAGTCAGGCCGGTCGCCGGTGGTGTAGTTCTGTTGCTCCAGCCGCTGTAACATCTCTTCCGGGCTCTCTCCCAGATCGATACCCAGATGATTCACCATCTCCAGCCGCCCATCGTCATGCAAACGGGCAAACAGCGACTTTTCGGTAAAGGCCGGACCGCGCCGGATCAGCGATCCGCCGGAGTTATTACAGATACCGCCAATCACCGATGCGCCGATACAGGAGGAGCCGATCACCGAATGGGGTTCCCGGCCCAGCGGGGCGAGAATGTTCTCCAGCTCGGTCAGGGTGGCACCCGGAAAGGCGATCACCTGACGCGCCTGGTCGATCACCTGTACGCCTTTCAACCGACGGGTACTGACAATCACCACCTCGCGATCGTAATCATTGCCATCCGGCGTCGAGCCACCGGTCACTCCGGTATTGGCTGCCTGCATCAGCACAATGGCGTTGCTGGCGCAGCAGATTTGCAGGACCTGCCACAGCTGCAGCAGCGTCTGCGGCAGCACCACGGCCAGCGCTTCACCCCGACCGACCCGAAATCCTTTGGTGTACCAGGCTTTATCATCCCGTTCGGTGAGCAGATTTTTCACACCGACCCGTTCGCCAAGCTGGCGGAGCATGAGCTGCGAGGAGGTCATTTCATCTCATTATTTTGGTTAACAAGGGGTCTCATTGGACAGCTAGCGACATTCCACTGTCAATCATTGATCGCCATCGAAATAACAAAAATAGCGGCGGTTGCGGCGTTTTTAATCGGCTATTCACCCCGGAGACCCGACGGAAATAGCCGCCGAACCGTAAAAAATGAGGTGAAAATCACAGATTTGTTATGACAGATCGCCAGTCGATCGGCAGATCGATTGCCGACCACAATATTCCCCGGCTCCGTTAGCTAACCCGCTGATATATCAGGATTCACGTCGAGCCTGCCAGCGATGTTAATTGTGATAACGATCACAAATAAGCTCAGTAATAAAGCGCTGTCAATCATCACACCTGGAAAATACCGCTCGTAACTGTGATCTCCGTTGCAAATAACAACGCCTTATCCCGGAACAATGAAATCCGGCACCAATTAAGCCAGCGGGGGGGAATAATGCGAATCGGAATAGTGATCAGCGGTGGCGATGTCAGCGGCATTAATAATTTTGTTTTTCAGGTCGGCCGACTGACCCAGGCAGAGATCGTGATATTTGACGGCGGCATACCCGGTTTATTAAACCATTGCTATCGGGATATTAGTCAGCGTGATCTGCTCGACTTTTCTATCGCCCCGATCCCGGTGATGCAATCGGGACGGACGCAAAAAAAATTGCTGCGCAGTGAATATGAAATGATTGCCCGCCAGCTAAAGAGCGCACGGATTGAAGTATTAATCATGGCGGGCGGTGACGGGTCGCTGCAATTTCTGCATACTCTGTCGGAATCTGGCGTCAATTGTTTTGGCGTCGGCATGACGATTGATAACGATGTATTTGGCAGTGATTATACGCTCGGTTTTTCCACCGCCTGCGAGCAGGTATTAAAAGAGGTGGCGAAGCTGCGTAATACCGGCCGGGCATTACCCGGACGGGTCTTTATGCTGGAGTTGCTCGGTGGCTATTGCGGCGAGTTAACCCTGCAGTCGGCGTTAAAATCCAATGCCGATTTTGCGCTGATCCCGGAGTGTCAGATCCCACTGCCGCAGCTGGCACAACGCATCACTCAGCGGCTGGCGCAGCAGAACAGCGTGGTGATCCTCTGCTCAGAGGGCTACACCCGTGAATATTCACCCGGTTTTCAGGGGGCGATCGATACCTTAATCAAACAGCTGGAACCGTTAATTGGCGTCCGCATCCGCAAGACCATTCTCGGTTACGGGCTGCGTAATGGTGAACCCACCTGCGAGGAAATTTATCAGGGCACCATTATGGCCAGTGAAGTGGTGCGTTGTATTCAGTCAGGAATGCGCAATAAAGCGGTGATTATTAATGGCAGTAATAAACCGATTCCGATTGATTTAATAAGCATGCAAAAACGCCTGGTCGATACCGACGGGCATCATTACAAGCTCGCTAAACAACTGCAAATTCTGTGAGGAGAAAACCATGCTGAAAATTTTATGTGTCTGTGGCTGCGGATTAGGATCCAGTTTTGCGATTGAGATGAGCGCAAAAGCGGTATTAAAGAAACTGGAAATTGACGCGGATATTGACCACACCACCATTTCTGAAGCCAACGCGTTTAAATCAGACATGATCCTGACGCAAAAAGCGTTTGCCGATGTATTAAATGCCGATGCCAGTCCGGAACAGATTAAACGGGTCATTATTCTCAACAAGCTTACCGATAAAGCGGAAATTGAGCAAAAGATCGTGGCCTTTTTAAAAGAACGCAACATGAAGGTCGCTGCCCATGAATAGTGTGATCGGCTTCCTGGTAAAAGACTTATTAGGGCAGGCGTCAATTCTGATCGCCTTTATTGCCCTGATTGGTCTGCTGCTGCAGAAAAAATCGGCCGGCAAGGTGGTGGAAGGCACCTTTAAAACCCTGCTGGGCTTTTTAATTATGATGGCCGGTATCAATATTATTGTCGGCACGCTGACCTTCCTTAACACCATATTTACCCACGGCTTCGGGATGCAGGGCTATATCACCGATGTGGCGGCGATTGCCGGGCTGGCCAACCGTGAACTGGGATCGGAGGTGGCGTTGACCCTGCTGGTGATTTTTATCGTCAACATCATCATCGCTCGCCTGACGCCGTTTAAGTACATCTTCCTCACCGGCCAGGCGCTGCTGTGGATGGCAACGATTGGTGCGGTGATTGGCTACAAGGCGGGGCTGAGCGGTCTGCCGCTGATCCTGACCGGCGGCATTTTCGGCGGGATTATGGCGGTGGTGATGCCTGCACTGGCGCAGCCGGTGGTGCGGCGGATTACCGACTCTGATGACGTCGCGCTGGGCCACTTCTGCACCATCGGGTATCTGGTGACGGCAGCGGTGGCGAAGGTGGTCGGTAAAGGGTCGCGCTCAACCGAAGACCTGAAGCTGCCGGATAACTTCAAGTTCCTGCAAGACACCTATCTGTCGATGGCGCTGGTGATGGTACCGATGTACCTGATCCCGGCGCTGGCGGCCGGCCCGGCGTTTATTGCCCAGTACAGCAACGGCATGAACTACCTGATGTACGCCTTTATGCAGGCGATTCAGTTCGTCGCCGGGGTGTTCGTGCTCTACAGCGGGGTGCGTCTGCTGCTTAACGAGCTGGTGCCGGCTTTCCGTGGGATTGCGATGCGGGTGGTACCGGACGCTAAACCGGCGCTCGACTGCCCGGTGATGTTTCCCTACGCGCCAAACGCGGTGATTGTCGGCTTCCTTGCCACCACGCTCGGCTCCATCGTCGGCATGCTGGTCTTCCCGATGTTTGGCCTGGCGATGATCCTGCCCGGGCTGCTGACCAACTTCTTCGCGGGCGGCACCGCCGGGGTGTTTGGTAACGCCATCGGCGGACGGCGCGGGGCGATGATTGGCGGCTTTGTCCACGGCCTGTTCATCACGCTGCTGCCGGCAATTCTGGTTCCGATGCTGGAGAGCTACGGCTTCACCGGCGTGACCTTCAGCGATTCCGACGTGATCAGCACCGGTCTGGTACTCGGCCACGCCTTCCAGAACAACTGGCTGTTTGTCGCCCTGTTTATCGCTTTCGTTACTGCACTCGCCTGGTTTGTTAACGGGAAATCCACTAAGCCACAAGAGGAAAAAATCCATGAAACTTTATAATTTCGCCGATCTGTTACAGCTGGCTAAGCAACGCGATTTTAAAGCGGTCGGCTCGTTTAACCTGCACTGCCTGGAGATGCTGCCGGCCTATTTTAAAGCGGCGGAAAAAACCAACAGCCCGTTAATGATTCAGATCTCCACCGGTACGGCGAAATACCTGGGTCATAAACTGCTGGTCGATGCGATTAAATCATTGTCAGAAAGCACCGGCGTCCCGACCTGTCTGCACCTTGATCACTGTTCCGACCTGGCGGCGATTCAGACCGCCATCGACGCCGGTTTTAGCTCGGTGATGTATGACGGATCGCATCTGCCGATTGAGGAGAATATCGCCAACACCCGTCGGGTCATCGACATGGCGCGGCCGCACAACGTCTCGGTAGAGGCGGAACTCGGGGCGATTGGCGGTTCAGAAGATGGCAAATGCGTCGAAATGGAGGCAATTGCCTTCACCCCGGTAGAGGATGCCAGACGCTTCGTGGAGGAGACCGGCGTCGATATGCTGGCGATTTCGGTCGGCACGGTGCATGGCCTGTATACCGGTAAAGCGCATATTCAGCATCAGCGGCTGGCGGACATTACCGCCGCCACCCACACGCCGCTGGTACTGCACGGCGGGACCGGCGTCAGTGACGAAGATATGCGTTTAGCGGTGCGCAGCGGCATTGAAAAGGTCAACGTCGGCACGGAAATGAATGTGCAGTGGGTCGCACAATGCAAAACCAGCTTTGAAAAAGGCAAGGTCAACGACAGCGTGCGTAATTTTCTGGTACCGGCCAATGATGCGGTGACCAGCGTGCTGGTTGAGAAGATGCAGTTGTTCCGTTAATCGCCCGGTCTGAGGGCGCGGCCGACCTGAATCAGCGGTCAGTCGATCTGTTGAATCTGGTTCTTTATTAAGTATTAACCTGAGGTGCCCCGGCGCCGGTCGGGGCAGGAGACGCTATGTTTGGATTCTTAAAAAAGTCGCCGCCAGCTGAACAGCCGGATGCGGAACAGCAGGACCAGCAGGCGCAAGCCAGCCGCGAGAAAATTACCGAACTGGAAAATAAACTGGCTGCCAATCCGCGTGATGGCGAGACGCAGAAGCAATTAATGCTGGAATATAACCGGGCATTAAGCTTATTTGCCAAAAGCCGTCGCTACCGAAATGAAATTGATGCGCTGTTTGTCAAAATCGATGAATTACGCAATGTGGTTCGCCAGTCGATTTAAGGAGAGTGGATGAGCATTAAGCAGCTGTTGCAACAAGCTAACGCGATTCAGGTCGGAATTGACGCCACGGACTGGCGTCAGGTGATCGCGCTGGCCGCCGAACCGCTGGTCAGCGGCGGCTACCTTGAGGCGCGCTATCCGGCAGAGGTGATCGCCAATACGCTGACTCACGGCGCGTATTACGTGTTTGACGAAGGCATCGCCATGCCGCATGCCCGGCCGGAAGCCGGTGTGATCCGCGACTGCTTCAGCCTGATTGTACTGGCGCAGCCGATCTCGTTTGCCGGCAGTGAAAAAGCGGACATCGTGATTATGTTCGGCGCGCGCGACAGTAATGCGCATATCGAAGAGGGCATCCGCGCCATTGTCTCGCTGCTGGAAGATGAAGAGACGCTGGTCAGATTACGTCAGGCCCGCAGCGCCGCGGAGGTCATTGATATCTTATGACGACAACAACCCCGTTAAAACGCGTGGTGCTGGTAAACGGAATCCCGGCCTCGGGAAAAAGTACCCTGACACGTGCGCTGTCGCACCGCTTCGGCTGGCCAGTGCTGACGCTCGACAGCCTGAAGGAACCCTTTATGGCCTGCTTTGCGCCGGTCGACCGGCAGCGTAACCGGCAGCTCGGCTGCGCTGCCTATCAGGCGATCTGGAACATTGTCGGTCAGGCACCGGCCAGTCAGATCTGGCTGATTGACGCCTGGTTTGGCTTTCAGTCACGCGCGGTGCTGGAACAGGGCCTGCAGCAGGCTGGCGTCGGCGCGGTGCTGGAGCTGTGGATGCAGATCGCCCCGGAGGCGGCAGTGGCGCGTTATCAGGCACGGCTATCGCAGCGGCTGCCCGGCCATCCCGGCGCGGAATATCTGCCCGAACTGCGCCAGCTGGCGCAACAGGCAGAGCCAATGGCGCTGGGGCCGGTGCTGCGGGTCAACGCCAGCGCGCAGGATGAGCTGGCGGTGGCCCGCTGGTTACAGCAACAGCTGGAGAGAAACAGCTACACTTCACCTCAATGTCCGACGAGTGAGGAGTTGCAGCATGTCATCACCCCCTTATCTGCAAACCGGTGAGAGCGCCGTGCTGTATGACGGCGTCTGTAAGCTGTGCAATGGCTGGGTCCGGTTCCTGCTGCGCCATCGACTGGCGCGGCAGGTTCGTTTTGCGGCGGTACAGAGCGAGCAGGGCAAGGCGCTGCTGTGCTGGGCCGGATTACCGCAGGAGAACGTCAGCACCATTGTCTATATCGCCGATAATCAGCACTGGCTGCGGGCGCAGGCGGTATTCCGCGTGATGCAGCATATGCCGGCACCGTGGCGCGGCCTCAGCGTGTTGCGCCATTTTCCGGATGCCATCAGTAATTTTGCCTACGATCGTATCGCCCTGAATCGCTACAAGCTGTTTGGCCGCTACGACAGTCAGCAGGCAATTACCCCCGATTATCCAGAGCGCTTTTTGCATCCGCTGGACCCGTCGCGCTGAAGCGGCCAGGCACATTACAGGGTAAACACCGTCCGGCAGCGGCTGTCGTCTTCATCCCACGCCTGCGCAACCTCGCTTAACGGACGCGCCCGGAAGGGCACCGAAAAGTGGTGAGGCCCGGCGGCCTGCAGCATTTCGCCGATTGAGGCGATCAGCTCGCTGTCGGCGACGCTGCCAAGGCCGCTGCCCATCAGCGTCAGCCCGGAGGCGCGCAGCAATTTGCTGTGCAGCGGAATCTCCTGACCGCTCAGCGACCCAATCTGCACAAAACGCACCACCTTGTCGCCGCCGCTGACTGCGGCCGTCATGATCGCCAGCGCGCTCTCTCCCCACAGGTAATCCAGCACCACATCAATGCCTTCTGCCATCAGGGCGGGCAGGTCGGTCGCCAGCGCCGCCAGCGTCAGGGTGATATCGGCTCCTTCCTGCTGCAGCTGTTGCAGCGTTTCACTGTTGCGGCCGGTGGCAATGATTTTTCCCGCGCCCAGACTGCGGGCAATGCGGATCGCCAGCCGGCCAGAGGTGCCGGTCGCGCCGTTAATCAGCACCGTTTCACCGGGCCGCAGCGCCGCCCGACGGGTCAGTGCGGTCCAGGATGACATCCCCGGATTGGCGATAGCCGCAGCGACCACCGGATCAAGCGTTGGCGGCAGCGCAATCAGGCACTCGCTTCGCACCAGGGTGCGCTGCGCCATGCTGCCCCAGCCTGGGTCGAACGCCAGAAAATAGACCGCATCGCCGTTATCGAGGTAGCCGGTGCCATCAATACCGGGAATCAACGGATAGCCTGCCGCGCCACTGTAATGGGTGCCAGCCGCGCGTGATTTTGCCAGCTGGCTGATGGCGGCGGCTTTCACCGTCACCCGCTGCTGGCCTGCTGCTGCCTGCGGTTCGGGAAAATCACCGTAGTAGGGTGTTGCGCCTGCCCGATCGATTATTGCTGCTTTCATGGATTGCGGCCTTCTGTCTGCGGTTAAATAGGTGTAGAGTACACACATTATTCCTGCCTCTGGATGGCGTCAATGAAAAAAGTGCAAAATACACATAATTCATCGTTCGATGCGCTGCATAACAGCTTACTCACTATTGTGGCTGCCTTTAACCGGCCACAGCGCGATCTGGCGATGATCAGAGGCGCGGGCATTGAGCTTGATCGCGCCCTGTTCCCGCTGCTGGTGCAGGTTGGCCGGTTCGGACCGATCGGGGTCGGGGAGCTCGCCGATCGGGTCGGGCGTGATTACACCACCGTCAGCCGACAGGTGGCGAAGCTGGAAGAGACTGGCCTGGTGCAGCGACAAAAAAATGCCGCGGATAAGCGGATCAACGAGGCGGCAATTACCCAGGCCGGTAAAGCGATGACCGATAAAATCGATGCGCAACGGGCGCAGATCTACCAGCGGGTGTTCGACCACTGGCCGCAGAGCGACCGTGCCACACTGGAACAGTTGTTGCAGCAATTTGTGAGCGACTTTAGCGCTTTGCAGGGCGATGAGAGGGACGACGCGTGATGCAGGTGACAGGAGGACGCAACCATGCCAGTTAATATCGATCTCAACGATCTCTATGCGTTTCGCGCGCTGGTGGAGTATGGCAATTTTCGTCTCGCGGCGGACTCAATCTGCCTGTCACAGTCGGCGCTGAGCCGCAGAATAGACAAGCTGGAGACGGCGCTGGGGATCCGTTTGTTTGAGCGCACCACCCGCCGGGTCACCCTGACGCTAAAAGGCCACGCCTTTGCCGAACGGTCAGACAAGCTGCTGGTGGATTTTGAAGAGGTGATGGCCGATCTGAGTGAGGTCAGTCTGGCGCGGACCGGGCTGATCACCGTCGCCTGTGTGCCCTCCGCCGCCTATTATTTTATGCCCAACATCATCCGGCTGTTTCAGGCGCGCTATCCACGGGTGCGGGTCAAGTTAATCGACAGCAGCGCCGCCAATGTCTATGACGCGGTGATTGGCGGTCAGGCCGATTTCGGCCTTAGCTTTTCCGGCCGGGCGCAGCCCGATGTCCATTTTCTGCCGCTGATCGACGATCCCTACGTGGCGGCCTGTCGGCATGAACATCCGATCGCGGCAAAACAGAGCCTGAGCTGGCGGGAGTTTTATCAGCAGGAGTGGGTGGGGCTGGACAAGACCTCCGGCAACCGCAATCTGCTCGATCAGGCGCTGGAGCATATCGTGCCGGAGAAAGCCTGCATCTGTGAAACCCGGCATGTCACCACGATGCTCGGCATGGTTGAAGCGGGCCTCGGCATTGCTGCCGTGCCCGCTATGTCGATGCCGACCGCCGGTCACTCCGCGCTGACGGCAGTGCCGCTGACCGACCCGGCGGTGAAACGCACGGTGGGTCTGCTGCGAAAAAACGGCCGCACGCTGTCACACGTCGCCGGTGAGCTGGAAGCGCTGATTATTGAACAGTATCAGGCTGTCTGATTGGCTGTGACGCGCCAGCCGGTTGAGGCTGGCCGATCGGGTGCAGCCCGGTTTGACGTACCACCTGTTGGACCTCGGACGAGGCGAGCCAGCGCAGTAGCCGGCGCGCTTCATCGGGCTGTGCTGACTGCCGTACCACCGCGCCGGCAAAGCGGGTGGTGTATTGCAGGCTGTCAGGTAACTCGCCAACAAAGGTAACGCCGGGCACCGGCAACAGTTCACTGACCTGCTGGAACCCGATCGCATATTTGCCGGCCGCGACTTGTGAGGCGACCGGAATCCGCTCTACTTTAAACGCCTTTGCGTTGACCCGATCCGCGATGCCCAGCCGGGTGAACAACTGGCTGCTGATGTACTGACCGCTGGCACTGTCGGAGTAGGCTATCGAGCGGGCGCTGAGCAGGGTGGCGCGCAGGGCACTTTCGCTGTCGATGGCGACCGGCGTTGCGCCTTGTTTGATCACCGCTCCGATGCGTGAATCGGCCAGTTCAACCCGCGAACCCGGCAGCGTGCGGCCCTGTTGTTCCAGATTGTCCAGCGCATCGCCCACCATAATCAGCAGATCGGCGCGTTCGCCCCGCGCCAGCCGGGCCGGGATCGCCTGCGGCGTTTTGCCCATCGACGGACCGGCCACCGTATTGATGCGGATCCCTTCCCGCGCCGCATAGCGAGGAGATAACTGGTCCCACGCCGCTTTAAAGCCGCCCGAGATCATCACGGTCAGCTCCCGGGCCTGGGCGCTGGCGCTGCCCGCCACGCTGATAAGCAGAGCGACCAACAGAGAATAGCGTTTCATATCAATCTCCTTAGCTCACGGCATTATTGGCGACAGGCAACGGATTGCCGGTCCGGCGGTAGAGGTAGAGCGTCGCCAGCAGGGCGCAGACGGCAGCAAAACTCATCCAGTAACCGGGCGACGCTTTATCGCCGGTCAGTTCAATCAGTCCGGTCGACATCACCGGCGTGAAACTGCCGAACAGCGCGGTGGCCAGGCTGTAGGCCAGCGAGAAGCCCGCAACCCGCACTTCACCCGGCATAATTTCGGTCAGCGCCGGGATCATCGCGCCGTTATACAGGCCGTAAATCAGTGACAGCCACAGCAGGACCCCGAGCATCATCGAAAAGCTGGGGGCCGCCGCCAGCAGGCTCAGCGCCGGGTAGCTGGTGGTCAGCGCCAGCAGCGTCATGGCGATCAGCAGCGGCTTGCGGCCGAAGCGATCCGACAGTGCGCCGCCAATCGGCAGCCAGATGAAATTCGACACCGCCACCAGCAGGGTCACCAGCAGGCTGTCAGAGGCGCTGAGCATCAGCACTTTTTTGCCAAAGGTCGGGGCATAAACGGTGATCAGGTAGAAGGCGGTCGTGGTCATCGCCACCATCAGCATTCCGGCGATCACCACCTGCCAGTTAGCCAGCAAAATTTTAAATACCTGTTTCAGCGCGGGTGGGTTGCGTCGGGCGCTGAATTCCGCCGTCTCTTCCAGTTTGCGGCGCAGCACGAAGATAAACGGCACGATCATGCAGCCGAACAGGAACGGAATCCGCCAGCCCCATTCGCGGATAGCGCTCTCGGCCAGCAGCGCATTCAGGATAAAGCCCATCGCTGCGGCCACCATGATCGCCACCTGCTGGCTACCTGACTGCCAGCTGGTATAAAAACCTTTGCGGCCTGGGGTGGCGATTTCGGCCAGATAAACCGACACGCCGCCCAGTTCGGCTCCCGCCGAAAAGCCCTGCAGCAAGCGTCCGGTCAGCACCAGCAGCGGTGCCCACAGGCCAATGCTCTGATAAGAAGGGATCAGCACAATCATGAAGGTGCCTGCCGCCATGATCGACAGCGTCACAATTAAGCCTTTGCGGCGGCCCACTTTGTCAATGTAAGCGCCGAGCACCACCGCGCCGATCGGGCGCATCAGGAAACCGGCACCGAATACCGCAAAGGTCATCATCAGCGAGGCGAACTCGCTGCTGGCCGGAAAGAAGGTGTGAGCGATGTAGGTGGCATAAAATCCAAACAGGAAAAAATCAAACTGCTCGAGAAAATTGCCTGAGGTCACACGGAATATCGCGCCGATCCGGGCGCGGGTGGAAAGCGTAGTAGGTGAGGGGGTCTGCATCAGTGAGCTCCAGTCGGTGATTGACGCTTTTTGCCGCGCCTGTGACTGAAGAGTGGATCAGCGACCGGCGGTTAATAAGTGCAAAAAGGGCATGGATTGATGCGTGGCCTGCATGACTCGGCGAAGCTTGTGGGTTAAGTCGATTAATATCAGCGCGTTAGCGTAAAGGTGCGGGCGGCGGCGTTGCGGCTAACCCGCGCCACGAGTTTGCGGAAATGTGACAGAATTCATAACTTTGTAACAGCGCCGCTGCGGCGCTGGCCGGCAGGTCAGGAGCGCGTCACGCCAAACGTCTGTTGCAGCCGCTGTAAACCGGCCGCGCTGAACTGCACTTCACGGTAGCCGGGGTTGCGCGTAAGCCAGCCCTGCTGTTCGAAGGCGCTCAGCAGCGCCGCACCGGCATACCCGCCGAGGTGAAAGCGGCGCTCGCTCCAGTCCAGACAGCCGCAGCAGGCTTTGCGCCGTCCCGGCTGAGAGAGATCGATCTGTAACGCCGCAAACTGCTGCTGGCCAGAACGGGTGATGGCGCTGCCGTCCGCCGTTATCCATCCCTGCTGCTGCATTGCAGCATAGATCTGCACTGCAATTTCGCCCGCCAGATGATCGTAACAGGTGCGGGCAGTACGCAGCGCTGCCGGCGTGCGACTGTCCGGGGCAGCAACCCGCCGCCACGACACGCCCATCATGCTTTCAATCAGATCGGCGATGTCACTGCCGGTCAGCCGGTAATAACGGTGGCGGCCCTGCGCCAGGCAGACGATCAGCCCGCTGTTAATTAAACGATTGAGGTGCGCGCTGGCAGTCGAAGGCGCAACGTCGGTGACGGCGCTGAGTTCCGTGGCGGTCCAGGCGCGGCCATCCATCAGCGCTGACAGCATCCTCACGCGCGAGGTGTCGGCCATGGCGGCGGCGACCGCGACAATCGCCGCCTCAAGAGCGACGCTGTCGTCGGGGCGTTCAAGCGGTTGTGATTTTGTCATCTGCCGGGACTGCCCATGCGGTTGTCAGCCTCGCGGCTGAGTGATTGTCGTCGGTGATCAGGATCAGCTGGTTAGCGTGGTCGCTGTATTGCACCAGAATATTAATGCCGGCGCTGGCCAGCCGCGCCGTTATCTCAGCCAGTTCACCGGGGCGCTGCTGGGGTAATTTGCGGATCAGCGGAGCGGTCACCGCCTGTACTGCGATTCCTTCCGCCTCCAGCACGGCCCGCGCCCGCTCGCCCTCCACCACCAGAAAATGCGCGTGGCTCTGCGCGCCAGCCGAGAACAGGCCGCCGCCTTCCAGTCCAATGCCGTGCTGGCCCAGCAGGCCGGTGAGACGGGAAAGGGTGCCAGCACTATTTTGCAGGATCACATGAATATCGAACATCTTAATTTGTCTCCGGTTTCGATGCATACTCTCTGACCAGCGTCGCAATGCGCAGCGAGTAACCGGCGAAAAGGGTCTCACGGCCTTCGCGTTGGGCAGCCTGATGCTGTGGATTGTTTTTCCAGGCCAGCACTGCCGCTTCATCGCGCCACCAGGACAGCGAGAGGATCTTTTTCTCATCGGTCAGGCTTTGAAAGCGCTCAATCGCGATAAAACCGTCGACCTGCGCCAGCAGCGGTTTGAGTTCTGCGGCCAGATGCAGGTAGCGAGCCTGGTGTTCGGGTCGGGCCTGGGCTTCAAACAGTACAGCGATCATCGGTTGTCTCCTTAGGGTGTCAGCAGCACAGTAGCGGGCGGGGCGGCGTGATGCTTCGGCCTGCTACGAAATATGCCTGTACGGCTAATCAACCAGACCATCATTTCACTATCATGGAGCAGGTAATATGTTCACCGGACTGAGTGCGTTTCCCCTTACCCCGTTTACGGCTGACAAGCCGGATGAAGCGGCATTTTTACGGCTGTTGCAGCGGCTGACTGAGGCCGGAGTGGACTCGCTTGGCGTGCTGGGCTCTACCGGCAGTTACGCTTACCTGACCCGCACGCAGCGCAGGCGTATCGCCGAACTGGCGGTCGCCCATGCTGGCGCTGTCCCGGTGATGATCGGTATCGGTGCGGTCAGCAGTGCTGAGGTGCTGCATCTGGCGGAAGATGCCCAGCAGGCGGGCGCATCGGCGCTGCTATTGCCGCCGCTTGGCTATCAGGCGCTGCGGGATGAAGAGGTGTTCACCCTCTACCAGACGGTTGCGCGTCACGCTTCGGTGCCGATCTGCGTCTACGACAATCCGGGCACCACCCATTTTACCTTTTCCGATGCGCTGATCGGCCGCATCGCCGCGCTGCCTGGCATCGCCTCAATAAAAATTCCCGGTGTACCGGCAGAATTGCCGGCGGCTGTTCAGCGCATCGCCCAACTGCGGGCCTTGCTGCCTGAAACTGTCTCAATCGGCGTCAGCGGCGATGCGTTTGCCGCAACCGGCCTGCTGGCGGGCTGTGATGGCTGGTACTCGGTCTGTGGCGGGCTGTTTCCGCGGGTAGCGAAGGCGATCGCTGAGGCGGCGCAGGCGGGCGATGATCGGCGCGTCACGATGCTGGATGCGCAACTGCAACCCTTGTGGGCGCTGTTCCGTCAGCATGGCGGCAGCCTGCGGGTGATGGCGGCGGCGGCCGCCATCCTGGGCCTGACAGCAGCAGACAATCTGCCGCGCCCGCTGTTATCGCTCTCCGGGGCCGATTATCAGCAGATCGCTGAGGTTGTGACCGCGCTGGAGCTGGCGTAGCCGGCGCGGGCAGGCGGGTCATAACCTGCCTGCTGCAACGCCGGTGGCCTGCTGCGGTGGCCATCGGCTCCGCCCGGCATTGACCCCCGTGCCGTGCCGGCGTTTCTCTGCCGTCAACAGCCTCAGCGGTGGTAGACCAGGTTAAAGCCTTCGCTTGCCTGCGGTGGCTCAAAGTAGCGGGTAATTAAATCGAACTGTTGTTCGGTGGCGGCGAAGAGGTGTTCACCCGACTGATTGCGGGCATGCAGGCGGGCTTTACAGCAATCATCCGGCAGGTCGAGATAATGCAGCTGATGCTGTGCCGCCGAGCGTGTGATCAACGACATCATCCAGCCGCGATTCGCCTGGGTATTGGCAGGAAAATCGAGCACCACCGAAACGCCCGCCGTGAGCAGCGCCAGCAGGTGCGGAGTGACGGCATTTTTCAGCAGCGCGGCACAGCGCACATAGTCGGCGACCGAGTGCAGCTGATCCGGATAGAGTGCCGCCAGCCACTGATCTTCACTCAGGATGATGCAGCCCGGTTCGGCGCCCAGCCGGGCAGCAAGGGTGGATTTGCCGGAGGCGATTTTACCGCACAGCAGATGCAGGGTAGCAGGGGTAACGGTGTGATGATGCATAGGCGTCCTTAACGATTTAACACCGGTAAGGCCCGCCTTACCGGCGGGAAAAGAGACAGCTTATCCCACCGCGAAACAGACGGTGTTAATAATCATCTCTGGCTGGCAAGCTGCGTATCGGTTCATCCGGTGAGACTAGCAAAGTGGGCGGGATTATCCAGCAGAATATTGTCGTGCTATCCGCAAATCTGTGGCTGGGCTGGCGGCGAAATAAGCCCGGGTGCAGCACAATGCGGGATGTGCGGGCGCGGTGGTGTCAGTTGTCAGTAAGGTGCCAGCTCACCGGACCACCACCTCGCCGCAGGGTGTCGCCATTATGCCTGTTTCGCCATCAGTAACGTCAGCAGTTCCCGGCAGCACGCCTCTTCTTCAGCACTGTCTGCGGCCGCCAGATGACGCAGCAGCGCCATGCAACTGTGCTCTTTGCCCGCTTCCATCAGCTCCTCAACCAGAAAATTCATTTTTTCCCGCTCGGTGGCGTGAAACGCCGGATTGATCAGGTGGACATTTTCCTTCACGGCCAGGGTGGCGCTCTCTGAGTGATTCATAGAATTATCCTGTGTTGGGTTAAAAAATGACCTGGTAGATGGTTTAAACTTATACACGAAAGTGGATTTTGTACAGTTTTGGCGGGCTTCTTTTTTCGCTGAGTCGGGCGTAAGGGGATGAGTGAACAAATTAAGAATAGTTGAGCCAGGCCCGGTTGGCGCGGGTTGCAGCGCGGTGCCAGCCAGTTAACAGGTAGCCGCTATTGACTAAAAGCCTGCTAATCATTTGGTTAGCGAACTACCGGCAGGTGAAAATTTTTTGAAAAAATAGCCGGCCTGCCAGCCAGCGATAGCCAGAGTGGTGCTGAGGTCGGCTATTTCTGGCTGACGTGCGCGGCGATCGAACGGCCGCCGTGCTGATCGGCAACACGGCGGCGTCAGGATCGGGGGTTAGCGGGCAGGCAAAAAATCTTCGCGCTGCGGGGTGAAGGTATCCAGCAGCATACCGGCTTCAAGGCAGACGCAGCCGTGTACCACATCGGGCGCTTTATAGAGGGTATCGCCAGCGCCGACCTCACGCGTCTCGTCCCCGATGGTGAAGGCGAAACGGCCGCTTAGCACGTAGGTTAACTGTTCATGTGGATGGTGATGTAACGGGCCGATGGCGCCTTTTTCGAAGCTGACTTCGACCGCCATCATCGTGCCGCCGTAAGCCAGAACCCGACGGGTGACACCCTGACCTAAATCCTCCAGTGGACGCTCTTTTTTATAGATAAACATCTCATCTCCGGTGTGTGGTTGGACGCCAGGGTAGTCGTTTTGTGACGCTACTCACAGCGCAAAGGTGAATTAGTCCATGCACTTTAGTGGTTTTTCATTAAAATGAAACGGTGTTTCAATTAAATTCTAAGGGCAGATCATGAAAATCGCGTTAATGATGGAAAACAGCCAGGCGGCTAAAAACGCTATCGTATTGAAAGAACTGGAAGGCGTGGCGCAGCCGCTGGGCCATCAGGTCTTCAACGTCGGAATGAGCGACGAACAGGATCACCATCTGACCTATATTCACCTCGGTATTCAGGCCAGCCTGCTGCTGAACAGCAAGGCGGTTGATTTCGTGGTGGCCGGTTGTGGCACCGGGCAGGGCGCGCTGATGTCGCTCAACATTCATCCTGGCGTCAACTGCGGTTACTGTATCGATCCCGCCGATGCTTACCTGTTCGCCCAGATCAACAACGGTAATGCCCTGGCGCTGCCGTTTGCTAAAGGCTTCGGCTGGGGTGCTGAACTCAACCTGCGCTTTATCTTTGAAAAAGCCTTTACCGGCGAAAAAGGCATGGGCTATCCGCCAGAGCGTAAAGAGCCGCAGGTGCGTAATGCCGGCCTGCTGAATCAGGTTAAAGCCGCCGTGATTAAAGAGAACTATCTCGACACGCTGCGCGCCATCGATCCTGAGCTGGTGCAAACCGCGGTCAGTGGCCCGCGCTTCCAGCAATGTTTGTTTGAGCACGGGCAGAACCAGGAGATCGTCTCCTTTGTACGCCAGCTGACGCAGTAATCACGCAAGCGTGACGCGAGGCCAGGGAAACCTGGCCTTTTTATTGCCCATGCTGCGCAGAATTATTTCCCCGAAATAACAGCCCCGAAAATAACAACCCGCTGCGCGGGCGATGCCAGACTCACGACCCTCTTTACATCGCGTAGGTGAGGAGAATTAATAACCCCGCGCAAATTATCCCCGGCTTAGCGTTAGCCTTGCCTCTGTTGCCTCTGTTGCCTCTGTTGCCTCTGTCTGGCCCTGACTGCGCCCGTTATCCCACCAATGCTTCACTGCCTGTTTCCCCGCTGATCGCGGCTTTTTACCGCAACCGATATAAAAAAATCTCAAAAGAGTGTTAACCGGTTTCGACTAACGGTGATTGCGGCGTTATGGCTGTGATGCCCGCCATCACCGGGCTGAGAGTTTTTAGTGAGCAGTAACTGATTGATAAATGGGAAAAGCTCTCATGTGGCATACCTCTTTAGAGGTATTAAGCGAACGCGGTTCCGACCGATTATATTATTTAATATACTAAACAAAGGGATAACCCATATGTGCTTGTTATATCGGACCTCGCTTAAACAGAAGTTGCTGCTGTTATTATTACCGCTGGTCGTCACGACAATATGGCTGAGTTACAGCAGTGTTTATGGGAAATATCAACTAAAAAAGCAGATGTGGGCGGTTGAACAACAGGTACAGCTAGCACAGGCGGTCGGCGGATTAATTAATGAATTGCAAAAAGAGCGGGGATTAACCTCGGGATTTCTGGTGAGTAAAGGAAAAGAGTTTTCCGCCGACCTGGAGGAGCAAAAAAAGCGCACGGACCTGGCCCGGCAAAAACTTGCGTTACTTGATTATAATGAGCAACAATCGCAGCAGCTGAAAACGGTGCGTGAGGATGTGCTTAATTTCCGCGTCTCCGCTGCCGCCGGCATAAAATTTTACACTGACTCTATCAGCACGCTGCTTGACGTTATTGGTAAAAGCGACAGGCTGGTTCAGAACGGCGGAATTGCCCGCCAGCTTGGCGCTTATTACGCTCTGTTGAATTTAAAAGAGATGATGGGCAGCGAGCGGGCGTTTATGTCCGGCGTCTTTGTGCTGAACCGCTTTCAGCCCGGGCAGTTAGCGGCGCTGAACGCGCTGGTAGCGGGCCAGGCGGTCTGGCAGCACTATTTTCTGATGAAAGCCACCCCGGAACAGGCAGCACTGTTTACCCAGACCTCGCTTTCCCCGAATTTCACTCAGGCGTTATCGCTGCGCAACACCGCGCTGAATCAGGCGGAGAGTGGCGATTGGCAGATTAGCCCAAGAGAGTGGTACGAGGCGCAATCACAGCGTATTGAAGCACTGCACGATATTGAAAAAAGCATTAACAGGGATATTAAATACGCGGCGCGCGACAACTATAAACAGGCCAGTCGTGAGGAGATGGTATTTTTATTTATCTGCCTGACGGCTTTTCTCACGTCGGCGCTGGTGGCATGGCTGGTTATTCGGACCATCAATTCACAACTGCGCTCTGCCATTAATATTATTGAGAATATGGACGGCGATTTGACCCAGCGTCTGGCAGTCCGGGGAACCGATGAAATATCGCTATTAAATAAGTTTTATAATCATTCGATTGAAAATATTCAGTCGATGGTGCTGGAAATTAAAAATAATGCAGCGGTTGTGCGCCAGGTCAGTTCAGAAATAGCCTCAGGAAATGATGAGCTGGCCAAGCGAACCGAAGAGCAGGCGGCTTCTCTGACAGAGACGGCGGCCAGTATCGAGCAGATTTCTACCGCCATAGAGCAAAACTCGGATAACGCCCGACGTGTAGAAACGTTAGCCAGGAATATGGTCGACCATGTTGAGTCGGCCAGTAAGAGTGTGGGCGAGGCTAACCTTTCTATGCAGGAGATTCGGACCTTCAGTGAGCAGATTGCCGGGATTGTGTCGTCCATCAACAACATCTCTTCCCAGACCAACCTGCTGGCGTTAAACGCCGCCGTCGAAGCAGCCCGGGCGGGTGACTTAGGGAAGGGGTTTACCGTGGTTGCCGCCGAAGTCCGCAACTTATCGCGGCTGTGCGCAAATGAAGCCGATATGATTCAGAAACTGATTGCCCAGAATATCAATAAGATTGAAGAGGGTGCGGAAAGGGTACTTTCCTCTGAGCAGATTCTGCGTAGCGTGGTGGGAAATGCGGAGCAGATGAAGCAGTTTATTGATGATATTGCGAATGCTTCAGCTGAACAGTCGTCTGGCATTGCGCAAATTCATCTGGCGCTAAACCAGATGGGCCAGGTGACCGATCAGAATGTGAGTATGGTTGCCGAGGCCGCGACCAGCAGTCATCGGCTGCATGACCAATCCGAAGCGATGAGCAGTCTGGTGGACAAGTTTATCGTTGAATAAGCGGCGGAATAGCGTCTGGCCCGGATAAATGTCCCGGCTTCTGTCCGGGCCAGGCGCGTTAAGTGGTGCAGGCATAATTACTGCCCGCGATCGTCCCGGCAACGCGCCTCAGGTGCAGGGCCTGCCCGCAACATCGTCTACTTAACGCAACGCAACGCGGCGTGTTAATTTTGCCGCGCTAGCGTTTAGGTCGTGATCGGTTGTGCGGTCTGGAAACGCTGCGGCGTATCCGGCGTTAACACCCATTTAGTGCGTCTGCACCCGCGCTGGCGCTGCGTGTCGGCTGGCCTCCACCAGCATCCGGGTATAGGCCACGCTCGCCTGATTGCCCACCAGCGTTGGCACATCCAGCGTCTCCAGCACTTTTCCCTGTTGCATCACCGCAACGCGATGGCATAGATGTGCCACTACGCCCAGGTCGTGCGTCACCATCAGATAGGTCAGGTTGTCCTGCTGCTGCAGATCGCTCAGCAGGTTGAGGATCTCCGCCTGCACCGAAACGTCGAGCGCCGAGGTCGGTTCATCCAGCAGCAGCACCGTCGGCTGCAGTATCAGCGCCCTGGCGATGGCCACCCGTTGACGCTGTCCGCCTGACAGCTGGTGGGGATAGCGGGTCAGCCAGGCACGGTTCAGGCCAACCTTTTCCAGCATGGCAATCACCCGCTGCTGGCGCTGACCGATGCCCTGAATCTGTAGCGGTTCTTCCAGAATGTCGCCGATGGTGTGACGCGGATGCAGCGACCCGTAAGGGTCCTGAAAGACCATCTGCACCCGTCGGCAGCGCGCCCGGTTGATGCGATGCGCCAGCGGCTCGCCATCAATCGACAGCGTACCCTGCCAGTGATTAAACAGGCCGGCCAGGCACTTCAGCACCGTGGTTTTGCCCGAACCTGACTCGCCGACCAGGCCAAAAATTTCGCCCGGGTTGACCCGCAGATTAACGTCGAACAGCACCTGACTACGGGCGTTCTCGTCGCCAAAACTGAGGTTAAGGTTGTTCACTTCAATCATCGTCACTCCTTATTCGGTTAACCAGCTTGCGTGACGTTGTAACACCGGCAGGCGACTGCGACGGTGATCGATGTCGGGCAGCGCGGCCATCAGGCCCTGGGTGTAGGGATGCTGCGCACGATCCAGTTCACTGGCGGCCAGCGACTCCACCACCCGACCGGCATACATCACCAGCACCCGGTCGCAAAAACTGCGCACCAGGTTGATATCGTGGCTGATAAAAATCAGCCCCAGCCCGCGCGCCTTCACCAGCTCATCCAGCAGCGTCAGCACCTGCAGCCGCACCGAAACATCCAGTGCCGAGGTCGGTTCATCGGCTATCACCAGTTCCGGCTCGGTAATCAGCATCATGGCAATCATCACGCGCTGCCCCTGACCACCGGAAATTTCATGCGGATAGAGCTGATAAACCCGCTCAGGATCGCGGATCTGCACCTCCTCCAGCATCGCCAGCACCCGCTGACGGGCGGCGGCATGCTGGCCGCGATGGTGGCTGCGCCACGCCTCGGCGATCTGTTCACCGACCCGCACCACCGGATTAAGCGAATATTTCGGGTCCTGCATGATCATCGATATCCGTTTACCGCGGATTTCACGCATCCGGGCCGGGCTGGCGTGTAACAAATCGACAGTGCCAAACTGCATCCGGCTGGCCTCAATTCGCGCCTTCGACGGCAGTAACTGCAGCAGCGCCCGACCGACGGTAGATTTACCGGAGCCGGATTCACCGACTATCGCCAGCTTCTCCTGACCAAGCTGAAACGAGACGCCGCGTACCGCCGGGGTGCTCTGGCGTCCGTTAACAAAATTTACGTGCAAATCGCGCACGTCGAGCAACGGCGTGGCGTTACTCACTGCGGGGATCGAGCAGGTCACGTAGGCCATCTCCTAAAAAGTTGAATGCCAGACTGTTAATCAGAATCGCCAGACCAGGTACGGTAACCACCCACCAGCACTCCAGCATGTAGGTGCGGCCGCTGGCAATCATCGCGCCCCATTCCGGATCGGGCGGCTGCGCGCCCAGCCCGAGAAAGCCGAGTCCGGCGGCGGTGAGGATAATGCCCGCCATGTTCATGGTGATGCGGATAATCACCGACGGCAGGCAGAGCGGGATGATGTGCTTCCACAGCACCCGCAGCGGCGAGGCGCCCTGTAAACGCACCGCAGAGATAAAATCAGCCTGACGCAGCGACAGGGTTTCTGCCCGCGCCAGACGGGCAATCGGCGGCCAGGCGGTGAGGGTAATGGCGATCACCACATGTTCCAGTCCCGGCCCCAGCGCGGCGACAAACGCCAGCGCCAGTACCAGGCTGGGAAACGAGATAAAAATGTCGGTGACCCGCATCAGCACGCTGTCGACCCAGCCGCCAAAATAGCCGGCGGTGACGCCGAGCAGCAGGCCGAGCGGTCCGACGGTCACCGACACCAGCAGCACGATATACAGAGTGATGCGAGCGCCCCACACCAGACGGCTGAAGATGTCGCGGCCAAACTCATCGGTACCGAACCAGTGGGCGGCACCCGGCGGCGAGAGCGCATTATTCAGATCCTGAATCAGCGGATGATACGGTGCGATCCACGGGGCAAACAGCGCCACAATGCAGAGCAGCAACACAATGCCGCCGCCGATGGCGGTCAGCGGATTACGGGCCATGCGCCAGATAAAGTGACCGCTGCGGGCAGCGAAACGGCGACAGCGCGCCAGTCGCTCACGGGTGGGGCTGGCAGCCGGTGCATCAAAGGAAAGGGTCATACTTTGGTCCTCGGATCGAACACCTGATAGAGCAGGTCGGAGAGCAGGTTAAGCAGCACGAAAATCAGGCCAACCACCAGTACGCAGCCCATCACCGCGTTCATATCGCCCAGCATCAGGCTGCCGGTAAGATAGGAACCAAAGCCCGGCCACGAGAAGACGGTTTCAATCAGCACCGCGCCCTCCAGCAGCGAACCGTAGGCCAGCGCCACCACGGTGAGCAGCTGCACCAGAATATTGCGGAAGGCGTGCTGCCAGATCACCTGCCACTCGGTTAAACCTTTTACCCGGGCGGTGAGGATGAACTCCTGTGACAGCTGCGCCAGCATAAAGCTGCGCGTCATGCGGCTGATGTAGGCCAGCGAATGAAAGCCCAGCAGGGAAGCGGGCAACACCAGGTGATTCAGCGCATTCCAGAACACCTGACTGTTACCGGCCAGCAGCGCGTCGATCAGCATAAAGCCGCTGCGGCGTGGCACGATGCCATCAAGGCTGAAATCCACCCGGCCCGCGCCGCCGACCCAGCCGAGATGGGCATAAAACAGCAGCAGACCCATCATCCCGACCCAGAAAATCGGCGTTGAATAACCGGCCAGGCTGATCATCCGCACCAGATAATCGATCACGCTGTTGCGGCGGGCAGCAGCCAGCACCCCGAGCGGCACGCCGAGACCGGCTCCGATCACAATTGCCAGCGTTGCCAGTTCCACCGTCGCCGGGAAGACGCGCAGGATATCGTTGACCACCGGCTGGCCGGTCAGCAGTGCATGGCCGAGATCGCCGTGCAGCAGCGCATTAAGGTAGAGGCCAAACTGCACCCACAGCGGCTTATCAAAACCGAGCTGGTGGTAAACCTGCTGATAGGTGGCCTGATCGGCATCTGGCCCGACAATCGCCAGCACCGGATCGAGCGGCATAACCCGCCCGATAAAGAAGGTCAGCATCAGCAGACCTGCGAGGGTGATCAGCACCTGCAGACCGCGTTTGCTGATGCGGCGACAGTGGCTGCGGGTAAACGTCAGGGTCATTGGGGTCCTCCTGCCAGGCTATCCGGCGTTTTCCAGACGTCGCGCAGAAAGGTGGTTGCCGAAGGGTGTGGCTGATAATCCTGCACCCGGTTGTTAACCACCACCGAATCAAGCATCTGGGAGATCGGCATCAGCGCCGGTACCAGCTGGTCGTAGCGTTGCTGAATAGCGAAGTAAGCCTGCTGTTGTCTGGCGCTGTCGCGTTCCACCAGCGCGCGATCGATCATGCTGTTGAGCTGCGCATCGTAAAAACCGGTGCGCCAGCCCTGGAAATTAGTCAGACGGGCGCTGTCGGCATTGTTCGGGTTATAGACCAGCGAGCGCAGGCTGGAATGAGGATGGGGCTCCACGCCGCTACCGCCGCGTCCGACCAGCAGGCTGAACTGACGGTCACGCATCGCACCGTAGATCTGGTTACCGGTGCCGGTGATGATACGGGCGCGAATGCCGGCCTGCAGCAGCGTCGACTGAATGGCGATGGCGATATTCAGGAACGGCTGATCGGCCAGCACCCGCAGCGAGGTGTCGAAGCCGTCCGGATAGCCCGCCTCGGCCAGCAGCGCCCGGGCGCGTGGCACGTCCAGCCGGTAACCGGGATCAGGCAGCGTGGCGGGCATCCCCGCCTGAATTGGCCGCTGATGCAGTTCGCCATAGCCGGTCATCAGGCTCTTATTGATCCCCTGATAATCGACCAGATAGCGCACCGCTTCACGTACCCGGCTGTCGTTAAAATGCGGGTCCTTCATGCTCATCGCCAGGTAGTAGATCGTGCCTCGCCGCACTGCATCAATGGTGAGGTCGGGATCGTGGCGCAGCGCGCGCACGTCGGGAATCGACATGTTGCTGGCGATATCGAGGTCGCCTTTCTCCATCATCAGGCGCAGGGTCTGCGACTCCTGCAGATGGCGGAACACCACCCGCGACATTTTCGCTTCACCGCGCCAGTAACCGGCCGAGCGGCTCATGCGCAGCACATCTTTGGCCTGCCAGATATCCAGCCGGAACGGGCCTGAACCGGCTTCGTGGGTGCTGAGCCAGCGGTTGCCCCAGTCACCGTTGACCTCATGCTGCTGCACCGTTTTGCGATCCAGCACCACCATGCTGCCAAGCGCCGCCAGCGAGTAGATCACCAGCTGTGGATCGTTGGGTTTTGGCAGAGTGATCACGACAGTGCGGGCGTCGGGAGCGGTGATCATCCGGTCAACGTTGTCGCGGCTGAAACCGTAGGATTTCCACACCGAGGCCTGCGCCAGGTTGAGGTGCAGCACCCGCCGCATTGACCAGATCACATCCTCGCTGGTCAGCGGATTGCCGGAATGGAAGGTGACATTGTCACGCAGATGAAAGGTCAGGGTGCTGTTATCCGCACTGACTGCCCAGCGTTCAGCCAGCGCCGGACGTACCTCGGTCAGCTTTTTCGGGTTGAGTTCAACCAGTCCGTCATACAGGTTGACCACGATGCCCACTACCTCATTGCCGGTCATGGCGGCCGGATCAAGGGTGAGCAGATTATTCATGTTCATACCGACGATCAGCTGATCGTCAGGGGTTTGTGCCTGCAGCGCGGGGCTGCCCGTCAGCAGCAGCAGCGCGATCAGCCAGCTGCCACACGATTGAAACAGTTTCATAAGTCGGGTCCGGCAGGTCAGAGGTTGCCCGATCGTCTTTCAGCCTGTCTGCCCGCTGACCGCAGGGCGGTCAGGGTGGCGTTAAGCCGGTGGCGATTCGGAATTATTATCGTTTGCTGTAGGGGACGATCGCGACTTACCAGCGATTCAGCGTATGGGTCTCAATCCAGCTAAAGTTAATGTCCTCGCCAAGTCCGGCGCGGGTCGGCAGGGTGACAAAACCCTGTGGGTCCATTGGGTCGACCAGGCTGTTGAGATAGGCTGGCGGCGTGTCGTAATCGAGGAACGGATGCAGCAGACCGCGCTCATACCAGCGGCAGTTACGGATCGCCCCGACCACCGCCAGGCTGGCAGCGCCGTTGCCGTGAACTTCACAGTCCATGCCGAACGCCTCGGCGAGGTTAGCCACTTTGAGGGTGGCTGAGATGCCGCCGACGCCGTTGGCCCCGGCACGCAGAATGTCGCAGGCTCCGGCTCGCACCCAGTCAGCGCGGCTGTGATGCTTGCCGCCGAGACTCTCCGGGCCGAGCACGTCAATCGACAGGTTGTCCGCCAGCCAGGCGTAAGAGGCCATGCTTTCCTCCTCCATCGGCTCTTCAAACCAGGCGAAGTTGAGCTTCTCCAGCGCCTTGCCAATGGTCAGCGCATCGCTGCGGCTGTACCAGTGATAGCCATCCAGCATCAGCGCGATATCCGGACCCACCGCTTCGCGCACTGCGGCGCAGGCTTTGATATCCATCGCCGGGCTGGGCGCAAACGACACTGGCGGCATCCAGGTGTGCAGCTTTATCGCCTGATAACCGCGCGCCACCAGTTTTTCAGCGAACTGCGCATATTCATCCGGGGTTGAGAGTCCGCCATGCAGCTCATCGCCGCACATGGTGCTGCCGTAGGCCGGGATCTTTTCGCGATAGCCGCCCAGCAGCTTATGTACCGGCTGGTTAAGTTTGCGGCCAATCAGGTCCCACAGCGCCTGTTCCACCGCTGAGAGCGCCCGTTCGGTAAGCTGATGGGCGCTGCCGCGCTGCCAGTGCACCAGATCCTGCCATAAACGCTCACGATCAAAGGCGTTCTGGCCGATCAGCACTTTACGGAAGAAGGCATTAACCACGTGCGAACGGATGACTTCGGGCGGGGCAAAGGCGTAACCGCAGTCACCGTCCTCGCTGGTCAGGGTGAGCAGCGCCATCTGCGCCTCATTTTCCGGACCGGGATGGGAATGCCCGGCGCTGTCGCTACAGCGTTGGGTCGGATAGGTAAAGAGAGTGACATCAATCGCGCTAATCTTCACGGCTAAGCTCCTGTGGCTGACTATCCTGACAAAATATTAAAACGTCGTTTCATTTTTCAATCTAGCCGTAACATTTTATTAACGCATTAGCCAAAGGGCGCATCTTGCTGGCTAATATGTGTGCAATCGCCCAGGGCGTTGTGAGCATATTCACGAATGTTGACCATTTTGTGAGCAGTAACACAGCCGCTTGCCGCAGGTCGTAGCGTGCTTGTCGATAGCTTTGTGCGAAGCCCAAACCCAAGCCCAAGCCCCAGACCCAAACCTCAAACCTCAAACCACAAACCTCAAACCTCAAACCTCAAACCTCAAACCTCAAACCTCAAACCTCAAACCTCAAACCTCAAACCTCAAACCTCAAACCTCAAACCTCAAACCCGGCGATTGCGCAGGCTCTGCTGCGCTGCGACCCAGCGGAAAAACATTTCGCGCCATCACTTCCCCCGATTCTGTTTTTAGGTGATAGTAACGCCGCTTTATATTAATAATTCTCATTATCATTACTGTGGACTTTGACTATGAAAAAATGGCTTTTAGCGCTGGGGCTAATCACGCTGACAGGGATGGCTTCGGCCAAAACCATTACCGATGTGGCCGGACGCCAGGTCGAGGTGCCGCAGGAGGCAAAACGCATCATTCTGGGTGAGGGACGGCAGATTTACCTGCTGGCAGCGTTTGATACCGATGCGCCGTTTAAGCGGGTGATCGGCTGGCGCGATGATTTTCCTAAAGCGGACTGGGACGGTTACCAGGCTTATGAGCAGCGCTATCCGCAGATTAAACAGTTGCCGACCTTTGGCGGCGCAAAAGATGGCACTTTCAACGTTGAGCAGGCGCTCACCCTGAAGCCCGATCTGGTGCTGATGAACCTCGAATCGAAAGCGGCAACTGACGAAGGCAAGCTGATCGAGAAGCTTCAGGCTGTTGGCGTCCCGGTGGTGTTTATCGATTTCCGTGAATCGCCGTTTGTTAACGCAGAGAAAAGCATCCACATCATGGGCGAACTGCTGAACAAGCCGGAGCGGGCGCAGGCGATTATCCGTTTTCGTCAGCAGCAGATTGACCGGGTGACCTCGAAGCTGGCGAACTTTAGCGGCTACCGGCCAAAAGTGATGATTGATCGGGCCGGCGGCTACAGCGATGAGTGCTGCATGTCCTTTGGTAATGAAAACTTTGGTCAGATGGTGGAGATGGCCGGCGGACGCAACATCGCGAAGGATCTGATCCCCGGCACGTTTGGCACGGTTAACCCGGAGCAGATCATTGCCAGCCAGCCGGATGTGGTGGTGGTGACCGGTGCCAACTGGAAGAACTACAACACCGTCGGTAAGTGGGTCGGCGTCGGTCCGGGTGCCAACCTGACAGACGCCAGCGCACGGCTGAAAGCCCTGATGATGCGGGACGCGTTCAAAACCCTGCCGGTGGCGCACAACGGCAACGCGCACGCCATCTGGCATCAGTTCTATGACAGCCCGTATCAGTTTGTTGCGATTCAGGCGCTGGCCAAATGGCTGCATCCCGATCTGTTTGCCGATCTCGATCCGGACGCGACATTCCGTGAGTTTCATCAGCAGTTCCTGCCGCTGCCGTATCAGCCCGGCTACTGGGTGACGCTGCCCGCCGATAAATCCTGATCCCCAGGCGGTGACCCGGCGGTCACCGCCCTGATTTTCACTTCCTGCCGAATTAACCCTTCGCTTTTCTTCATGTTTACTAATCTTTTACAGGCGCGAGATCGGTTGCTACTGGCAGCCTGACGTCTGGCCTGATCCACATTCATCGTTGAAATGGAGAGAAACATGCGCAATACCTCGGGAAGATCGGCATTCGCCGTGACGCTGTACGCTCTGCTGGAGCCGGTGCCGCTGGGCTTTTTTGTCGCGGCCTGGCTGTTCGATATCCTCTATAGCCAGACCTTTGTCCAGTTCTGGACCGACGCCGCCGGCTGGCTGATCGCGCTGGGGCTGGTGCTGGCTATTGTGCCGCGACTCATCGCGCTGGTTTATCTGTTCCGCGGCAGCGACAGTGCAGAAAAGAGCCATTTCTGGCTGTGGCTGGTGGCGATTGTCATCGCTATCGTCAATGCGTTTATCCACAGTCGCGACGCTGCCGCTGTGATCCCGCTTGGCGTAACGCTTTCCACGCTGGTGGTGGCGCTGCTGCTGCTGGCGAATGTGCAACTTGCGTTACGTCAGCGTAGCGCTTAAGGAGGAGCCACCATGAAAATGCAGCATAAATCTATCCTGGCGCTCACCCTGACAGCCCTGCTGGTGGGCTGTGATGATGGCGCGCTGGTCGATCCGCAGAAGCAGATTGGACCCAACCCGGAACTGCCGCAGGCGCAGAACTTCTTTATGCCGCCAATGCAGGTGCCGGAAGGCACGCCGTGGAAAGCGGGCGAAATGCCAAAAGTGGCGCAGGGGCTGAAAATCGAGAAAATCGCTGAGAATCTGCAGCATCCGCGCCAGGTCTATGTGTTACCGAATAACGATGTGCTGGTAGCGGAATCAAACGGGCCGGCAAAGCCGACCACCCGACCTAAACAGCTGATTATGGGCATCGTGCAGAAAGCCTCAGGCAAAGGCGGTGCCGGTGGCAACCGCATCACGCTGCTGCGTAACGTCAACGGTAAATGGGAGCAGCATCGCTTTATCGAAAACCTGCATTCGCCGTTTGGTATGCAGCTGATTGGTAACACGCTCTACGTCGCCAATGCTGATAGCCTGGTGAAATTCCCGTATCGCGAAGGGGAAACCGAAATCCGCACCGCGCCGGAAGAGGTGACCGAACTGCCGGGCGGGCCGATTAACCACCACTGGACTAAATCGCTGTTAGCCAGCCCGGACGGCAGCAAACTGTACGTCGGCGTCGGCTCCAACAGTAACGTTACTGAAAACGGCATCGGGGCCGAATACCGGCGGGCAGCGGTGCTGGAAGTGGACGCTGCCAGCGGTGCCAGTCGTATCTACGCCAGCGGGCTGCGCAATCCGACCGGCTTACAGTGGGAGCCGCAAAGCGGCAAACTGTGGGCCATTGTCAACGAACGTGACGAAATCGGTTCCGATCTGGTGCCAGACTATCTGACCTCGGTGCAGGATAAAGGCTTCTACGGCTGGCCCTACAGCTACTATGGTCAGCATGTCGATACCCGTGCCGAACCGCAGCGTCCTGACCTGGTTGAGCAGGCGATAAAACCGGATTACGCGCTCAGCTCGCACGTCGCGCCGCTCGGACTGCTGTTTTACAGCGCCGATAACATGCCGCAGTATCGCGGGGGTGCCTTTATCAGTGAGCACGGCAGCTGGAACCGCACGCCGCTCAACGGCTACAAAGTGGTCTGGGTGAAGTTTGAAAACGGCAAGCCGGTCGGGCAGCCACAGACGGTGGTATCAGGTTTTCTGACGGAGGATGAGAAGCAGGTGCGGGGTCTGCCGGTTGGCCTGGCCAGCGATCAGCAGGGCGGCGTATTAATCGCCGATGATGCCGGCAATACCGTCTGGCGGATCAGCGCCGCCAACTAACCGGTTTATGACGGGCATAAAAAAAGGATTTGGCGTAATGCCAAATCCTTTATTTTTTTGTTCGCTACCCGGCTGGTAACCGCGCTGCGAACGAGGTGCTCAGCACTCTCCACACAGCAGATTGTAAAATGTGCGGCTAAGGATTTCAAGTTTCGCCAAAATACTGTATGTTTATACATGTGTTGGGTGTTGAGCGAAGCCTCATTGTCGACTGGCCGCTCCCAGGGGCACGGTTTCCAAAATCCCGGCAGGCATCAGGTGGTGCTGGCCTGTGGCTTTAACCATGAGTGCCGCTCAGCCCTCTCCACAAAGATGTGCTTAGGCGCCCGGCGGGTAGAGTCAAAGCCTCGGTTGCCGAACAGCGCGCTCCTGTTAAAGGAGAAGGAAAGTGATGGAACTGACTAAGCTGATTCTGGATCTCATCCGGGTCATCTTGCAGATCATCGTTGCCCTTATGCAACTGACCGGTCACGCAGGTTAACCGGAACTTGAATCAAGGCGGAGCTAACCACTCCGCCTTTTTTCGCTGTCAATTGCCTGTCATGCTGGCCGGGTAGAGTGGCGCGACAGCGTGACGCCAGCCTGGCGTTACCTTTCGCGATTGGGAGTGTTATGTCAGTTGCCACCCTTATACCCGCCAGACTCCAGCACACCCGGATTGATGAGAGTGTGCGCCTGCGTGAAACCCGCATCGGCCAGCAGTGTGAAATTCTGGCCGACAGCACGCTGGAATATTGCGAGCTGGGGGACTTCTCATACGTCGGAGAACATTGCAGCATCGCCGATAGCCAGATTGGCCGCTTCTGCGCCATCGCTAATCAGGTGCGCATCGGCGCGCCCAATCATCCGATGGATCGCGCTTCTCAGCATCGCTTCACCTACTGCCCGGAGTATTACCACCCTGACGCCCAGCGCGATGGCGGTTTCTTTGCCGCGCGGCGTGCCGATCGGGTGACCATCGGTCACGATGTCTGGATTGGCCACGGGGTTATCGTGCTGCCCGGTGTCACCATTGGCGATGGGGCGGTACTGGCGGCAGGTGCGGTAGTGACCAGGGATGTGGCGGCTTACAGCGTGGTCGGCGGCGTACCGGCCAGGCCGCTGCGGCTGCGGTTTACCCCGGCGATTGCCGCCCGGCTGCAGCGTATTGCCTGGTGGGACTGGCCACTGGAGAAACTGCTGGCTAACCTGGCGGATTTTCAGCAGGGCGATATTGAACTGTTCTGCGATCGTCACGATTTGCGGAGCGCATAACGATCGCCCCGGCGCGAACCGGGGCGACGACGATCACGCCACCGACGTCTCCGCCACCTCAGACGACGCGGTATCAGCGACCAGCGGTTTTTCCGGTTGCAGCAGAGTCATCGCCAGCATACTGCCAAACGCAATCAGCGCGGTGACGGTAAACATCGCGTTGTAGCCGTAATATTCCGCCAGCCAGCCGCATAACATCGGCGAGATAATCGCGGCCAGATTGGCAATCGCCAGCGTCATGCCGCTGTAGGTGCCGACCGAGGCTTTCGGGGTGACGTCAATCACCACTGACCAGTAGACGTTATTCACCAGCGCGTTGAGCGCATTACCCAGCGTCATCAGGGCAATAATCCCGGCGGCTGATGACACGTAAGGGATCGCCATAAAGCAACAGGCGGTGCCGCACAGCGTGACCGCGGCGAACAGGTTGCGCGCCAGCCGCAGGTTATTGAAACGGGCCAGCAGGGTATCGGCGATGCGCCCGCCCAGCAGCACGGTCAGGCAGGCACCACTCCACGGGATCATCGCCACGTACCACAGCGAATGCAGGTCGTAATGGAAATTATCCTGCAGGTATTTTGGCATCCACGTCACCAGGGTAAAGGTGATGTAGAGGAAGGAGAAGTAGCCCAGCGCGTTGCATACCAGAGTGCGGCTGGTGAAGAAGCGCCACCACGGCAGCGCCACGCCATCGGCCGCACGCTGACGCTGGCCGTCAAGGATCAGCTTGCGTTCTGCGGCGCTGGTGGCGGGACTGCTCTCCGGACCGTCACTGAAGGTGCGGGCAAACAGCGCCATCGCCAGCAGCGAAAACACGCCCAGCAGAATAAACATCATCCGCCAGTCACCGGTCAGCAGCAGCAGCCCGACCGCAATTGGCGCGGTCAGCAACGCGCCAACCTGGGTCGAGAGCAGGCCAATGCCGAGCGCAAAGCCGCGTTCGTTATCCGGCGCCCAGTGCGCAATCGCCTTGTTCATCAGCGCGTAGGCGGGACCTTCCGAGAAGCCAAACAGGATGCGCAGGGCGGCAAAGCCCATAATGGCGGAACCGCCAAACAGCGCCATACCCAGTTCACCGGCCCAGGCGGTAGCGATTTCCAGCAGCGACCAGAGTACGCCCGCCAGTAACCAGACCTTTTTGGTGCCGATACGATCGGCAAGAAAGCCGCCGCACAGTGAACCAAACAGATAGCCGAAGCCAAAGTAGCCCAGCACAGCACCCAGCTGAACTTTACTGAAGTGGTACTCGGTGGCAATCGCGTTGGCGGCAAACGACAGCGCGCCGCGGTCGATGTAGTTGATCAGGGCGATCAGGAACAACAGTGAAAATATGGTGTAACGGTAACGGCTGGCCTTCATCTCACTTCTCCTGAATGGGGTTAACAGGATCGATGAAGCAAAATGAGTGCCGGAAACGCGGACAGGGCTGAAAAGGCGGAGGGAGCCGCGGGAGCAGGCGCTGCGGCCCGCCTGACTGGCGAGCCGTGATGAAGAATTACCCGGCTAATTATTCGCCTGCGCATCAATCCGGTGCAGCGAATGCCTGATAACAGGGAGCGCTCTGGCTCAGGCCGCGTTGTGCTGCGCCCGACTGGCGTGAGGCAGCGGCATTTGCGGCGGCTCGGCCAGTTCGCCGACATGTTGCAGTACCTGTAGCTGATAACCGGCATCGGCCACCGCACTCTGTTCGCTCAACAGCACGCCAGCTTCATTAACGTTTTTGCCCGCCACTTTAATTTTATCGGTGGCACTGGCCAGCATCCATTCATATTCAATATCAACGTGACCACTATCAATACAGCGAATGCCCTGCTGGCTGAGATCGTAAGCCAGTACCGTTGCGGTTGGACCGAGTGAAATTAAGACCAGATCAAAATCAGCCGCGTGGGATAAAACGGCGGCATACAGGCGGTCATAAATTGAAAAGGCGTTACGGTTTAACGTGGTGATCCGTTTAACCTCACGCGCGCCCGCCAGTAAATCATTGCCTAATCCCAGCCGCGTTCCGCTGCCCTCGACAATTAATACCCGCCGGTCTTTATACAGCAGTTTAAATTTATCAAAAATGGTGCGGGATAACTGCTTGGTTTTATAATCGTGATAAGGTCGGGTTACCGAGGTATTACCGTACTGGTACTGCTTATTCAGCAGAGAGTGATAATATTTAAAATAAAACGACTTGTGAAAGAACCAGAACAGGGCCGATCCATTGCGCATATTTCGCGTAGTGCGAAAGGCGTCCGGCAGGCAGAGCAGGCAGTGCGGATTGGCCTGCGGGCCCTGCTGCAATAGCTCCTTAAGCCTGGCCGAGAGGCGCGGATCAAAGGGCTGAAAACCGATGTTCTTATAATAGGTCATCTCCAGCTCACCATCGCCGTAGCGGGCCAGCGATAACTGCGGATCGCTTAATAGCCGATCAATAGTCTCTTCTATCGACATGACTGAATAAGATTTAACTCTGGCCTGGGCGGCCGGATAGCGAAGCGCTGCATTGATAAATTTAAAGGGAAAACGAATCTTACGATAAATCGCATTTACTGCCGACATGATTAGCCTGCCTGTTTTATTTTGCCGGCGATAAATGAGCTGCGCCGGCATTAACGGAATTAAAGCTGTGCCTGATCTATATCACATCGCCTAAAAGTTGCCAGGATGAGGAATATCTTAAAGCTATTTAGCGCGATGAGTTAACAGCATTGTTAATATTTAATCAGGTTTATCGGGTGCGGGATAAACAAACGTTTTAAACAGAAAAATGGCGTTCAATTAAAGGTTGGCGGGTCGGGCAGAGTTAACCTGTTGTTCAGAGGCTCTATTTCAAACCGCCTGAGCTAAATATGAAAATAAGCGCTGCTTATTCTGTGGCTGGGTTAAGATTTATTGCAGTCAGCCCCGTGATTTCTGATTACGATATTTTGTCAGTTGAAAAAGGCTTAAGCGACTTTGCCGCGCCGTATTGCTGAAGCGTAACTTGTCTATTAAATCCACAGCTTTGAACAAAAGGTGCGATTCATTCAGCCGATTGGTTAATTTTTTGTGATGAATGTCGCGGTTTTACCGCTTCGGAAAGTAAAAAAACCGGCGATTAGGCTATTGAGGGGAGGGATATTAATAAGTCCGACTAATGTCTTACCTTTCGACATGTTTTTACATATTTCTTACGTTAGTTAAAATCCCGTTGATTTTATGTTTTCTAATTTGATTTTCTACCGCCGCTAATGACCCGAGGATGGATCATGATTAACAAAATTACCAGTGTAATCATGGCGATATTTGCTATCGCCCTGATTTACATGGGAGGACAACTCCTGCTGGTGGGAGGCAGTGCATTCTATGCGCTAATCGGCGTGGGCGTTCTGCTCAGCGCTATCCTGCTGTTTATGAACAAGCGCAGCGCGCTGACGCTCTATGCGCTGCTGATGTGGATCACCCTGTTCTGGATTATCTGGGAAGTGGGCTTCGATAAGTGGCAGTGGATCCCGCGCGGCGACCTGTTTGGCGTGCTGGGCGTCTGGCTGGCACTGCCGTGGGTGGTCCGTTCGCTCTATCAGGGACAGCGCCGTTTCCATCCGTTTTTGGGTGGTACGGTTATCCTGATGGTGCTGCTGGTGCTCGGTCTGTGCTTCTACGATCCGGTTCCGCAGCACGGCACTATCAGCAACGCACGCACGCCATCAGCCACTAACGGTGCTGCCGATGAGTGGAGTGCCTACGGCGGGACCACTGACGGCCAGCGCTTCTCGGCGCTGAATCAGATCACTAAAGACAACGTGAAAGATCTGGAGGTCGCGTGGACCTATCATACCGGCGATCTGCGTCAGGGTGATGATGCCACCGAGTACACTTTTGAAGCGACGCCGCTGAAAGCCAACGGCATGCTTTACTTCTGTACTCCGCATAACGAAGTCCACGCGCTCGACCCGGAAACCGGTGCGGTGAAGTGGAAGACTGCGCCGGATAAAAACCGCTCTTATCTGCAGCAGCACCAGACCTGTCGCGGCGTCAGCTACTTCGACGCGGGCCAGTCAGCGCAGCCGCAGAGCAGCGCACAGCCGGCCCTGTGCCGCAAGCGTATCTTCAACGCCACCACCGATGCCCGCCTGATTGCGCTGGATGCCGATACCGGTAAAGCCTGCGCCGACTTCGGTGATAACGGTGTGGTGAACCTGCGCGCTAACATGGGCGATGTACGTCCTCATGCGCTGATGCAGACCGCTGCGCCACTGGTTGCTGGCAATCTGGTGATTGTCGGTGGCTCCGTGATGGATAACGGTTTCAACACCGGTAACCCGTCTGGCGTGATCCGTGCTTACGATGCGATCACCGGTCGTCTGGTGTGGAACTTCGATCCGGCCAATCCGGATAAGACCGCGCCGGTAGAAGCCGCCGCCACCTATCCGCAGGATACCCCGGTTGCCTGGGCGACCCTGAGCGCTGACCTGAAAAATGGCCTGGTGTACGTGCCGTTTGGCAACGCCTCGCCGGATGAAGTTGGCATTGAGCGTGACCCAAACAGCAACACCGAGAAGTTCCGCGATGCGCTGGTGGCACTGGATCTGAAAACCGGCGCCTTCAAATGGCGTTATCAGAGTTCAAACCACGATCTGTGGGACCGTGACAATCCGTCACAGCCTTCGCTGATTGATATCGACTATCAGGGCAAGTCACAACCGGCGGTGATCCTGCCGACCAAAACCGGCAACCTGTTTGTGCTGAACCGTCTGACCGGCGAACCGGTGTATCCGGTGGAGCAGGTTAAGGTCTCGACTGAAGGCATCAAAGGCGAACAGTATGCCGCCACTCAGCCGGTTTCCAGCCTTAACTTCATTCCACAGCCGCTGACTGAAAAGTCGATGTGGGGCATCACGCCGTTTGACCAGATGAGCTGCCGGGCCGATTTCCGTGAGCTGCGTTACGACGGTAATCCGTGGACGCCGCCAACTGAGAAAGGCTCGCTGATCTTCCCGGGCAACATCGGGGTGTTCAACTGGGGCTCGGTGGCCGTTGACCCGCAGCGTCAGATGCTGATTGCTGCGCCAGTCCGTCTGGCCTACAAATACAATCTGATCAAGCGCACGCCGGAAACCGAAACCCAGCGTACCTTCACCAAAGATGGTGCGCCGTACTGGAATGAAAACTTCCACGGCGACTATGCGATTCACATCCAGCAGCTGGCCTCTGGCCTCGGCATTCCGTGCATCGCGCCACCGTGGGGACGTATGGTCGGTGTCGATCTGAAAACCGGCAAAACCGAATGGCTGCGTCGGGTTGGTAACACCAAAAACCTGAAAACCAGCTTCCTGCCGGGCCGTTTCCCAATCGGCTTCCCGATGGGGATGGTGGCACACGGTGGTCCGTTACTGACCGCTGGCGATCTGGTGTTCCACGGTGCGACGGCGGATAACTTCTTCCGTGCCTATGACAGCACCACCGGCGAGCTGCTGTGGCAGACCGAACTGAGCGCTGGCGCGCAGGCCACGCCATCCACCTTTATGGGTAAAGATGGTAAGCAGTACGTGGTCATTGCAGCCGGCGGACACGGTTCGCTCGGCACCACGGCGGGCGACAGCGTCGTCGCTTTCCGTCTGAAGTAACCTGACAGGCTGAGCGCTGCTGGCTGGCGCTCAGCTTTTTTCCTTCCAGACCCGCACCGTTTTTTTCATCTTCATCCCGCCTGACCCTTTTCTGATGTAAGCCCTTGTTGTGTTTGTTTTTTCCGCTACCTGTTCCGGCGCGTTATCTAATCACCTCGTGAAACTATTTCGTGATGGCTCTCTCAGTTCAGAGATTCAGCACCGCTGCGACGCTTGCGCAGCCGGGCACAGAGAGTAGATTAATGCATAACTTCACAAATAACCGTGAATATGGAAAGTACATCACAAGTCGCTATCTGAAGGATTGATCCCCATGTCCGAACTGAAATTCGCCACCCGTCTTAACTCCTTCGCCTCGGGCGCTCATCTCTACTGGCCCGATTTACCGGGCAAGCCGTCGGTGCTGCAGATGATTGCCCGTGCGGGTAAGGTGAAGGGCTTAACCCATCTCGATCTCAATTACCCACAGCACCTCACCAGTGACATCCCGACGCTGCGTCAGGCGATTGCCGACGCCGGTCTGGCCGTTAACGGCATGCAGATGCGCTGGGATGCGCCGCAGTTCAAAATCGGCGCCTTTACCCATCCGGATGCGAAGATACGCCGTGAAGCGATTGAGCTGACCAAGCGCGGCATTGATACCGGCCGGGAGTTTGGCTCACGGCTGATGACGCTGTGGATGGGGCAGGATGGTTTCGATTACTGCTTCCAGGCGGATTACAAGAAGATCTGGGAAGACGCGGTCAGCGCGGTACGTGAAGTGGCGGAATATGCGCCGGACGTTGACGTCAGCATTGAATACAAACCCAACGAGCCTCGGGCGTACAGCATTTTCCCTAACGCCACCACCTGCCTGCTGGCGGTGGAAGAGGCGGGCTGCCCGAACCTTGGCATTACGCTCGATTTCGCCCACGTGCTGTTTGCCAATGAGATCCCGGCTTACGCTGCGGCAATGGTGGCACGCCGTTCCCGCCTGCTGGGGCTCGACCTGAACGACGGCTGGGGCAAACGCGATGACGGACTGATGGTGGGTTCGGTCAATCCACGCGCCACGCTGGAATTTCTCTGGCAGATGCAGCGTGACGGATACAGCGGAGCCTACTACTTCGATACCTTCCCGGATGCCAGCGGCCTTGACCCGATTCGTGAAGCGGAAAGCAATATCGCCACCGTCACCCGCTTACTGAGATTGTGTCAGCAGCTGGATGATAACGCGGCATTACAGGCGGCAATCGATCGCCAGGATGCAGTCGCGTCACAGCAGATCGTCAATGACATCATGCTGGCGCGCTAACGGCTTCAGCGCCGATAAAACAAAAAACCTCTACCCAACACCCGAGAAGAAAAGGCCATTGTATGAAGAAACTCCTGCTCGCCGTCATCGCTTCCTCACTGCTGTGCAGCACCGTCTATGCGGCGGAACTGGCTCCGCTGCAGTCCGACACTGAACCGGATCGCACTGACTGGACCCAGCTCGATACCAAATATGGCGCTCTGCCCAAAGCGGACAAATCGCTGAAAATTGGTGGGGTATCGAAAACCCTGACCAATGAATACTGGCGCTCGCTCGGCCAGGGTTATCAGAACGTGGCGAAAAAATATGGCTTCACCGTTGCCTATCAGGCGGCAGCCAATGAAGACGATCAGCTCGGCCAGCTGTCGATCGCCGAGACCCTGATCTCGCAGGGTTTTAACGGCCTGCTGGTCTCGCCGCAGACCGACATCAACCTCGAACCGGCACTGGAGACCGCCAACAGCAAACATATCCCGGTGGTTAACGTTAACGATGCGGTGATGCCCAATGCGCAGTATTACGTGGGTAACGTGCAGAAAGACAACGGCGTGCGGGTAGCCAAATGGTTTATTGAGCATCATCCGCAGGGCGGCAAAGTGGCGGTGATTGAAGGGCAGCCGGGCGTCTACGCCGCCGGACAGCGTACCCGTGGTTTCAAAGAGACGTTGCAGGCCAACGGCAAATTCACCCTTGCCGCCAGCGTACCGGCCAACTGGAGTCGCGAGCAGGCGTTTAACGCCGCCTCGACCATTCTGCAACAGCACCCGGATCTGATCGGGTTCTACGCCAACAACGACACCATGGCGCTTGGCGTGGTGGAAGCGGTACGGGCGCAGAACAAAGCGGCGCAGGTAGCGATTTTTGGTACCGACGGTATCTCTGACGCCTACGCCTCGATCAAGCGCGGCGAACTGACCGGCACGGTGGACAGTTTCCCGGTGCTGACCGGCGAAGTGGCGATGGATGTGATGATTCGCCTGATCAACGGCCAGAAACTTTCACGGGTGATTTCAACTCCGCAGGCGCTGATCACTAAAGAGAACGTCGAGGCCTTTTCGACCAAAGACAACACCCGGTTACGTCAGCTGCTGACTCAGCAGTAAGCCAGGCGGAGCGCCCATGGAACAGAATCGTTTAATGATGCGTGGCATCAGTAAAACCTACGGCAACGCCGCCGCACTGCAGAACGTTGATTTTTCAGTGCGGCCCGGCGAAGTGCATGCCCTGATTGGTGAGAACGGGGCCGGCAAATCAACGCTGCTCAACATTCTCTCCGGCGTGCGGGCGGCGGACAGTGGCGAAATCAGCGTCAACGGGCAGGCGGTGCAGATGAAGAATCCGCTCAGCGCCCGCCACGCCGGTATCGCGATGATTCATCAGGAGCTGCAGCACGTTCCGGAACTTTCGGTGGCGCAGAATATGTTTCTCGGTCGTCCGCTGACCCGAGCCGGCGGCTGCTGGGTGGATAAAAGCGCCCAGCTGGCACGAGCGACGCTGATCCTGAAAACGCTGGACCCGAGCATCGATCCCAGCACGCCGATTAAGAATCTCAAGGTGTCGCAGCAGCAGATCGTTGAAATTGCCCGCGCGCTGCTCGATGACGCCAAAATCATCGCCATGGATGAGCCGACCTCCAGCCTGACGCCGACCGAGTTTGACCGGCTGGCCGAGCTGATTGCCGACCTCAAGTCGACCGGCGTCTCCCTGATCTACGTGTCACACAAGATGAATGAGATTTTCCGGGTCTGCGATCGGGCCACCATCATGCGTGATGGCAGGCAGGTTGGGGTGGTCAATATCTGTGATGAGGATGAAGAGAGCATCGTTGCCAAAATGGTCGGGCGTAAGATCGACAAGCTCGATCACCAGGCGTTCGTCAGCGACCGCGAAGTGCTGCGGGTGGAGAACCTCGGACGCGGCAATCAGGTAGTGGCGGCGAACTTCAGCGTGCGGGCCGGTGAAGTACTGGGCATTGCCGGGCTGGTCGGCGCTGGCCGTACTGAGCTGCTGAAGCTGATTGCCGGCATCGACAAACGCACCAGTGGTACGGTGAGCGTGAACGGCAATCCGGTAAAGAACCATAACGTGCGTGCCGCCATCAAAGCCGGCATCGGTCTGGTGCCGGAAGACCGCAAAAAAGAGGGCATCATTAAAGAGCGGGCGGTGAAGATGAATATGGCGCTGCCCTCGATGCACCATTTCACCGTCGGCGGCTTGCTCAGCCAGGCGCGGCTGAACCGCAAAGCGCAGACGGTGATGGGCGATCTGAAACTGCGACCGCTGGATATCGGGAAAAGCATCGGCACGCTGAGCGGCGGTAATCAGCAAAAAGTGATTATTGGTCGCTGGGTGGCGGCGGATGCCAGCGTGTTTTTATTTGATGAACCGACCCGCGGTATTGATATCGGTGCCAAGTCCGAAATTTACCATTTAATTGAAAAACTGGCTCAGGCGGGCAAAGCCATTGTGGTGGTCTCGTCTGAAATGACCGAAATCATGCGGATCGCCGACCGGGTGCTGGTGATGCGTGAAGGGCGGATTACCCAGCAATTAACCGGCAGCGCGATCACCGAAGAGAATATTGCCCGCTTTGCCATTAAACAGATTTAACCGACTGCCTGACCTCTTATCGGACCCTATTGAAGGTTATAACTATGATGACTCAGACGACTCCCCAGGCGGGTGTGCGCATGCCCGCACTGCTGAAATTTAATCTGCGTGACGCCGGTACCTTAATTGGATTATTAATTATCGTGGTGACATTTTCATTTCTGTCGCCGGTATTTTTTACCCTGCCTAACCTGCTGAATATTTTGCAGCAGTCCTCGATTAACGCCTTAATCGCGCTGGGGATGACGCTGGTGATTATCTCCGGCGGTATAGACCTCTCGGTCGGTCCGACCGCGGCGCTGTCGGCGGTGCTGGGCGCGACCCTGATGGTGGCGGGTGTGCCGGTGCCGCTGGCGATCCTCGCTACGCTGGGCGTCGGGGCGCTGTGTGGCCTGTTCAGCGGCACGCTGATTGCCTATGCCGGTCTGCAACCCTTTATCGTCACGCTTGGCGGACTGTCGCTGTTCCGGGCCATCGCGCTGATTTACACCGGCGGCAATCCGATCTTCGGGATTCCACTGTCGTTTCGCAGCGTGGTTAACAGCACCCTGTTCGGGGTTCCGATGCCGATTGTGGTGGTGGCGGTGATTGCGCTGCTGCTGTGGACGGTGATGAACAAAACTCCGCTGGGCGAATACATTCTGGCCATCGGTGGCAACGAAGAGGCGGCGCGGGTCGCCGGGGTGCCGGTGAAGCGCACCAAAGTCACGGTCTATATCTTCTCTGGTCTGCTGGCCTCACTGGCGTCGCTGATCCTGATTGGCCGACTGGGCGCGGCGGAGCCCACCATCGGTAACCTGTGGGAGCTGGATGCTATCGCGGCGGCGGCGATTGGCGGTGCCTCGCTAATGGGCGGTAAAGGCAGCGTGTTTGGTACCCTGATTGGCGTGATTATCCTCGGCGTGTTACGTAATGGCTTGACCTTACTGAACATTCAGGCCTTTTATCAATTGCTCGCTACCGGCCTTATTATTATCATAGCGATGTTGATTGACCGGGCGACCCGAGGCAAGTAATGAAGCAAGATCCGCGAGCCATTGGTGCTCAGATTCGTATGCGTTTGCCCCAGCTGACGCCGCTAGAACGCCGTGTTGCTGAAGCGATTATCGCCAGAACTGATATTACCGAGCAGTCGTCATTAAAAGAGATTGCCGGTGAGAATAATGTCTCTGAGGCGATGATCGTTAAGATCACTAAAAAGCTTAACTTCACCGGCTTCCGGCATTTCAGAAGCAGCCTGATTTATTACAATCAGTCTGAGGTGGCGGGACTGCATGCGGAAATTGAGCCGGATGACTCGTCGGAACAATTGCTGGCAAAAGTATTCAGAACCTCTATTCAGGCAATCGAAGAAACGCTGTCGATTCTGGATGTCTCTGAATTTAATCGCGCGGCAGACATTATCTTTAAAGCGCGTCATATCGATCTGTATGCGGTGGGAGGATCGGCGGCGGTTGCGCGCGATCTCTCACACAAGATGCTGAAGATAGGCATTAAGTCGACCGCCTATGATGACGCCCACATTATGCTGATGTCCGCCGCGGTGTTATCTGATGACGATGTGGTTATCGCCATCAGTCATTCGGGTGCCACGCGTGCCGTGAACGATCCGGTGAAACTGGCGGGACGGAATGGCGCGAAGGTGATCGCCATTACCAATTATGCCGAATCACCGATTGCCCGCAGCGCGCACGTGGTCCTCAATTCAACGTCTCAGGGATCGCATCTGTTAGGTGAAAACGCCGCGTCACGCATCGCCCAGCTGAATATTCTGGATGCGCTGTTTGTCGCTATCGCGAAAAAAGATTTAAAGCGGGCGGAGAAAAACCTGATGAAAACCCAGCATGCGGTTCAGGATCTGCGGGAATTCTAGCTATGAGCAAAATTGCAGTCACCGGCAGTCTTCATTACGACATTATGCTGGACGCGCCACATCGTCCGGAGAAAGGCGAAACGGTGATGGGCAGCGCCTGTCACTATAAGTTTGGCGGCAAGGGCGGGAATCAGGCGGTAGCGGCAGCCCGCGCTGGCGCAGCGGTGCGCTTTGCCGGAGCGGTAGGCAGCGTCCGCAGGGCCGCTTTCTGCTTGAGCAGCTGCTTCAGGCGGGCGTGGATTGCGCCGCGGTTACCACCCTCGATCATCTGCCGTCGGGCATGAGCGTGGCGATTACCGATGCCGAAGGTGACTATGGCGCGGTGGTGGTCTCTAACGCCAATCAGCACATTGCCCTGTCGGCGTTTGACCAGCCGGACTTCTGGCAGGATGTGACGATGCTGGTGCTGCAAAATGAAGTGCCGGAATCGGTCAATCTGCGGGCGGCGCAGGCGGCCCGATCGCGTGGCATTGCGGTGTGCGTCAATGCTGCGCCGGCCAGAACGCTGTCGGCGGAGTTTGAACGCTGTATCGATCTGCTGGTGGTGAATGCGATTGAAGCGCGCGATATGTGTCAGATCGGCGTGCAGGATCTGGCTTCGGCGCGGGCCGCAGCCGAGGCGCTGGGCAGACGTTTTGCGCGGGTGGTGGTCACCGCTGGTGAACATGGCGTGGCGTATAGCGAGGCGGGCCACAGCGCGAGTCTGGCGGCGCAGAAAGTGACGCTGGTCAGCACGCATGGCGCGGGCGATTGCTTTGTCGGGGTGTTGTGTCAGCGCTTAAGCGACGGGGCAACGCTGTCGGCGGCGGTTCATGAGGCGAACCAGGCGGCGGCAGAGCACGTTTCGCGACTGCCGCACTGATTAGCCAGCGTGCAACGTCAGTGACGCTGCACGCTTTACCTTACGACGCGACTTTTACCACCGTTTTACCGAAGTTTTTGCCGTTCAGCATATCGATAAACGCCTGTGGCGCCTTCTCCAGTCCCTCAATCAGATGCTCGCGATAGTGGATTTTTTTGCTTTCCACCAGCGGACGCATCGCCTCAAGGAATTCCGGATAACGATCGCCGTAATCCTGGAAGATGATAAAGCCCTGCATGCGGATCCGGCGTTTAAGAATGCCTGCCATGATCAGCGAAGTGCGGTCCGGGCCGGGCGGCAGCTCACGCTGGCTGTAGGCAGAGACCAGACCACAGACCGGCACGCGCGCCGCCGTATTCAGCAGCGGGAACACCGCATCGAACACTTTGCCACCCACGTTCTCAAAGTAGATATCAATGCCGTCCGGACAGGCATTTTTCAGCTGCTGTTCAAAATCGGCGCTGTGGTGATCGAGACAGGCGTCAAAGCCCAGCGTTTCCACGGCGTAACGGCACTTCTCTTCGCCACCGGCAACCCCAACTACCCGGCAGCCTTGCTGTTTGCCTAACTGGCCAACCGTCGCCCCGACCGGTCCGGTCGCCGCTGCGACGACCAGGGTTTCACCGGCTTTCGGCTGACCGATATCCATCAGGCCCATGTAGGCGGTGAAGCCTGGCATCCCGAGAATGCCCAGCGCCCATGACGGGTGCGGCAGATCGTTGCCCAGCTTCGCAATCTCTTTGCCATCCGAGACCGCATATTCCTGCCAGCCGCTTTGTGCCAGCACCCAGTCACCGGTCTGGAAATCACTGTTTTTTGATTCGGCGACCTGACAAACGGTCCCGCCGACCATCGGCTGATCCAGCTCGGCCGGCGCGGCGTAGGATTTACCGTCATCCATGCGGCCCCGCATGTAAGGGTCGAGCGACAGGTAAACGGTGCGCAGCAGCACTTCACCGTCTTTCAGCTGCGGGATTGGCTGCGCCACATAGCGGAAATTCTCTTTGGTCGGCTCGCCGTGGGGGCGAGAAGCCAGTAACCAGGCGTGATTCTGATTCGCGTGTTCAGTCATGCTGTCATCCTTTTATGGCTGGGCAATGCGCGTTGCATTGCCGGGTGAACGTCGACCAAGTGTAGATGACATCTGACGGGCTGCGTTTAGCGCTGTGGGCGGTAAGGGCGCTGGCTTCGGCAGCAGAATGCCCGCTGATGCTTGCCCGGCGCGGCGCGAACGGCGGCGGACCGATTGCATTAGCGACGGCAAAATGGTGTGATGAATCATCGTGACAGAGACAGCCGCTGGCAAAAAAGGGACGGCAGAATGGCGCTACATTCCTCAGCGTGGTTCAGTTTTAACGGCATTGAATGCTCGCAGGTCAGCGCCCGCGACGCGGTTTTTCCACGTCATCTGCATGATGAGTATGTGATCAGCGCCAACCTGACCGGCGTTGAACAGATCTGGCTGGCAGGCAAAACCGCCGAGGTGAAGGCCGGGCAGGTCACCGTATACAATCCGGCCACGCTGCAGGCCTCGCGCTTTGATCGCCACGGAGTGAGCTTCATCAGTGTGCATCTGCCACAGTCGCTGCTTCAGAGCCTTGCCCGCGCGCACAACCTCAACAGTCACCAGCAGGCTCCGGCGTTACGTGAAGGGGTGCTGGATGAACCGCGTCTGTTTAACGCCTTATGTGCCTTCGCCGGGGCGAGCCGGGAAGATGACCTGGCGGATCAGCAACAGCGGCTGCTGTCGCTGTGTGGTGAACTGCTGCAACCCGAACAGCCCGCTGATCCGGCGGAGCATCGGCTGGTGGCCGCGGTCAAAGCGCAACTGAATGCGGCGCTGGATAGCAAACCTTCGCTCGACCATCTGGCCCGCCAGGCGGGTGTGAGCAAGTATCACCTGGTACGCTGCTTTAGCCGCCATACCGGTCTGCCGCCGTTGCAATATCATATGCAGCTACGTCTGCACCGGGCCCGTCAGCTGCTGCGTAACCGGGTCCATCCGCTGGAGGCGGCGCTGGCGCTGGGCTTTTACGATCAGAGCCATTTCATCAATGCCTTCCGGAAAGTGATGGGCGTGACGCCGCACGACTACGCCCGGCACACCGCTTACGGCAGCATAAATTCCCGATAGCCAGAGACGATCACGTAGACAGCGAAATAGCTGAAGATGATGGCCGAGGCGATGGCGCAATATTTCAGTAAGCGCTGACCCAGTGCCCGGCCGCCCAGATGCCCGACCAGGCACAACGCGCAGGTCCAGAGTACGCCAGCGATGAAGAAGCCGCCGAGAAAAGCGGATGAGGTGGCCGCGCTCTGCTGACCGATGCGGGAAATCAGCGCACCGCCAACGGTGGCGAACCACAGAATTGCACTCGGCGAGGAGAGCGCCAGCAGCACGCCACGGGAAAATTCACGCTTCAGCGGACGCGGCGGCGCGGCCGTCTCCAGACCGACTGGCGCTGCGGGACGTGCGGCGGCAATCGCCATTTTGACCGCGAACCACAGCAGCATAGCGCTGCCGCCAATCCACAACACCCAGCGTACCGCACTGAACTGCAACAGCACCGCCATGCCGGAGAGCGCCAGCAGCGCATACACCAGATCGCCGACGCAGGTCCCGATGCCCAGCCAGAAACCCTGGAAATAGCCGCGCTGCATCGCCAGGGTAATCATCGCGATGTTCGCGATACCGATATCGAGGCACAGCGACAGGCTCAGCAGAAAGCCATTAGAAAACGGCATCATGCGGCACCGCCCGGCAGGGTGAATAGGGTGAGGAGTAAGGCTGGCATCAGGCTTCCTGTTAGCAGTAAAAAGGAAACCCGATTTCATCACCGGCGGGCGAGAGGCATATTGGAAAAAATTGCGGAAAAAATGGCGGATTCACTCCGGCCGGGCCAGCCACGCTGCGCGCGACAGCGCATAAAGCTGGCTCGGTGCAGCATCGGCGACGTCCTGAATCTCACTGACATAGCGCAGTCCGGCTTTCTCCAGCACCTTAATCGACGCCTGATGGTGTTTTCTGACCCGCGCTTCAATGGTACTTAACGCCAGCGCCGTAAAGCCATAACCGACGGTGAAGCAGGCGAATTCCGTGGCGTATCCCTGGCCCCAGGCGGCGGTTTCAAAGCGGTATCCGAGATTATTCATCCGCCGTTCATCCTGCAGGTGCACGCTCAGGCCGCCAAAACCAATCGGCTTATCGGGATGCGCCTGACGGGCAATCGCCCAGCGGCCGAAGCCGTCATCCTGCCAGCCCTGTAGCCATGCCTGTAGTACGTCATGGGCCTGCTGGCGATCGCGCAACGGACCGGCCGGATTAAAGGTGTTGGTGGCCGGATCGCCATAGATTCGCCACAGGTCGGCTTCATCTTCTGGCCGGACCGGCCGTAGCAGTAAACGTTCAGTGTGCAGCATGTTATCAGCCTCGGCGGGATGCGGTTGCGCACCCGGCGTAACGGGGAGATCAGGATGCTGTGATAAATAACAGTAAACCCGAAGGAGAGAAAGCGATGAATATTCAACAACTGCGTATCGCGCGGCCGGTGGCCGATCTGAACCGAAGCAGCAGGATGTATTGTCACGGCCTGGCGCTCAGCCCGATTGGCGCGTTTGAACAGCATCAGGGATTCAGCGGCGTGATGCTGGGTCGGGTCGATTTAAACTGGCATCTGGAATTTACCCGCTGTGATGCGCATCCGCTGACGCCGCAGGTTTCCGACGACGACCTGCTGGTGCTCTATATTCCGGCCCGAGAACAGTGGCTGACCCACTGTCAGCGGATGGATCAGGCGGGATTCCAGCGGCGGCCGGCCTTTAATCCGTACTGGGATCGGCAGGGAGTAACCTTCCTGGATGCCGATGGCTATCGGGTGGTGTTGCAGCACGCCGCCTGGCAACCCTGACTACTCTGGCTGGCGCGTCTCGTGCAGGTGCCGCCACAGCAGCCGCTCACCCTGGAGCGTAAACAGCACGCTGGACCAGCGGACAATGGGCGTCTGGCCCGGCTGGTGGTGATGCTCACGGTATAACACCACCGCGCCCTGCGGCCATTCCGCCAGTAAGGTCAGCCGATCGAGCGTAATCTGCAAGCCTGGCCGGGCGCCGCGCTGGCTGCTGAACATCGCGCTCAGCGCGGCGTAATCAATGGCGGTGCCGCCTAGGGTAATCATAGAGAATTCAGCATCAAAACGGCTCAGCAGCGCGTCGCCGCTGCCTTCACTCAGCCAGGCTTCAATCGCCTGATGCGCGTCGATGACTTCACGAAAATAACGGTTCATACAGACTCCTTGTGGGGGGATAAACGCCGGACGATGGCACGGTTATCAAGGCCAAAGCTGGCCAGAATTGGCAACAGGCTGATCAGCGCGGCGCTGTAAAAGGTCAGCTGGTAAGCCAGAGATAACGCCAGATGGGCGGAGAGCAAATCAAGCAACAGGCTCAGCAGCGCCACGCCAAAGCAAAAGCTCAGCTGGCGGTTAACCGTCCACAGGGCGCTGGCGTGCGGCAGCGCGTCGTCGTCGGTCTCAAGAAATGCGCTGCTCTGAGCGGTGCTGCTGCACAGGCTGCCGCCAGCCCCCATCAGGGCAAAGGCCAGCATCAGTCCGGGCAGCGGAACCGGGGCGGTGACCTGCGCCAGTACGCCTATTCCCAGCGCCTGAAGCAGACAGCCGGTGACGATCAGCGGGCGCGGGCCGATGTGATTGAATCGTTTACCGGTCAGCACGATCGCCAGTCCCGACGCCAGTGACCACGGTAGCATCAGCATGCCGCACGCCACCGGCGTCAACCCGAGCTGCGCCTGCAGATAGAACATGGCGATCAGGCTGATACCGATAAACATGCCCGGAACGCACTGATAGACCGTCATGGCGAAGCGCATCAGCTGACCGGGATGCATCGGCAGCAGCGGATGGGCATGGCGACGGCTACTGCGGATAAACAGGGCAGCCAGCAGCCCGCCGGTCAGCAGCAGCGCCACTGCCTGCGGCCGTCGGGCCGGCTCGCTGATCCAGGTTAATCCCAGTAACAGTGCGGCCAGCGCGCCACAGCCGCTGAGCAGGCCAGTCACATGCAGCGGCGGCCGGATGGCGGGCAGTGGCTCGCGTTTGATCCAGCAGGCGGCCAGTAACAGCGTCAGCAGTGAGACGGGCAGGCTGACCATGAAGATGCCGCGCCAGCTAAGCGTTGTCACCAGCAGGCCGCCCAGCGAGGGTGATAACGCCGGCGCTAACAGGCCGACCAGCATCACCGCCGCTGACAGTCTGGCGCGTTGCTGTGGCGGATAGAGACGCCAGGTCAGCGCCTGGCCGACCGGGATAATCAGGCCGCCGCCGATGCCCTGAACGACCCGCCAGCCGATCAATGCCGCCAGGCTGGGTGCCAGTCCTGCGCCAGCGGTTGCTACGCTGAACAACAGTAAGGAGCTCAGAAATACCCGTCGCGCGCCGATACGCTGGCTTAACCAGGCGCTAACAGGGATGACTAAGGTCAGGCCAAGAATATAGCCGTTGCTCACCCAGGCCAGCTCTGCCACCGAGGCATGCAGGCTGTGACCGATAGTCGGATAGGCGACGCTGCCGATAAACAGGGTGATCAGGTCGATAAAAAAGCCGAGCAGGAATACCGTGGCGACTTTACTGCGATAGGTCATAAGTGGGCTCTCCGGAACGATGAGCACACTTTAGGCGCGGCAGAATGTCAGATAAACCCCGGATTCAGCGATATACTGTCAACGCTTTTTTGACAATAAGGATGATGCCGATGCTCAATCTACAGCGGGTGGCGATGTTTGTGGCGGTGGTGGAGAGCGGCAGTTTTACCGCCGCCGCGGCCTCGCTTGGCCAGACTAAAGCGGCAGTAAGTTTCAGCCTGCGGCAGCTTGAAGCAGAACTGGGCGTGAGCCTGCTGCTGCGTACCACCCGGCGGCTGGCGCTGACCGCGGCAGGCGACACCTTTTACCGGCGCAGCGTAACGCTGTTGCAGGATGCGCAGGGAATGCTTGACGACGTGCAGCGCGATCACCGTGGATTAACCGGCGAGCTGCATATCACCAGTACGCCGGAATATGGGGTGCAGATGATTATTCCGGCGCTCACTGCCTTTCAGCGGCGACATCCCGATTTGCGTATCCGGCACGTCGCTTCGACCGCGACCGACGATCTGATTTCCGGCCGTTTTGATGTGGCTATCCGGTTGGGCCGGTTAGCGGATTCCACTCATCGGGCGGCGCTACTGGATCGATTTGCGATACTGCCGGTGGCCTCACCTGAATGGCTGAACCACCATCCGGTTGACTCGCTGAGCGCGCTGGCGCAGGCCGACTGGATTGTGCATAACCGGCTTACCGACCCGCTGCGCTGGCAGCTTAGCGGTCCGGACGGTCAGCGGGTACCGTTTGAGATAACCCGGCCGGTCAGGTTTTCAGCGGACAGCGCGGCGGCACTGATGGCATTTGCGCTGCAGGGTAATGGGGTCGCGCTGCTGCCGGAGTGGCTGGTGAGTGAGGCGATTGAACGCGGCAGTCTGTGTCATCTGCTGCCGGATTACGCTTTTCCGATGCAGGGCATTTATGCCGTCTATCCGGATACCCGACACGTTGCGGAAAAGGTGCGCGGCTTTATCGACTTTTTACGTCAGCGGATCGCCTTAAGCGCTGGACAGGGCAGCTAAACGGGTAAAGTCTGTTAGCTGCTCACTCATCTCACATCACCCAGCCCGGAGAGAACCATGAACCTGCTCTGCCTTCATACTGCGGCCAGTAATATCGCCATTTTTGACGACGCTGCCGCCTCGCTGTCTACCACTACACCGCCGCTTAACCACCTGGTGATGCCCGACTGGCTGGCAGAGGCGGAGCGCAGTGGCGGCATGACGGCGGAATTACGCGCCCGGATCGCCCGGCTGATTGATGCCTTGCTGCCGCAGATGGATGCGATTGTGATTACCTGCTCAACCCTGGCTCCGGTCGCCGATGATTTTGTCGCGGCCGGTCAGCATGGCTGGGTGCTGCGTAGCGATAAAATGCTGGCCGAAGCGCTGCAGCGTCATCAGGGACCCTCGGTTGCGCTTTGTGCTGCGGAATCGACGCTGGAAGCGACCCGATCATTGTTTTGCCGGGCAGGGAGCGAGGTTGAGGTCCGGCTGGTGGAGGGCGCCTGGGCAGCCTTTAAAGCCGGTGATAGTGCGGGTTATTTTGCCCTGATTGCAGAAGCGGCGCAGCAGGCTTATCAGCAGGGCGCAGGTCAGGTGGCACTGGCGCAAAGCTCGATGACACCAGTGGCGCAGCAGTTTGCTGTCAGCCAGCGGCCGCTGACCGCGCCGCATCTGGCTTTACAGGCCTGTTACGCCCTCAGATAAGGGTGACGCCGTGGGCGGTCAGTGCCTGACGCAGCGGCTCGCCCGGCGGCGTATCGATCACCAGCGTACTGGCCAGCGAGAGATCGCCAATCGCAAAGGCTGAAGCGGAATTGAGTTTCTCGGCTGAGGCCATAACCACGGTTTCCGCCGCCCGACCGGCCAGCGCGCGTTTTACCGTAGCCTCTTCAAAATTACCGGTGGTAAAGCCTGCGGCCGGATGCACACCGGTAACCCCCATGAAAAACAGATCGGCATTGATGCGGTTGATCGATTCCAGCATCGCCGCGCCGACCGCCACTACTGAGTGTTTATAAAGCTGGCCGCCAATCAGGATCACCTCGACGCGCGGATGATCGGCCAGCGCCAGCGCCACGCTCGGACTGTGAGTCACTGCGGTAAAATCCAGCGTCGCGGGCAACAGTCGCACCAGTTCAGCGCTGGTGGTCCCGCCATCGATCAGAACGATCTGTCCGGGCTGAATCAGCGCAACGGCTTTTTGCGCAATTGCCCGTTTTGAGGCGGTTTGCACGCTTTTGCGTGTTTCAAATCCCGCCAGCGCAGCGGAAACCGGCAGGGCACCCCCATGGACCCGCTGCAACAGTCCTTCGGCCGCCATTTCACGCAAATCCCGTCGTACAGAGTCCTCTGAGACACCAAATCGCTGGCTGAGGTCGCGCGACTGCACCTGCTTTTCGCTGGCGAGCAGGGCGAGGATCGCCTGTTTACGTTGTCCTGATAACATCAGTTTTTCTGCCTGTTTTTTCTTGATAGTGCACGATTGTGCATGATAGCGTGACCGCTGTCCACTCATCGAGGAGATCACTATGCAGCAGAACCGTGACCGTGTGCGCATCATCAGCGAGCAGTTGCTGTCGGATAACTGGTACACCCTGAAGAAATACACCTTTTCGCTGTTACGGCGTGATGGGCAATGGCAGGAGCAAAGCCGGGAAGCCTATGACCGCGGCAACGGTGCGGTGGTCCTGCTGTATAACCGTGACAAAAAAAGCGTGGTGCTGACGCGCCAGTTCCGTTTTCCAATCTACCTTAACGGGCACGACGGCTTCCTGATTGAAGCGGCGGCGGGACTACTGGATAACGCCTCGCCGGAGACGCGCATTGTTGCCGAAGCCGAAGAGGAGACCGGTTTTCGCGTCACGCGGGTCGAGAAGGTGTTTGAAGCCTTTATGAGTCCCGGATCGGTTACCGAAAAGCTCTACTTCTTTATCGCTGAATATGCCGATCAGCAGCGCAACGGTGAGGGCGGCGGTATCGCTGAGGAGGGGGAAGATATCGAGGTACTGGAGATGGATTTTGACCAGGCGCTGCAGGCGATTACGGACGGTGACATCATGGATGCGAAAACCATCATGCTGCTGCAACATCTGCGTCTGAAGGGCATTCTTTAGTAATCTGGCTGGCAGGCCGTCGTGAGGCGGCCTGCCAGTGTGCTTATTCGTCGCGGGTCAGGATGCCTTTGACGTCGTGCGGTTCTGATCGCAGATACTGCGGCGGAACCCGGACTTTACCGTCCAGCGCGGCCGCTGCGTGCCACGGCCAGCGCGGATCGTAGAGAATACCGCGTGCCAGTGCCACCAGATCGGCTTCACCCTGCTGCAACAGATCTTCTGCCTGCTGTGGCTCGGTGATCAGACCAACCGCAATCACCGGAATGGATACCTGCTCACGAATATCGCGGGCAAACGGTACCTGGTAATTCGGGCCGACGCTGATTTTTTGCTTGTCAGACAAACCACCGCTGGAGACGTGAATATAGGCACAGTTGCGCGCTTCCAGCTCGCGGGAGAAGGCGATCGACTGATTCACTTCCCAGCCACCCTCAACCCAATCCGTTGCCGAAATGCGCACGCCAACCGGTACTGACGCTGGCACCGCATCACGCACCGCCTGGAACACCTCCAGCGGGAAGCGCATCCGGTTTTCCAGCGAGCCACCGTACTCATCGCTGCGCTGGTTCGACAGCGGCGAGAGGAACTGGTGCAGCAGATAGCCGTGTGCGGCGTGCACCTCAATCAGCTCAATGCCAAGCTTTACTGCCCGGCGGGCGCTGTCGACAAACGCCTGTTTTACCCGCGCCAGCGCGTCGGCGTCCATCGCCAGCGGTTTGGCTTCATCTTCGCTGTAGCTCAGTGCCGAAGGTGCCACGGTTTGCCAGCCCTCTGCTGCATCAGGCGCAATCTGTTTGCCGCCTTCCCACGGCACTGCGCATGACGCTTTGCGTCCGGCGTGTCCCAGCTGAATGCCAATCGGAATCGACGAGTAGCGACGGACATCCTCCAGCACTGACTTCAGTGCTGCTTCATTGTCATCATTCCACAGCCCTAAATCACCGGGAGAGATACGGCCGATATCTTCGACGGCGGTGGCTTCAATAATCAGCAAACCGGCGCCGGAAAAAGCCAGCTGGCCAAGGTGGATTCGGTGCCAGGCGGAGGCATTGCCGGCTTCGGCTGAATACTGGCACATCGGCGCAATCACAATGCGGTTTTCCAGCGCAAGTTCGCCCAGTGAGACAGGTGAAAAAAGTTGGCTCATGTTATCTCCATGGTTTTATGACTAACGTGACAGGGAATAACTATAGCGGGGGATTAGGCGGATTGGGGGCAGCGCAACGTGACATTTTATGACAGCGGGCAGGGTTGCTGCGGATTGCCGCCGCGCTTAAGGGGCTTGCCAGGGAGTCAGACGCTGAGTGTATCTATCCGGTGTGGCGATGATTTTCCGCACCGGTTATCCGCAAAGAGAACGGCCTGACTGCACCGTTCTTGCTGATCCGTCGCGGGATGAAAGTCAGACCTGCGCCATGCCGCCATCAACAAACAGTTCGGTGCCGTTGATAAAGCTGGCTGCATCCGAGGCGAGAAACGCCACCGTTTTGGCAACCTCTTCGGGTTTGCCCAGCCGACCGAGCGGGATCTGAGCCGCCAGCGCATCAAACAGTCCCTGTTGCTGATCTTCACTCACCAACCCGCCAAGGCCAGGCGTGCGGACCGGGCCGGGGCTGACGACGTTGACGCGAATGCCACGCTCTTTCAGATCCAGTGCCCACGAACGGGCGAAGTTACGCACGGCGGCTTTGCTGGCGCTGTAAACGCTAAAGGCCGCGGTGCCCTGAATCGAGGTGGTGGAGCCGGTCAGAATAATAGATGCGCCATCGACCAGCAGTGGCAACGCTTTCTGCACGGTAAACAGCACGCCACGCACGTTGGTGCTGAAGATGCGATCGACATGCTCTTCGGTGATTGCCCCCAATGGCATCATGTCACCGCCGCCGGCGTTGGCGAACAGAATATCAAGCCGTCCAGCCTGACTGGCGATGCGGGCGTAAACCGTATCAAGGTCATGCAATTGCGAAGCATCGGCGCGGATGCCGGTGGCGGCGCTGCCGATTTCCGCGACGGCGGCATCCAGTTCAGCCTGGCGTCGGCCGGTGATAAAGACCTGCGCGCCCTGTGATGCCAGTTCGATAGCCGTCGCCAGACCAATTCCGCTGGTGCCGCCGGTGATCAGTGCAATCTTTCCTGCCAGTGATGGGTTCATCTGTTGCTCTCCGGATAAGGTAGGTTATAAAGCCGATGTGTCCCGGGCCGTTACGTTGCCCGACTGATGGCTACTGTAGAGCGGCAGGATTGGCAGATAAATCGGGTAAAATGAAAATAACTATCCACGGGGATGGATAATAAGGGGGAGAAAATGGATCAGTTACTGGCTATCAAAGCCTTCGCTCGGGTGGTGGAGAGCGGCAGTTTTACCCGTGCGGCTGACTTGCTGAATATGCCGAAAGCGACCCTCAGCAAGCTGGTCCAGCAGCTGGAAACCCATCTGTCGGTCAGGCTGCTCCAGCGCACCACCCGGCGGGTGACGGTAACCTCAGAAGGACGGGAATATTATGAAAAATCGCTGCGTATCCTGCACGATCTCGACGATATCGATGCTTCGTTTAACGTGCTGCGCAGTAAACCGCGCGGGCATTTACGCATCGATATCGGCGGTTCCACCGCCCGGGAGGTACTGATCCCGCTGCTGCCTGATTTCTTTGCTCGTTATCCCGACATCACGCTGGATCTCGGGGTGGCCGATCGACCGATCGACCTGGTCAGCGATAACGTTGACTGTGTGATACGCGGCGGACCGCTGGTCGATTCTTCACTTATTGCCCGTAATATGGGGTACGCCACGCTGATTACCTGCGCCACGCCTGCCTATCTGAAAGCCTTTGGCGTGCCGGCGTATCCGGATGAATTGCGCAATGGTCACCGGCTGGTCAGCTATCTGTCACCGCAGAGCGGCAGGCCGTTTCCACTGCGTTTTGAACGCAACGGCGAGAAAATCGAGATCAAGAGTGCGCATCGGATTGGCGTAAATGAAAGTAATGCGCATCTGGCGGCGGGACTGGCCGGGCTGGGAATTATCCAGACCTTCAGCTACAGCCTTGGGGCATTTCTGCAACAGGGGGAACTGGTGGAAATACTGCGCGACTGGCGGCCAGCGGGCTATCCGTTTCATCTGGTCTATCCGCAGAATCGTCACGTCACGCATCGGTTGCGGGTGTTTATCGACTGGCTGGCGGAGTGTTTTCCGGCGCGGGTGGCGGGAGAGGGTTAATCCGGCACGGTCAGCGTGCCGGATGCTTTCAACAGGCTTAGTTACCGCGATAGGTTGAGTAACCGAACGGGCTCAGCAACAGCGGAATGTGGTAATGCTCGCCACTGGCCTCCATGTTGAACTCAACCGGGATTTCCGGGAAGAAGGTTTTCTGGTTGTTCTTTTTATAGAAGTCACCGGTTTTGAACACTACGCGGTAGCTGCCCGCGCTGGCGGTTTTATCCTGCGGGAACAGGGCGCTGATACGGCCATTATTGTCGGTCACGCCTGAAGCCAGCTTCACCCAGTTGTCCTGCTGTTTCTGATCCAGTTCAACTTCAATACCGGCGGTCGGCTGGCCGGTTTGCAGGTTGAGGACGTGGACGCTTAACGGATTTTTTGCCGCAGCCGGTTGTGCAGCAACAGCAGAAGCAGAAACGCCAGTGGCCAGAAGTACAGTTGCGATCAAAGCATGTGAGGTTTTCATCAATGTTTCCTTTATTGACGGGGTTTATTTGCAGCAATAGTAGAGCGGTTGGCGACAGAGCGACAATTTGCGGCGGAAAATGTGAAATTTCCGAGGCGCAGCCGTCAGAAGCCATGAGCCAGAACTCCACTTAGTTACATCATACAGTTACTCTTTCAACTTACAGTCATCAGGCAGTATGCAGATTGCAATGGCTGAACAGTCAGAAAAGCAGGGTCTTTACCTAAGTTTTGATTTTTTTAAACTTCTCAGAAAGGGGGCTTAGTGGCAGATAATTGATGCAGATAGCCGCAAGGTTAGCGGTTAAAGGCGAAGAATGCATGACAGGGTGAATGCATCATTTAAATAGCGCACTATTTGATAGTTTACAATTCAGTTCTGGCGTGTCATTGTCATGCCAACCAGATAGCACACTACTTAATAGCAAATTAATGGGGATCCTGTGATGAAAATGAAACTGACCGCCAGTGCATTATTGTTAGCCAGCCAGATGAGTACCGCGTTTGCTGCACCGACTGAAAACAGCCCACAACCGACCGCCGGCGTTGCCGCTTTTCTGACAGCGCTGAACAGCGGCGGTGGCAAACCGATTGAGCAGCTGTCGGTTAAAGACGCCCGAGCGGTGTTGACTGGCGCGCAGAAGGGCGCAGAACTGCCGCCGGCACAGGTTTCACAAAAGACCATTACTGTACTGGGCCAGCCACTGACGCTGACCATCGTTAAGCCTGAGCACGCCAGCGGTACATTGCCGGTGTTCATGTTCTTTCACGGAGGCGGCTGGGTGCTGGGTGATTTTCCGACCCATGAGCGGCTGGTACGTGACATAGTGAATGCTTCCGGCGCGGCTGCGGTATTTGTCAATTATCAGCCGTCGCCAGAAGCGCATTTCCCGGTGGCGATTACTCAGGCTTATGAAGCCACTAAATGGGTTGCCGAACATGGCGCTGAAATTGGCGTTGACGGTAAACGTCTGGCGCTGGTTGGCAACAGCGTTGGCGGTAACATGGTGGCTGCGGTTGCTTTGCAGGCGAAACAGTTTAAAACCCCAGCCATTCGTTATGACGTGATGCTGTGGCCGGTTACCGATGCGCGGTTTGATACCGCGTCCTATGATCAGTTTGCTGACGGACATTTCCTGACGAAGAACATGATGAAGTGGTTCTGGGATAACTACACCACATCAGAAAAAGATCGTAATAACATCCTGGCGTCGCCGTTGCGGGCAACGACCGCACAGCTGAAAGGGTTGCCACCGACGCTGATTCAGACCGCAGAACTGGACGTGTTACGTGATGAAGGTGAAGCGTTTGGTCGTAAGCTGGATGCAGCGGGCGTACCGGTTACCGTGACGCGTTATAACGGCATGATTCATGATTACGGTTTGCTGAACGCATTAAGCCAGGAACCAACGGTCAGAACGGCTATCAGCCAGGCCGGTGAAGAGCTGCGGTCACATCTGAAATAAGCAGGCCGGGCGGTATCATGATGCCGCCCGAATTGTGTTTCACCAATACGGCATTTTCACCGCATGAGTGCTTCAGCAACCGTTAACATCGCAACACTAACCTTATACCGGTGGACTTCAGGCCAGCGCAAGCTGTTGAGATAATGTTTCCCGGAGGTTTCTGCGAGCAAATGAAGCCGAGAGGAAAGGGTGGTTACTTATTGATTTACAATGATAAAATCTCAATCAGATTAATTGATTTTCATTTTTGAAATTACATCGGCAGTTTGTCAGTGTAGTCATCTTCTCTGTTTAAGCATCATGGGCTGGCCGAGGCTAAATCAGCCGGCAGACGAGTTTTGTCGTTCGAAACACTGGAATGGTCAGACGAAAGGGTATAAATTTGTAGTATTGTTTACTGAAAGGTAATGTGGTTTCTTAAAATGACTCCGTCTGAAATCAAAGAAGCACAACACAAGCGTTATGATGAAAAAGCGGCAGCCATTGTCCGGGGTGAAGACGGATATAAACCTGCCGAGAAATCGCGCTACAGTAAATCCTGTAAACTTTCATCTAAGCATATCGTCAGCTTTTCCTGATGCTGTCTGATATGGCAAAGCAAAATGAACCATCTTCCAGCAGATGGTTTTTTTATGTCACCTGATCCTGTCATCCCGCCTTTTGAACAAGCCTATATTCTCAATAAGAAATTGATTGATAAGGCTAATACTTTATCTGATCCCGTAATAACCGTGGGCGGACAAGCCATTCAGTACTGGGTTGCTTATTACCGGGAGCTTTACAGAGATGCTCTGCCAGATGCCCGTCTTGTTACCTCCGTAGATGTCGATTACGCCGCCCGACGCCATGATGTCGCTGCAATAGCTGCAGCTCTCGGTGTGGATCCGAATATGAATGGACAAGGACAGCCACCATCACTGGCACGATTTGCCCTGGTTGACCTTAAAACACAACAGATTAAAAACGTTGATGGCCGATTCTTTGCAGACCCGGATAGTCCTGAACGTCCAAACACGGTGGATGTTATCGATTTTCCATCAGGATTCAGCTACAAAGACTTTTCCGGCGATAGACTGCAGTTAAACACTGAGAGGTTTATGATTGAGCAAGATAGCGCCACATCTGCAGAATCACACGAACTTATCAGGGTCATCAATCCGATCGCTTGTATCCGTGCAAGGTTAAGCAATCTTAGCGATTTGAAACGTAATCCGGCAATAGAAGTCGCTCGTATCAAAGCGATGATGCTTCCTGTTGTCTACTTTTTACTGGAGAAATTTGATGCAGTCACCGATCCCGCTGATGAAGCGGAAAGGTGTCCAGTCAGGTTTCGTGAGATGAAAGCCTACCTCGACGAGTTCTTCCGGATATCCATGCAGGAAACAAATATACGTGTTCAGGTCGAGCACAACATAAGCCTGCATCTAATTCTGGAGCAGCTTGCTGCGGTATTTGAAGCTGAGCCAGAAAGTTACTTCGTGCCGCAAGCTTTATGGACTAAAGAGCTGCCGATCAAAGCCGCCGCTCTGAAAAATAATGTAGCCAGAATTGGTCGGGATAAGCAGCGCCGTGCTGAACAACAACGGCAAAAAGAGATGCGTGGCAATAAGAAGTGAAACGCGTAACGGGGAGCGTTGAAATGGCTTACTGTCGACGCACAGAAGCGGACCTCATAGACGAGGGATAAAATCGGGAAGGCAGAGGAAAGGGGATAATATGATCGCTGTGGCTGAGTCAGATATTGCCGTGTTAATACCTTATTTAACATAATATACATTATGCGCCTTTAGATAACCGCCTGATTATGATGGCCGGACATCGCTTGATTCTGCCGTTTACTCTCGTTCGCCCCATGATCCTGACTGGCTCAATAACTTCTTTACTCTCAGACCAACCTATAGATCATTCCCCGGATTCTCTTTCTGCGTTCGCTGGCATAAACCGCTTTCCTCTGTGTCAGGAACGCCGGAACTCCAGCAATCATTCTGCAATCCTCTTTGCGACAACTTTCCCGTGCGACATCGTTCTCGCTCAACATGCTTTGCGGCAACCGTACTTCTGCAACGGCACGTTCGGTTGGCCACACCAGAAGCAGCGGCAAACAATCTCCTGCACCATTGTTATTAAACGGCTCGACGTCGTTACTGATTGTCGCGCTGCCAGATAAACCGCACTGTACCGGGCTTTGTCGTTGCTGTCTTCCTGCCAGCTATTGCCTACTAAACCGGCCTTTGCTACTGCTACTGCAAACACGCTAAGTCACTGGCATTGCCCGATGAGGATTGTCTGCTTCCTTTACCGGCCAATCGGGATAAAACGGCTGAAACAACCCGCGATTTTGACAACGCTACGTGAATTCTGCACCTGCCGCGTGACTACTGGGCCGCAGAATTTATCACAGCGCGTCATTTTATCGCTGGCTGAATTACCGTCCGATGATAAAAGCCGAAATCCGCCCGGCTGACATGACAATGGCTTTCAGGCAGGTTAAAGTTGCCGGCTTCGGCTGTGATCCTGATGAGGAAAAATGAAACGCTTATTTGTTTATGGCACGCTTTGCCCTGGCCGTGAGAATGCCCATATCCTGGAACAGATTGGCGGTGAATGGCTGCCCGGTTCGGTGACCGGCATTTTCTACCCGCGTGGCTGGGGTGCGGCGGCTGATTTCCCCGGCATCATTCTGGATGACCAGGCGTCACCGGTGCCGGGTTATCTGTTTATCTCCGATCGGCTCGACGAGCACTGGCCGATGCTGGATGAATTTGAAGATGGCTACGATCGGGTTGAAGTGACGGTTAACACCGGCAACAATCAGCAGTTAACCGCCTGGATTTACCAGCTGCAGCCGCCATTATCAGCCTGACGGCGCAGCCATCCCCGGCCAGTTTGCCCTGCGCACGCCCTGCTCTTTTAGCGTTTTTATCACCGGTATTGATGCCGATCCTGTGGATGATGCCGATCGTGTATCGGGCCAGCGTGCAGCGCGGTAATGCCAGCCGCTTTGATTAATCGGTTACCCCGAAGCCCCCTTTATATCGACCTCTCATGCTGATTCGCAAAAACAAACAGGCACAATGTTTGATGAGTAATTAACGGAACAACCAATGTATGATGTAACTAATAGCCGTTATCGATCCGACTTTTTTCTGCTTTAACAACAGCCAGATGACCGGTTTGACGATTTCGTCATCTGACTGCCGATGTTCACTTCGCGACGGGTGGCGTACCGTGCGTGTGGAAGGTTTCAATCGTCTTCAGGCCCCACGCCTGGCCTTTTTTGCGCTCCGCTTCGGTCCAGATAATTGGCTGCCAGTCTGGTGCCAGAATCAGCCGCGCGCCTGAGTTAGCCAGCTCCACTCGATTGCCGGCCGGCTCCCAGACATAGAGGAAAAAAGTGCCCTGAATCGCGTGTTTATGCGGGCCGGTTTCGATGTGTACCCCGTTTTCCAGAAAAATATCGGCGGCGCGCAGGATATCTTCCCGGGTGTCGGTGGCATAGGTGATGTGATGCAAACGGCCCCTGCCGCCTCCCTGCTCTTCAGTGCAGGCCAGATCGTAGGTTTTGTTATTGATGGTGAACCAGCAGCCGCCAATCCGGCCATTATCCAGCGCGATCATCTCGGTGACCCGTGAACCGAGGCAGAGTTCCATGAAGCGTTTGAACTCTCTGACATCCTCCGCCAGCAGATTAAGGTGATCGAGACGACGGGGAGACGCGCCACGTCCGTGATAGCGTTGAGCCATATTTTTTAACGAAGGCCGCTCATTGGCTTCAGCCTGATAGCGAACGGTATCGTAGTAAATCTCAAACACATGTCCAAAGGGATCGGCAAAACGGAATGCGCGGCCGTGACCCTGATCGTCCTCTCTCCAGCCAATCACTTCATATCCACTTGCCTCAATGGCCGCGACGCGCCGCATCAATGCCGCCTGCGAACTGGCCCGGTAAGCGATATGTCCGACTCCGGTGGTGGTATGACGCGTCAGTTTTAAGGTGTGAAATTCATAATCGTCCCAGGCACGTAACCACGCGTGATCATGGTCCCTGGCCGAGACCGTAAGACCATAAACGTCGACGAAAAAGGCAAGACTCTCCTCGAATTTGTCGGTATAAATCTCAACATGTGCAAGATGTGCAATATCATGACAGGGCTCAGAATGCGCTGTGGTCATGAAGACCTCCTTATTGGTGTAGGCGTACTAATTTTTTATTTAAGGGTCAGACGTTACCGATCTTTCTGGCTGAAAATCAGGGAGTTTTAGCCGCTAAGCGATGAGTTTCCTTGTTTCTGTGATGACGTTACCAGCCGGTTGCGGCCAGCAAATCTCAGCCGGTGAGCCGGAAAACGTTATCTCAATCGTTGCAGGGCCTCCTGCCAGATAAAGGGACTGAGATCGCGGTAAGCAATCCCCAGCGCCGCCATCCGGGCCGGTAAATCGGCCTGTACCTGCTGAGTCGCCTGGCTCATGACGCCCGCCACAGCCACATCATGCAAGGTTTTGACCACTTCAGCCATCTCCTCTGCCCGCCGGACGCCATGCTCGGCCACCCGACTGATCAGATAATGCGGCAAGTGGTGGTTCCAACCCAGCGCAGGAAAACTGGCGTGCAGCGAGGCGAGTACCGCCTCTTCCACCCCGTATTGCTGCGCCGCGCTGAGGCATTCAGTGGTCAGCGCTTCCAGTCCTTTAATCATTACGCTGCGACACATTTTAATGGCTGAGACATCGCCAATACGATCGCTGGCCGCCGTGGCGTTAATGCCCAGATGATTCAACCGGGCCGCGACGTTGTCTGCTGCCGGTCCGCCGATTAACAGCGGTGTGCCCAGCCGTTTGGGCGGCACCGGTGCCATGACCGCCACATCCAGATACGTCCCCGCGCCGCCAGCGATTGCTTGCGAGGCGGCACGTTTTGTCTCGGGTGAAACCGAATTAAAGTCCAGCAGTTGCTGGCCGTTCGCCAGCAGCGGAGCAACCTCGCGCGCAACGCAGAGTGCGTTTGATGCGGTAACCAGCGATATCACCCAGTCTGCGCCATCCAGTGCTTCAGCAACGGAATCCGCCGGCTGCACGCCAGACTGCTGAGCCACATCCCGCAGGCCAGAAGCCTGCTGCCCGCAGAATTTTTTATCCCAGACCCGAACCTGCGCCACACTCGCCAGATCGTGAGCATAAATTTGTCCCGCCTCGCCAAATCCGATAATGGCTATCTGCATAACTGTCTTATCCCTCCTGCCGTGACCAGACTGAACCCGGAATGGCCACGCGCCCGTCAAACAGCAGGCGCGCAGTGCGGATCAATCCACTGTTAATCACATGTCCCGCCGCATCACGCGTCAGCATCACGCTAAACTCGCCGCTGGGATGTTCGACAATCAGACGTTGTTCAGCAGCCGCGCTGATTTTTGCCAGCCCTTCCGCCACCGAACCGGCAACCAGACAGGCCGTGGCGACACTGACCGCGCCTAACACGCCAATCGCGGCGTGACAGCGGTGAGGAATAAAGGTCCGGGTGGTGATCGAACCGTTGTCGACCGGTGCGGAGATCAGCGTCATTTTCGGCACGCTGCGCTGCGCTACATCGCCCAGATGCATCAACCGTCCCGCCTGTAAGCGAATCGACTCCAGCCGTGCTTTCAGCGCCTCATCTTTATTCAGCTGATCCGGCGTTTCGCGTCCGCTGCGCTGCAAATCGGCGGCACGGATTACCACAACCGGCATACCATTATCGATGCAGGTCACCTCAATGCCGTCAATGCTGTCGCGCGCATTACCGGTCGGCAGCAGTGCGCCGCAGCTTGATCCGGCGATGTCCTGGAAATTCAGGATTTGTTGCGCGGCGTAACCCGGCACGCCGTCAATGCGGGTATCGCCCTGATACTCAACGCAGCCCTCCGGCGTAGCGATGGCCGCTTCAGCAAGCTGGCCGGTATTGACCATATAAATGCGCACTGTTGTCAGCGCACCGGTTACCGTTACCAGCCCTTTTTCAATCGCAAACGGCCCGACCGCGGCAAGAATATTTCCGCAGTTCTGTCCGTAATCAACCACGGCTTGTTCCACGCTAACCTGAGCGAACAGGTAGTCTACGTCGGCATCCGGACGCGATGAAGGAGAGATAATCGCCACTTTACTGGTCAGTGAATCGGCACCACCGATACCGTCAATCTGTCGGGCATCAGGCGAACCCATCGCCGCCAGCAGGACGCGATCGCGCGTGGCGCTGTCCGCAGGCAGATCCGTGGCCAGAAAGCAGGCGGCTTTTGACGTTCCGCCGCGCATCAGCATGCAGGGGATCAGGGTCTGTTTCATACACCGCTCTGCTGCAGTTGATCAAGTGAGTCAACGTAGCGCAGCCCCTTTTCAGCCAGCTGCGAACGCATCTGATAAATATCGAGGCCATACTCACCGGCAGCCAGCCGCTGACGTTTGCTCTGTTCCAGTGCTTCACGTTTCTGTGCAGCGACCGCGACCGATTCGGCCTGCAGACGCGGCACAATCACCACGCCATCATCATCCGCGACCACGATGTCTCCCGGATGGATCAGCTGCCCGGCACAGATGACCGGCACGTTAACTGAACCCAGCGTCTCTTTCACCGTGCCCTGCGCGTAAACCGCCCGTGACCAGACCGGAAACTGCATATCTCTCAGCGTCTGGCTGTCACGAATCCCGATATCCCCCACCAGCGCCACCACGCCGTGCGCCTGTAAAGAGGTCGCCAGCAAATCGCCAAAATAACCATCGTGACAGGCTGAAGTCGGGGCCACCAGCAGGATGTCACCGGGCTGGCACTGCTCAACCGCCACATGAAACATCCAGTTATCGCCGGGCGAAACCAGCACGGTCACCGCGCTGCCGGCTACCGCGCAGTTTTGCTGGATGGGACGAATACCAGCGTCGAGCAGACCACTGCGTCCCTGAGCTTCATGGGTAGTCGCCACGCCGTAACGGGCAAAACCGGCCACCAGCGCGGCATCAGCACGCGCAATGTTGCGCACAACGATACCTTTTTTATTCACCAGACTCATGACAGATCCTCCGTCACCCGTGGCAACAGGCTCTGATAACCTTCAGCGTGGCTGATCACTTTCGATGAGCCGATCCCGACGTTACGTTTGGCCTGAACGCCCCGCTGCAAAGCTACCCGCGTATAGTATTCCCACAGGTGTTCCTGACCCGCCATGCACTGGATGGCCGCATATTTCTTGTCCCAGACCGCGCTGATATCAAGCAGCACGTCAGGTTTCCAGTTGCACTGCTCAGGCTGATGCGGCTCAAAGCTATAGACCGGCGGCGCGCCGATAATGGTTTCACCAGGACGATAACCTTCGGCCTGCGCAATGATCCGCGCTTCCTGCGTCAGATGCGCAGCCAGCGGATGATCGTAGTTATAGGGATCGTTAACCGAATGCGTCAGGACGAAGTGCGGCTGCACCTGACGGAATATGTCCGCCAGCCGGAATAGCGTCTCTTTATCAGCGCGCAGCGGATAATCACCCAGATCCATAAAGCTAATAGTTGCCCCGAGAATGCGGGCAGCCGCCTCGGCCTCTTCCTGACGACTCTGCTTTACCTTCGCCTCGGTCATGTTGCCGCTGCGCCACAGCTTCGCCGATTCGCCCCGCTCGCCATAAGAGAGGCATACCACATGCACCTCATAACCCCGCGATGCATGCAGCGCAATGGCACCCCCCGCACGCCAGACAAAATCAGCTGAATGGGCGCTGACAACTAACGCACTCTTTTTACTCATCTTTTCCATTATCTCATCCTGCCTTTGCCGTTTTTTTCATCCTGGCATGCAGCACTGCGGCTGGATAATGTCTTTCATTGCATGCGTTATGACTTTTATTTATGTTGTGATTCAGGGCTCATCGCTGGCGTAAGAAAAATGGAAAACGGCAGACAGGAATTTGACATTAAAATCATGCAAATACGCGCTTTTTGTATGATTGCGGACTGCGGCACGATTTCCGAAGCGTCGATAAATTTATTTCGTACCCAGTCGGCGATCACCCGTTCGCTGCGTGATCTGGAACACAGTTTACAGACGCCGCTGTTTGAACGGCATGCCAGCGGGATGCTGCTGACCGAGATGGGCAAATGTGCCCTGCCGCGCGCCCGGCGAGCCATTACCGAACTGCACGCGATCCCGCCGATCCTCAGCAAAATGCGGCGGCGGGATAACGGCCGTGAAGAGGCGGAACCGATCTGGTTATTTAACCTGCGACGGCTGCAAATTTTTTTAGCGCTGGACCGGCTTCATCACACTCAAAGCGTGGCGACGTTGCTGGGTATCAGTCAGCCAGCGGTGAGCGCGGCGTTGAAGGTGCTGGAAAAAGGGGCCGGGCTGCCGCTGTTTCAGCGCACGCCAAAAGGCATGATGCCAACGTCAGCGGGACAGGAGATCGCCCCGTTTATCAGCCGTGCCCTCAATGAGATACGGCATATCCCGGAAGACCTCGCCGCACAGCGCGGCATTCTGACCGGGACGGTGCATGTCGGTGCGCTCCCGCTGTGCCGCAGTAGCCTGTTACCGCTGGCGATCACCCGTCTGGTGGCGCGCTATCCCGGAATAAAAGTGGTGACCAACGAGAGCGCCTTTGATGCGCTGATTAAAGAACTGCGCGCCGGAGATATTGATTTTATTCTCGGTGCGCTGCGTCAGCATCACAGCGCGTCCGATATCCAGAACCAGCTGCTGTTCGATGAAGAACTGATTCTGCTGACGCGTCCGCAGCACCCACTGAGCGGGCGTGCCGTCAAACCGGAAGATCTGCAGCAGGTGCAATGGATCCTGCCGCGTGAGAACTCTCCTGCCCGTCATCTGCTGGACCGCGCGTTTCAGGCCGCAGCGCTGACTGCGCCTCAGCCGGTGGTAGAAAGTGGCGATCTGGCGATAGTGCGCGGACTGCTGCTGAATTCGGATATGGTGGCGGTGGTCTCTTCGCATCAGCTTGAATATGAGTTGCAGGCCGGAATCCTGACGCCGCTGGCGCTGAACCTGCCCGATACCCGCCGTGAGATAGGACTGACCTTTCGTCTGGGGGCGCTGCATTCGCCTGCTACTCAGGCGCTGCTGCGCTGCATTGATGAGACGCTGACCCGGACAGCCTAAATGAAACTCATAGCGATAAGGATGTCACCCGTTACCCGTGCAGGCCCGGCCTGCCTTACCACAGCCGTTTGGTCCCGCAATGACAATGCCAGACGCATCACACTATAAAGCTAACTCATATCGCTAAAAGCCTTTTTTGACAGACACCGTCAGGTGCCCCGCTTACCGTGTTATCGGATTGTTACCTTTCTCTCACCACAACGACGGCTGCCGCTGGTAGCAAAGCAGAGAGCGTACCCGATGACAGCGAATAACCTGATTAATGTAAAACAGTGGATTGATGCACGCCCGGTCTCTTCTTTCCAATGGCGCGTACTGGTGCTGTGTCTGATCATCATTATGTTTGATGGTTACGATGCAGCCGTAATGGGCTTTATCGCGCCGGCGCTGATCGAACACTGGGGCATCAGCCGCTCAGCGATGGGCCCGATCCTCGGCGCGGCCATGGCGGGCGTGGCGCTCGGCGCGCTGATCGCCGGTCCGATGTCCGATCGGATTGGCCGCAAGCGGGTCATTCTGGTGTCAGTACTGATCTTCTCAGCCTTCAGCCTCGCCTGTGCTTTCGCCGCTTCGCCGACACAAATGGCATTATTACGCTTTATCGCCGGTCTGGGGCTGGGCGCGGTAATGCCAAACTGCGTGACGCTGCTGTCTGAATACATGCCCGAGCGCCGCAAAGGCATCATGATTACCCTGATGTTCAGCGGATTTAATATCGGCTCGGGACTGGGTGGATTCATTGCCGCCGGGCTGCTGGCACGCTTTAACTGGCCTGCGGTCCTGGTGTTTGGTGGCGCGCTTCCCCTGCTGCTGCTGCCGGTGATTGCCTGGCTGTTACCGGAATCGGTGCTTAACCTGGTGGTGCGTAAAGCGCCACGCGCAATCATCGCCTCGCTGCTGAATAAAATGGGCGGTGATTTTAGCCCGGATACGGCGTTTATCCTGAGTTCGCCTTGCGTAAAGCGCAACAGCACCATTGCAGAGCTGTTTCGCCACGGCTTCGCCCGCGGTACCGTAATCCTCTGGCTGACCTATTTCATGGGGCTGTTCGTTATTTATCTGCTGAACGGCTGGCTGCCTACCATTATGCGTTCAGGCGGCATTTCTCTTGAGCAGGCGGCGATTGTCGCTGGACTGTTCCAGCTGGGCGGACCGGTCGGCGGCATCATCGTTGGCGGCTTAATGGATAAGCTGCACGCCAGATGGGTGATTGGCGTGGTCTATTTAATCGGCTGTGCCTGTTTGATCACCCAGGGTTTGCTTGGGCTGAGCGGCGTGTGGTTGGGTGTGATTATTTTTATCACCGGCATGTGCATCAACGGTGCGCAGAACGGGCTTCAGGTCTATTCACCGGCCTACTATCCGACCGAGATCCGCGCAACCGGCGTCAGCTGGATGCATGGCATCGGCCGGATGGGCGCCATTCTGAGTTCGTCTTTAGGTGGCGTGCTGATGGGCGTGTTCCCGGCACAGTCGGCTATTTTCTACATTCTTGCCCTGCCGGCGCTGCTGGCGGCGGTCAGTATTATTTTACACCGCAATGTCGAACTTACCCTGAAGGTTAAAGGAGCGGAACTCGGCGATATTCCTGCCTTATCGCAAAATCTGAACAACCGATAGCGGTGCCTGATATATACAGTTAAACTGTATATAACTCAGGTTTAACTCAGCAGGAGAGATCTATGTCAGCCGCCAACAAGCAGATCGTCCGTCGTTTTAATCAGCAGGTGATCGTCGCAGGCGATCGTGTCGCCTTTGATCAGCTGGTTTCGCCCGGCTTTATTAATCACTCCGCGCCACCCGGCGCGCCGAATGATAAAGAGAGCCTATGGCAGACCTTTGCGCTGATGCTGCGCCCGGCTATTTCATCTCTGCAGGTAGTGATTGACGATCAGCTGGCGGAAGGCAATAAGGTTACCAGCCGCAAACGCATTAGCGGCCTTCACAGCGGCACGCTGCTCAGCGTGCCGGCAACCCACAGCAGGATAGAAATAGCGGTGATTGATATTGTGGAAATTATTGATGGGCAGTATGCGGCGCATTGGGGAATGAACAATCTGGCCGCTGTGGTAGCGCAGTTAAAACAGGCCTGAAACAGACCTTACGGATTGAGGAGTTTGCTTAACGCCTGTAAGCCTTTAATCAGGTCAGCGCGATCGGCCGGGTTAAGCTGATGATCAATCGCTTTGGCAACCCAGGCGGAGCGCTCTGCCCGCGCCGACTGCAGCAGCGCTTCCGCCTGTGGAGTTAGCGCAACCCGCTGCGCGCGGCCATCATCAGGATCTTTGCTGCGATAGACCTGCCGCTGAGTTTCCAGTTCAGCCACCACCAGCCGCATACTCTGATGTTTTACGCCGCGCAGGCTGGCCAGTTCGGCTACCGACAGCGGCCCCTGACGCTCCAGCAGCTCCAGGGTTTCGTGTTGCGAATGACGCAGCGTGCCGGTCTCCTGACGAACCCGCCGGACAAACTGGCTGATCACCCTTCTCACTTCCTCGCCCAGCGCGGCGGAATCGGGCGTCTCTGGCGGCGTTTTTTGCTGTGCTGACATCGGTTTTTCTCCCCCTGAAATAGCGCGGCAACCTTTATAGCACACTCAGCCCGGCCAGCGCTGTTGCGGGAACAGCGAGACGCGAATGTTAAACAGGTGAACCAGCGGAGCTACCGCCGCACTCTCCTGCAGCGCAATCTTCTCCAGCCGGAGCAGCAGCTGATCCAGCTCCTCCAGCAGATCCTGATGCGGCAGCAGCTGAAGCGACTTCATTTTACGCTTCAGATAGAGACCCAGTTCGTGGAACATCTGGCCGCTGTCGATGCGGTGCGCCTCCAGCACCTCCCGATAGCGGGCATAAAAGTCATAGCAGTTAGCGCCGAGCCAGGTTTCACTGATCAGATAGCCACCGACCACGATATCCGGCACCGGATCGAGCCGTTTACGCGGCAGAATAATGTTCACCCGGTCCAGCATGCGCGCAATAAACTGCTGGCGTGATAACAGCGTGGCGGAATTGCGTTCGACCTTTTTAATAAAGCTCAGCAGGTCGCGCAGCCCCCGCAGCACCGCCCTGCGGGCAATCCACGAGGGACGCTTATTGCGGATCAGCGCCGTCAGCACCACCGCAAACATGATCCCCACCAGCGACGAGATTGCGGCGTTCAGGGTGACGATCAGATCGGGCACATAGTGGTGACTCAGCCCGATAAAGCCTGGAATCTGGATCGCCACACTCAGACCTATCAGATTGGTGGTCGGATTGGCAATCACCAGGCTCAGCAGCATCAGCCCCGGCAGCAGGCAGATCATTAACGCCTGCAGGGTATTGGCCTGCGGGATCAGAAACGCGATATAAAACAGGCTGACCACCAGCGCAATCATCACCCCTTTAACGAACAGCTTCATCGGCGTAACCGGCGAATCCACCCCGGCAAAAAACGAACTGATAATCGCCGCCATCAGCGGTGCATTGGCCCCATCGGCCCAGCCGCTGCCAATCCAGAACAGACTGGAAAGAAAGGTCGCCAGAAAGGCCGTCAGCACCGACAGGCTCAGCAGTCCGTTATCAATGTGGCGATGCTCGCGGATGTTCCTGATCGCCGCCCCGTCGCCATGACTGTAGAGATCGCCGGCTCGGGCGCTGACGTTCTGATACGCATCGGCGATACGGACAAAGTTAGCCAGCCGCTCCAGTAAGCCAATCAGCAGCAGGCTCTCTTCAGTAGCCAGCTTTCCCGCCTGCCAGTCCGCTTCCAGCGTCGCCTGACCCGCAGCGATGGCGTTACGCAATCCTTCGATATCGTTAACCCGATCATGATTGAGCCACAGCAGAAATTGCTGGAACACCGAGGTGACACACAGCGGAAAGCGTATATTCAGTTCTGCCAGCACCCCAAGCCGCGATTCAATCGCCGTCAGCGTCGGCAGCAGGTAGGTCAGATGCTGATACTGCACGCTGACCAGACGGATCACATTGCGCGCCGCTTCCCCTTCATAAACACAGTGCGTCAGCAGCGTTTCGACATTCAGCGGATAGCCCGCCATCTGGATCAGAATATCTTCCGGCTCGAGGGACTTGTTGTTCGCCATGCCGTTGACCAGCTCATTACACAATTTACGCGCATTCTGAAACCAGCGGTCGACGCTCTGCCCGAGCAGATGGTGCATCGATACCGGAAAAACCAGCCGGTGTACCAGCGTGCTGCACAAAATGCCAAGGGTGATCTCCTCGATACGCGAAATCACCGTATTGGTAATCGCCGACGGCGTGTTCACCTCCGGAAAACCCATGATCGCCGCGCTATAGCCTGCCAGCATGAAGACGTAGCTTTTGGGCGTGCGGTCATGCAGCGACAGATAGAGGCAAAACGTCACCCACAGCGAGACGCACAGGCTGAACAGCAGTGGCGACTGCACCGTTTCCGGATAGATCAGCAGGATAAACACCCCTCCCAGCACGGTTCCGATCAGACGGAACAGCGATTTCGAGACGGTTGAGGCGGCATAAAGTTGGGAAGTGACAAAAACGGTGGTCAGCGCCCAGGCAGGTTTTTCAAAGTTAAGGATCAGAGCAACTGATAACGCGATAAACGCGGCCAGGGAGGTTTTGCAGGCAAACAAAACCGCGTTTTTGGTAAACCATTTCATCGAATGAGAGGACCGAAATACTTCTGTGGCGCGTATCCTGACAGAAGCGTCAGCGTTTTACTCTCAGTTAAATTATACAAATTATTACCGGCCATCCCTGACCGGTTCAGGCTGCGGCTGACCGGGCCGGCAGCGTCAGATTTGGCTCAGCGACGGGTCAGCGCCAGACGGATCCCCAGGCCGATAAAGGTGGCGCCGACCAGCCGATCCAGCACTTTCTGTAACCTCTTATTGTTCGCCACCGCGCCTGCGGCCCCACCCGCCAGCAGCGCAAACATCACGTCGGTCATCAGGCCGATCAGCGCATAGGTCATCCCCAGCAGCAGGAAGGCGCTGGCGTGATACTGACTGCCGATCACCACAAACTGCGGGAAGAAGGCGATAAAAAACAGCAGCACTTTGGGATTGGTGATTGAGGTGATGAAACCGCGCAGCAGCAGTAAGCGGGTGCCGGTCAGTGCGCGCGGCGGCGGCGCGGTCTCCGCTGCTGCGGATGCGATAAAGGTTGACCCGATCATTCTGGCTCCAAGGTAGATCAGGTATGCCGCCCCGAGATACTTAATCAGCGTGAACAGCAGCGGCGAGGCGGCAATCAGCGCAGTCAGCCCGAGCGCACTGGCAACGGCATGGGTACAGCTGCCCAGCGCAACCCCGGCGGCTGACAGGATACCGGCACGTCGTCCCCTGGCAACGCTTTGTCCCACCACATAGGCCAGATCGGGACCCGGCGTAATACAAAGCAGCACAACGGAAGCAACAAACAGCGGGAAATGCACGATATCGGACATCACGGCTCCTGACCTTTATTCGGGGTTAATGAGTGATTAACCTAACAGCCGACCGCGTTTTTTTAAACCCCGTCGCTCAGCGGTTGCCGCACCAGTGCCCGCTGTTGATCCAGTAAAAACGGACGCAGGTAGCCTACGGTGTTCGACAGCAGGATCACCTCATCGGCCAGTTTCAGCCGCAGGACGTCGCTCAGCCAGGCTTTGCGCTCGGTCATCCGCTGCCAGACCGCCGGGAATTCAGCCGCCAGCTGGGCACGCAACGCCGCATCCGCCAGACCGACGGTGTCCTCAATACTGCATCCGCCGTAGCCGGCTACCGAAGGAATAATGTCGATCTGCAACAGCATGCCGCTCTTCAGGGGGATGGCTGAATCGGGCCAGATCGGCGAACTTAGCCACTCTTCGTCAGCCACCAGATGCCCCGGATTAAGGTGCCAGCCATACTGCGCTTTGGGTAATGCCGCTTCGATTAACGCATACAGTTCGCCACCGGTGATGCCGATGCGTAACTGCTCCAGCCAGCTGACCACCGCGTGATAATACGGGATCGCCAGCCGGGGCAGCCAGTCTGAAACGTGACAGGGTAACTCAGACGCCTGACTGACTACATAAGCAGCGCGGCTGCTTAACCCGCCTTTATAGCCAACGGTTAATGACAGCTTATCGCCGACCTTAATTGTTTTGTCGCTGGGATAAAGCTGTGCCTTAGCAAAGCGATCGCCGGTGGCGGCAATGGTCATCACGCTATTTGGCTGGCCGTCGGCATTAAGACGTGCGCCCATGTGCTTCTCGCTTACGCCTGCCGTCACGCTGTTCAGCGCCGCCAGCATGGCGGTTGAGGCACGATTCGCTCCCGCCTCGTAAAATGCCACCTCATCGGCGCTGTTAATGCAGCGAGCTCCCTCATCGGGTGAGATAAACAGCCCGGTGGCATTCACCAGCTGCGAGACGCCACCTGCCGCGTCGGCCGCCGCCGCGCAGATAAACTGCGGCAGATCAAACAGGGTCTGCTGTGCGCGGCTGAACAACTTCCAGCCCACCAGCCCGGTGCGCGTCCCCGCGACGATCCCCGCCTGGCTCAGCAGCCGGGACAGCGATGTCTCACCACTCATCGGCTGATTAGGCAGCGAAAAGAGTGCCGCGTGCAGACATCTGCCGGGATTACGGGCAAAGGGCACCAGCTTGAGGTTTTCGTTGCCCATGATGTAGGCCAGTTCGCCCTGCTGATTAACCACCAGCAGCGCCTCTTCGAAGCGCGGAATAAAGCCCGCCAGATACTCAAAGTTACTGCCGTGCTCTTTATCCGCATAGATGATCAGCTGCGCAATCTGATGCTGTTTCATGCGCTGAACAATCGCCGCCAGCCGGTGATGCAGGGTTTCATCCGCCATCACGTGACTGGCCACGCCGGGAAAAGTGGGTGGCGACGGGATCGATTCCAGTGCGTAGCGAGCGCGATTCATAACAGACTCCGGTTAAACAGGAAAACAGCAGTCTGGCCGTTGCCGGGCCAGTCTGTTGCTGCCTGCCTCAATCTTTCTGCCGTAACCGCTCCAGCATAATCAGTGAATGACTGAAAATGGCATCGGCAATGTGCTGCGGAAATCCAGCGGGCAACGCATCACGCACCGCGATAACCGCTGGTGGAAAAGCGCGGATAAAGAAGTCGAAGATCTGTTGCAGGCTACCGCTATCAAAATTGACGCTTTTTGCAGTGGCGAAGAAATGACGCGGGAATATCTTATCGATTTCGGTTTTTTTGCCTTTACTGGCCCGCAGCCCCATCGCCAGCTTCAGCGCCCGCTTATTCAGGCCGGTGCCGCCCAGTACCGGATAGGCGGAAATCACATCGTAGAAGGGGGTCAGCCGGTAGCTGCCGCCGCGCTCAATAAACAGCGAGAAGTTCTTGGCGTGGCCGTCAGTCGCCCCAATCAGCCACTGAAACACCTGGAACATCATGAAGTGATAACGATCCTCTATTGCGTTACTCGATCCCATCAGCAACTGCATAATCTCCGCAATGCCCGGCCCGCCGTCAGACTCATATTTCGTCGATGACGGCAGCCCCAGCGCCTGACAGAAATCCTCCTGTGGCAGACGAATAAGCCGGCTTCTGTCGCGTGACCAGCGCCGGTCGAAGCGCTCGACGGCCAGCGCACGCATCGCGCCGGCGCGGATAAGGGTTGCTTCAGGCACCTTCATTCCCAGCGCTCTGGCCAGCGCCAGACAGAGATACTCATTTTCAACGCTTTCCCGCATGTCCAGCGTCGCCGTCGGCTGCTTAATTTCCCCGATCGGCAGTTTGATAATGTGTGATGTTGGCGTGGCTCCCGCAGGAATGCTCCAGCCCTGCTCAGTGTGCAGCAGCGCCGTTTTCTCCTGCGCGCCCGCCACCGAAATACGAAAGTCGGTCTCTTCACGCAGCATCCCGAGCGGAATGTCGGACTGATAGGCTGACAGCACGCTTTCCAGACGCGCCTCGTCCAGCAGCTCATAGCGCACCTGTAACGGCGGCAGCGGCATCTCAGGCGGCAACAGCATGGTCGCACCGACGCTGTCACGTCCCACTTCCTGCAACAGATCAAACGGCTGACGGGATTTTATCTGGTAGCGCGCCACAATCCGGTCACGAATCAACGGGCTATCCGGCAACAGATTATCGAAAAAGTTAATTACCGCGTGGGAGGTGATGGCCGGAACCTGCAACGGCATCGAGAGTGACAGCGGCCTGGCGAGCGGATTGCTCAGCCACGCTTTGTCGTACTGAAATTCGTGCGCACCGTTGCGCTGACGGGTCAGCACGCCGACCCGCTCGCCGTTCATCCACGCAATCAGCTTCTGCATTACCAGTCATCCTCGTCATTGATCGGTGGCGGTGCGGCGGCCGTTTTCTCCTGCACCTCAAGACTCAGCTCCAGCGACTGTAACAGCTTAAACAGCGTCGCCAGCGAGGTGTTGTCCGGCGCATTTTCAAAATGCGAAATGGTCGCCTGTTTCAGGCCAACCTTTTTGGCCAGCTCGCTCTGGGTCCAGCCATTACGCTGACGGATAAGTTTCAGCCGGTTAGCCAGCTGCAGCGGACTGTATATCATGGTCTCTGTTCCTCCGGGGTCGGCAGACGATCAGCATAGCGCATTCCGATTATCCCCGAAAGAGGATAATCGATGCATTATACCCTGCCGGGGATAAATAACTATTTATACCTTTAAAGGGATAAATGATCTATTATCCCTTTACGCGGATATTCAACCTTGTGGCGTCGCATAACAGGAGAAAAATCATGAGATTAAGCGCGGGTTTTACCGTGACGGAGCAGCCAGAGGACAAAGACCGGGAGGCGTTATTTGCCGGGCTCGGCAGTTACAACCGGCAGTTTATCGGCAGTGAAAACCGGGGACCGCTGGCGGTATTTGATCATGACGCAGACGGTAAGTTGCGGGGTGGCGTAATGGCCTCGCGTAAGGGGAACTGGCTCTGTATCGATTATCTGTGGGTGGACGGTACGCTGCGCGGCACCGGTCTGGGCAGTGCCTTACTGCTGGCAGCAGAACAGCAGGCGATAGCTTACGGCTGTCAGCAGGCGCTGGTGGATACCTTCAGTTTTCAGGCGCTGCCGTTTTATCTGAAACAGGGTTATCAACAGCAGATGTCCCTGCCCGACTTTCCGCAAACCGGTATGCAGCGTTACTACCTGACCAAAACGCTGAAGGGCTAAAGGTCACGACGCTGAGGTGGCTGTACGGACCTGCGTGTCGTGACAGGGTCACAGACCGGCGATGCGACGCAAATCTGCTTCGGCACCAGGAGCCACCGCCAGCACCTGCGCCCCTTTGGTGATGCGATCGCCGTCGGTGTTAAACGGATGTACCCAACCGCCCGCCTCCTTCACCAGACAGTAACCGGCCAGACAATCCCAGGCGTGCATATAAGGTTCGTAGTAACCGACGACCCGGCCGGCCGCCACCCACGCCAGCATCAGTGCGCCTGAGCCGATGCGGATAAAGTTACCGCCGGCTGCCAGCAAGGCCGCCACAATCTCGCCAACCTGCTGCGGACTGACGTAGCTGTTGGCACCAAAGCCGGTCACGTGATTCTGCAGAGTGCGCGCCGGATCGACCTGCAAGCGTCGGCCATTAAGGGTAGCGCCCTCACCCAGCGCTGCCACATAGCACTCCTCAAAGGTTGGCGCAAAAATTACCCCGATGACCGGCACGTCGCCGCGCAGTACGGCAACCGATACGCACCAGTTTGGCATGCCGTTGAGAAACGGACTGGTGCCATCAATCGGATCGACCACCCAGGTGTAGGCGCTCCGGCCCGGCTGCAGGCCGCTCTCCTCACCGAGAAAGCCATCATCAGGGAACGCTTCACGGATGCGGTCGGCGATCGTCTGTTCTACTTCGCGATCGGCAATCGACACCACATCCTGCAGATCATATTTGGTTTCCACCACCAGCGTGTCGCGGCGGGAAAAGTAAGATAAGGCCGTGGCACCGCCAGCGCGGGCGACAGCTTCAGCCAGCGCCAGACGCGACATCATTTCATCGTGCAGTTCCATTGAGACTCCTTGCGGTTAAGCAGTTTAGCGGGCAATCAGGGCCAGACCCTGCGGCTTGAAGTTAACGCCGACCCGGGCGGCCAGCGGCAGACGCTGTTCCATGTGGGGATCGATGATGAACAGCGATCCCAGTTCGGTAGTCACTTCATATTCGATATGGTCACCCAGCCAGGTGCTGTGAATAATCTCACCCTGCAGGGCACCCTGACCGTCGCCAGACAGGGTGATAAACTGCGGCCGCACCGCCAGCTGACCGCTGCCGGTTTTCGCTCCATCGCCACGCACCCGGAAGCGCTGGTTACCGACGCGGATCAGCGCCTCACCGCCTTCGGCCTGCTCAACGTCGCACGGCAGAATATTGGCTTCGCCCATAAAGTCGGCGATAAACACCGAATTGGGCGCATGGTAAAGCGTTTCCGGCGCGCCCTGCTGCGCAATATCCCCCTCTTTCATGACAATAATTTTATCGGAGACCGCCAGCGCCTCTTCCTGGTCGTGCGTCACATAGACTGCGGTAAAACCCAGCCGCTGTTGCAGATCGCGAATATCCGTCCGCACCCGTCGCCGTAAACGTTCGTCCAGATTCGACAACGGCTCATCCAGCAGCAACACCTGCGGTTCCAGCACCAGCGCGCGGGCGACCGCAATACGCTGCTGCTGTCCACCGGAAAGTTCAGACGGCAGCCGCTCGCCCTGGCTTTCCAGCCCGACCAGCCTCAGCCCTTCCCGCGCCCGATCCAGCGCCTCCCGTTTGTTCATCCCCGACGACAGCAGCCCATACAGGATATTGTCGAGAGCATTCATATGGGGAAACAGCGCGTATGACTGAAACACCATCGCCACGTCGCGCTCATTGGCCGGCAGATGAGTGACATCTTTACCGCCGATCAGAATGCGGCCAGCAGTAGGATGCTCCAGCCCGGCCAGCAGGCGCAGCGTGGTGGTTTTGCCGCAGCCGGAGGGACCGAGCAGCGTCACCAGCGTGCCAGGCTCGACGGTTAACGACAGATCCGGCAGCGCCGTAAAACCGGCAAAGCGTTTAGCAACATGTTCAAACACGACCGATCCCGCGTTGATGGGGGTCATACGGCTCTCTCCTGAGTCAGAGTGGCGACAGCAGCGGCCGCGGCCGCTGGTTGAGTAACACGGCGCAGGCGGCGTTCACCCACCAGCAGCTGGAACAGACCGATAATGGCTAACATCACCACGATCAGTACCGACGAGTAGGCAATCGCTACGCCATACTCACCGTTCTCCACCAGCCCGACGATGTAAGACGTCGCCATGTTGTATTGCGCGCTGACCAGAAAAATCACCGCACTGATTGAGGTAATAGCGCGCACAAAGGCGTAGACCAGCGCGGCGCTGATCGCCGGTTTGAGCAGCGGCAGCACCACTTTACGTAAGGTGCGGAAACTGTTGGCACCGAGGGTCAGTGAGGCTTCATCCAGACTCTTATCAAGCTGGCTCATCGCCGCAATACCGCCACGCACTCCGACCGGCATATTGCGGAACACAAAGCAGGCGATCAGGATCATCGCGGTGCCGGTGATCTCCAGCGGCGGCAGGTTATACGCCATCACGTAGCTCACGCCGATCACGGTGCCCGGAATGGCGAAACTCAGCATCAGCATGAACTCAAAGGTCTGCCGTCCGGCAAATTTCTGCCGCACAATCAGCCAGGCGGTCAGCAGGCCAACCACCGCAGTCAGCGGCGCGGCAATCAGGGCGATCTCCAGCGTGGTCCAGAAAGAGTTCCAGGCGACGCCGCTCCACACCAGCTGTCCCTGATTCAGGCTGACGCTAAAGGCGCGGATATAGTGGTCGAGCGTCAGCGCGTTATTCAGCCCCCACGACTGCACAAAGCCGCCAATCATGATCATGCCGTAGATCACCAGGGTAAACAGTCCCCACGGGATCACCAGGCCATAAACGCTGTAGCGCACCGGACGCGGCAGCTGCACGTGACGACCGCCGTCGCCTTTGCCGGTTACCGTGGCGAAGCTTTTGCCCGACAGCCAGACCCGCTGCAGCAGAAACGCCGCCAGCGTGAAGCCCAGCAGGATCATCGCCAGCACCGCCGCACGGCTTGGATCGTTCTGCGCGCCGACCACCGAGAAGAAGATTTCGGTCGACAGCACGCCGTGACTGCCGCCCAGCACCATCGGGTTGCCGAAGTCCGCCATGCTTTCGATAAAGCTGATCAGAAAGGCGTTAGCCAGTCCGGGTGCCATCAGCGGCAGGGAGATACGCGAGAAAGTACGCCAGCGGCTGGCGCGCAGGGTCTGAGACGCCTCTTCCAGCGACGGGCTGACGCCTTCAACCACCCCAATCAGCACCAGAAATGCAATCGGCGTAAAAGAGAGCACCTGGGCGATCCAGATGCCGGTCAGGCCATACAGCCAGCGGCCCGGCTCGACGCCAAACAGCGTCGCCAGCGAGGTGGTGATCACGCCAGAACGACCAAACAGCAGAATCAGCGCCAGCCCGATAACAAACGGCGGCGTAATGATTGGCAGGATAGTCAGCATCCGCAGCGCTTTTTTGCACGGCAGCGAGGTGCGGGTCGCCGCCAGCGCAAACGCCAGTCCCAGCAGCGTCGAGCCGCTGGCGGTCATCAGCGCCAGTCCCAGCGTGCGCCACGCCGTCCCGCAGGTGCCGCCGGTCACACAGGCGACGCTCCAGATAGCCGGGTCCTGCAGATTGGCGATCAGGCCATCCGGCTTAAAGCTGCCATCGATGTCCTGCACCGAGGCGACAAACAGGCTCAGTACCGGATAGAGCACAAAAGTGGTCACCAGCGCTACCAGCAGTACGATCGCCGACACCACAAACGCATCGCCTTTCAGCACGCCGCGTTCGGCCAGCGCAAAGGAAAAAATCAGCAGGAAAACCGTCAGCAGCAGTAACGCGCCCGCGCCCATCGCCGGCTGGCCCAGCGCGAGCGGGCCGGCCAGGTTCTCCAGCCACCGCCAGTTCCAGCCGCTAAACCCGATGGCATGCCCTTCCAGCACCAGGAACAGAATGCCGCAGACGCTGAGCAGCAGCAGCAGGCCGCTACGGATACGCCCCGGCGGCAGGAAGAGGCAGGCGGCAGAAGCGAGCCACAGCGCTACGGCGACAGTCAGCCAGCCATGCTGCATCAGTTGCCACAGTGCTGGCGCGCTATTCTCATCCTGCCATAAGCTGATCAGCCAGTGGCCAGAGAAGAACCCCTGCTCCAGGCTGTACCAGGGCAACACCATCAGGGCCAGCGCGCCGGCAACTAACGCGCCGGTTAAGCGGCGATTGTGCGCATTCATGAATCACCTCGATCTGCTGCGGACACCAGGCTTGCGCCACCGCGTTTCAGCATGGACCCGGCATCACTGCGCCGGACGGAAATCAGTTTTATTGTGCGCTGGCGCCGATCTCTTTATCCCAGCGTCCGAGCAGCGCTTTGCGTTTCGCCGCGTCACCGTAGGTTTTGAAGTCGTAATCGATCAGCTTGATATTCTCAAAGCGTGGCGCGTATTCGGAGATCTCCGCCTTGCGGTTCGACGGCAGCTGGAACGATTTCGCCTCTTTCATGTGCGACTGCGCGTCGGCACTCAGCGCCCAGTCGTACCAGCTTTTGGCATTCGCCAGGTTACGCGCCCCTTTAATGATCGACATGGAACCAATCTCATAGCCGGTGCCTTCACAGGGGGCGACCGGTTTGATCGGGAAGCCATCGACCTCCATCGCAACCGCATCGTGCATAAAGACGATGCCGAGGGTGGTTTCGCCGCGGGCAGCGGCTTTCACCGGCGCTGAACCCGACTTGGTGTATTGCGAAACGTTGGCGTTGAGTTTTTTCAGGTAATCAAAAGCCTGGTCTTCACCCATGATCTGCACCAGCGTCGCCAGGGTGTTATAGGCGGTGCCGGAGGAGTTCGGATTGGCAATCTGGATTTCACCTTTAAAGCCCGGATCGAGCAGATCGGCCCAGCAGGCCGGTACCTTCAGCTTTTTCTCCGCCAGCAGTCGGGTGTTGTAACCCCAGCCCAGCGCACCGGCATAAACGCCCACGGTACGGTAACCGGAGATCTCCGCCACTTTTTGCGACCACGGCTGCTGCTGGTCGAGCAGCGGCGATTTATATACCTGAGTTAAGCCCTCTTCGGCGGCCTGCATATGCGGATCACCGGTGCCGGCCCACCAGATATCGGTCCGCGGATTGCGCGCCTCGCTGCGGATACGTGCATAGGCCTCCCCGGCTGACAGCCGCACCATGCTGAGATTGATGTCGGGATGAGACGTGCTGAACTGGCGGGTCATCTGTTCACAGACCACCACATCCGCAGAGCAGATCATGTTGAGATTACCGGCCGCAGCCGCCGCAAACGGTAAGGCCGGACAACTGACGATAACCGCAGCGAGCAGAGATGAGTAACGCATGGTGTTCTCCTTGAAGGCGGGGATTGCGCCTGATCGCGCTTTTTTGCACTGCTGTGCAAAGTAGTAAGGCGACCCTCAGGACGTGTCAATCAGCATGTTAAGCAATTGTAAGGTGCTGTCACAAATTTGGTACATTTTATCGCCAATACCTTTTGCACAGCCTTGCAACTTCAGGCAGACTCAAAGCGGATAACGGCAGCAGCGGAGAAAACCGTGCATCAACTTAAGGCAGTCGTCAGTGCGCAGGATGTCGCTGACCGGGCGGGCGTCTCCCGCTCTGCGGTGTCGCGCACCTTTACGCCGGGTGCCAGCGTGTCGGATGCCACGCGGGCGCGGGTGATGAAAGCCGCCGAAGAGCTGGGCTATCACGTTAATCATCTGGCGCGCGGGCTGGTACGCAACCGCAGCGGCATTGTCTGCCTGATCGCCTCTGAAGTGGATACGCCTTACCGCGCCAGCCTGGTTCGCTGGATGACACAGTATCTGCAGGAAGCGGGAAAAGTAGCGATGCTGATTAATACCGACCGCTCAGATGAACGGGTCTCTGCCGCCTTACAGCAGGCGATTAACTTCCGCGCCGATGCGTCAATCATCCTCTCCGGTATGCCTGACAGCGCGATAACCCGGCTCTGTTACAAACACGGCCAGCATCTGGTGCTGATTAACCGTGATGAGTCCCTGCCCGGCTCCCTCAGCATTAATCTCGACTCGCGTCCGGCAGCCGAGATGGCGGTCAATGCCTTTGTCCGTGCCGGCTGTCAGCGCATCGCGTTTGTTAATTCACTGGCCGGCACCCCGAGCCTGCTGAAACGCGAGCGGGATTTTCTGGCGGCGGCGGAGAGAGCCGGAGTCAGCGTTCAGGTTGAGCACTTTGGCTCGACCTCCTATGAAAGCGGTCAGATCCTGGCGCAGCGGCTGCTGACCCGCAAAATCCGGCCTGACGCGGTGTTCTGCGCCACCGATTTACTGGCGTGTGGCTTTATGGATGAGGCACGCCACCGCTTTGCGCTGCGCATTCCGGAGGATCTGTGCATCGTCGGCCACGACAATATTCCGCAATCGGGCTGGTCCTCCTACAACCTCACCACTTTTGCCCAGCCGGTGGAACAGTTTGCCCGTGACGCGATACGCTGGCTGACCGAAACCGAGGCGCAGCAGGATGAATTACAGCCCGCCGCCGAACAGCAAAGCGATCGGCGGATATATCAGGCTGATGTGGTCTGGCGGGGTTCAGTACGCGGCGGGTAAACCGCCCGATTTAATTTTATCGCCGCTGCGTTTGTGCCACTAAAATAGACCTTTCCCTGCTTTACGCTTCGCTTTAAATAAGCCGACTGATTGCCGCAAATTATCACCCTGCGGCGGCGCAGCATCCCGATTTTCTGTCTATCCTTGATCAGCATTATTAATTTGCCCGGCGCTTCACTGCTCAATGAATAAGCAGTCAGATGTGACAAATATCACATTTGTGCCAGGCTTAATCACTCAGATAATGACGTTCAAGGAGCTTACAATGACGACACCAACGAACAAGACGCTCGATCTCGATCAATTTCCTAAGCCTCCTTTTGAGGAACAACCGCAACAGGCACCTGGCTTAGCCAGCAAAATGATCCCGGTTCCCGATCACGGTGAAACCAGCTACCGCGGTACCGGCCGGCTGACCGGACGTAAAGCGCTGATTACCGGCGGCGATTCCGGTATTGGCCGTGCGGTGGCCATCGCTTATGCCCGCGAAGGTGCGGATGTAGTGATCAACTATCTGCCAGAAGAACAGCCCGACGCCGATGAAGTGATTAAATTAATCGAAGCGGAAGGCCGTAAAGTCTTCGCTATTCCGGGTGATATTCGTTCTGAAGAATTTTGTCAGCAGCTGGTGAAACAGGCGGTGGATAAATTAGGCGGCCTGGATATTCTGGTTAATAACGCCGGACGCCAGCAGTTTAATGAGTCCATCCGTACCCTGAGTACCGAAGATTTTGACGCGACGTTTAAAACCAACGTTTATGCCATGTTCTGGATCACCAAAGCGGCGCTGGAATATCTGCCACGCGGCGCGTCGATTATTAATACCTCGTCGGTGCAGGCCTTTAAACCCAGCGATATTCTGCTGGATTATGCCCAGACCAAAGCGGCGATTGTTGCCTTTACCAAGTCACTGGCGAAACAGCTGGGCGGCGAAGGCATCCGGGTTAACGCGGTCGCGCCTGGCCCATACTGGACCGTGCTGCAATCCAGCGGCGGCCAGCCACAGGAAAAAGTGAAGCAGTTTGGTGCCGATTCACCGATGGGCCGCCCTGGCCAGCCGGTCGAAATCGCTCCGCTCTACGTCACGCTGGCCTCGACGGAGAGCAGTTACTCCTCCGGTCAGGTCTGGTGCTCCGATGGCGGCACCGGCACCCTGTAATCACCTTCCCCGGTGGCCGCATAATGCGGCCACTTTTTTGTCCTGCCTGCGCCCGATTTGTCAGTCGTCACAGTGAAACAAGGAAGAAAACCATGGAAAACCAGATCTTCCATCAGCCTGCCCGAGACAATGGCTTTGCGGGTCTGGGTGATTATGCCGCCATTGGCGAGGGGCGTTCAGTGGCGCTGATTGCGCCGGATGGCGCGATCGACTGGTGGTGCGCCCCGAACCTGGATGCTAAACCGCTGTTTGACCGCCTGCTGGATGCCGGTATCGGCGGCTTCTTTCAAATCGTGCCGCGCGATCCCTATCGGGTGACGCGGCGCTATCGCGATAACAGCAACGTGCTGGAAACCCGTTTTGACACCGACAGCGGCAGCGTGCTGCTGACCGAATCGATCAACAGTACGCTGGCGGGAAGATTGCCGTGGGGCGAACTGGCGCGCCGGATTGAAGGAGTCAGCGGCGAAGTGGAGTTGCAGATTATCCTGCGATTCGGCACCGCCGCTGAAACCCGTTCGCCGTGGATTGCCGACACCGAAAAAGGCAAGGTGTTCCACATCGCCGACGTGATGGCGATGTTCCGTACCAGCGACGATATCCACATCACGCTGCTGGATGATGAGCAGGTCTGCGCCACGCTGCGGACTTCGGCCGGTTCGCGCTCACTCTGCGCACTGCTGATCACCGAGAACGAGCCGCTGGCTGTCCCTGAGCTGTCCGCCATCGATCAGCGAATCGAAACCAGCCACACCGGCTGGACCAGCTGGGTGGAGAGCCTGAGCTATGACGGCAGCTATCCGGCGCTGGTAAAGCGCTCTGCCCTGTCACTGAAGTTTCTCTGGTACTCACCGACCGGTGCGCTGGCGGCCGCAGCCACCACCTCGCTGCCGGAAGGGATCGGCGGCGAGAAGAATTATGATTATCGCTACGCCTGGGTGCGGGACGCCTGCCTGATCATTAAAGCCTTCGTCTATCTCGGGGCACTGGAAGATTGTAAAGCGGCCTTTTCGTGGTTGTCGCAGACCATCCTGCGGCACGGCGTCAGGCTGCGCGCCTGCTATGCGCTGAATGGCGATGAAGTGCCGGAAGAACGTTTTCCGCCGTTAAGCGGCTATCAGGATTCCCAGCCGGTGCGGGTCGGCAATAATGCCCGTGATCAGATACAGCTCAGCATGTATGGCGATATGCTGGCCACCGCGCAGCTGTTTATCGAGGCCGGCCACGTGCTGGATATCACCACCTCGCGCATGCTGGGTGAGCTGGCTAACTGCTGTGCCGATCACTGGCGGCAAAAGGATTGCGGTATCTGGGAGTTGCCGGACCTGCAGCACTATACCCATTCTAAAATGGCCTGCTGGGTGGCGCTGGACCGGGCGGTCGCGCTGGCCGAAAACCAGCACATCGAACCTACCTGGCTCGGCCGCTGGCAACGGGAACGTGACCGCATTCGTGACTGGATTGAGACGCACTGCTGGTCCGAACAGAAACAGGCTTATCTGTTTTATGTCGGCAGTGAGGACCGTCTCGACGCCTCGCTGGCGCTGGTCCACAGCTACGGCAACGCGGTCAATCCACAGCGGATGCTGTCAACCTATCGCGCTATTCATCAGGCGCTGGGCAACGGCAGCGCCATGCTCTATCGCTACAGTGGCGTCGAGGTTGAAGAGAGTACCTTCCTCGCCTGCGCGTTCTGGCTGGCAGAAGCCTGGGCGGAAATGGGCGACGTCGACCAGGCGGAACAGACGATGCAGCAGATCCTCGCGACGCTCGATCAGCACGGCAACGTGGATATTTTTAACGAAATGTTTGATGTCCGCAGTCAGAGCTGGCGCGGGAATATGCCGCAGGGCCTCAGTCATCTGGCACTGATTTGTGCGGCACAGGCTATTTCAGAATCGAAGGCTGCCGGCTGACCTGGGCCGCTGTCGGGCCAGCAGCTATTGCAGCCTGAAGCGTGGATCAAAGAAAAAAGGCTCGACCACCACGTTGCTGATAATCGCAGCGGCGGCCGGATGCGCGGGATTAAATAGCGCGTTCCACTCTCCGGTCAGGGTACTCGGAACCTTGAGGATCAGGCCGTGATCGGCGCTGGCGAGCCAGCCATCCCCAATCTCCCGGGTCGATGGCGGTGCGGGATCGGTCTGCCAGTCGGCGGGGAGCGCCGCCAGCGACAGCTCGGTGATCAGCGTTTCAGGTACGCTGATCGACAGCATCGAATAGTCGTGCGCCAGATCCTGAATGCTGAGATGCACCAGCGCCTCCAGCACGCACAGCGCCCGGCTTGATCCGAGATAGACACAGCCGATACCGACTGAATTCCAGCGGCCGCCGTAGGTGCGGGCGCCAAAACCGTCAAAGGCGGTCATCGCATATTCGCTTTTCACCAGCCGGAAAAAGCGCACCGCCGCCATCAGGTGATCACGCCATGTTCAAGCTGACCAATCAGGTTGAGCACCGCTTCCGCCCCGGCAACGGTGGTGGTCATCTCTGCCGGTTTCCTGCCACCCAGCGCCTTGGCTGGGGTCTCCAGCCACTGCACCAGTCGCGCCGGATCGTCACGCAGCAGCGTGCTGGCAGCGGACAGGACGCGGATCAGCATGTAAATCCGTCCGCTCTGATCGGGCGAAAAGGTCTGCTGAGGATCTTTGACTTTGCGGTTGTAGGTACTGCGATCGATGCCTGCCAGGCGGCAGAGCCAGATTTCATCGAAGGCGGATAACGACGCGGTGCGTTTCAGCACCCCGCTGCTGAAGCCGACGGCAATCCGCTGATGCGCATCCGGCAGGGTTTCCGGCAGGTTCAGCGCATGCAACAGCGAGCTGTTGCGGCGACTGCTGGCGGGCGTATAAATGGCAATTGACATAGCACGGCCCTCTGTTCATTTGATTTTTATTTTAGCGCAAATGAACATGGTGCGCCAGCTTTACCCCTGGCGATTGCGCGCTGGCGTCAGCCCGGTGAGGCGATCAAAGAGCAACAGCCCGACTTTGCGCCGCTCAACGGCTGCGAGGTGATCCGCCCTTTCCGCTGACCCTGAGATGGCAAGGCCAGCGGGCGGTGGCGTCCCGGATTACTGCAACGCTTCCAGGATTTTCCAGGCGATTTTTATCCGTAGCGGATTGGGGTAGTTCTTGTTCGCAAGCATCACAATGCCGGTGTTCTGCTCGGGAATAAACGCAACGTAGGCACCAAAGCCGTTGGTGGCACCGGTTTTATGCACCCAACTGGCGCGTTGCGATGGCACGGCGGGATTCAGTAGCGTCGCCGGCTGAGGTTTAAGCGCGACGCTGCTTTCGCTGTCAGCGATTATCGCGGCGGCACTGGCCGGCCAGTCGTAAATCTCCCAGCCCAGCCCCTGATAGAAATCACGCACTTTGAAATAGCGTGACTGGGCGGTACGAATCGCATTGCGCAGCACGGTATTGCCTGACGATAAGCGGTTAGGATCGGCATTGGCCTGCATAAAGGTCAGCATATCGCGGGCGGTAGATTTCACCCCATACGCTTCCGCATCCAGCATGCCGGGCGACACCCGCACCGGCTGCCCGTTTTTATAACCCCAGGCGTAGTCCAGCATCATTGAGGGCGGCACGGTGATGTAAGTGCGCGTCAGACGCAGCGGCTGAAACACGTTTTTCTCCATCGCCTGCTGGTAATCGCCCTTCACCATCAGCGCGCCAAACAGACCGATACTGGCATTGGAGTACTGACGCAGCGTGCCCGGCGCAGCCTGCGGTTGCCACTGCTGATAATAGTTGAGCAGCGAAGCCTGATCGGTCACCTCATCCGGCAACTGCAGCGGCAGGCCACCTGCGGTGTAGGTCGCCAGATGCAGCATCCGGATGTGATGCCACTGCGTGCCGGTCAGCTGCGGCCAGTACTTCTGCACCGGATCGTTGAGGGCGATGTCACCGTTACGGATCATCACCCCGGCCAGCACGCCGGTGAAGGTTTTACTGACCGAGCCGAGTTCAAACAGGGTGTTTTCGGTGACGCGGCGGCCGGACGCCAGATCAGCCACACCGGCGTTAATGAACTGGGCCCGGCCTTTATAGAGTATCGCCACCGACATACCGGGAATTTCCTGCTGCTCCATCAGCGGTTCGATAGCGGCTTTAACCAGAGAAGTGACCTGCTGTGAGCTAAGATCGGCGGCAACACAGCTGGCAGAAAGGGACCACAAAACAAGGTAAGACAAAGACTTTTTCATTGGCAATTAACGGTTTCTTCACTGAATCGATTTATTTGCACTGATCGGCGCAGGCTTGCACACAGATCTGCGCTTGTGAGCTGCACGCCCCGGTATCACGGGTATTACAATGGGATCGTTCGACATAACAGTTGGTCTGACAGGCGGAGACGTCGCATCGCGCGGCGGCAGGCGTCAGCTGAGGCAGCGGCGCACGCGCCGGAAACTGGGGTGCCGGTTGAGCGAAGGCGCTGCTGCCCAACAGTCCGGACAGCAGCAGGCTGATGAGTATTTTCATGATTGATCTCCAGATGAACGCTGCCCTAAGTATGACTACTCTGGCACGCGTCGTCTGAGAAATCTTATCAAATTGGCAGGACAGGTGGGTGTTGAGTGACGTTGATCACGCCGCGGCGATAAATATCATGCAGCCGGACAATATAGCGCTGCGGATCGTGCTGATCTTTAATGCGCAGGATCGCCGCCTCCCCTTTCTCCTGCAGCATTTCTGGCCGTTCGAAGATGGCGAGCAGCGTCTGCTTCAGCCCGTCCACCAGCGCCTGGCGCAGCTGCGCTTTCTGCTGTGGCGTAGTGATGCTGTATTCACGATCGCCATTCAACGTACCGCCAATCACCCAGCCAGCGCTGGCCGGATTAATTTCCGGTAAGGCGCGCACGTTGCTGGTAATCACCGGGCAGCCGCTGGCCTGCATTTCCAGTACTGAAAAGCCGTACGTCTCCTGCCAGGTCGGCAGTAAGCCGACATCGCTGCGGCGGAACAGCTGCAGCAGCGCCGCGTTTTCCAGCCGCGCCAAATGCGTGAAGCAGCGATAGCGGCCAATGCGGCTCTCAATTGACCGATAGAACGCCTCGTCATCCTGATGTTGCCGGTGTGCCACGTTGTGACGTTTGGTGAGATCGCCAATTAACTGCACCTCCAGCTGCGACTCATCCAGCTTTCGTTCTTCAATCAGCTCGCTCACTGCCAGCACCACTTCGGCGCCGCCTTTACGGTAGAACTCATTGCCGGCGAACACCAGGCGGAACACGCCCGGCTGACGTGGCGCTTTATGCGCTGTGAACAGGGTCTGTGGCGGATGCAATACCACCGTTTTACGTCTGATTTGCTGCGCAACGCCGCCCCCGGACGGGAACAGTTTCATCTGAATATTCAGCGTCGCGTCTGAAATGGCAATCAGCCCCAGGCAGTTATCTTTCAGCAGATGGGGGATCAGCCGCTGCAGTTCGGGATTATCCTGCTTCGCCACGCCCGGCACCGGCAACACCCGGGGTAATTCAGTTTCAAACGAGGCAACCCATTTCTGACGGGTTATGGCGACTTCATTAAACAGATGCAGGATGTCGGGCCGCGATGCGGGTGAAAATGGCACGGGCAGAAAAACAAAAGCTTTATTTTTTTTGAGTAAGCGCGTCCGTAATGGGTTAATAAAGTAAAACAGATTGTACTTTTTGAGATTAATATATTCGTTTTCCGGATTAACCAAAATATTGCGCTGCTCCGGATAGTGGTTATTAGTGATTCCGATTTTCATGATCGTATTCCAGAGTCCTTGAGTCCCGGATAATCTATATCATGCGATCTGACAAGCTGCGCCTGCGTAATATCCTAAAAACCGTTTTCACCGCCCACTGGCAGAAATATTTATCATTGCCCAGGGCGGTTTATTCCTGGTTTGCCCGACCAGCTAAAAAATTAATGCAGATTATTTACATCCGTGTCTTTTCTTCCGGCGATAACCCACTGATTCCCCATGAAGAATGATCTGACAACAACCGGCGCGCCAATAATTATGTGTAAGTTTAAATATTTGTTAAAAATAAACCATGCCAGCCTGTCAGCAATTAGTTGATAACAATTCAACTAATCAGTTTTATTACACTGACCTGAAGGCTGACGTACTGAGAAGCGTGTAGATAATCTTAATCCGGGCGTTCAACAGCCAGGCCTGCTGGTGAAACTAATGATACAGCGGCGGATTTTTAGCGCCGGTAATGCACTGTTTTAGCGCGCCAGTCTGCAACATAACCGTGCGTCTACGCCGTCTCCCGTTCGCCCCGCCGCGCCTGTTAGCTTCATAACTAACTGATTCCACTGTAAACAGCAACGCATCACCCGCTGAACTGCGCACTGGTACAAAAGTTGCAACAACAGCATCAGACAGACAGGAGATAAACATGAAAGCGATCGTTATTGGTGGCGGCATTGGCGGGATGAGCAGCGCCATTGCGCTGGAAAAAGCGGGTATTGAGGTTGAGGTGTTCGAAGCGGTGAAGGAGATGAAGCCGGTCGGAGCGGCGATTTCAATCTGGCCGAACGGCGTTAAATGCCTGAATGCCCTCGGCATGAAGTCAGCGCTGCGTGCACTGGGTGGCAACATGGCCTATATGGCTTATCACGATGCAGTGACCGGTGCCGCGCTAACCCGTTTCAGTATGGCGCCGCTGGTGCAGCAGGTCGGTGAGTTTCCCTATCCGGTGGCGCGCGCCGAACTGCAGGCGATGCTGATTGATACTTTTGGCCGCCAGCGGGTCAATTTCGGTAAGCGGGTCATTCAGGTTGAACAGAGTGATAACGGCGTGATTGCCACCTTTGCCGATAACAGCCAGGCGAGCGGTGACTTTCTGATTGCGGCTGACGGCACCCATTCGGTTATCCGTGAATATGTGCTGGAACAGGCGCTGGAGCGGCGTTATGCCGGTTACGTCAACTGGAACGGTCTGGTGGAGATTGATGAGAGCATCGCGCCCGCCGATCAGTGGACCACGTTCGTTGGTGACGGCAAGCGCGTATCGCTGATGCCGGTAAGCGACAACCGCTTCTACTTCTTCTTCGACGTGCCGCTGCCGAAAGGATTGCCGCAGGATCGCACCACGGTCAAAGCCGATCTGAGCGGCTATTTTGCTGGCTGGGCCGCACCGGTGCAGCAGCTGATTGCGGCGATCAATCCCGAGACCACCAATCGGGTTGAGATACACGATATTGAACCCTTCAGCCGCTTTGTTAAAGGGCGCGTTGCGTTGCTCGGTGATGCGGCCCACAGCACCACACCGGATATCGGCCAGGGCGGCTGCGCGGCAATGGAAGACGCTATTGTGCTGGCTTCGACGCTGGCATCGCATTCGCTGGGTATTGAGGATGCCCTGCTGCGCTATCAGGCGCGCCGGGTTGAGCGGGTCAGGGATCTGGTGCTGAAAGCGCGTAAGCGTTGTGATGTCACCCACGCCAAAGATCCGGCGGTGACCGAGGAATGGTATCGTTCGCTGAAAAGTGAAACCGGCGAGCGGGTGCTGGCCGGAATGTGTGAAACCATTGAAGGCGGCCCGCTGGGTTAGTCCGGCCGCCCCCTCTGCATCCAGCGGGCGACATGGCCGCCCGCTGAGTGCATTACTCCGCCAGCCCGCGATTCTTCAGCATCGGCTCCAGCTGCGGCGGACCGCCGCGCCAGCTTTCATACAGGGTTTTCAGATCGCTGCTGTTACCGCGCGACAGAATTTTCTGACGGAAAATATCGCCATTCTCCCGCGTCAGGCCGCCCTGTTCGACAAACCACTGGTAGCCATCATCGGCCAGCATCTGGGTCCAGATATAGGCGTAGTAACCGGCGGCATAGCCTCCGCCCCAGATGTGCTGGAAATAGCTGGAGCGATAGCGCGGCGGCACCGCCGCTAACGCCAGGTTGTCGCTCTGCAGGGCCTGCTGTTCAAAGCCGTCGACGCTTTGCGGAGCCTGATCGCCGGTCAGGCTGTGCCAGTGCAGATCCAGTAACGCCGCAGCCAGCAGCTCACTCATCTCATAGCCTTTGTTGAATTTACCGGCGCGGACAATCTTTTCATGCAGCGCGGCGGGCATCGGCTCTCCGCTCTGATAATGGCGGGCGAACTGGCGGAACACCTGCGGCTCACTGGCCCAGTGCTCGTTGATCTGCGACGGAAACTCCACAAAATCACGCGGAGTTTCGGTGCCTGACAGGCTCGGATAGCGCTGGCTGGCAAACAGGCCGTGCAGTGCGTGACCAAACTCGTGAAACACGGTGATGACCTCATCCCAGCTCAGCAAGGCAGGCTCACCGGCCGGCGGTTTGGTGAAGTTGCAGACGTTATAGATCACCGGCTTACTCTCAAGCAGCGTCGACTGGTTGACGAAGTTGCTCATCCACGCCCCACCGCCTTTGCTGTCGCGCTTAAAGAAGTCGGTGTAGAACAGCGCCAGCGGCGTCTGGTCGGCATCAAAAATCTCATATACCTGCACGTCGGGATGGTAAACCGGTAGATCCTGGCGTGGCGTAAATTGAATGCCGTAGAGCTGAGTCGCCGCCCAGAACACCCCATTCTGCAGCACGCTGTTCAGTTCAAAGTAAGGTTTGATCTGACTCTCATCCAGATCGTACTGCGCATGGCGCACCTGTTCGGCATAGAAGTTCCAGTCCCAGGCGCGCAGGGTGAAATTGCCCTGCTGGCGATCGATGGTCTGCTGGATGGCCGCCGCTTCCCGTTCAGCCCGCGCCCGTGCAGCAGGCACGATATTGCGCATAAAAGCAAAAGCAGCATCCGGGGTTTTTGCCATCTGATCCTGCAGCTTCCAGTCGGCATAACTCGTAAAGCCCAGCAGCCGGGCCTGCTCCGCCCGCACCTGCGCCAGACGCAGCACCAGCTCGCGGGTGTCATTCTCATCGCCTTTTTCGGTGCGGGTCATGCCAGCATCGAACAGCGCTTCGCGGGTCTGGCGATCGCTCAGACTCTGCAGCGCCGGTTGCTGAGTGGTGTTTTGCAGCACCAGCAGCCAGGCATTTTCCAGTCCGCGCGCGCGGGCTTCTGCCTGAGCGACCGCTAAATCGGCCGCCGCGAGGCCCGCCAGTTTCTGAGCCTCATCCACCACCAGACCGCCCGCCTTGGTGGCCGCCAGCAGCCTATTGGTGAAGCGGGTGCTGAGGCGCGCCGCCTCCTGATTCAGAGCTTTGAGCTGGTGTTTCTGCGTTTCCGGCAGATTGGCACCCGCCAGCTGAAAGCGCTGCCAGATCACCTCGACCAGCCGTTTTGATTCAGCGTCGAGCTGGGCGCGCTGCAGATACACCGCATCCAGCCGCGAGAACAGCGGCCGGTTGAGCATAATATCGTCGTTGAGTGCGGTAAGCTGCGGGGCGATCTCTTCATCGACCTGCTGCAGATACGGGCTGGTGTGCGCCGACGTCATAGCGCTGAACACCAGATTCACCCGGTTCAGCAACTGCCCACTCTTCTCCAGCGCCTCATAGGTATTCAGAAAGGTTGGCGCATCGCTGCTGGTGGCAATCGCCTCGACTTCGCGGCGTTTCTCTTCAATGCCCGCCTGTAACGCGGGCAGGAAATCCTGCTCCTCGATCTGATCGAACGGCGGTGCCTGATAAGGCAAGGTGCTGACGCTAAAGAAAGGATTCTGACGGGCGTTCATGATTCGCTCCTGATGGGCATCGCAAAGTCTTATCCTGGCAGGTTGCCGGCGGTTGAACAACTCAGGTCAGATGCTGCTGATAAACGCTGATTATTTCACCGGCAATCGCCACCGCAATCTCTGCCGGCAGCTTGCCTTTTACATCCGGCAGGCCGATCGGACAACGCAGCCGCGCCAGCCGATCGGCCTGCGCCCCCTTGCCCGCCAGCCGGTAGCGGAAACGCTGGCTTTTGGTCTGCGAGCCAATCACGCCTGCATAGCGAAAATCTCCGCGCTTCAGCACCGCCTCGCACAGGTCGAAATCGAGCGGATGATGATGGGTCATTATGATGAAATAGCTGTCCGGTGCAGCCTGCGCCACACAGTCCAGCGGGTCCTCCGGTTGCAGAGTGACCACGCCGGGCGGGACCTGCGTAAACTGATCCGGGCGACTGTCGATCCAGCGAATGTGACAGGGTAACGTTGACAGCAGGTTAACCAGCGCCTGGCCAACGTGACCGGCACCGAATAGCAGAATTTCCGGCTGGTTCTGCAACAGCGGCTCAAACAGCAGCGTGGTTTTACCGCCGCAGCACTGTCCCAGCCGCGCGCCGAGACTGTAATCCTCGGTGTGCGGCGCGCTGGCCCCGCTCTGCAACATGGCGCGTGCCTGAGCAATGCACTGAAATTCCAGCTGGCCACCGCCGATGGTCAGATAGCTCTGCTGCGGTGTTACCACCATTTTACTGCCGCTGTCGCGTGGCACCGAACCGTGTTCACTGAGCACGGTAATTAATACGCAGCTCTGGCGCTTTTCACGCAGCTGGTGCAGCACGGTTATCCAGTCATGGTAGATCATCACAGGCTCCTGCCAGTTGCAGCACACCATTCAATACCCGCTCTGGCGTGGCGGGCGCATCCAGCTGCGGATGCCGGGCATAACCGCCAACGCTGGCCACCGCATCCTGCAGCGCGCACCAGGCGGCGATGCCCAGCATAAACGGCGGCTCCCCGACGGCTTTCGAGTGAAAGACCGTATCCTGCGGATTTTTACGGTTCTCCACCAGCGTCACCCGCAGATCGGCTGGAACGTCACTGATGGCCGGGATTTTGTAGCTGGCCGGGCCGTCGGTCAGAAATTGCCCTTTTTCGCTCCACACCAGTTCTTCACAGGTCAGCCAGCCAACGCCCTGGACAAATCCGCCCTCAACCTGGCCGATGTCGATTGCCGGATTCAGCGAGGCACCCACGTCGTGCAGAATGTCTGCGCGCAGCAGGCGATACTCACCGGTTAAGGTATCGATCACCACTTCACAGCAGGCCGCGCCGTAGGCGAAGTAGTAAAAAGGCTGGCCGCGCCCCGCCAGCCGGTCGTAATGAATGCCCGGCACGCGGTAGTAACCGTTGGCAGACAGCGGCACCTGGTTAAGCCACGCCAGCTGGGCCACGTCCGCGAAGGTGTAATGTTTTTCACCGGCGCGCACGATGCCGTTGCGAAAACTGACCTCGGAGGCATCGCACTGATGGAGCTGACACAGCATCTGCGTCATACGATCGCGCAGGATCTCCGCTGCGTTCTGCGCCGCCTTGCCGTTCAGATCGGCCCCGCTGGAAGCCGCCGTCGGCGAGGTGTTCGGCACTTTGCCGGTATCAGTGGCGGTGATCTGAATCTTATCAACTTCAATCTGCAGCACTTCGGCAACGATCTGGATGATTTTGGTATTGAGTCCCTGGCCCATCTCGGTGCCGCCGTGGTTGAGTTGCACCGTGCCGTCGGTGTAAATCAGAATCAGTGCGCCCGCCTGGTTGAGAAAGCTGGAGGTAAACGAGATGCCGAATTTAACCGGCGTCAGCGCCAGACCGCGCTTCAGCAGCGGGCTGCGGGCATTAAACGCGCGGATCTCCGCCCGGCGGGCCTGATAATCGCTGCTCTGCTCCAGCTGTTCGGTGATCTCGTCCAGCAGATTGTCTTCAACCTGCTGATGATAATGGGTAATGTTGCGATCCTGCTTGCCGTAATAGTTGCGTTTACGCAGCGCCAGCGGATCAAGGCCGCGTTCACGCGCGATGTGGTCCATGATCTGCTCAATTGCCACCATGCCCTGCGGGCCGCCAAAGCCGCGATAAGCGGTATTTGAGGCCGTATTGGTGCGACAGCGGTAACCGGTAATGCGCGCATCGCCAAGGTAATAGGCGTTATCCGCATGGAACATCGCCCGATCGACGATAGACCCGCTGAGATCCAGTGAATAACCGCAGTTGCCTGCCAGATCGATCTTTACCCCGCACAGCAGCCCATCATCCTCAACGCCAACCTCGTAGCGGACAAAGAACGGATGCCGTTTGCCGGTAATGCGCATGTCGTCACGGCGTGAAAGCCGCATCTTCGCTGCCCGGCCGGTCTGGCGGGCGACGATGGCGCACAGGCAGGCGACGCCCGCAGCCTGGGTCTCTTTGCCGCCAAATCCGCCGCCCATACGCCGCATATCAATGGTGACCTGATTCATGCTGATACCCATCACCTCGGCCACCAGTTTCTGTACTTCGGTGGGATTCTGGGTCGAGGAAAAGACCTGTAGCTGCTGATCTTCGCCGGGGATCACCAGCGCGGTCTGGGTTTCCAGATAAAAGTGCTCCTGTCCGCCAATGTGAAAGGAACCGGTGATGCGGTGTGGTGCCCGTGCCAGCGCAGCCTCGACGTCGCCGCGCTGATGAACATGCGGCTCCTGAACAAAACTGTTCTGCGCCAGTGCCTGTTCGACGTCGAGTAACGGCCCCAGCACCTCATATTCAATTACGGCAGCAGCAGCGCCGGCTCGCGCAGCATCCGGTGACCCGGCCGCCACCACAATCACAATCTGACCGAGATACTCCACCTTGTCGTGCGCCAGCAGCGGATCGCCTGGCTCCAGCGGACCGACATCATTGATACCGGGCACATCCTGCCAGGTCAGCACGCTGACCACGCCGGGAATGGCGTAACACGGCCCGACATCAATCCGGGTGATGCGTGCATGGGCGTGCTCACTCAGCCGCGGGCAGAGGTGCAGTAAACCGGGCAGTTCAGGCTTATCGTCGATAAAGCGCGCCTCACCGGAAACGTGCTTTTCCGCGCTTTCGTGTTTGTTGCTGCGGCCAACGCCGCTCTGTATCGCGGCAGCATGCTGCGCCTTGATTACCTGTTCATTTAATTCAGGACGGTTATGAGACATAGCGGGCCACCTCAACACAGGGTAATTCGCCGTTGTAGCGATGGTAATAACGCCGCAGCAGGTTACGCGCGACCTGCAAACGGTAGCTGGCGCTGGCGCGGAAGTCGGACAGCGGCTGGAAATCTTCCGCCAGCGCCGCTGCAGCACGTGACACCGTCACGGCGTTAAACGGTTGATCCAGCAGGGCCTGTTCGCAGTGTGTGGCCCTTTTCGGCGTTGCGGCCATCCCGCCAAACGCGATGCGTACTGCGCGGACATGGCCCTGCTCAATCTCAAGATTAAAGGCGGCGAATACCGCAGAAATGTCATCATCAAGCCGCTTAGAGACTTTCCACGCGACAAAATCTGGTGACACCGTCACTTTATCGATGCGGATAGCGCGGATAAACTCGCCCGGCTGTAAACAGGTCTGTCGATAGCCGGTGAAAAACCGATCGAGCGGCAGGCTGTGCTGCTGCTCGCCGTGCTGCAACAGCAGGCTGGCATTCAGCGCCAGCAGCATCGGTGACGCATCACCAATCGGCGAGGCATTGGCGATATTGCCGCCCAGCGTGCCCTGCAGGCGGATTTGAAGCGAGGCAAAACGGTGCAGCATCTCACTGACGCCCGGAATACGGTCGGCGAGGAAATCGGTAATCTGCTGCAGCGAGGCGGCGGCACCCAGCAGATAGTGATCGTCAAATTCACTGCATACCCTGAGCGCAGTAACCTGCTCCAGCGCGATCAGCAGCGGTATTCGCTTATGCTGCTGGGTGATCGTCAGGCTCAGATCGGTGCCACCGGCAATCAGCGTGGCCTCTGGATGGGCCAGATAGATTTGCGCCAGCTGGGCCGGAGTTTTGGGCAGATAACAGCGCCGCCCATCTCCGCTCAGCTGCTGCATCTGATTATTCGCCAGCGCTTCCAGCCGCTGCACCACGCTGGCAGCATGGTGATCGAACTGGTCGCTGACCGGCTGTGAACAGAGCTGCTGCGCGGCCGCCATGATCGGCCGGTAGCCGGTGCAGCGACACAGATTGCCCGCCAGCGCACTCTCCGCCTGATGGCGATCCCAGCCGCTGGCCGATTTTTGCAGGCTGAACAGCGACATCACAAAGCCCGGCGTACAAAAACCACATTGTGAACCGTGGCAGTCAACCATCGCCTGCTGCGCCGGATGCAGAGCACGGCCGTGACGCAGATCCTCAACGGTAATCAGCTGCTTACCCTGCAGCGTCGATACCAGCGTCAGACAGCTGTTGACCGTTTCATACTGCATTTCCCCATCGACCGCTTTACCCAGCGTGACGCTACAGGCGCCGCAGTCTCCCGAGGCGCAGCCCTCTTTGGTGCCGGTGCGGTGCTGATGGCCACGCAGATAGTTGAGCACCGTCAGATTAGGATCTAACGCCTCTTCGGTAATCAGTTGGTTATTTAACAGGAACTGGATCATGCGGCTTGCTCTCCCGCGTCGCGCTGCCATACCGGACGGCCGTTTACCCAGGTCTGGGCAATATTGCGGTCATCGCCCAGCGTCATTAAGACAAACAATTTTTCCCAGATATCTTTGCTGTTGCCGATGCGTAAGGTCTGTAAGGCCGAGACGGCCGGATCGAGCACCACAAAATCCGCCTCTTTGCCCGGATTAAAATTGCCGATGGCGTGATCGAGATCCAGCGCCCGCGCGCCGCCCAGCGTGGCGTGGTAAAAGGCTTCGGCGGCGCTCAGCTTATACTGCTGCAGCTGACCCACTTTGTAGGCTTCGCCCAGCGTTTGCAGCATGCTGAAGGTGGTACCGGCCCCGACATCGGTGCCAATGCCGACTTTGACGCCCTGCTGCCAGCTGCGTTTCAGGTTAAACAGTCCGCTGCCGAGAAACAGGTTTGAGGTCGGACAGAAGGCGATAGTCGAATCGGTGTCGTGCAGGCATTGCCATTCGCTGTCGTCGAGATGCACGCAGTGCGCAAACACGCTGCGACGCCCGGTCAGCTGATAGTGGTGGTAAACGTCAAGATAGCCGGCGCGCTCAGGAAACAGCTGTTTCACCCAGGCGACCTCCTGCGGATTTTCGCTCAGGTGAGTATGCAGCCAGGTATCGGGAAACTCCTGACGCAGCTGCTGCACCTTTGCCAGCAGCTGCGGTGACGAGGTTGGCGCGAAACGCGGCGTCAGCGCGTAGCTCAGCCGTCCGCGCTGGTGCCAGCGTTCAATCAGTGCGCGGGTCTGCTGGTAACTCTGTTCCGGCGTTTCGATCAGGTTGTCTGGCGCATTACGATCCATCATCACTTTGCCGGCAATCAGTCGCATATTCAGCGCTTCCGCCGCGCTGAATAGCGCCTCGACCGACTGCGGATGCACGGTGCCAAACACCAGCGCGCTGGTGGTGCCGTTCGACAGCAGCTGATGCAGGAAGAAAGCTGACATACGCGCAGCGTGGTCCGGGCAGTGATATTGCGCCTCGACCGGGAAGGTATAGTGATTCAGCCATTCCAGCAGTTGCTCGCCGAACGCGCCGATCATTTCGGTCTGTGGATAGTGAATGTGGGTATCGATGAAGCCCGGTACGATCAGTTTTCCGCGCAGATCAACCACCGGCTGACCAGCCAGTTCGGCGCTGCACTCCTCCCACGGCGCTAAGCCGATCACCCGTCCGTCGCGAAGCCGTAGCACCCCATCTTCCAGATAGCGCGCCGCAGAGAGCAGCGCGTCGGGCTGGTCTGCCACCGATTTGAAGTCAAAAAAACTGGCGCGTATCGCCGTATCTGTCGCTGATGACATTGCTTTTCCTTTCTGAAAGCACTGCGGCCTTCTTTTAATTATGCAGATGATTGCCTTAATGCCACGTTGCAACTGCCGTGCCAGATCGGTAATGACTATTTTTCTATAATTATCAGCTAATTAAATTAAATTCCGGCTGTTGCGCAACTTTCTGCAGGCAGCGTTGCTCCGCAACCGTTTGCCTGCCGTTAGCAATCGGTTGCTTGTGGCGCTGCTTTGAAATTGGATAATTTTTGCCGGCTGAATCCGCAGCTACGCTGCCCCGTTAGCGTGCATCACGCCCCAAAACAGCGCAGCCGCCGGGGCGGTAAAATCCCCTTACAGCCCAATCGCTTTTTCGGCGGGCGCAAGCGGAAATGAAATGCTATGGTGAAGCCATCGATTGTGAAAATGGCATAAGGAACAGTGAGATGATTATTTTTGTCACCGGCGCGACCGCCGGTTTTGGTGAAAGCATCACCCGTCGCTTTATCGCAACCGGCCATAAAGTGATCGCCAGCGGACGCCGGGCCGAGCGCCTGAAAGCGCTGAAAGATGAGCTGGGCGATAACCTGTATACCGTGCAGCTTGATGTGCGTAACCGGGCAGCCATTGAAGAGGCGGTAAATCAGTTGCCGGCGGAGTGGCGCGAAATCGATGTGCTGGTCAATAACGCCGGTCTGGCGCTGGGGATTGAGCCAGCCCACCGCGCCAACGTTGAAGACTGGGAGAATATGATCGACACCAACACCAAGGGTCTGGTCTATATGACGCGCGCCCTGCTGCCGCAGATGGTGGAGCGTAACGTCGGGCACGTGATAAATATCGGGTCGATCGCCGGCAGCTGGCCCTATGCGGGCGGCAACGTCTATGGCGCGACCAAAGCCTTTGTCCGTCAGTTCAGCCTTAATCTGCGAACCGATCTGCACGGCACCGCGCTGCGCGTTACCGACATCGAACCAGGCCTGGTGGGCGGTACCGAGTTCTCCAACGTCCGTTTCAAAGGTGACGATGATAAAGCGGGTCAGGTGTATGAAGGCGCCACCGCACTAACCCCGGACGATGTGACTGAAGCGGTCTACTGGGTCGCCACGCTGCCTAAGCATGTCAACATCAACACGCTTGAGATGATGCCTGTCAGCCAGACAGTGGCCGGTCTGAAGGTGCACAAGCCGTAAGCCTCAGAGCCAGCCTTTCCGGCTGGCTCTAGCCCCGTCCCCAGCCCAGCACGATGATCAACATGCCGCTAAAGGCGACAATCGCCCCGCTCCAGTCCCAGGCGCTGAGCTTCACGCCGTCGACCACCCGCAACCACAGCAGTGCGGTCAGCACATAGCCTCCGCCATAAGCGGCATACACCCGTCCGCTGGCGGCAGGATGCAGCGTCAGCAGCCAGACAAACAGCGCCAGGCTGGCAGCTGCCGGCAACAGTAGCCAGACGGAGCCGCCTTTTTTCAGCCACAGCCACGGCAAAAAGCAGCCGATAATTTCCGCCAGCGCGGTGATAAAAAACAGCAAGGCGGTTTTAATCAGCATCCTTTTCTCTCACAAACGTAAACAAACGACTCACCACTGGTGAGCAAAGAAACGGCGATGATATACTAAGCCTACCCGCGGCAACAGCCGTTACCATTGGCGATGTCTGCGTTAACTGAAGGAAAGCGCAATGAAAAAATTGATCCCGGTCCTGCTGGTCAGCCTGCTGTCAGCGGCAGCCTTTAATGCCAGTGCTACCACTAATCGCCTGATTATTGAAGATGGCAGCAGCGCCGCCAGTAACGAAGCAGCGCGTCAGGATAAAGAGCAGTGGAATGACACGCGGATGCTGCGTAATAAGGTGAACAGCCGCGTTGAGAAAGAGTTTGATAAGACCGACCGCGCGTTTGATACTCGCGACAAGTGTGAGCAGAGCCTGAACCTTAATGCTTACTGGGAGCCGAATACCCTGCGTTGTCTGGATCGCCGCTCCGGCCGGCCTGTTACGCCCTGATTTTCAGCTATAGTAATGACGGACGACTAACATAAGGAATACGTGATGAAGCTACAGAGGGTTTTGTTAACGGCGACGTTGTTCGCGCTGCCCGTGCTGGCACAGGCATCCTGTGAATCGGTCAAAACCGAGATCAGCCAGAAAATTATTCAGAACGGTGTGCCCGAATCGGGTTTTAGTCTCGACATCGTCGCTAACGATCAGGTTGATCAGGCCGGCGGTCAGGTGGTGGGACATTGTGAGAACGACACACAAAAGATTGTTTACAAGCGCACGGGGCGTGACGATGACGCCAGCGTGCCAGACAGTGCCGGCAGTTCACAGGACGCGCCCGCACAGTAAATAACAGCAGGGCGACGTCCTGTCGCCCTGCTCGCTACTCCGCATGCTCCGGCCGTTGACGCGGCATCATCCATGCCACTCCCAGCGCAAACAGCGCAATCACCAGTGCCACCACAAATACCCAATGCAGTGAAGCAGCAATCGCCTGCACCATCTGCTGTAGCGTCTCCGGCGTCAGCTGACGGCGACTCTCATCGGCCATAATCTGCTGCACCGGGTCCTGCGCCTGCGGCAACCGCCAGTGTAAATTAAGGTTCAGCACGGCGCCCATGATGGCGGTGCCAATCGCTGAGCCGATCATCCGGCTGAACATGATCGAGGCGGTACAGATGCCGCGAATTTCGTAATCCGCCTGATTCTGCACCGAAACCAGAAACGTGGTGCTGGTCATTCCCATTCCGGTCCCGATGACAAAGGCGGTAAAACCAGCCTGATACAGCGAACTGTCGGGCCGCAACAGCAGCAATAAGGCGCTGCCGCTAATCAGCAACAGCGCCCCTGACTGGGCGGTAAAGCGATAAGAGGTGCGCAGCATCAGCCTTCCGCTCAGGGTACTGGCCAGCGGCCAGCCAATCGACATCATTGCCAGGGCGCTGCCCGCCTGCAGCGGCGAGCCGCCACCAATGCCCTGAATCCAGGTCGGCAGGAAAGCGCTGATCCCCATCATGGCGGCCCCGATAATCAGGTTGCCGGCGTTACCGGCAATAATCAGTCGGCTGCGCCAGATAATCAGCGGAAACAACGGCGCGTCGGCCCGCTGCTCATGACGTTTCAGCATCCAGCCGGCAAACAGCGAAAACAGCAGGAACGGGATTAGCCATAAGCCGAGCTGTTCTGCCTGCAGCAGCGCAACCAGCAATGCGCTGACGCACAGCATCAGCCAGCCACTGCCGGCCAGGTTCAGCGACTGTCGCTGCTGTTCCTGCTGATGAGCCGGCAACCAGCGCGCCAGCATCAGCATGCTGATCAGCCCTATTGGCAGATTGACCCAGAAAATTACCGACCAGCTAAAGTGCTGCACCAGCCAGGCACCGGTCAGCGGACCGACGATGGCCGCAACGCCCCAGACGCTGGAGAGCCAGCCCTGTACGCTGGCGCGCTCGCGCGGTGAGTAAATGTCCGCCACGATAGTCGAGCTGAGCGGCATGATGGCACCGGCCCCCAATCCCTGAAAGGCGCGGAACAGGATCAGCCAGGTCATGCTGTGGGCGAAACCGCACAGCACTGAGCCAATAAGAAAAATCGCGGTGCCGATAAAAAACATCATCTTACGGCCGTACAGATCCGCCAGACGTCCATAGAGCGGCACGCTGACCGCCTGGGTCAGCAGATAGATGGAAAATACCCAGCCAAACTGCGAAAAACCGCCCAGTTCGGCAATGATGGTGGGCATAGCGGTGGCAACGATGGTGACTTCAATTGCCGCCATAAACATCGCCAGCATACAGGCAATTAAAATCCAGTGTCGGTGTCCGGTCTGGAGTTGTGCGCTTTCAGTCATAGGGTTCCTTTTTTAGCTGCAAGCGTAGCTGAAAATCCGCCAGTGCAGTTTCCCGTCAGTGCGCATCATTGGTCGCTTCTGTGACGTTGTCACCCAAAGTCGATGAAAATTTTTCATTGATGCATCAGCCCAATCACCACGCGGCTTTAACACTATTTTAACCAGTTTTTAATCCCCTGATTTAAGGCTAAAAAGCTAGCGCGCTTCGCTTCAGGCTGCTATAGCAATAAGGCTTCTTTCTCAGTATTCACTGAAAAAGCGTAGATAAACAGTCATTTTATCTACATTTTATCGCAGTTTCGGTATTGGGAGCCGTGGCCGTTTTTGCTGCTTCTGTCGGGCTGTTATTGGTTGTTATAACAATTGAGATCGTTATCAGGGAGACTCCCTTATGCAAAATGCTTCACTGGTCCGCCGTGCCGGTCTGGCACTGCTGGCGGTGGCTGCGGTGATCGGCGCGCTAATCTGGGGCCTCGGCTGGGACCAGCTGGTCGCCAGAAAGGTCGATCTGCTCTATCTCGGACAACAACATCTGTTTTTAGTCTTCTGGTCGATGCTGTTCGCCCTGCTGGTCGGTATTCCCAGCGGCATCATCCTCAGCCGCCCTTTTGCCCGTCGCTGGGCTGAATATGTGATGCAGATTTTTAACGTCGGCAATACCCTGCCACCGCTGGCGGTGCTGGCATTAGCGATGGTGATTATCGGCATCGGCGACCGTCCGGCGCTGATCGCGCTGTTTCTCGCTTCTCTGCTGCCTATCGTGCGTAACACCTTCTCCGGTCTGAGCGCAGTGCCCGCCTCGCTGATCGAAGCCGCCAACGGCATCGGCATGACCAAAATGCAGCGTCTGCGCCAGGTCGAAATCCCGAATGCACTGCCGGTTATCCTGACCGGCGTGCGCATCGCCACTGCCATCAATGTCGGCACCGCGCCGCTGGCGTTTCTGATTGGTGCCAGCAGCTTCGGCGAGCTGATCTTTCCCGGTATCTACCTCAATGACTTCCCGACGCTGATTCTCGGCGCGGTGGCAACGGCACTGGTGGCACTGGTGCTGGATATGCTGCTGGCCGCACTGGGCCGCTTTCTCAGTCCGCACGCTGCGGCATAACGATAAGGAACTTTGCGATGCTAACGCGCTGGATTAAACAGAGTGCACTTGCCCTGATGGCGACGCTGGCCCTGAGCCAGACTGTACAGGCCGCCGCCCCGCTGGTGATGGCGACCAAGAGCTTTACCGAGCAGCATATCCTGTCGGCAATGACGGTGATGTGGTTAGAGAAAAAGGGCTTTGAGGTGATCCCGAAGCGCAATATCGCCACCACCATCGGCCGTAATGCGCTGCTGAACAAGCAGATCGACATGACCTGGGAATATACCGGTACGTCGTTGATCATCTTTAACCATATCAGCCAGCCGATGTCTTCTGAGCAGGCGTATGAAACGGTGAAGAAACTTGATGCGAAGCTGGGGCTGGTATGGCTGAACCCGGCTCCGATGAACAATACCTACGCCTTTGCCATGACCCGGCAGCGGGCGGAAAAAGAGGGGATCACCACCCTGTCGCAGCTGGTGACGAAGCTGGAGCAGGTGCGTAAAAAGGACCCGGAACACAACTGGCGACTGGGGCTGGATCTGGAATTCTCCGGCCGCTCAGACGGCATGAAGCCGTTGCAGAAGACCTACAACATGGCGCTGGATCGACCGCAGATCCGTCAGATGGACCCCGGACTGGTCTATAACGCTATTCGTGATGGCTTCGTCGATGCCGGTCTGATCTATACCACCGACGGCCGGGTGAAAGGGTTCGACCTGAAAGTGCTGGAGGATGATAAGCACTTCTTCCCGAGCTATAACGTCACGCCGGTGGTGCGCAAAGATGTGCTGGAGAGCCATCCGGGACTGGAAGCGGCGCTGAATGAGCTTTCACCGCTGATTACCGATGAGTCGATCACCGAAATGAATAAGCGGGTCGATATCGATCACCAGTCACCGGAACAGGTGGCGCGTGATTTCCTTAAATCCAAAAACATGCTGTAAGGAGGCACTGTGGATACCCTTCACTACATCATGGATAACTGGAACAGCCTGCTGACGCTTAGCTGGCAGCACACCTGGCTGGTGCTGGTCGCGGTTGGGCTGGCGATTGTGATTGGCGTGCCGCTTGGCATTCTGATTGTCCGGGTCCGCTGGCTGGCGACGCCGATCCTCGGTATCGCCACCGTGGTGCTGACCATTCCGACCATCGCGCTGTTTGGCCTGATGATCCCGCTGTTTTCAATCATCGGTCAGGGCATTGGCGCCCTGCCGGCGATTACCGCGGTGTTTCTCTACTCGCTGCTGCCGATTGTGCGTAATACCCATACCGCGCTGGAGAACCTGCCCGACGGCCTGCGCGAAGCCGGTCGCGGCATCGGCATGACCTTCTGGCAGCGATTACGCTGGGTGGAAATTCCGATGGCCCTGCCGGTGATTTTCGGCGGTATCCGCACCGCGGTAGTGATGAACGTCGGCGTCATGGCGATTGCCGCGGTGATTGGTGCCGGTGGCCTGGGTCAGCTGTTGCTCGACGGCATCAGCGGCAGTGATATTCGTATGTTGATAGCCGGGGCGTTAATGATTTGCCTGCTGGCGATTGTTCTTGACTGGCTGCTGCACCGTTTGCAGCAGGCGCTGACTCCTAAGGGAATTCGATAATGATTACACTGGAAAACCTGACGAAAACCTTTACCCAGAAAAACGGCACCACCATGAAAGCGGTGGATAACGTTAGCCTGGAAGTGCCAGCCGGTGAGATGTGCGTGCTGCTGGGGCCATCGGGCTGCGGCAAAACCACGACCCTGAAGATGATTAACCGCCTGATCCCCGCCACCAGCGGCCGCATCCTGATCAATGGCGAAGATACCAGCACTCAGGACACCACCACGCTGCGCCGTAACATCGGCTATGTGATCCAGCAGATTGGCCTGTTTCCCAACATGACCATCGAAGAGAACATTACCGTGGTGCCGCGCATGCTGGGCTGGGATAAGAAACGCTGCCGGGAGCGCGCCACCGAGTTGATGAGTATGGTGGCGCTCGACCCGAGCAAGTTCCTGCATCGCTACCCGCGTGAAATGTCGGGTGGCCAGCAGCAGCGTATTGGGGTGATCCGCGCGCTGGCGGCTGATCCTCCGGTGCTGCTGATGGATGAGCCTTTTGGTGCGGTCGACCCGATCAACCGTGAAGTCATCCAGAACGAATTTCTTGATATGCAGCGTCAGCTGAAGAAAACCGTGATGCTGGTGAGTCATGACATCGATGAAGCACTGAAGCTCGGTGACCGAATCGCGGTGTTTGGTCAGGGTAAAATTGTGCAGTGCGCCAGCCCGGACGAGCTGCTGGCAACGCCAGCCAACGACTTTGTCGGATCGTTTGTCGGTCAGGACCGGACGCTGAAACGCCTGCTGCTGGTGCAGGCGGGTGACGTCACCGATCAGCAGCCCACCATCACCGTACAGCGATCAACCTCACTGGAAGAAGCCTTCGGCACCATGGATGACTATGATATGCGCTCAATTACCGTGGTGGATGAAGATGGCAAGCCGCTCGGCTTTGTGAAACGGCGTGAGGCGCGTAACGCCAGCGGCCGCTGTGAAGAGCGCCTGCACACCTTTAAGGTGACCGGCAAAGCGGAAGAGAACCTGCGCGTCGTGCTGTCAAAACTGTATGAGCACAACACCGTCTGGATGCCGATTGTCGATGAAGAGGGTCGCTACAGCGGTGAGATCTCACAGGATTACATCGCCGATTACCTCAGCTCAGGCCGCACCCGCCGCCGCCTGAACCCGTAATCGCTCTCACCGCTAAGTGAAAAAGGGCCGTAATGGCCCTTTTTTTATGCCTGCTCTTCGCTGCCGCTCAGCGCTTTGGCCGGTACGACAGAGACGGCGCGCGCTTCCTCAGGCAATACCATATTCAGCAGAATGGCCAGCAAACCGCCGGTAGTGACCGCATGACCAAACAGGGTGTTGATCAGCGGTGGTAACTGTTTCAGCACTTCCGGCACCGCTTCAACGCCCAGGCCGACGCCGAAAGAAACCGCGACGATCAGCATCTCACGGCGTCCTAAAGGCGTTTGCGTCATCACCCGGATGCCGGCGGCAACTACGCTGCCGAACATCACGATGGTGGCCCCGCCCAGCACCGGCGGCGGAATTTGCTGTAACAGAGAGCCGACCGCCGGGAACAGACCAAGCAGCACCAGCATCAACCCCAGCACCATCCCGACATAGCGGCTGGCCACGCCGGTCATCTGGATCACCCCATTGTTTTGCGCAAAGGTGGTGTTCGGGAATGCCGAGAAAATGGCTGCCAGCAGACAGCTGACGCCGTCAGCCATAATGCCGCCCTGCAGACGCTGCTGGAACGCTGTGCCGCCGATCGACTGTTGTGATATCAGGCAATTGGCGGTGAGATCGCCCACCGCTTCAATCACCGCGATCACCGACACCAGCGCAATTGGCAAGAAAATGGTCCAGTCAAAGGCAAAGCCGAACTTAAACAGCGCAGGCAGCACCAGCGCCGCGCTGTGGTCCGGCGCTTTCAGTTGCAGATGGCCGGTTAACGCTGCCGCGATGCAGCCCACTACAATTCCGGCCACGACCGCCACCAGTCTGGTCCAGCGGTTACGCGCACGATTGAGCGCCACGATTACCAGCAGCGTCAGCGCGCCCAGCGCCAGATTGCCGGGAGCACCAAAATCACGGGCGTTGTGACCGCCAGCCCAGTCGGTGATGCTGACTTTGATCAGGCTGATACCAATCAGGGTAATGACCGTGCCGGTCACTACCGGGGTCAGCACTTTGCGTAACGGACCGACGCAGCGGCTAATCAGAATTGGGATCAGCGCTGCCACCAGATTGCAGCCGAACAGCATCGCCATGATCTCTTCTGGCGATCCGCCGCGCGCCTTCACCATCAGGCCGCCTGACAGCAGCACCCCCAGAAAGGCGAAGCTGGTTCCCTGCAGGCAGATCATCCCGGCTCCGACGCCGAAAAAGCGCCGGGCCTGTAAAAACGTGCCAAGGCCCGAGACCAACAGTGACATGCTGATCAGGTAGGGAATATAGGCCTGTAGCCCCAATACCGAACCGATAATCAGCGGCGGAGTGATGATGCCAACCACGCTGGCCAGCAGATGCTGCAGGGCGGCGAAAAACGCCGGGACGGGACCAATACGGGCATCCAGCCCATATAACATACCTTGCTCGTGTGATTGCGACATGACGGTGCTCCGGCAACAGTGATTAGCCGGATTAATGCATTTTTTGCGCCATTACCTCAGCGTCATCTCGCCTCTCAGGCCAGGTGACTGAAAAATCGGGATAAAATTTCCTGATGTGGCCGGTGGCGAACCTGCAACTTTACGTTCACCACCGGGGAAGATGACTTGTTTTGTTTCATGATCAGGCGATCTTTGCACTCACATGATGCAGGCTGGGCCGATCCAGCAGTGAGATATCGATGTAGGCGGTCAGATCGCGTTGTTCGGCACGCGGCAGGTACGGCAGTTCACCCAGCAGCGGTGCCGGGATTTTTTCACGCAGCACTTCGATGATATCGCTGTATTGCGCCAGACCCGGATTGATGCGGTTGGCAACCCATCCAACCAGCGGTAATCCATCCTGTCGGATAGCTTCAGCCGTGAGCAACGCATGGCTGATACAGCCAGACTGAATCCCCACCACCAGCACTACCGGTAACTGCTGCTCAATCACCCAGCCAGAGAGTGGACGCGCATCATTCATCAGGCTGCGCCAGCCGCCGGTGCCCTCCACTACCACCCGATCTGCCTGCTCCGTCAGGCTATTCAGCCCCTGCGTCAGTAATTCGTAGTGGATCGCCTGACCGCTATGGGTAGCGATCTCCTGTTCCTCAAACAGCAGTGGATTGATGGCCTGATACGGCAGCGCAACAGAAGAGGCACTTTGCAGCACCTGCGCATCTTTATTGCGCAGGCCGTCAGCGGTTTTTACTGCGCAGCGCGCCACGGGTTTGTATCCGACTGCGCTAAGGTTTGCTTTGATAAAACTTTGTAGCAGCGCACGCGATACCACGGTTTTACCGACTGCGGTGTCGGTGCCGGTAACAAATAGTCTCTTCACTCTACTTCTCCTCTCAAACCGGTTACGGCTAATCGGCGATTAACCCTACTAATAATCCGCATTTTAAGGAATGGAAGATGAGAACAGATTGCGTTAGCGCAAGATTAGTCAGGCTTAACCTTGCAATAGCTTCACTAACAGGTAACCGCTATAGAGTGCATCTTTGATCAGCGCCGCGCCGCCCAGCGTTCCCGGCTCGCTAAACGCAGTGGGTGCCAGCTGAATACTGGCACTGTAAGCGGGCAGCGACTGTTGCAGAATGGTGTTGCTGACCGCCGGAAACAGCACGTCTGCCGCGGCATTGAGCGGTGAACCGATAAGAATATGTTGCGGATTAAAGATATTCACCATCATCGCCAGGATGCGGCCCACATGATGACCAACGCTGGCAATGGTGTCGCGCGCCAGTCGATCGCCGGACTGCGCCGCCGCACAGAGTGATGCCAGCGTCAGCGGCTGATTGTGCAGCAGGCTGTCAGGCTGGGTCGGCAGACGCTGAGCGGCCAGCGCCAGCAGACTGCCGATGCTGGCCACCGTCTCGAGGCAGCCGTGGTTGCCGCAATAGCACTGCTGGCCGTAGGGATCGATTTGGGTATGGCCGATTTCCACCAGCGCCCGGCCGCGTTTATGCAGCAGTTGCCCGCCGCTGATCACGCCAGCCCCGACCGTTTCATCAATCACAATCTGAATCACATCTTCTGCGCCGCGTGAGGCACCAAACAGCGATTCTGCCAGCGTCCAGGCGGAAATATCATGCTGAACAAATACCGGTACCCCGGTGCGGGCCGACAGCGCATCGCCGAGCGGCATGTCGCGTACCTGATATCCGGGCAAACGGTGCACCACGCCAGAAGCGGCATTAATCAATCCTGGCAGGGTCACGGCGATGGCGGTCAGGCGTTCCAGCTGCTGCTGGTGACGAATAAAGAAGGCGTCAACCTGGTCGATTAGCGCGGTCAGCAGCGGCTGAGCCGATTCATCCGGCAGCGGCAGGCTATCCTCCACCAGTTCCCGGCTGCTAAGGTCGCGCAGGGTAAAGGTCATGGCGCCACGGTGCAGGCGAATCGCCAGATAGTGCCAGGCGTCAGTGTCGAGGATCAGCCCAATCGCCGGACGGCCGCGGCTGCCTGGCTCCTGAAACTCCGTCTCCTGCACCAGATGGGCATCCAGCATTTCACGCACGATTTTAGTGATGCTGGCTGGCGCGAGCTGGGCGCGTCGGGAAAGTTCGATACGCGAAATAGGACCGAATTGATCAATTAATCGATAAACGACGCCTGCATTGGTTTGCTTAATTTGGTCAATATGGCCAGGTTGACTGTCCAGATTCACAACCCTGCTCCCGGTTATTTTCGCGCTTCTAAATAAACATGCGTCATGGTGAGGCAGATCAGGCGGCAGCGTCAAATATTTGATTAGAAATGTGATTTATCGCACACATTGTCGTCGGGACCGGCCAGAGTTACGCCTTTTTTTGCTGCAGTAACGTCATCATATGGCGCATCTGCTCATTTATTTCGCGCTCTGCGGACCAGACTAACCACAGTTCAGAAATAGCATCACTTTCTGCCAGCGGCAGCCAGATGACATCAGCCAGCTGCGCCCGGCGAAATGAGGCGGGCAAAATTGACACGCCCAGCCCGGTCGCTACCAGACCGAGAATGGTCATCGCCTCACCCACTTCCTGGGTGATGTAGGGCTTAATCTGGTAGCGGTGAAGCAGCGCCAGGATGTCGCTGTAGAGTGCGGTCCCGACCTGCGGATCGAAAAACACAAACGGCTCAGCCGCCAGCGCACTGACCGAAATCCTGTCTGCCGTGGCCAGCGGATGCGCCCAGTGCACCACCGCATACAGCGGTTCACTCAACAGCAGCTGGTGGCGCAAATCTGCCGGCAGCGGCGTGTTGCGCATCACGCCGAGATCGAGCCGCCCGTCATGCAGCGGGGCCAGCTGCTGGCGGGTGTTGATCTCCTGCATCTGAATATGCACCTGCGGCCAGCGCTGGCGAAACTGGTACAGCGCATCGGACACCACCACGGTAAACGGCGCTGAGGAGGTAAAGCCGATACGCAGCTCTCCCTCTTCGCCACGATGCAGCCGCGCCGCCCGGTCAGCCGCCTGTTCCACCTGCAACAGAATGGCGCGCGCATCCTGCAGTAACTGCTGACCGGCGGCCGTGAGCTGCACGCTGCGGTTGGTACGATTAAACAGCCGGGCACCGGTTTCAGTCTCAAGCTGAATAATCTGTTGACTGAGCGGCGGCTGAGAAATATTCAGCCGCAGCGCCGCCCGGCCAAAATGCAATTCTTCGGCGACCGCAATGAAATAGCGCAGATGGCGCAGCTCGATATTCATATCTTTAACGTCTTATTTGAGATTATTAATATATTAGACATCATAATCAGCCTTTTCTAAGCTGACGACAGGTTTTTTATCACTAAGGAAAGATTGTGGGTCGCACTACTCAGGCAGGAACCGTTGCGGATGACGCAGGATGCAGATCGCCAGAATCGCTGGCTGCATCGGGCTGGATTACCCGCGGAACGCCGCAGTTTATGCGCGTCACGCTGGCCCTGTTTTCAGCCGGTCTCGCCACCTTTGCCCTGCTCTACTGTGTCCAGCCAATATTGCCGGTGCTGTCGCAGCAGTTTGGCGTGTCGCCCGCGACCAGCAGCCTGTCGCTCTCCATCTCCACCGGACTGATGGCGCTGGGCCTGCTGGTGACCGGCCCGCTGTCTGATGCGGTCGGACGCAAGTCTGTAATGGTCACCGCGCTGATGCTGGCCGCCCTCTGTACCCTGATCTCCGCCACCATGACCAGCTGGCACGGCATTCTGATCATGCGCGCATTGATGGGCCTGGCGCTGAGCGGGGTCGCCGCAGTCGGCATGACCTATCTGAGTGAAGAGATGGACCCGCGCGTGGTGGCGTTCTCAATGGGGCTGTACATCAGCGGTAATTCCATCGGCGGCATGAGTGGCCGCCTGCTGAGCGGGGTGCTGACCGACTTTTTCTCATGGCGGGTGGCGATTGCGGTTATCGGCTGCTTTTCCCTGGCTTCAGCGGTGATGTTCTGGAAAATCCTGCCGGCGTCGCGCCATTTCCGCGCCACCTCTCTGCGCCCCCGTAACCTGCTGATTAATTTTCGTCTGCACTGGCGCGATGAAGGGCTGCCGTGGCTGTTTGCAGAAGGCTTTCTGCTGATGGGAGCCTTTGTCACGTTGTTTAACTACATCGGCTACCGTTTACTAGATGCGCCCTGGCATCTCAGTCAGGCAGTGGTGGGTCTGCTGTCGGTGGTCTACCTCACCGGCTCATGGAGTTCGCCGAAAGCGGGTGCGTTAACCAGCCGGCTGGGACGGGGGCCGGTGATGCTCGGCGCTACCGCGATTATGCTGGCTGGCCTGTTGTTCACTGCCTTTAATTCGCTGTGGCTGATTTTGCCCGGCATGATGCTGTTCACCGCCGGTTTTTTTGCCGCCCATGCGGTTGCCAGCAGCTGGATTGGCCCACGAGCCCGCCGTGCGCGCGGTCAGGCTTCTTCACTCTATCTGTTCAGCTATTACGTCGGGTCCAGCGTGGCCGGGACGCTGGGCGGGGTGTTCTGGCATAACTATGGCTGGATGGGTATCACGCTGTTTATCAGCGCCCTGCTGCTGCTGGCTCTGCTGGTGGCCTGGCGGTTGCAGTGTAAAAAGCTTTGATCCCCTGTTCCCTCTGAATTGCTGGCCCGGCCACTGCGCCGGGCGATTTTATCTGCGCTGTTGAGACAACTTTCAGGTCCAGCCGGAACATAATGCGCTTTTCCCGCTATAATCGGTCTGATTGTGACATTTGCTTACTTCTGTCGCTTAACACAGCAAAAAGGACCGCCTGTGGCTCTCTACTATTACGTGAACAAACAATCAGGTTACAACCATAACCATGTGGTGCATGCTGCGGGCTGCCCCTTCCTGGCCGCGCCGGCTGACCGGCTGTTTCTCGGCAGTTTTTACCACGTCAATGCGGCTATCCTGCAGGCCAAAAAGTATTATTCTGGCGCGATGGGCTGTGAAACCTGCTGTCCATCCCCTCGCCATTCCGATGCTGATCCACAGCCTGGCGTGGCCCTGAAACATACCCTGACCTCACGTTAGCCTGACCGCGATTGAGCAAGGCTCGCGCTGCGCTAATTTGTTAAGATTTTCCGCCATTTTCCGTTATGTTAGAACTCCTGATTCTCTTTAACGGGTTTTACCATGCGGGAAAAGTTTGCGGGCTCTCAGATCGCCCTCCACTGGCTGACCTTTTTACTGGTGGCGACGGCCTACGCCACCATTGAACTGCGCGGTTTTGCTCAGCGCGGTTCATGGCAGGGTTATGCGATGATCATCACCCATTTCAGCGCGGGCGCGTCGGTGCTGGTGTTGATGATTGCTCGTCTGGTGCTGCGTACCTGGCATCGTTCTCCGCCGATTGTTCCTGCCGCCCGACGCTGGCAGACCGGGCTGGCACATCTGACTCACACCCTTATCTATGCGCTGTTTATTACCCTGCCGATACTCGGTCTGACATCACGCTATCTGAAAGGCCGTGAATGGTGGCTGTTTGGCATCAGCATGCCGGTGGCGGCGGAACCCAATTTTGATCTGGCGGATATGCTGATTGACTGGCATGAGACGCTGGCTCCGCTTGGATACTGGTTAATCGGACTGCACGCGGCGGCGGCGCTGTTTCATCATTATCTGCTGAAAGACAACACCCTGATGCGCATGATGCCGGCACGGCGACGCGGTCAATAACCTCAGGCTATCGCCCTGCCACAGGGCGATAAAAAATATTCAGGATTAAAAACGGTTTATAAGGTTCCTCTTCCCGGTTTATTCACTACAATAGTCAGTAATTTGTGACGCAGGTCACTTTCGCTGGATGTTTCTGCCACATCCGAATTCGCTGTTCTGACTGATTTGACTCCTCATGCAATCAACGACTGTTTCACGTAAAACTGCCTGGCTTCGCGTGGTGTTGCTGGCTATTGCCGCTTTTGTTTTCAACACCACCGAATTTGTGCCGGTTGGCCTGCTATCGGATATCGCAGCTGATTTCTCGATGCAGACCGCTGATGTCGGCATTATGCTCACCATCTATGCCTGGGTGGTGGCGCTGCTCTCGCTGCCGCTGATGCTGCTGACCCGCAATATTGAGCGACGAATGCTGCTCGGCGTGCTGTTCCTGATTTTTATCATCAGCCATGTGCTGTCAACCGTGGCGTGGGACTTCCGTTCGCTGATCGTCTCGCGTATCGGTATCGCGCTGTCGCACGCGGTGTTCTGGTCGATCACCGCATCGCTGGCGATCCGCGTCGCCCCGGCGGGCAAGAAAACCCAGGCGCTGAGCATGCTGGCAACCGGTACGGCGCTTGCGATGGTGCTGGGCGTGCCGATTGGCCGCGTGGTGGGTCAGTATCTCGGCTGGCGTACCACCTTTGGTGCCATTGGCCTCTCGGCGCTGGTGCTGATGATTATGCTGGTGCGGATCCTGCCGCGTCTGCCGAGTGAACATACCGGTTCACTGAGCAGCGTGCCGATGCTGTTCCGTCGTCCGGCGTTAGTCAGTATGTATCTGCTGGTGACGCTGGTGGTGACCGCGCACTACACCGCTTATAGCTATATCGAACCCTTTATGCAGGCGGTGGCCCACTCGGGTGAGAACTTCACCACCCTATTGCTGCTGCTGTTCGGATCGGCCGGCATTATCGGCAGCGTACTGTTCAGTTCGCTGGGTAATAAATTCCCCTCTGGTCTGCTGATCGCCGCCATCGCGCTGATTACACTTTGCATGGGACTGCTGATTTTTGCTGCGGTCCGTCCTGCTGCAATCTCCACCCTGTGTGTGATCTGGGGAATGGCGATGATGATGATTGGCCTGGGCATGCAGGTACGGGTGCTATCACTGGCGCCTGATGCCACAGACGTTGCGATGTCGCTGATGTCGGGTATTTATAATATCGGCATTGGCGCAGGTGCGCTGTTGGGTAATCAGGTCAGTCTGCATCTGCAGATGGCGGATGTGGGCAATGTCGGTGGGATGATCGGTCTGGTCGCGCTGTTGTGGTGTGTCTATATCTTCCGCCGCTACCCGCAATTACGCAGTAACGGCTAGAAAAAAGGCTTCAGATAAGTGGTTATCTGAAGCCTGTTTCATCTTATTTATAAATGACTGCGGTTTATTTATAAATGACTGCGGTTTACTTATAAATGACTGCGGTTTACTTATAAATGACTGCGGTGCCATGCAGGTTGTTGTTGCCAGAGGTCGAAGTGATGCGGAAAGACTTTGCACCGACATCGCTGGCCCGGTCTGACAGTTGCTGTTCCAGCGAGGTCAGGTTGGTGCTACCTGTCGCGCTGATCACGCCAATTTTTTGCTGATCGAGCGGCGATTGAGTGACCTGCTGAGCCGCCACGCTGGCAAAGGAGAGGCTGCCGAGTAGCGCAGCCACCACCATCATACTGATACTTTTCATAACGAACCCCTTCTCAACAGTTAATTACTGATAAATCACGGCGGTGCCGTGCAATTTGTTCTGACCACTGGTTGAGGTGATACGGAATGATTTGGCACCCGCTTCATCCGCTTTGGCATTTAGCTGCGCTTCAAGGGAATTGAGGTTGCTGCCGCCCTGGACAGAAATGGTGCCAACCGGCTGCTGGTTGATTGGGTCGCTGCTGACCTGATCAGCGGCGAATGCGCCAAATGTCAGGGTAGAAAGTGCCAGTGCGGCCAGACTCAGTTTGATGCTTTTCATAGGTTGCTCTCTCAATATTCGGTAGTGGAAAAATGTGTGTCGTTATTTAATTAACGATCATTAACTAAATGATAGGCCCGATTATGGTCAGCCGTCAATATTTATTTAATGAGCGTTATTTTATTCGCGAAGTGGCGTGATTATGGGCTTCAGCCCCCTTTTTCACTTAACCTTAGGGGCGATATCCGCGCGCCGTCGCACAAAATGGCAACCGCCTTCAGCGCAGAATGCGCCAGCCCTTGCACAATTTATTAATGATCGGTAATTTAATGGGGTGTTTCACAACCCGTGAGGATATATGAGCCAGGTTCAGGATTGCGATGTGAAGAAGTGCCGCGGTCGGCCAAAAGTTTTCGACCGTGAAGCTGCGCTCGATAAAGCGCTTACCCTGTTCTGGACCCACGGTTATGAGGGGACCTCGCTGGCCGATCTGGTAGCGGCAACCGGGGCGAAAGCGCCCACGCTCTACGCCGAGTTTGTCAATAAAGAGGGGTTGTTCCGGGCCGCGATGGAGCGCTACGTGGAGAAATTCAGTGCCTGGCGTGACGCGGCGCTCGGCAATGATGCGTTGCCGGTCGATCAGGCGATCGAGGGTTATTTCCGTGCAACCGCCGCCTGCTTTACCGATCGCGATTCGCCCGGCGGCTGTTTCTTTATCTGCACCTCCACCACCCTGTCAGCGGCTTCTGCCGAGATCGCCAGCATGTTGCAGCAGCAGCATCAGTCGCAGGAGAGTACGCTTAGCGACTTTCTGCTGACCCGCCAGCAGCGTGGTGAACTGAGCGAATCAGTGAATATCGCGGCGCTCGCGCGCTATCTGGGCTGTATGCTGCAAGGCATGTCGGTGCGGGCGCGTGAAGGGGTGCAGCGGGACGATCTCGACAGCATCATTGATACGCTGATGGCGATGTGGCCGACGCTGACCGGACTCTGTCAGCATAAAGCGTAAATAAAATCAGGGCGGCGATTGCCGCCCTTGTTGCTTTTCAGGCCGTCCTCATTCGAGGAAGAAAACCGGCTTTAACGGCTGACTTATCGGACTGTTGTCCTGATTTGACGGCATCAGGTCTTTCATTGATGCCCACCAGCGCTGACACACTTCGGTGCGGGCAACCGCCTCCCAGCTTGCTTCCGACTCAATCTCAACGCTGGCAAACAGCAGATTACGCTCCGCATCCAGCCAGATAGCATAGTTGTGCGCCCCGTGTGCCTTCAGCGTTTCTGCCAGCTCCGGCCAGATCGGCGAGTGGCGTCGCTGATATTCGGCGTGGCAATCCGCATTCACCTGCATCACAAAGGCTCTACGAAGCATTGGCAGGCCCCACATCCAGCGCAGCCTGCCACGGATTGACCCCGAAGCGTTCACCCAGCGCCACCAGTTGTTCGGTAGTGATACTCTGGCGGATGCCACCCATCGACAGCACCTTGACGATCACTTCAGAGGATTTTTCGGCGGTATCGATCAGGCCAAAGGTTTCATCCAGGGTCGGCCCGCTGCCAAAGATGCCGTGGAACGGCCACATTACCAGGCTATGCGACTGCATCTGCTCCGCCGTGGCGGCCCCGATACCGTCAGTGCCGGGCACCATCCACGGCAGAATGCCGACGCCATCCGGGAATACCACCAGACATTCCGTGCTGCCTTCCCACAGCAAGCGGGTAAAGCGCGCCGAATCCAGTTCAACCACATAACTTAACGCCATAAAATGGGTGGCGTGGCAATGCATGATCACCCGATCAGCGCCGTTGCTGACCGCTTTACGCACGCCGTGCGACTGGAAGTGTGAGGCGAGTTCAGAGGTTGGCAGGCCGCCATTCGACAGCCCCCAGTGAATTTTGAATGAGAGTCCTTTGTCATCGACCTGCAGCAGCGCCAGGCAATCGGCGGGATCGAGTTGCACGTTGCGGAAGAACTTGCCCGATCCGGTCACCAGGAACCAGCAGTTTGCCAGCGCAGGCGCCGGCTGTGTCAGTTCAATGCAGCGCGGCTCCGGATAGAAATCGGCCGCAAAAGGTTTCACCTCCTCCTCCAGCAGACGCAGACTGACGTTCCCACCGTTACGCTCATCCCAGCCCTTCAGCCACATATCACTGGTGGCTTTGACCATTCCCTTAACAAACCAGGAAGAAAGAATGCTTTGCATAGTGAAATCCTTAACGTTGGCTCAAGATGTGTTGTTCGTAGTGACGGACATCGCTCAGCCAGCTGGCATCGGCTGGCACGTCGTGGCGCAGGCACCACGCTTCCCAGATCGCCTGCCACGGCAGTGATTTCTGCTCTTCCAGCAGCGCCAGTCGGGCGGTGTAATCGCCTGCCGCTTCGACCTGGCGCAGGCGATCGGTCGGTTCCAGCAGGGCGCGCAGCAGCGCTTTTTTGGCGTTGCGGGTGCCGATGACCCAGGCTGCAATGCGGTTGATCGAGGCATCAAAGAAGTCGAGCTCGATGTGCACTTTGTCAAACAGCTGATGGCGAACAATCTCACTGGCGATCGCCTGGGTCTCATCATCGAGCAGCACCACGTGATCGCTGTCCCAGCGCACCGGCCGGCTGACGTGCAGCAACAGACGCGGCACGTAGAGCATGGCGGCGGAGATTTTATCGGAGATCACTTCAGTCGGATGGAAGTGGCCGGCATCCAGCGTCAGCGCGGTCTGACGGCTGGCCGCGTAACCGAGGAAAAACTCGTTGGAGCCCACGGTGTAGCTTTCAGCGCCGATACCAAACAGCTTGCTCTCCACCGCATCGATGTGATTTTGCGGATTCAGTTTTTCGGCGATGATTTCATCCAGCGCGCTCATCAGTCGCTGGCGCGGTGCCAGCCGATCGATGGTGATATCTTTCATGCCGTCGGGCACCCAGATATTCATCACCGACGGGGTGCCCAGCTGCTCACCAAACGAGGCGGAAACCCGGCGGCTGGCTTTACAGTGATCGATCCAGAACTGACGAATGGTTTTATCAGCATGTGACAGGGTGAAACCGTCGGCACTCAGCGGATGTGAAAAGCAGCTGGGATTGAAGTCGAGTCCCAGCTTATGCTCTTTGGCCCAGCTGACCCAGTTGGCAAAGTGTTCCGGCTCAATCTCATCACGCGCCACCGGTTTGTCACTTTCCAGATAGATGGCGTGCAGATTGAGTCGTTTCGCGCCGGGGATCAGCGACATCGCTTTGTCGATATCGTTACGCAGTTCACCGGCATTACGGGCGCGTCCCGGATAGTTGCCGGTCGCCTGAATACCGCCGGTTAATGCGCCCTGCGGGTTTTCGAAGCCCCGCACATCATCCCCCTGCCAGCAGTGCATTGAGACCGGAATCGCATCCAGCTGACGGATGGCCTGTTCAACATCCACCCCAATGTCGGCGTAGCGTTGTTTAGCCAGTTCAAAAGCCTGTTCAATCTGCTTAGTCATAAGCGAGTTCCTTAGCGGGTTGGCTCAGCGCCGTGAAACGTGCCTGACTGGCACCAAAGGCGCTATTTGTTTGCGGTTCAAAGGTTGTGAGCGGAAAATTGTTGACCACGCAGCAGCGGAAATCGGCCACATCGGTCAGTTCGCCGAGCGCGATCAGCTGACATCCCACGTTGCCGAGGGTTGAGGCTTCAATCGGTCCGGCCAGCACCGGAATCTGACAGGCATCGGCGCACAGTTGATTGAGAAAGTGGTTCTGGCTGCCGCCGCCGACCACATGCAGTTGCCGGAAAGGTTTACCGCGCAGCTGCGCCAGTTCGGCGATCACTTCACGGTAGAGCAGCGCCAGGCTGTCAAAAATGCAGCGTGCCAGCGCGGCGGCGGATTGCGGCACCGGCATGCCCTGCTCTGCACAGGCGTTCTGGATTTCATTGACCATGCTGTCCGGATTGATGAAGCGCGCATCGTTCGGGCTGATCAGCGACACGCAGGCCGGTTGCCGTTCGGTTTGGTCGATCAGCTGGCTGAGATCGTCGATATGTAGCTCATCACAGACGCGCTGCAGCAACCATAATCCCATGATGTTCTTCAGCACGCGGTAGCCTTCAGCGCCGCCTTCATTGGTAATGTTGGCCCGTAACGCCGCCTCCGACGCGTAAGGTTGCAGGCTTTCAAAGCCCATTAACGACCAGGTGCCGGAACTGAGATAGGCGGCATCTTCCTGCATCAGCGGCGTCGCCACCACCGCGCTGGCGGTGTCGTGGGTGGCGACGGCAATCACCGGAATCGCCGCGCCGTGGGCGTTATGCCAGTGGCCGACCGTGTTGCCGGGTGCCCGTGGCTGGCCGAACCAGGCCGCATCAACACCGGCCCAGCCCAGCAGCTCGCGATCCCATTCGCCGCTGTCGATATTCAGCATCTGCGTGGTAGTGGCGTTGGTATATTCCCAGTTGAGATTACCGGTCAGGCGATAGTGCAGATAGTCCGGGATCATCAGTGCGTGTGCGACGCGGGCCTGCCAGTCGGGCTGCTGCTGATGCAGTGCGCGCATCTGATACAGCGTATTAAACGGCAGGAACTGAATGCCGGTGCGGGCATAGATCGCGCTGTGGCTCAGATCGCGCTGCGCCTGCTCCATCAGGCCGTGGGTACGGGCATCACGGTAGCTGACGGCTTCGCCGACCTGCTCGCCACAGGCATCCAGCAGCACCATATCCACGCCCCAGGTATCAATCCCGATGCTGTCCGGCACCACGCCTTCTGCATCCAGCTGCGCCAGACCGGCACGGATTTCCTGCTCCAGCAGCGCCACATCCCAGCAGTCATAGCCGGCACGGCGCTGACGGGTATTTGCGAAACGCCGGACCTGCCGCAGACTGAGGTGGCGCTGTGCGGCATCCCAGTGTGCGAGCATTACCCGTCCGCTGGATGCGCCGAGATCGATAGCAACAGTATTTCGCGTGGTCATGGCAGCATTTTTTCCTGTGATTTGATGGTCACAGAGTAGAAATCCTGGCGGACTGCCACCTTCCCGACAGTGCCAGCAGCCCCCCTCCGCTGGCAGACTTGCAAAGAACTTCGTGAGAGAGATCACAGAGACGGCAGCCGGGGCGATGTGACCCCTGCCGCAAATTTATTAACTGCTGAGGATTTCTTGAATAATCAGCAGGATTCCTGCTGAGATGAGCGGAAAATTCAAGGTAAGGTAGCCACGTCCTGTTTAGACTCCGTTACAGCTTTGTTAACAGTAGCGAGAGGCGACGATGACCATTTTGCACAGTGCGGATTTTTTCCCTGAAGGCGATTACGCGATAGCCATTGAGCCGCGCGTCCCGCAGCAGGCCTTCCCGGAGCATCATCATGATTTTCATGAAATTGTGCTGGTTGAGCACGGGTCGGGCATTCATGTGTTTAACGGTCAGCCGCAAACACTGTGCGCCGGCTGCGTCTGTTTTGTCCGCGACCACGACCGTCATCTGTATGAGCAGACCGAGAATCTCTGCCTGACTAACGTGCTGTACCGCAGCCCCGGCGCTTTCCGTTTTCTTTCCGGACTACAGGCGCTGCTGCCCTGTGACAAGGATGGACAGTATGCGTCGCACTGGCGCATCAATCATAAAGTGATGAGTCAGGCACTGAGCGTGGCAAGCCAGATGCGCCAGGATGATGCCTGGTCGCTGGAGAAGCAGGCACGCCAGGAGCAGCTGTTTTTACAACTGCTGGTGCTGTTACGTGAAGCGTGTCGTGACGAGCAGAGCCAGGATCAGGAAGCGCGACTGCATCGCTTGCTTGACTGGCTGAACGATCATTACAGTGATGAGATCGTCTGGGATCAGCTGGCCGACCGTTTTTCCCTGTCGCTGCGCACGCTGCATCGGCAGATGAAGCAACAAACCGGCAGCACACCGCAGCGTTATCTGAATCGGTTGCGGTTGTTGCAGGCGCGGCATTTACTGCGTCACAGTGATATACGCATTACGGATATCGCCTTTCAGTGTGGATTTGGTGACAGCAACCACTTCTCCACCCTGTTCAGGCGCGAATTTGGTTGCGCGCCGCGAGCGGAGCGCCAGCAGATGGGGTAAAGGAGCACAGTATGGCGTTGATACTCAGCCGGGATGATTATTTTCCTGCCACCAGCTTACCGGTGGCGGTAGCCGAACGGATGCCCCAACCTTCTTTCCCGCCGCACCGACACGAATTCAGCGAAATCGTGATTGTCTGGCGCGGCAACGGCCTGCACGTCCTCAACGATCGCCCGTGGCTGATTACCTGTGGCGACGTTTTTTATATCCGCGACAGTGACTGCCACAGCTATGACAGCGTCAACGATCTGGTGCTGGATAATATCCTCTACTGCCGTGACCGCTTTAGCCTCGGGCTCGACTGGAATCAGCTGTTGCCGCCGCAAGGCGCTGATGCACCCGGCTGCTGGCGTCTGACCACGCGCGGCATGGCGCTGGCGCGCGGGGTGATTGGTCAGCTGGAGCGTGAAAGCCGCAAAAGCGATCCGCTGTCGGTGCAGCTATCAGAAGCACTGTTTTTGCAGCTGGCGCTGATCCTGCGCCGTCATGGCTATGCCGCCGATCGCCCGTGGGCGTTGCCGGAAGGTGAACAGTTAGATTTGCTGATGTCGGCATTACAGGGCGCGATTGCCCGTCCGTTTGATCTGGCCGAATTTTGCCAGCATAACCAGCTGAACGAGCGGGCGCTCAGGCAGCTATTTCGTCAGCAGACCGGCATGACGATCGGACATTATCTGCGTCAGCTCCAGCTCTGTCAGGCGAAGTATTTGCTGCGCACCCAGGATTGTCTGATTGGTGAAGTGGCCGCCCGCTGCGGCTTTGATGACAGTAACTATTTTTCGGTGGTGTTTACCCGCGATACCGGCCTGACCCCCAGCGCCTGGCGTCAGCGTTTTATCTCATCCGGGCAGACGCTGAAAAACACCGACACCGAATCGCAATAATGCGAGCCTGGGATGCAGGCTCGCATTGCGCAGTTTTCCGCTGATCCGATCAGGCGGCCATGCCGAGCCCAACGATGTTGGCTGCGATAATGATCACCACACAACCAATCGATAACACCCCGACCGGCCGACGTCCCACTGACTTCCACTCTTTCATCAGTAAGCCGACCAGCCCGCCGCACAGCACGTAAAGACTCATGTGCAGCATCCAGCTGACGTAATCATACTGCGCCGGAATACGCGCATGGCCCCAGGCGTAGAAGAAGAATTGCAGATACCACATGGTGCCGCCGAGCACGGCAAAGGCGACGTTCGCCAGCAGCAGCGGTTTCGCCACCGAGAGATCCTTGCGCACTGACAGCTCTGGCCGGGTTGCCAGCCGGTAGAAACAGAAGGCCAGGTTGACCAGCGCCCCGCCGCCCATAATCACCACGTAGCTCGGTAGCGCGACATACAGCGGATCGATACCCAGCTGCGCCGCCGCCTGGTGCATCGGTTTCGCCGCATCCATAGCGAATGACATCCCGGCAGAGAAAATACCGCACATCACCGCCAGCACCAGCCCTTTCTTCAGATTAAATTCCTGCGCGTTAATCCCCAGCGCCCGCTCTTTCAGCAGGCCAGCACGCGAGACGATCGCCACGCCAACCAGCGCCACCAGCACGCCCAGCAGAGTTAAACGTCCACCGGCAGAGGCAAACAGCTCACCAAAGCGGCCCTGCAGCAGCGGCGTCATCAGGGTGCCGACCACCAGCGTGATGCCAATGGCGATGCCAATCCCCATCGACATGCCGAGATAGCGCATGGTCAGGCCGTAGTTGATGTTGCCCACGCCCCACATGGCGCCGAACAGAAACACCGGCAGCAGCTGCGCCAGACTAAAGCTGCTGTAATAAGCGCGGAAGTCGGGCAGCAAAATCGCACTCACCACCCACGGCAGGATCAGCCACGACATCAGGCCACCGACCGACCACATGGTTTCCCATGACCATCTTTTCACCTGTTTAAACGGCGCGTAGAAACACGCGGCACTGGCAGCTCCGACAAAATGCCAGAAGATGCCGGCAATAATGGCACTGTTCATTGTTTTTTCCTGGTTAGGTTGAGGCCTGACGGAAACCCAACGATTTCCGCTTAGCAGGCAGTCTACGGTTTGCAGGAATTCCTCAGCCTTTGAATGAATGCCGGATGCCGCCGCCTGTTGGCAAAATCTCCGCGTTATTCCCGTTAAGGATCACAAATTCACCTTTGTCAGAGTGCCGGATGGCTTTCCGCTTAAGTGGTTTATTATTCTATGTTTTTTGTGTTTTTGCTGTGTGGCGCAGCACATTATCGATCTGGCTGCCATGCGCACGATCATTTTGGCAAAACAACAAAGAAGCCTTTCCTTACGGCGGCCAGGGTCGTATAAACTGGGGAAAATTGATCGAATTCAGGGATTGGGATGACGACTAAGTGGTTAACACTGTTTCTTTCACGTTCAGTCAGTCAGGTGATGCTGGATGACCTGCGGGCGATTCTGCCGGCCGAGGCGATAAAGGTATTTGTGAATGGGCTGGAGGATGCGCAGTACGCGACCCTTGAATGTATTCAGGCGGAACAGCACTGCGCGTTGATCGCCTCAGCGATTGTGGTGTGGCGTCAGCTGGGTCACATTCACCACATCGTGTTCAACAAGGGTGAACTGCTGCGTGAGGTGAATGACGCGACCCAGTTCCAGCTCTTTACCCTGCTGAAAACCCACCGCGCAGTCTTGCACCTGTCGTGATAAGATCGCCCGCCTTACACTCCCCTCTGTTTGCAGCAGGAAAATCATGAGAATTGGAATCCTCTTTCCTATCGCCATCATCGTGGCGGGCGTCGGCTTTCTGGCGTGGTTTATTGGCAGCGGTCTGGCGATGCCAGGGTCCTGACATCTAACGTAACTGGCTATCTTTACTGCCACGACGGTTATATAAACTGCTGCTCTGCTGCTGTTTGTCGATTTTCTCCTGACAGGAAACGCAGTAGCGCACGCCTTTCAGCGCCTTACGGCGCGCCTCGGGAATCGGTTCGCCACAGAGTTCACATTCGGTGGCGCTTTCGCCGTGGCCGATTGATTGCCGGACACGTTCGATGCCGTCGTTAACGGTGCTGTCGATCTGCTCCTGCACGGCGCCTTCAGACGCCCATCCGTTTGCCATGATGTCCCCCTCTTTTTACCTCTTCGCTCTGTTAAATCTACAACAATTTGCCGTTTTTGCCGTAAAACGCGCCGATATCTGTGATTGGTTGCCAGCCGCCTTACGCTGCTGGCAATCAGCTAAAGGTCGCTCCGCCGGATCTGCCTCACTCTTTAATTACATTATTGCAACGCACCGATAGCGGAGAGACCTGCGAATGACAACACATCATCAACATTACATTAATGGCGAGTTTGTCGCCGATCACAACGATAAGTGGATTGAGGTGATTAATCCGGCCACCGAAGCGCTGCTGTCGCGTATTCCGCAGGGCAGCGCCGCAGATGCACAACGCGCGATCCTCGCCGCCGAAGCGGCGCAGCCGCAGTGGGAAGCGTTGCCTGCGGTTGAACGTGGCGTCTGGCTGCACAAAATCGCCACGGCGATCCGCGCACGTGAACCGCAACTGACGGCCACCATTGTGGCTGAAGGTGGCAAAACCCAGGGGCTGGCGCAGACCGAAGTGCTGTTTACCGCGGATTACCTCGACTATATGGCTGAGTGGGCGCGACGCTATGAGGGTGAAATCATCAACAGCGATCGGCCAAACGAAAATATCTTCCTGTTTAAAAAGGCCATCGGCGTCACCACCGGCATTTTACCGTGGAACTTCCCGTTCTTCCTGATTGCACGCAAAGCGGCACCGGCACTGATTACCGGCAATACTATTGTGATCAAACCCAGCGAACTGACGCCAAATAACGCCGCGATATTCGCCGATATTTTACACACCCTGGGCCTGCCAGCCGGGGTGATCAATTTCGTTTATGGCTACGGTCCGGAAGTCGGACAGGAGCTGGCGGCGAATCCTAAGGTCGGCCTGGTCAGCCTGACCGGCAGCGTCGGTGCTGGCGTTGCCACCATGCAGGCTGCAGCGAAAAATGTGACCAAAGTGTCGCTGGAGCTGGGAGGGAAAGCCCCGGCGATTGTGATGGATGATGCTGATATCGACCTGGCGGTGCGGGCAATCGTCAGCTCAAGGATGATCAACAGCGGCCAGGTGTGTAACTGTGCGGAGCGCGTCTATGTGCAGGACGGCATTTACGATCGCTTTATCGCCGCGCTGACCGCCGCCTTCCGGCAGGTGAAACTGGGCGATCCGGCTCAGCACAGCGATATTGATATGGGACCGCTGATTAACGCCGCGGCCCTGCAGCGTGTCGAACAGAAAGTGGCCAATGCGGTTGCGGCTGGCGCAACGGTGGTACTGGGCGGCAAACGGGTCGGCGATCAGGGCTTCTTTTTTGAGCCGACGCTGATCACCGGGGTACGTCAGGAGATGGAGATCATGCAGGAGGAGATTTTTGGTCCGGTGTTGCCGGTGATGCGCTTCAAAACGCTGGACGAGGCGATCGCGCTGGCTAACGACTGCCAGTATGGCCTGACCTCTTCGCTCTATACCCGGGATATCAACACCACCATGAAGGCGCTGCGTCAGCTGAAGTTTGGCGAAACCTACGTTAACCGCGAAAACTTCGAGGCGATGCAGGGCTTTCATGCTGGCTGGCGTAAATCAGGCGTTGGCGGGGCCGACGGCAAACATGGGCTGGAAGAGTTCCTGCAGACCCACGTTGCCTATCTGCAGTTCAGCTAAGCCGGTAAAACGGGCCGCAGTGACGGCCCGTTTTGTTATCCCAGCCGCTTACTGCTGCGTAACAGCGCAATTCCACTCAGCACCGCGACGGCCATCAGGTAATAGCCCGGTGCCAGGCTGCTGCCAGTGACCTGGATCAGCAGGCTACAAATCAACGGTGCAAAGCCGCCGAATACCGTCACCGCCACGTTATAACTGATCGCCATGCCGCTGGCCCGGGTGGTGGCAGGAAACAGATCGGCCATCACCGACGGCACCGTCGAGAAGTAAACCGACTTCAGCAGCGCCATCCACGCCACCAGCAAAATCAGCGTGGTCGGTGTGGTGTGATCGATCATCGCTTTAAACGCCGGATAGATGGTGACCATCAGCAGTAACAGCGATCCCCACATCAGGGGCAATCGCCCTACACGCTCGGCCCACAATCCCATTATCGGGGTGACGACCGTCAGGATAATCCCGGCCACCAGGGTTGCGGTAAACGCCACCGAGCCCGATAAATGCAGCGTTTTGGTGGCATAGGTCGGGATGTAGTTCAGCATGTAGTTGATGGCGGTCGAAATGACCATCAGCCCAATCGCCAGGGTGATCAGCGCCTTCTGGCGGCCAAACAGAGTCTTCAGCGGCGCGGCATGTTTCTCCTGTGCGACGAAACTGGCGGGCTCGTGCACGTGGCGGCGAATATAGACCCCCAGCGGACCAATCAACAAGCCAAAGGCGAACGGGATGCGCCAGCCCCACGCCTGAATTTCACTTTCGCTGAGCCACTGCGTCAGGCCGAGGCCAAACGCCGACGCCATCAGCGTGCTGGCTCCCTGCGTGGCGAACTGCCAGCTGGCAATAAACGCCTTACGCTCCGGGAAATGCTCCACCAGAAAAGCGGTGGAACTGCCAAATTCGCCGCCGGCGGAGAAACCCTGAATCAGCCGCGCCAGGATGATCAGTAGCGGCGCGGCCAGTCCGATCGTGGCGTAACCCGGCATAAAGGTAATGATCGCCCCACCCAGCATCATCAGATTGATCGACAGCAGCAGCGCCTTTTTACGACCATGACGATCGGCGTAGTTTCCTAACACCAGCGCTCCCAGCGGACGGATGAGAAAGGCGATGCCGAAGCTGCCAAAGGTCAGCAGCAGTGAAACCGACGGATCGCTGACCGGAAAGAATGCGTGGGCGATGTAACTGGCGAAAAAGCCATAGACGGCGATATCAAACCACTCCAGCGCGTTACCGATACAGGTGGCAAACAGCGTTTTATGCAGGCTCGGCCTGAGCTGTGGACGGCTTTGCGCGATGCTGCTCATTGACCACTCTCCTGCCAGTTGCGGTGGCGGGCGAGCAGTTGCTGGCCCTCTTCACCCAGCTGCCAGAACAGCCGGGTCATGATCGCCAGTCCTTCGCGGGCAATCGAGGTCAGCATGTGTTCATTGACGCCGTGCTGGCCACAGGCCGGATAGGAGTGCGGCACCCACAGGGTTGGCAGACCAAGGATATCGGCAAACACCTCATTGGGCAGCGATCCGCCGAGGTTAGGCAGCAGCGCCGGTTTTTTGCCACTGCTGTGGGCCAGACTGTTGAGCGCCCACTCCACCAGCGGATCCTGCGGATTGAGCCGGGTGGCCGGCGAGCCACGCAGAAACTCTACGCTGACATTGTCGAAACCGTGCTGGCGCAGATGCTGGTCAACGTGCTGCACCAGGTTCTGCCAGTCGGTGCCGACCACAAAGCGCAGCTGACAGACTGCCGTGGCGCGACCGGGAATCGCATTCATCGGCTGCGCTGGGTTCCCGGTTTCAAACGCCAGGACTTCCAGCGTGTTCCAGCCATACAACCGTTCAGCCGCGGTTAAACCGGGTTCACCCCAGTTTTCAGCCAGCGCCGGATCGCCAGGCATGCCGCCGACGTCGATATCGCTGAGGATGTCGCGCACTGCCGGGGTCAGGGAGTCGGGTTTCAGCGCCGCCACCTGCAACACGCCCTGCGCATTTACCAGACATGCCAGCGCATTCGCCAGCTGGGTGCCGGGGTTGCTTAACAGCCCGCCCCAGTTACCTGAGTGGTAGGCGTTATCGCGCGCGGTAATGGTCAGGCGAAAGTTGGCCGCGCCGCGTGAACCGAGGAACAGTGTCGGCCGCACGGCGTTGAGCCGCGGGCCGTCTGAAGCGATAAACAGATCGGCCGCCAGCAGCGCCTGCTGCTGCTGACAAATCTGCGCCAGCCCCGGCGAGCTGATCTCTTCACCCATCTCAAACAGAATTTTGCAGTTAAAGCCCAGCCTGCCGCCCCGCGCCGCCATCACCTGTTCCAGCGCCGCCAGGTTGATACAGTGCTGGCCTTTGTTGTCTGCGCTGCCACGGCCATACCAGCGATCGCCTTCCGCAGTCAGCTGCCACGGTGACAGTCCGGGACGCCAGTTCTCCTCATCGCCATACACCACATCGCCATGCCCGTAACAGAGCAGCGTCGGCTGCGTCGGGTCCTCGATACGCACCGCAATCAGAAACGGCGGACTGCCCGGCTGGGGATTATCGAAAGGATGCAGCGTAAAACCCAGCGCCTCAAGCTGCGGTCCAATCTCAGCCTGCAGATAGTGTTGCAGCCCGGCCTGACGCTGCGGATGCTGACTCTCCGTTACACAGGCGATGCGTCGGGCCAGCAGTTGCTGAAACGCCCCGCTGTCGAAATAGTTCATCGCCTGGTCTACCACCTGTTGCTCTGTCATGTTTGCCCTGTTTGTTTTTTTTAATCGTCAGTTATCTTTGACAAACTTCGGCCTTTGCCACAATTATCAATTTATCGAGTTAGCTTTGCTTTTAAAGCAACAAAGGTCTGCCCGATCCTGAGGCATGCCCCTTTTTAATGCGTCCCTGTGGCGGAGGAGTCTCCATGTTGAGCAGTGAAATCCGCTATTTTCTGGCGGTGGTGAATTGCGGATCGCTCAGCGCCGCCAGTGAACAGCTGTTTGTCGCGGTATCGGCCATCAGCCGTCAGATTCAGCGGCTGGAGGCGCAGGTGGGCGTGCCGCTGTTTGAGCGGCATGCGCGCGGAATGGTGCTGAATGAAGCTGGTGAAATTTTTGCGCATCATGTGCGCAAGAGTCAGCTGGATATGGAATATGCGCTGGCGGAGATTAAGGGACTGAAAGCGGTGCGCCGCACCCGGATCCGTATCGCCTGTACCGATGGCATGGCGTTCAGCCTGCTGCCGGGCCTGCTGTCCGATTTTCGGCAGGCGAATCCTGGCGTGCTGTTTGCCCTGAATGTGACCCACTCGCAGGGCGTGGCCGAAGCGGTGCGGGCTGGTGAATGCGACGTTGCGTTGCAGTTCAGCCTGCATCCGGAGCGCAGTGTTGAAGTGCTCGGCTCATGGCCCGCGCCGGTGCTGCTGGCGATGCATCAGAGTCACCCGCTGGCGTCACGCCAGGTTACGCTGGCCGATCTGCCACGCTGGCCGCTGGCACTGCCGGGCCAGCACACCACGGTGCGGCAACTGTTTGATCTCTCCTGTCAGATGAGCGGTTGCGTGGTCGAGCCGGTGCTGACCTGCGATTACTTCGCCACGCTGTATCATTTTTTGCTGCGCACGCCGCAGGCGGTGACGATTTGTAGCGCCTTTACCCTGCTGTTTGAACACCAGGCACAGAACCTGGTGCTGCGGTCGATGGGCGTCGATCAGCTCAGCCAGCGGACGCTGCAACTGCAGACGGTGTCGGGTCGTCAGCGCACCGCTGCGCTGACGCTGTTTGTGGAGTTTTTACAGCAGCGGTTAACTGAAATCGATCAGCAACTGCGTGGGATCGGCGGCTGAGGCCGTAACGCCCCCACTGGCGGGCGTTACGTTGCAGAGCCGGGCCGTAGCTTCTTACTGTTTGATATCGACCTGGTAGAAAATGTGTTTGCCAAACGGATCAACCTGATAGCCGCTGACCGATTTGCGCACCGGCTCAAAAATGGTCGAGTGGGCAATCATCACTGCCGGCATTTGATCGTGCATTATCTGCTGCGCCTGCAGATACATCGCGGTGCGCTTGCCCTGATCCGGTTCGGCGCGGGCGGCGGTGATTAACTTCTCAAACGGCTGATAGCACCATTTTGACGAGTTCGATCCGCCCTGCGCCGAGGTGCAGCTGTAGAGCGGGCCAAAGAAGTTGTCCGGGTCGCCGGTGGCGGTGGTCCAGCCCATTAATGCCGCCTGATGCTCACCGCTGCGGACCCGTTTCAGGTATTCGCCCCACTCATAGCTGACAATATTGGCTTTAATACCGACTTTCGCCCAGTCTGACTGGATCATCTCGGCCATGCGGCGGGCATTGGGATTGTAGGGCCGCTGCACCGGCATCGCCCACAGCGCAATCTCGGTACCCGGTTTGACCCCGGCCTGTTGCAGTAACGCTTTGGCTTTTTCCGGATCATAGTCGTAATCTTTCAGATCTTTGTCGGCGCTCCAGACGCCCGGCGGCAGAATGTTTTTTGCTACCGTGCCGGTACCTTTAAAAATCGCCTCGATGATCGCCGGTTTGTTGATCGCCATCGCCAGTGCCTGACGGACTTCCACCTTGTCGGTTGGCGCTTTGGTGGTATTAAACGCCAGGAAACCGGTATTCAGCCCGGCTTTCTGTTCCAGGGTGATATCCGGGTTGGCGCGCATTTTTTCCAGATCGGCCGGATTGGGGAACGGCATCACCTGGCATTCGTTCTTCTCCAGCTTGGCATAACGCACCGAGGCATCCGGAGTGATGCTGAACACCAGCCGATCCAGCTTTGCCTTGCCCTGCCAGTATTGTGGAAAGGCCTTGTAGAGAATGCGTGAGTCCTTCTGGTACTGCACCAGCTCAAACGGCCCGGTGCCGATAGGGTTCATGTCGACCTTCTCCGGCGTACCGGCTTTCAGCATGCTATCGGCATATTCAGCCGAATGAATCGAGGCAAAGTACCAGCCAAGATCGGCCAGAAACGGCGCTTCCGGGTGCGACAGCGTGAAGCGCACCGTATGGTCATCCACCCGTTCAATCTGTTTAATCAGTGTCGACAGCTCCAGGCTTTCGAAGTTGGAATAGGTGCCGCCCGAGACGTTGTGGTAGGGATTTTTCGGGTCCATCTGGCGCATAAAAGAGAAGATGACATCGTCTGCGTTGAAGTCGCGCGTCGGTTTAAACTGTTTGTTGCTCTGGAATTTGACGTTTTTACGCAGATGGAAGGTATAAACCGTGCCGTCGGGGCTGATCTCCCAGCTTTCCGCCAGGCTGGGGACCAGTTCAGTAGTACCGGCCTTAAAGTCCACCAGGCGGTTAAATACCGGCACCGCGCTGGCGTCTACGCTGGTGCCCGAGGTATAGAGTTGCGGGTTGAAATTCTCTGGCGATCCCTCTGAGCAGTAGACCAGCGTTTTGGCGTTCACGCTGGCCGCCAGCGTCATCCCAGCCGTAACAAGCGCTAAGGTGGCTATCTTCATTTTCATTATCATCCTCGCTTTGTATTGACTTCCGGTGATCAGAATACCTAAATGAATCATTCAGATGCTTCATTGATAGCACGATTCGGCACCATAGCGAACCCTGCCCGTGGCTGACTAATAAGGAATAGTGATGACCGACAAACTTGAGACGCAACTTACCGAGCGCTTTTTCCGTTACCTCGCCGTCAGCAGTCAGAGTGATGCGAAATCGACCACTCTGCCCAGTACCCCGAGCCAGCACGCGATGGCGGAACTGCTGGCGGCCGAGCTGCGTGCGCTGGGGCTGGAACAGGTGGTGATTGACCAGCATGCGACGGTAACGGCGGTGAAACCGGGTAATCGTCCCGCTGCGCCGCGTATCGGCTTTATCACCCATATCGATACCGTTGACGTCGGTCTGTCACCCGATATCAAACCGCAGATTCTGCGCTGGGAGGATCAGGATCTCTGCCTGAATGCCGACCAGGATATCTGGCTACGCCGCGATCAGCATCCGGAGATCGCTCCCTATATCGGTCAGCAGGTGATTTTCAGCGACGGTACCAGCGTACTGGGCGCTGATAACAAAGCGGCAGTGACGGTGGTAATGACGCTGATGGAGAACCTTAACGGCGACCACGGCGATATCGTGGTGGCGTTTGTGCCCGATGAAGAGATTGGCCTGCGCGGAGCCAAAGCGCTCGATCTGGAAACGCGATTTAATGTGGACTTCGCCTGGACCATCGACTGCTGCGAACTGGGCGAAGTGGTGTATGAGAACTTCAATGGTGCCGCCGCCGAAATCCGCTTTACCGGCGTACCGGCGCATCCGATGTCGGGTAAAGGGGTGCTGGTTAACCCGCTGCTGATGGCGCATGACTACATCAGCCAGTTTGATCGTCAGCAGACCCCGGAACAGACCGAGGGCCGTGAAGGCTATATCTGGTTCAATGAGATCCAGGCCAACGCCAGCCAGGCGATCCTGAAAGCTTCTATCCGTGATTTTGATCTGGCCAGTTTTGCCGAGCGTAAGCAGCAACTACAGCAGCAGGCGCAGGCAATTGCTTCCCGCTACCCGACCGGCAAGGTTGAGATCACCATTACCGATATCTACAGCAATATCAGCAATGCGCTGGGCGAGGATCGTCGGGCGATCGACCTGATTTTCAAAGCGTTCCGCGCGCTGGATATCGAACCAAAGGTGATTCCGATGCGGGGCGGCACTGACGGTGCAGCGCTGTCGGCTAAGGGCTTACTGACGCCGAACTTTTTCACCGGTGCGCATAACTTCCATTCTCGCTTTGAGTTCTTACCGCTGCCGTCGTTTGTGAAATCCTATCAGGTGGCGGAAAAACTCTGCTACCTGGCAGCGGAATAACGATTAAATCGGGCGCAGCACGCGCCCGATTGTCAGTTATGGCTTCACGCTGACATCAATGCCCGGGAAATATTTCTCAGCCAGCTTCTTCACGGTGCCATCGGTCTGCACTTTGGCGATCGCCGTATCCAGCGACTGTTTGAGCTGCGTATCATCTTTACGCAGGCCAAAGCCGATACCCGACCCGAGAATCGCATCATCCTCGACCGGCTTACCGATAAAGCCGAAGCCTTTACCCTGTGGTTTGTCGAGGAAGCCCGACTGACCGGCGGCTGACATCACCAATGTACCGTCCAGACGCCCGGCGACCATGTCGTTATAGACCTGGTTCTGATCCTGATACGAGGTCACGGTAACGCCCTGCGACTCCCAGTGTTTTTTGGCGTAGGTTTCCTGAATCGATCCCTGCAATACCCCGATATTTTTGCCCTTCAGCGCGTCGGCCGTGGGTGCCAGTTTCTGGCCGGTTTTCGCCACCAGCATGGTCGGAATACGGTAGATCGGCTGGGTGAAGCCGATGCTTTTCGCCCGCGCTTCGGTGATGTTCATCGCCGAGTTGATCGCATCGAACTTCTTCGCCTGCAGCGCCGGGATCAGCGCGTCGAAGCTGCTCTCCACCCAGTGGCAGTTAAACTTACCGGCCTGGCAGATCGCGTTACCCAGTTCGATATCAAAACCTTCCAGTTCCCCCTGAGCGTTGCGGCTTTCAAACGGCGGATACTGTGACTCCAGGCCATAACGTAAATCCTGCGCCAGCGCCGATACCGACGTCATCATGCCGAGTGCCAGAAACAGTGCGTTGCGTTTTTTCATCATTTACCCCGAAATTATTGTTTTTAACCGATCGCTGCCCTGCTTTACCGTGCGTCAGTCGGGCAACCTTGCGTCCGCCAGCCGCTTACTGCCGGAACGCCGACAGCGCAGCGGCGCCAGCCTCTAATGTTGCCTCGTCTTTGGCAAAGGAAAGACGGATCAGTTTGTTGTCGGTGCCATCCATATAAAACGCCGACAGCGGGATGGTCGCCACCCCGTGATCGACGATAAGACGTTTTACCATCTCGCTGTCCGGTTCGTCACTGAAATGTCCGTAGCTGGCCAGCATAAAGAACGAGCCGGCGCACGGCAGCAGCTTAAACGGTGAATCCTGCATCAGCGCAATCAGCCGATCGCGCTTTTGCTGGTAGAAAGATGACAGTGACAGATAGTGTTGCGGCGTCTGCAGATAATGGGCGAATCCCACCTGCATCGGCGTATCTGCGGCGTACATCATAAACTGATGCACTTTCACCAGCTCGGTCATCAGTTCCGCCGGTGCCAGGCAGTAACCCACCCGCCAGCCGGTGACGTGGAAGGTTTTGCCAAACGAAGAGACGATGACGCTGCGCGCCGCCAGCTCCGGATGGGTCGCCATGCCGCAGTGCGGACGGCCATCAAACAGAATATGTTCATACACCTCGTCGGATAACACCACGATGTCAGTGTTGCGGGTCAGGGCCGCCAGCTGATTGAGATCGTCCGGCGTCAGCACCTGGGCACTGGGGTTATGCGGCGTATTGATGATGATCATCCGGGTACGCGGCGTAATGGCGGCGCGCAACTGCTGCCAGTCGATGGCGAAAGCCGGCACCTGCAGCTTCAGGCCAATCGGCTTGCCGCCCTGTAACCGGACCACCGGTGCGTAGCTGTCGAATGCCGGTTCAAAGAAAATGACCTCATCCCCCGGATGCACCAGCGCGGAAATTGCCATGTAAATGCCCTGACTGGCGCTGCCGGTGATCAGCACTTCACTGGCCGGATCGTATTTCTGGCCGTAGAGCGATTCGACCTTACTGGCTAAAACTTCCCGTAGTGCCGGCAAGCCGGTCATCGACGCGTACTGGTTATGGCCGTCGCGCATCGCCTGGCTGACACTTTCAACCAGCAACGGATCGCAGGGGAAATTCGGTGCGCCCTGCGACAGATTGATCGCCTGATGCTGCGCCGAAAGCTGTCCGATAACGCTGAAAATGGTGGTGCCGACATCGGGCAACTTCGAGGTGACTGCGACAGGCGTTTTCAGGGACATGTTCTCTCCGTCAGTGACATAGCGTGCTGAATGCAATTAAGGGCTATTCAACGGGCTGTGACTTGAGTCGGCAAGCGAAATGTCGTCATAATAGCCATGATTAAAATGCATAGCTGAGGTGCTCTGTGTCACGTACAACCCTGCCGCTCAATGCGATTCACGCTTTTCTGGTGACGGCCCGTCACCTTAATCTGACCCATGCGGCCCGGGAACTGTGCATTACCCAGGGCGCAGTCAGCCGCAAAATTGCTGCGCTGGAGCACTGGCTCGGCCTGACGCTGTTTGATCGACACGCCCGTGGTTTGCGTCTGACACCGCAGGGCGCGGCGCTGCTGCCAGAACTGCGTCAGGGCTATGAACTGATGGCGCAGGCCAGCGAAAAAGCGCGTCGCACTCAGGCCAGTATCCGCCTGAAAGCGCCGACCTGTGCGATGCGCTGGCTGGTGCCGCGCCTGGTGACACTGGAGCAGCTGCGGCCAGAACTGCACGTGGCGCTCACTACCACGCTGGATCACGCCACACAGCTCGACAATTTTGATGCTGCCATCGTCTATGGCAAACCGCGTACTGACGCACTGACGCTGTTTGAAGAGTCGCTGACGCCGGTAATGGCTACCGGGCAGCCGATCCCCGCGTCGCCGCAAAAGCTGGCGGGCATGACTTTTCTGCATCCCACCGACGATATGCGCGACTGGCAATGCTGGCTGAAAGGGCAAGGCGTGGCGGTTACGATGCAACGCAACCAGCACTTTGCCACCATGGACCTGGCGATTAGCGCAGCGATTCAGGGTTTTGGCGTGGCGATTGCTGACAGCAATCTGGTGGAGAGTGATATTGCCAGCGGCAGGCTGATTAAACCGTTCGCTGGCGAGGTAAAAACCGGGGCGACCTACAGCTTACTGCAGCGATCGCCCCCCGATGCGCCACCGTTGCTGGCGGCGCTGGTGGCGTGGCTGAGTCAGGATCAGAACGTTACCCAGTCACCGTTGTCAGCTGGCGTAGCCTGACCACCCGCCTGGCCTGGTGCTTTTGGCGCGTTCGGCTTGACAGGTGCAGCCGGCGAGATTGCTGTCCCCTTGCCGGAGAGGCGGAACTTCGCCACTGAGGCCTGTAACGCTTCGGTCTGCAACGCCAGCGCGTTGGCGGCGGCAGAGACTTCTTCGACCAGTGAGGCGTTTTGCTGGGTCACGCTATCCATTTCGGTCACCGCTGCGCCGACCTGGGAGATGCCTTTACTCTGCTCTTCCGATGCGGCAGCAATCTGCTTCATGATCGCGTCGACATCCTGCACCGATTTCAGAATATTATTCATAGTGCCGCCGGTGGTGCCCACCAGCTCCGCTCCTTTTCCGACCCGCTGAACGGAATCTTCAATCAGGGTGGCAATCTCTTTGGCGGCGTTGGCGCTGCGCTGGGCCAGATTACGCACTTCAGAGGCCACCACAGCAAAACCGCGTCCCTGTTCACCGGCGCGAGCGGCTTCAACCGCCGCGTTCAGCGCCAGGATGTTGGTCTGGAAGGCGATACCATTAATCACATTAGTGATCTCAGCAATTTTCTTCGAACTTCCGGAAATCCCGTTCATGGTGCTGACCACTTCACTCACCAGCTGGCCGCCCTGTTGCGCGGTGGTGGTGGCGGTTTCAGCCAGCAGGCTGGCCTGACGCGCATTGTCGGCGTTAAATTTCACCGTGGCGGTCAGCTGCTCCATACTGGCAGCGGTCTGCTCCAGCGCGGCCGCCTGCTCTTCAGTACGCGAAGAGAGATCGTTGTTACCGGCCGAAATCTCTGCGGCACCGCGCGAGATATTCTCGGTACCGCTGCGGATCGCGCTCACCGCTTCACGCAAACTCTCCTGCATCGCGCTCAGCAACGGTACCAGTTTACCGACGCAGTTGCGGCCAAAGTCCGCCACCGGCTGACTCAGATCGCCGGTAGCGATAGTGGCGAAATGGTTGCGGATGGTTTCCAGCGGCCGCACCAGCATCGCCACCAGGTAGCGATCGGTAAACAGCAGAATAAGCAGGCCGATAATTACCGTCACGGTGATAATCATCCTGGTCAGTGCGGTTAAGCGGTCAACTTCAACCCGGGTATGATCGAGGATCAGCGCGGCCCCCTGATTGAATTTTTCGGCGCTGGCACCAAATGCCCGACTGAGCTGCGGCGTCACATTGTTGGCCTGCTGACGATAGGCGTCCGCTGAATCCTGTCGGGCCAGCCGCAGCTGCGGCGTCACACCTTCATCCAGCAATTTCTGCCAGCTCTGAATCACGCTGTCGACCATGTCCGGATTCATCGGACCCGGAGCCAGCTGTTTAAAAGCCGCCAGCTGCTGGGTCATGTTATCCAGCGCCTGCTGAACCGGCGCATAAGCGTCGTCGGTTAGCGTTTTGCCACCGGCTTTGCTGTCCATCACACGCGACAGCCGGGTAATAACCCGGAAATATTGGTCGTTGCCTTTACTCAGCACCGTCATTTGCTCTACCAGATGGCGGTCAACATCATTCCCTTCGCTCAGCGCGCCAAGAGAATGAATGCTGAATAGCCCGACTCCGCTCCAGAGTAAGCAGAACAGGCCCAGAATAGTGAGCATCACAGCGCGAATGGTGAAATTTTTGAGCATTCCCATACAAAAATCCTATACACGTTGACCCGTAAGTATCGGGCATAGGAGATCTATCGGCAGCGAATAGTGAAGATGTAACACTTTTGTTAGCTATAGTTTTACAGCGTCATTAGTGGGAGCCGGTGGGAATTAGTTGTATATTCAATGGAGTATGCGCGAATGGCTCCAGTAATTCCATTCGCGCAATTTGATGATTAGCGGACTAATTAAAGACGCACCATTTTACTCATCAGCAGGCGGAACAGGCGCATTCGGGCGCGCATAAAGTTCCGTTTCAGGACTAAACCACTCTGGCGATGATCACCGAGTGACATTGTCACATCGTCGCCTGGATGCCACGCGGGCCATACCACTTCGCCTTCCAGCTGCTGCTTGTATTCGCTGGCATCGCAGGCGAATCTGAACCAGTAGTCGCTGACGCGCGAGGCAAATGCCCGATCGGCGTCGCTGAAAGGCCGGTTTTCATTCGGATCCGGCATCTGGCTCAGGGTGTTAAGGACATATGGCACTTCATTGCCATGCCAGGTCCCGTCAGGATAGAGATCGCGCGCATTCTCAGAGACATAATCAAACCAGTAGCGCCAGCCCGGCATGCCAACATTATGCTGGGCGCGCATCACCAGCCACGGCACCACGCTGAACGCAATGTCGCGCGCCACCGCACGACCGAGGCGCTGATCGTCATGGATGTCATACATCCATTTTAGCATCCGATAGATCACCCGATTTTTGTCGCGCAACTGATGCAGCACCGCGGTGGCATCAACGCCAAAATAGTCCAGCACGCTGGCTTCATCACTGTTGCTGCCCGCCATTAGTGGCAGACGGTGCTGTCGGGCCGCGAGGAAGGTTTTCAGCATCGGTTCCGGCAGCACCGCATCGCCGGAAATCGGCACCGGTTGGATCGCCAGCGGGCCATCCAGCGACCAGAAGGCGTCGGCGGGTAAAGCACGCAACGCATCGGCACTGGCGTCGGGCGGCAGCCCCAGATGCTGTGCAACCGCCATGCCCTGCTGACGCGCTTTTTTCAGCGGCGTATCCGGTAAGCTGTAGGCGCTCTGCACAATCCCCTTGTGAAACAGCCCTTCGGCCAGCGGCGAACAGCAGAGCGACAGCACGCTGCGCGCGCCGGATGATTCGCCAAACAGCGTGACATTGCGGCGGTCTCCGCCAAAGGCCGGGATGTTGCGCTGTACCCACTGCAGGGCCGCAATTTGATCGAGCAGACCAAAATTATTTATGGTGCTGGCAACAGGATATTGCGCATCTAAAGCCGGATGGGAGAAGAAACCGAGATGGCCGAGTCGGTAGTTGATGGTGACCACCACCGCGCCACGCGAGGCCAGCGGTTTACCGCTGTAGGGCGCCAGACCGCCCGCGCCGATGGTGTAGCCGCCGCCGTGTAACCAGACCATCACCGGCAGCGGTTTTGTCGGTTCGACATCCGGGGTCCAGACATTAAGGTAAAGGCAATCTTCACTAAATTCGCCGGGATCGCCACCGCCAACTGCCCGGCAATAATCGCGGTTTTGCCAGGCTGATGCTGAAAATTGTGTGGCATCACGCAGATCGTTCCACGGCGTGACCGGCTGCGGCGGACGCCAGCGTAGTGCCCCTTCCGGGGCGGCGGCATAAGGTATGCCTTTGAATACGAAAAGGTCATCATCCATGCATCCACGTAACTCACCCTCTGCTGTCATAATCCGCAGACCTGTTTCGTTTTTCATTCCTGTATCCCTGTTCTAACGACACTCCATTATTTGCAGGCCTTGAGACAATGTCTATGTCTGAGGCGGATTTGCAGATTATGCCGAAGGTTGTAGCAAAGGACTGAACAACTTCATCAAAAGGTTTGAATAGGCAACAGAAGGATTTTTGATTATATTTGCTTACGCTTTCCAGCCTGCACCGGCACCTGCCGGCTCGGTTATCCTGCGGGAAGACAGCAAAAAAGAAGACTGCACACAGATAATTACAACAAATCATAACGGCGTAGCGCAGATCCTCTTCTGCTGTTCATCGACCGTATCGTTAATATTATTTTATTAGTTTCGCACCAGCATCAGGGAACACCTCTCCGATTACTGCGCGCCAGTCCGGCTCAGCTTATTAAGCCCGGCGCGCACGTAATTCTATCCCGTTTCGTACTAACACCCTTCAGCGGCGATAATATAATCGCCGCTGAAGGAGGCTGCTACCCTGGCGGGATAATTGTCCTGTTGCGACGGCATGGGCTATAAAGTCACCACGCCACAGCGTGCCAGCGAGCGTTGCTGACGCTCCGCATACAGTGCCATCTCGTCCACCACCGCACTGCCCAGCGCCGTTTCAAACGCTTCCCGGCTGGCCTGGCCTGCCGACCGGACCTGTGCGTGATCGCCAAGGTTTGACTGAAAGATGCCCGCGGCGCTGACCGGCAAAAAATCCTCATAGATAATCGGTTCTGCAATGATTCGTCCCTCAGCAATCAGGCTGTCGAGCGTCTCACCACGGGCTGGCGGGCTCGCCATCCCCTTTTCGCTGAGCCGGTAATGGAACCACGCCAGCTCCTGCTGACGCAGCGTCTGCTCATCGTCTGGAAAATCCCGGAACACATCGCTCAGATGCTGCTGATGCTGCTGGTTATCCTGACCGCTGCCCGCCTGATGCAGCAAACGGTCATACAGCGCCCGGCCCTTCGGCGTCAGCGCTGCACCGCGCTGCTCGATTTCACCAAAGCGCGCGGTGTGGGTGCCCTTATGACCATCCCGAAAGGTGATCGCTTCCTCCAGCGCCTTGAAACTGGTCTGGCGTAACAGAATTGGCACCTGACGACGCGGTGGTCCTTCAATCAGGGTTTTCGGTTCGATTCCGCGCGACGACATCAGTTGCTGCACCCGATCGATATCCAGCGTGCGGGGAGTGAGATGGTTAATGTGACAGCCGGAGAAACAGACCACGTCAGCAATCAGCCGGTGCTGCTGATTCAATGCCTGATAGGTCTGGCTATCGACGCTGCTGTGGGCGTGCCAGCGGAAAGTTTCCAGTGCTTCGGTGACAAACTCCGCCGCCTGCGGGGCGGTGAATCCACCCTGCTGCGGATGTAGCTGCAGCAGTTGCCGACAGCGCGGCGTGAAGATATCGCGCGCCGCAAGAATCGCCGCCGCCCTTTCACGCAGCTCAGGCTCTTCTATCAGCTCCAGTCGTAACAGTGAGGTAAAGACGCGGAAAGGATTACGCCGCAGGGCAGCTTCGTCGACCGGCCGGAACGCGGTGGAATGCACCGGCACGCCGGCCTGGGAGAGATCGTAATAGCCGACCGGATACATCCCCATCACCGCAAACATCTGCCGCAGCGTGGCGAGTTCGCTGGCGCTGCCGACCCGGATGGCACCGTGACGTTCAATATTGAGCCGGCTGAGTTCATCTGCCGCTGCCAGACGATCTTTCAGTGCGGGTTCTGATTCCAGCGTGCGGTCGTTAACCGCCATCACCAACTGCATCAGCGTGCCGTATTGCGGCACTTCCTGCTGATACATGGCGGACATCGCCTGAGAGAAGCGGGTGCGGATTGCATCCGCAGTGAGAAAGTTGTCCATCTGTTCCACCTGACACCGTGAGCGTTGCTGCTAATGTAATGCAACGGATTGGCGCCAGCGGAAAAAATCACGAATTTGTGATCGGCTTAAAGCCGTAGCGGTTTTTTAGCAGCAGCATCAGGGTAGTGATCACCGCCGGAATGGCCAGCAGCAGAAAAATAAAGCTGAACGACCAGCCGAGTGACAGCATTTCTGCTCCGACAAATGCGCTAAGAATTGCGCCGACGCGGCCGACGCCATGCATCCAGCTAGAGCCGGTGGCGCGGGCATGCGTCGGATAATAGCTGGCCGACAGCGCATTCATCCCGGTATTGGCACCGTTGAAACAGAAGCCGCTACAGAAGGCGATGCCGCTCATGATGCCCACTTCCGCCGGAGAGTACCCCAGCGCGACGATAAACAGCCCGCCACAAAAGTAGATCGCCGCCAGTGCCAGGTTGGCATTAAAGCGATCCATCAGCCAGCCGGCAAACAGCGAACCCAGCGTCCCGCCAGCCTGATACATCGCGGTGATAATCGCGGCTTCAGTAACCGACATCCCCAGCGTATTGACCAGCGACGGCAGCCAGCTGCCAATCAGGTAGACCAGAAACAGCCCCGTGAAGTAGCCGCCCCACAGCATAGTGCTGCCAAACAGGTAGCTACGCGACAGCACGGTCGCTATCGCCCCGCGCGTGGCAACGCTGGCTTCAGGCGCATGAAACGCGCTATCCGGCTGCGTGACGCCCGGCATCATCCGGTCAACGATAGCGTGAATTCGTGCCGCAGGCGCGCCGCGGCTAATCAGGAAGCGCACCGATTCCGGCAGCCCGCGGATCAAACACGGCAGGACCAGCAGCGGCAGGATCCCGCCGAGCAGCAGCACTGAGTGCCAGTTGTAACGCGGTAACAGCCACGAGGCAGCAAATCCCCCGCTGGCCGCGCCAAAAGTAAAGCCGCAAAATACCACGGTGATAATGAACGCCCGACGTCGTTCTGGCGCGTATTCAGCCACCAGCGTGCCGACGTTTGGCATCGCTGCGCCCAGCCCCAGCCCGGTGAGGAAGCGGAACAGCATCATCTGTTCGATGTTTTGCGACAGCGCGGTTGCCAGCGTCCAGAGGCCAAAAAAGAAGACGCTAAGAATAATCATCATCCGCCGGCCGTAGCGGTCGGCTAGCGGGCCGGCTACCATCGCGCCGAGCGCCAGGCCAATCAGTGCGGCACTGATCACCATCCCCAGCTGATGGTTGCTGACGCCCCACGCGGTTTTGAGGGTCGGCGCAATAAAGCCCATAATAGCGATGTCCATGCCATCAAGCGCCACCACAATAAAGCAGAGCGCGATTAACCGCTTTTGCCAGCGACTCAGCGCCTGCTGGTTAATGAGCTGGCGTACATCTACCGCCTCTACGCTGGTCAATGAAAACTCCTCTCGGGCACCCGCCATCGGACATCAGATTTAGTAAAAAAAACGGCGCCAATGATAGCCGATCGTTAACGTTAAGACGTCAGATTTTTATATGATATTGAGAATTATTCAACTTTTAATCGCTAACCCGTTGATCTGCGGTTGCCCTGCTGGCTGGCCTGCTGGCCGCATTCCCATATGACACGTTTCTTTTCAGCGGCTTACCTGGCGAGATGGTTGCACCGCGATATTTGTTAATATAATTTTGCAGCTAAGTTAACAAAATCCATTTTAAATGGTTGCCTGTTACCGGTGATCCTCATTAAGTTTAAGGGATGGAAAAAAATATCCTTTTCAATCAGCGCATTCGCTTGCGCCATTTACATACCTTTGTTGCGGTCGCGCAGCAAGGCACGCTGGGCCGGGCGGCCGAAACGCTTAGCCTGAGCCAGCCTGCCCTGTCAAAAACCCTTAATGAACTGGAAGAGCTGACCGGCGTCAGGCTGTTTGAGCGTGGCCGGCTCGGCGCGCAACTCACCACAATGGGTGAACAGTTCCTGACGCATGCGGTGCGGGTACTTGACGCGCTCAACCACGCCGGACAAAGCTTTAATGAGCAGCCTGCCGATCAGCCGGCCATTATCCGGCTCGGCGCGCTGACCACCGCCGCAATGGGCATGTTGCCGCAGATCCTGGACCGGTTTCATCAACTGCAACCCAATACCACCATTCAGGTGGCGACCTTACATAATAATGTGCTGCTGGCGGGATTACGGGCCGGTGAGTTCGATATTGGCGTTGGCCGGATGGCCGACAGTGAAATGATGACCGGGCTGACCTATGAACTGCTGTTTCTTGAATCGCTCAAGCTGGTGGTGCGTCCGGAACACCCGCTCTTAAGTGACAACGTCACCCTGTCGCGTGCCATGCAGTGGCCGGTGGTGATTTCGCCTGAAGGCACCGCACCGCGCCGTATAGCGCAGCAGATGCTCGACGAACAGGGTTGTTCGCTGCCGCCCCACTGTATTGAGACCTCTTCGACCTCGCTGGCGCGGCAACTGGCGTTGCGTTACGACTACATCTGGTTTGTGCCTTCCGGCGCAATTAAAGAAGACCTTAGCCACAATGCGGTCTGCGCTCTGCCGATTAACTCATCCGGTCCGGGCGAGCCGGTAGGGATTATTACCCGCACCGGCAGTCAGCTCAGCCTGAGCGCCGAAGTGCTGATGTCAACCATGCGCAAATTCCACAGCTAGCGGCTGCGTTTAGCATGCCGCTCACGGTTATCCAGCCGCGCTTTATCGGTTTTACGCAGGCCAACATACAGCGCCCCCGCGCCGCCATGTTGCGCCTGGGCGGCGCAGAAGGTCTGTACATCGTCAAACTGGGTCAGCCAGCGCGCCAGATAACTGCGCACAATATTGGCATGCGACTCATCGTCGCGGCCTTTGCCATGAATGATCAGCAGATTGCGCAATCCCTGCTTGTGCGCCTGCACCATAAAATTGAACAGCGCCTGGCGGCAGGTTTCCACCGGCTGCCGCAGCAGATTCAGGCTGGCATCCAGCCGGTACTCCCCTTTGCGCAGTTTATCCAGCACGCCCTGCTGTATGCCATCAGCCTTGTATTCCAGCGGCGTGTTCAGCGGCACGATATCCAGATAGCCACGGGTCAGGAAATTCTCCTGTTCAGGATCGCGCGGTGGATGGCGCGGCGCTTTGGTTGAGGGCGATTTGAGCCATAAGGTGCTGGTAGTGTCTTTTAACGGAGTGACATCTCCCATGGCGTCTCGAAAAAGATCGTTATCATCAAGGTTCATGGTTTTCTCACACCTGATTAAAATTGATGGAGGGCAAAACAGGCTTAGGGTGAAAGCGTAGCAAAAGCTAACGGCACTGCGCTAACCCTGTTTTTGGTGATTTTTTGTATCAGACAATTCAGGTTTTAGATCAAAAAGCGGCAACTTTTCGTGACAGTAGCCATTTTGGCATTCTGAGAAGCCCGTCACAGCTATGTTTGGTGCCCGGTCTGACGTCCATACTTTTTGTGCGCCTAAAACTGCTCGGATGAGTTCCCTTCAGCACAAAAAATGTTAAAATTGACACCAGTCAATTATCGTCGAGCAAACCATTATGATCCCTGAAAAACGCAGCATTCGTCGTATTCAGTCGGGCGGTTGTGCCATTCACTGCCAGGATTGCAGCATCAGTCAGCTCTGCATCCCGTTTACGCTAAATGAACATGAGCTGGACCAGCTCGACAATATCATTGAGCGTAAAAAACCTATTCAGAAAGGGCAAACCCTTTTCAAAGCGGGTGACGAGCTTAAGTCACTTTATGCCATCCGTTCCGGTACCATTAAAAGCTATACCATCACCGAACAGGGCGATGAGCAGATTACCGGTTTCCATCTGGCCGGCGACCTGGTCGGCTTTGATGCGATCATGGGTGCCAGCCATCCAAGCTTTGCTCAGGCGCTGGAAACCGCAATGGTCTGTGAAATTCCGTTCGAAACGCTGGACGATCTGTCAGGAAAAATGCCGGCCCTGCGTCAGCAGATGATGCGTCTGATGAGTGGTGAGATCAAAGGCGATCAGGACATGATTTTACTGCTGTCGAAGAAAAATGCCGAAGAGCGTCTGGCCGCCTTTATCTGGAATCTGTCACGCCGCTTTGGTCAGCGTGGATTCTCTCAGCGCGAATTCCGTCTCACCATGACTCGTGGCGATATCGGTAATTATCTCGGCTTAACGGTCGAAACCATCAGCCGTCTGCTGGGCCGGTTCCAGAAATCGGGCATGCTGGCGGTGAAGGGTAAATATATTACTATTGAGAACCACGCCTTACTGGAAGAGTTAGCGGGTCAGAGCCATCAGGCTGCCTGATCGCCGGCCGGATTAATAATTGTTATTTTATTGATCCGGCAGCAACTTTTTCACTTCTTCCGCTGTGCAACATAGGCTATCTTTAATCCAGTCGCTTTGGTTTAAGGAGAGTTCCTCATGTCCCAGTACCAAAATATTCTGGTCGCGATCGATGCCCAGCAAGACGACCAGCCTGCGCTGCGGCGTGCGGTCTATCTCAATCAATTCATCGGCGGCAAAATCAAAGCTTTTCTGCCTATCTATGATTTCTCCTATGAGATGACCACCCTGCTGTCGCCTGATGAACGCGCCTCAATGCGTCAGGGCGTAATCAGCCAGCGCACCGAGTGGATTCGCGAACAGGCACACGCTTACCTGGATGCCGGTGTCGAGATCGAAATCAAGGTCATCTGGCACAACCGTCCCTATGAAGCCATCATTCAGGAAGTGTTAGCCCACCAGCATGATTTAGTGCTGAAAATGGCGCACCAGCACGATCGGCTGGAGTCGGTGATTTTTACCCCGACAGACTGGCATCTGCTGCGTAAATGCCCGTGCCCGGTGTGGATGGTGAAAGATCAGCCGTGGCCGGAAGGCGGTAAAGCGATTGTGGCGGTGAACCTCGCCAGTGAAGAGCCGCATCATGATGGCCTGAATCAGAAGCTGATCCGTGAAACGGTCAAGCTGGCCGAAACCGTGAATCATACTGAAGTCCATCTGGTTGGCGCCTACCCTATCACCCCAATCAATATTGCTATCGAGCTGCCCGATTTTGATCCGAGCGTCTACAACGACGCCATTCGCGGCCAGCATCTGGTGGCGATGAAAGCACTGCGACAGAAATTTTCCATTGGTGAAGAGTTCACCCATGTTGCTAAGGGTTTGCCTGAAGAGGTGATTCCTGACCTGGCGGTGCACCTCGGCGCGGGTGTGGTAGTGCTGGGAACGATCGGACGTACCGGTTTGTCGGCCGCGTTTCTCGGCAATACGGCAGAACAGGTGATTGATCATCTGCGTTGCGATCTGCTGGCAATTAAACCTGATGATTTTAAATCGCCGATCGATCTGGATGATGAAGAGGATGAGGAGGAGTAATCCTGCTCAGTAATAAGGGCGGCTAATCAGCCGCCCTTTTTTTTATAGCGCTTTCAGAATCGCTTCCACGCTGGCTTTGGCATCGCCAAACAGCATCTGGGTATTCTCCTTAAAGAACAGCGGGTTCTGCACCCCGGCATAGCCGGTATTCATTGAGCGTTTAAACACGATGACGTTGTGCGCTTTCCACACTTCCAGTACCGGCATTCCGGCAATCGGACTGCGCGGATCTTCCTGCGCCGCCGGGTTGACGGTATCGTTAGCGCCAATCACCAGCACCGTATCGGTTTCGCTGAAGTCATCGTTGATTTCATCCATCTCCAGCACCACGTCATACGGCACTTTAGCTTCGGCCAGCAGTACGTTCATGTGGCCGGGCAAGCGACCGGCCACCGGATGAATGCCAAAACGTACTTTGATACCGAGTGCACGCAGCCTGGCGGTGATTTCCGCCACCGGGTATTGTGCCTGGGCCACCGCCATACCGTAGCCAGGGGTGATAATGACCGAAGAAGAGGCTTTCAGCATCTCTGCGGTCTCTTCCGCGCTGATTTCACGGTGTTCACCCGCGGCGTCGCTGTCATCACCGCTGCTGGTCTCACTGCCAAAACCGCCGGCAATCACGCTGATAAACGAACGGTTCATCGCCTTACACATAATGTAAGAGAGGATCGCACCGGAGGAGCCGACCAGCGCACCGGTGACAATCAGCAGATCATTGCTCAGCATAAAGCCGGCTGCAGCAGCTGCCCAGCCGGAGTAAGAGTTGAGCATTGACACCACCACCGGCATATCTGCCCCGCCGATGGACGCCACCAGATGCCAGCCAAACGCCAGCGCAATCAAGGTCATCAACAGCAGTGCAAATACCTGCGCCGCGCTACTGCTGGTGTTAACGAACCACAGCAGCAGCAAGAACGAGACCACCAGCGCCAGCAGATTGAGCTTATGACGATGCGGCAACGCCAGCGGCCGCGAGGAGATCTTGCCGCACAGCTTGCCAAACGCCACCAGCGAACCGGTAAAGGTCACCGCGCCAATAAAGATACCGATAAACACTTCGCTCAGATGGATATTCTCCATCACCGCCGGCAGGCCAGGCGCATGATCGATATAGCTGTTGATGCCCACCAGCACCGCCGCCAGGCCGACAAAGCTGTGCAGAATTGCCACCAGCTCCGGCATTTCGGTCATTTCGACCTTCTTCGCCAGACGCACGCCAATTGCCCCGCCGATCACCATCGCCACCAGGATCCACACCACGTTGCCGCTGTCGGGCCCAAAAATGGTGGCCACCAGTGCGATCGCCATGCCGCTGATACCAAAAATATTGCCCTGCTTAGAGGTCTCATGTCGCGAGAGACCGGCGAGGCTACAAATAAACAGAATGGCAGCGACGATATAGGCTGCAGTTACTAATCCGCCAGACATGAATTACCCCTTACGAAACATTTTCAGCATGCGCTGGGTGACGGTAAAGCCACCAAAGATATTGATGCTGGCAATCAGCACGGCAATAAAGGAGATAAACGTCACCCAGCCACCGTGCCCCATCTGCAACACCGCGCCGATGACGATAATGCCGGAGATGGCATTGGTGACCGACATCAGCGGCGTATGCAGCGCATGGCTGACGTTCCACACCACGTAGTAGCCCACCACGCAGGAGAGCGCGAAGACGGTAAAGTGTGACAGGAAATCACTCGGCGCGACGTTGGCCAGGCAGGCAAACAGCACTATCGCCAGCGCGATCAGCAGATATTTACGCCAGGCAGCAACCGGTTTTTTCTCGACCGTCGATACCGCTTTTGCCGCAGCCGGTGCGGCCTGCGGAGCAGCGGAGACCTGAATCGGCGGTGCTGGCCAGGTCACTTCGCCTTCACGGATCACCGTAACGCCGCGCACCACCACATCGTCGAAATCAAGGGTGATTTCGCCGTTTTTCTCTTTGCATAACAGCTTCATCAGGTTGACCAGGTTGGTACCGTAGAGCTGCGATGACTGGGTCGGTAAGCGGCTGGGCAAATCGGTATAACCGATAATCTTCACGCCATTCGGGGTAACGGTAACCTGATCGGCGACCGTCAGAGCGCAGTTGCCGCCGTTTTGCGCCGCCAGATCGACGATGACGCTGCCCGGCTTCATGCTGGCAACCATCTCTTCGGTAATCAGCGTCGGAGCCGGTTTGCCGGGGATCAGCGCGGTGGTGACGATAATGTCCACTTCCTGCGCCTGGCTGGCGAACAGCGCCATTTCGGCTTTGATGAAGGCTTCAGACATCACTTTGGCGTAGCCATCGCCGCTGCCCGCTTCCTCTTCAAAATCGAGTTCGAGGAATTCGGCGCCCATACTCTGCACCTGCTCTTTCACTTCCGGCCGGGTATCAAATGCCCGGACAATCGCGCCGAGGCTGCCCGCCGCGCCGATCGCTGCCAGCCCGGCTACGCCGGCACCAATAACCATCACTTTGGCCGGTGGCACTTTACCGGCTGCGGTAATCTGACCGGTAAAGAAACGGCCAAACTGGTGGGCCGCTTCCACAATCGCGCGATAACCGGCAATGTTAGCCATCGAACTCAGGGCATCCAGCGACTGCGCCCGCGAGATACGCGGCACGGAATCCATCGCCATCACCGTCACCTGACGCGCCGCCAGTTTCTCCAGCAGCGCAGGATTCTGTGCCGGCCAGATGAAACTCACCAGGGTGCTGCCCGCCCGGGTCAGCGCAATCTCATCATCGAGCGGTGCATTCACTTTCAGCACGATATCGGACTGCCAGACCTGCTGGGTGTCACTGAGAGTGGCGCCTGCCGCAAGGTAGCTGTCGTCATCGAAACTGGCGCTGAGGCCCGCGTCATGTTCCAGCGTGACGCTAAACCCCAGCTTGATCAGTTGCCCAACGGTCTGCGGCGTGGCGGCCACACGTGACTCGCCCGGCAATCGTTCTTTGGGTATTCCAATTAACATAGTGTTTCCTTTCATCGGTTAAAGGATGATGGCAAGAAGTCTGCACGACAACAGCGCAACTGAAACAGTGTTTCAGCTGCTTATGAACGAAATGCACTTATTTCAAAGTGTTTATAACCTACTGAAAATGTGACGGGCGATCCAGTTCGGCCTGGCGGAGTAGAGACATTCACCCAATTATTCAGTGTTAAAGATAAAAACCCGTATTATCGCACTACTAAAACCAGTCATCAGCAGATAATCTGCTATGCCTAATCGTGTCAGGGCGCAGATCCGGTTAATAAAAACCTTTATTTAACAATGCATTAACTGTTATAGCACTAAGGCTTACCGGCTTTAACGGTAACCCGCACCAAAAAGGGGCTATAAACGCGATTCATGACAATCAGATGAAGAATGTCCGGTTGAATAACGCGAGTTGACGCAAAAAATCGCTGCGACAGTCTGTTTATAACATGCAATAATCAGCGGCTAATCTGTTATACATCAAGAGTCCAGCACGTTTTCGTACTCATTTTTGCGTAAGGCGAAGGATTATTTTTATGAAGCTGAAGAACACTATTCTGGCGTCCACCTTGTTATCCCTGCTGGCAGCTAACGCATTCGCTGCGCAGGAGTTGACGCCAGAAAAAGCGGCCGCGTTGAAGCCATTCGAACGTATTAATATCACCGGCCGTTTCAACGCAATTGGCGATGCCGCCGATGCGGTGTCTAAGCGTGCTGATGAAATGGGCGCCGCTTCTTACTACATCCAGGGCATTAACGACACCAACGGCAACAGCGGCAACTGGCGCGTCACCGCGGACCTTTATAAAGCCGATGCGCCTGAAGCGGCCTCTTCCACCAGCTACCGTCGCTTCAACGGCATCAACGAGTTACCTAAAGCTGAAGCCTATAAACTCGAACCTTTCGATACGGTATCAGTGAGCGGCTTCTTCGCCAGCCAGCCAGACGTTAACGATGCGATCTCTAAAGCGGCAAAAGAGAAAGGCGCAGCCTCCTTCTTTATTGTTCGCCAGATTGATGCCAACAACGGCGGCAATCAGTACGTGACGGCTTACGTCTATAAGGCTGACGCAAAAGAGCGTAAGGTGCAGACGCCAAACGCCATTCCGGCTGATTCAGAAGCGGGTAAAGCGGCCCTCGCCGCAGGCGGTGCAGCCGCAGCCAACGTTGAAATTCCGGGCGTGGCCTCTTCTGAGACCCCAAGTAAAAGCGTAGGCCGTTTCTATGAAACGCAAAGCTCAACCGGCAAACGTTATACGGTCAATCTGCCAAACGGCAAATCAGTGCAGGAAGTTAACGCGATAACTGCCGCACAGATGCAGCCGTTCGACACCGTGACCTTCACCGGACACTTCGGTACTCCGACCGAAATCTCTGAAGAAGTGGCTAAGCGTGCCGCGGATAAAGGGGCTAAGTACTACCACGTGACCCGTCAGTGGCAGAACCAGAGCGGCGGTAACCTGACCGTAACCGCAGACATCTTTAAGTAATCTTCTCAGGGCGGCGCCCGCCGCCCTGCTGTTTGCATAATTCCTGTGCTGTTTTGCATATTCACGCATTGCCATCCCCCGCCGCACTCCGTAAAATCTGGCGCCTGTTTCACCGGACATTCTCACCGTTATTTGCCTGATGGCTACCATATACCTGTGATGAAATCCGGTTTACCCAGCCATATATGCTAGCGGGAAGGTTGTTTTGGAGAAAAAATTAGGTCTCGGTGCCCTGACAGCGCTGGTGTTGAGCTCAATGCTCGGCGCAGGTGTCTTCAGCTTGCCGCAAAATATGGCCGCCGTGGCCGGACCGGCCGCATTGCTGATTGGCTGGCTGATTACCGGCGTAGGGATTATCTTTCTGTCGCTGGCAATGCTACTGCTGACCCGTCTCAAACCCGATCTGGACGGCGGCATCTTTACCTACGCGCGCGCTGGCTTCGGCGAGCTGATGGGCTTCTGTTCCGCGTGGGGCTACTGGCTGTGCGCGGTGATCGCTAATGTCTCCTATCTGGTGATCGTCTTCTCCGCACTCAGTTTTTTCACTGACAGCCCGGGCCACGTCGTTTTTGGCGACGGCAACACCTGGCAGGCGATGCTTGGCGCATCGGTACTGCTGTGGCTGGTGCACTGGCTGGTGCTGCGAGGCGTGCAAACCGCCGCCAGCATTAACCTGATGGCGACGCTGGGCAAACTGGTGCCGCTTTTGCTGTTTGTGGTGCTGGCAGTGCTGGCGTTTAATTACGATCGGTTCCGCTTCGATTTCTCCGGCGTCACGCTGGGACAGCCGCTGTGGGAGCAGATTAAGCAGACCATGCTGATCACCCTGTGGGTGTTTATCGGGGTCGAAGGCGCAGTGGTGGTGTCAGCGCGCGCCCGGCAGAAAAAGGATGTCGGTCGCGCCACGCTGCTGGCGGTGCTGGCGGCGCTGCTGGTCTATCTGCTGGTGACGCTGCTGTCGCTGGGTGTGGTACCGCGTGCTGAACTGGCAGAGATGCGCAATCCGTCAATGGCCGGCTTAATGACCCGTCTGATGGGTCACTGGGGCGATGCGGTGATCGCCGTTGGCCTGATCATTTCGGTCTGTGGGGCCTATCTCAGCTGGACCATTATGGCGGCTGAAGTGCCGCTGATCGCCGCGCAGCTGGGTGCCTTCCCGCGCAGTATTGCCCGGCAGAACGTGCACAACGCGCCAGCCGCCTCACTGTGGCTGACCAACGGCAGCATTCAGCTCTGTCTGATCCTGATTGCGCTTACCGGAGCCAACTACAACAACCTGCTGACTATCGCCTCAGAGATGATTCTGGTGCCCTATCTGCTGGTCGGCCTCTATCTGATCAAAGTGGTTCGCGGACAGCGCAAACCGCTGGCGATGGCGGTAGGCATTGGTGCCAGCCTGTACGGTATCTGGCTGCTTTACGCGTCAGGTCCGTTACACCTGATGACCTCGGTGGTGCTGTACGCGCCGGGGCTGCTGCTGTTTATGTTTGCCCGACGCGGCGGCCGCGCGGATATAGCGCTGACCTCACTGGAGCGGATTGCGATGGGAATGCTGATTGCGGCGACGCTGCCTGCGGTATGGCAGCTGACGACTTAATGTGACTGCAGCGGGATGGAGACGCACAGCAGGTCATCCTGCTGTGTCAGATTCAGCGGCTTGCGGTATTCCTGATGAATGGCGTCCAGCTGCTCCGGCGAAAGCGGATAAGGCAGCTGGATATCAAAGCGACTGATCTGCTGCTGTTCAGCAAGCGTAATCAGACGGGCGATGTTAATTTCGTCGCTGACCTGGGTAGAAATGATTTGTAATGCTAATTCTTTAAGCGGGTCGCCACTGGCCTGTAAGCTGTGCGCAGATTTGCGTGTCACCATGCCAAAAATCGGCATCACACCATAAATTGCATCGACGAAGCTCCAGCGTTTTTTACAGGAAGCGGAAAGAAAAGCACTGTAATTGAAGCAGATGCGGTCACTGTATATGGCTGATGCCAGCTCTTTATCAGACACACTCACGCTCCTCATAGTAATCATTACGGTTCCGAACCTGGCGCAAAAAGGCCGCGGTTATGATGGCACATTTTGCCGGTTATATACCAGTGAGATAAGGATATTTCGTGCGATAGCGTAGAGCTCAGGACCAGGAAAAGATATGCTTTCGTTCATCCTTATTCTGCGCAGTGAACTATGAACAAAATCGTTTATGTGGAAGACGAACCGGAAGTGGGCGAGCTGATTGCCGCCTATCTGGGACGTCACGATATTGAAGTGATTGTCGAGACGCGCGGTGACCGTGCCGAAGCGGTAATTGCTGAACAACAGCCGGACCTGGTAATGCTGGATATCATGTTGCCGGGCAAAGATGGCATGACGATTTGCCGTGACCTGCGGGCCAACTGGCAGGGTCCGATTGTGTTGCTGACCTCACTCGACAGCGACATGAACCATATTCTGGCGCTGGAGATGGGCGCGCAGGATTACATCCTGAAAACCACGCCGCCGGCGGTGCTGCTGGCGCGTCTGCGCCTGCATCTGCGCCAGTCGCAGCAGGGACAGCCGGAAGATGCTGCGCCCGCAGCGGCGGCCAACCGGATGCTGCGTTTCGGCTCGCTGACCATCGATGCGCTCAACCGTCAGGTCACGCTGTTTGACGAGCAGATCGCCCTCTCCACCGCCGATTTCGATCTGCTGTGGGTGCTGGCCAGCCACGCCGGACAGATCCTTAACCGCGATGCGCTGCTCAAAACGCTGCGCGGCGTCAGCTATGACGGCCTCGACCGCAGCATTGACGTGGCGATTTCCCGCCTGCGCAAAAAACTGCACGACAGCGCCACCGAGCCGTTCCGTATCAAAACGATTCGTAACAAAGGCTATCTGTTTGCGCCACAGGCCTGGGACACCCGCGTGTTATGAGAAAGCTTTTTATACAGTTCTACCTGCTGCTGTTTGTCTGCTTTCTGGTGATGACGCTGCTGGTCGGTCTGGTCTACAAGTTCACCGCTGAACGGGCCGGTCGCCAGTCGATGAACGACCTGATGGCCAGTTCGCTCTATCTGATTCGCAGTGAACTGCGCGAAATCCCGCCGCGCGACTGGAATAAAACCATCAAGAGCCTCGATCTCGGGCTGTCGTTTGATCTGCACATTGAGCCAATGAGCAAGTATCAGCTCGATGACGGCAATATGCGCCGGTTACGCGCCGGTGAAATCGTGGCGCTCGACGATCAATACACCTTTTTGCAGCATATTCCGCGCAGTCATTATGTGCTGTCGGTCGGACCGATCCCCTACCTGTTCTACCTGCATCAGATGCGGCTGCTGGATATTGCGCTGCTGGTATTTATTGGCATGTCGCTGGCGCTGCCGGTGTTTATCTGGATGCGCCCGCACTGGAAAGAGATGCAGCGGCTGGAAAAAGCGGCGCAGCGCTTTGGCCGTGGCGAACTCGACGTGCGTACCCACTTTGACAGCACCTCCAGCCTGTTCCGGCTCGGCATCGCCTTTAACCAGATGGCAGAGAATATCAACACGCTGGTTGCCAGCAAGAAGCAGTTAATTGATGGCATCGCCCATGAGTTACGTACGCCGCTGGTTCGCCTGCGTTACCGGCTGGAGATGAGCGATAACCTGACCGATGGCGAACGGGTGGCGCTCAACCGCGATATTGGCCAACTGGAGAGCCTGATTGAAGAGCTGCTGACCTATGCCCGGCTCGATCGGCCGCGCGTTGACCTTAATCTGCGCTCGCTCGACCTGGCGAACTGGCTGCGTGAGCGGCTCGACGACTTTCGCGCCATCAACCCGCAGGTTCAGCTCGATCTTGACCTGCCGCAGCGGGAAAATACCGGCGTTTCGGATACCCGGCTGATGGAGCGGGTGCTGGATAATCTGGTGAATAACGCGCTGCGCTACGCGAATCAGCGGCTGCGTATCAGCCTGTGGTTTGATGGCCCAATCGGCTGCCTGCAGGTTGAAGATGACGGTCCGGGTATTCCGGCGGAAGAGCGGCAGCGGGTATTTGAACCGTTTGTCCGGCTCGATCCCAGCCGCGATCGGGCAACCGGCGGATGCGGACTGGGGCTGGCCATTGTCCACTCTATTGCCCAGGCGCTCAGCGGTCAGGTGACGATTGAGTCCAGCCCGCTCGGCGGGGCCAGCGTTCGCTTTTGCTGGCCGGTTGATCTACCCTTGCGGGAAATTCCGCTACGTTAACTATTACAAGGAGTCTTGCGTGACCTCAGCGTATCAACAACTTAGCGCGACTTTCCAGCGCTTGTCGCGTTTTAATCACGTCACCGCCATCGCCGGCTGCGATATGCAAACCACCATGCCGCCAGGCGGCAGCCGCGCACGCGGTGAGGCGCTGGCTGAGATGAGCGTATTGCAGCACCAGATTCTGACCGCACCGCAGATCGGCGAACTGCTGCAACAGGCAGAACAGCAGGACCTGAACGATGTCGAGCGCGCCAACCTCAATGAAATGAAGCGCGCTTATCAACAGGCCAGCCTGCTGCCTGACGCCTTCGTTGAGGCAAAATCGCTGGCCGGTTCGGTGTGTGAACATGCCTGGCGCAGCCAGCGTCCGGCCAATGACTGGCGGGGCTTTGCCACCAATCTGAAAGAGGTAGTGCGCCTGAGTCGTGAAGAAGCGCAACTGCGCGCTGAGGCAACCGGCAGCTCCCGCTACGATGCGTTGCTGGACCTGTATGAGCCAGGCATGACCCGCGCCCGACTGGATAAAACCTTTGGCGACCTGAAAAGCTGGCTGCCACAGCTGTTGCAGCAGGTGGTCGAAAAGCAGGCGCAGCAGCCGGTTGCGCTGCCGCAGGGACCCTTTGCCCTGCCCGCACAGCGCCAGCTTGGCCTCAGCATTATGGAAACGCTGGGTTTCGATTTTAACCACGGCCGGCTGGATGTCAGTGCGCATCCGTTCTGCGGCGGCGTGCCGGAAGATGTGCGGATCACCACGCGCTACAATGAGCAGGAGTTTCTCAGCGCCATGATGGGTGTGATCCACGAAACCGGCCATGCGCGCTATGAGCAAAATCTGCCGCAACAGTGGCGGGGACAGCCGGTGGCGCTGGCCCGTTCAACGGCGATTCACGAGTCGCAGAGCCTGTTTATGGAGATGCAGCTGGGACGCAGCCGCGAATTCCTGCAGCGTATTCTGCCGCAAATCATCGCCCGCTTTGGCGACCAGCCCGCGCTGCAGGCGGACAACTTTGTCCGGCTGGCGCAGCAGGTTACACCAGGACTGATTCGGGTCGATGCAGATGAACTGAGCTACCCGGCGCATGTGATCCTGCGTTATGAGATTGAACAGGCGCTGATCGAAGGCGAGATTGAGGTAGACGATATTCCGGCGCTGTGGGATGAGAAGATGCAGCAGTCGCTGGGTCTCGATACGCGTGGCAACTACCGTGACGGCTGTATGCAGGATATTCACTGGACCGACGGTGCCTTCGGCTACTTCCCGACCTACACCCTCGGTGCCATGTACGCGGCTCAGCTGTTCCAGGCGGTGAAGAAGGCGATTCCGCAGCTCAGCGATCTGATCCAGCATGGCGAACTGCAACCGGTGTTTGACTGGCTGCAACAGAATATCTGGCAGCATGGCAGCCGTTTCTCTACCGACCAGTTGCTGATCAATGCCACCGGCGAATCGCTGAATCCGGCCTTTTTCCGTCAGCATCTTGAACAACGCTATCTGAATAACTAAACTGCGCGGCGGTCATCTGACCGCCCTTTTCCCGCGTTGTACAATCGGTTACACGCCGATACCAAACACCCACGGACACCCTGCAGCGATTTCCCTATAGTCTCTTCACCGGCCCCGCAGTGGGCTACACATGAAAAAAATGTCCGAGGAATTTGCAATGAAAAAATTATTTGCACTGGTTGTCGCCGCTGCTATGGGTATGTCTTCTGTTGCCTTCGCTGCTGATACCACAGCTGCTCCTGCCGCTGCGCCGGCTGCGACTTCAACTACCGCAGCAGCACCAGCGAAAACTGCACACAAAACTGAACACAAGAAACACAAAAAAGCAGTGAAGAAAGACGCAGCACAGAAAGCGCAAGCGGCTAAGAAAGTTCACCACAAGAAAGCAGTAAAACCGGCTGCGCAGAAAGCGCAGGCTGCTAAGAAAGTGCACCACAAGAAAGCAACCAAGCCAGCGGCACAGAAAGCCCAGGCAGCTAAAAAAGTTCACCACAAAAAAGCAACCAAGCCAGCGGCACAGAAAGCCCAGGCAGCTAAAAAAGTTCATCACAAAAAAGCAGTAAAACCCGCGCAGAAAGCGCAGGCCGCTAAAAAAGTTCACCACAAAAAAGTCGTTAAACCAGCGGCTAAGAACTAAGGTCGCCGTAGCGCGCCCGACCACGCGTTAATGATTAAAAACACCCGGTTATGCCGGGTGTTTCTTTACTGGAGTGGATGAAATGGTGCGTCGCTATCGCTTCGAAATTATTCTGCTGATTATGATCCTGTGTGGCATTGTGGCAGCCAGTTTTTTTATTTAACAGTTGTAGCGTACTGATTAACCAATAAAACTCCCTTTTTTAGCGCTCACAGACTATAGTTATCGCAGTTGCTTGATAACAATAACGTCACTTTTTCTCGCCATTGAGAGTTCTATGCGCCTGGCTATCTTGTTAATGGTTGGACTTTTCAGTTTTACCTCCTTTGCTCATGCCGATGATGATGACGACACGCCAACGCCTGACGAAATCAAAATGCTGTTTTTCGGCAAAGATCATCGCAAAGCCATCACCGATATTACCGCGGCCCCCTGGGATGCTATTGGACAGCTGGAAACCGAAAGCGGTAACCTCTGCACCGCCACGCTGATCTCACCGCATCTGGCCCTGACGGCCGGACACTGTTTACTCGCGCCACCGGGCAATTTCGATAAGCCGGTTGCGCTGCGCTTTATGGCGAGCGATAAAGGCTGGCGATATGAAATCCACGACATTGATGCCCGCGTCGAACCGTCGCTGGCCTCAAAGCTGAAAGCGGACGGTGAAGGCTGGATCGTGCCGAGCAACGCCGCGCCGTTTGACTACGGCATCGTGATTTTGCGCAATCCCCCTTCCGCCATTACGCCGATTCCACTGTTTGATGGCTCACGCAGTGAGTTAACTGCGGCGCTGAAGCAGACCGGTCGCAAAGTGACCCAGGCGGGTTATCCGGCCGATCATCTCGATACGCTTTATTCTCACAGTGACTGTTTGGTTACCGGCTGGGCGCAACGCGCCGTGCTGTCGCATCAGTGTGATACGCTGCCCGGCGACAGTGGTTCACCGCTGCTGCTGAACAGTGATAAAGGCTGGCAGTTGATTGCGGTGCAAAGCTCAGCGCCCGCCGCGAAAGATCGTTATCTGGCCGACAACCGTGCGATTGCCGTTACCTCGTTCAGAGACGAGCTGGAAGCGTTAGCGCAGTAATCGGCTATGTGCCGCAAAGAGAAGCCGGGGCGCGTCATCACTGACGCGCCCCGGTTTTTTATCAGCCTGCAATCTGCTCCATGGTCTGCAGAATGCGCTTATCAGAGATGGGATAAGGCGTGCCGAGCTGCTGGGCAAAGTAGCTAATCCGCAGCTCTTCAATCATCCAGCGGATCGCCTGCACTTCTTCATCATCCTGACGCTGCGGCGGCAATTTATTGCGCCACGCCTGATACGCCTGCTCCACCGCCTGCACTTTCAGCATCCGCGCCCGATCGCTGTGCGGATCGGCTGGCAGTTTTTCCAGCCGCCGTTCGATGCCATGCAGATAGCGCAGACTGTCGCCGAGCCGCTGCCAGCCGTTGCCGGTGACAAAACCGCGATAGACCAGGCCACTGAGCTGCGCTTTGATATCGGATAACGCCAGCGCCATCGTCATGTCGACCCGTCCTTTCAGGCGCTTATTGATGTTGAACACTGCCGTCAGGATCTGCTCGACCTGCTTAGCAATGGTCACCACGGTCTCGTTCAGTTCAGCGCGCACCTTGTCCCGCAGCGCCTCAAACCCGGCCTGATCCCAGGCCGGTCCGCCCGCTTCGGCAATCAGCTTATCAATACCACAGGCGATACAGTCATCGATCAACTCCAGCACTTTGCCATACGGGTTGAAGTAGAGCCCGAGTTTGGCTTTGTTCGGCAGTTTTTCGTGCAGGTACTTCACTGGCGACGGCACGTTGAGCAGCAGCAGACGGCGCTGTCCGCGCCACATCATCTTCTGCTGCTCCTGCTCGCTGTCGAACAGCCGGATAGCGACGCTCTCTTTCTCATCAACCAGTGCCGGCCAGGCTTTCACCTGATAGCTGCCGCGCTTCTGCTCGTAGCTGCGCGGCAGGTCGCCGAAGCTCCAGATATGCAAGCCACTCTGTTCCAGCCCGTCGTCCGCCACTTTTGACAGGGTTTCCTGCACTTTGCCTTTCAGCTGCGCCTTGAGGGCGGTCAGATCTTTGCCTTCCAGCAGTTTGCGGTTGTGTTCATCCACCACCCGGAAGGTCATTTTCAGATGATCGGGCACCTGATCCCACTGCCAGTTTTCCCGCTCCAGCGTGACGCCGGTCATGCGGCGAAACTCCCGTGACAGCGCATCCAGCAGCGGCATCTCCATTGCCGTGACCCGACCCAGAAACGCTTCGGCGTAGTTCGGTGCCGGCACCAGATTGCGCCGCAGCGGCTTAGGCAGCGACTTAATCAGCGCAATAATCAGTTCGCGCCGCACGCCCGGAATCTGCCACTCAAAGCCACTCTCTTCCACCTGGTTAAGCAGTGGCAGCGGGATATGCACCGTCACACCGTCGGCATCAGCACCCGGTTCAAACTGGTAGCTGAGCTTCAGCTTGAGGTTGCCCTGATGCCAGAAGTTGGGATAGTCGAGCTGGCTGACCTTGTCCGCACCCTCCTTGATCAGCATCTGCTTATCAAAGTTAAGCAATTCCGGGTTGTCGCGGCTGGCCTGTTTCCACCAGCTATCAAAGTGCTTCGCCGACACCACCTCTTTACCGATACGCTGATCGTAAAAGGCGAACAGGGTTTCGTCATCGACCAGAATGTCGCGACGACGCGATTTATGCTCCAGATCTTCGACTTCGCTGCGCAGCTTCTGATTGTTGCGGAAGAAGGCGTGACGCGTCTGCCAGTCGCCCTCTACCAGCGCATGACGGATAAACAGCTCACGGCTCAGGGTCGGATCAATGCGGCCATAATTGACTTTGCGCGCCGCCACTATCGGCAGGCCATACAGCGTCACTTTCTCGGTGGCCATCACAGCACCCTGCGATTTCTCCCAGTGCGGTTCGCTGTAGCTGCGCTTGATCAGGTGCTGGGCCAGCGGCTCAATCCACTCCGGCTCGATGCGCCCGGCGGTGCGGCCCCACAGCCGGCTGGTCTCCACCAGTTCCGCTACCATGGTCCATTTCGGCGGCTTCTTAAACAGCCCGGAGCCGGGGAAGATGGCGAAGCGGGTATTACGCGCGCCGGTGAACTCCTGCTTATCGGCATCTTTCTGGCCGATATGCGACAGCAGGCCGCTTAACAGTGCGCAGTGAACTTCGCGCATGCCTGCCGGCTCGCTATTGACCGGAATGCCCAGTTCGCGCACCACCTGCCGCAGCTGGGTGTAGATATCCTGCCATTCACGCACCCGCAAATAGTTGAGGAAATCGCTTTTGCACTGGCGGCGGAACAGGTTACCCGACAGCGCCTTTTGCTGCTCAGCCAGGTAATTCCACAGGTTAACGAAGGCGAGGAAGTCGGAATCTTTATCAGCAAATCGCCGATGTTTTTCGTCAGACGCCTGCTTTTTCTCGGCGGGACGCTCGCGTGGGTCCTGAATCGATAAGCCGGCGGTGATGATCATCACTTCACGTACACAGCCAAATTTCTGCGCTTCCAGCACCATCCGCGCCAGTCTTGGATCGACCGGCAACTGCGCCAGCTGACGGCCGGAACCGGTCAACTGGTAATGGCCGTCCTCTTCGTTCAGGGTCAGCGCGCCCAGCTCTTCCAGCAGGCGTACCCCATCCTGAATATTGCGCTTATCCGGCGCTTCAACAAACGGGAAGGCGGCGATATCGCCCAGTCCCAGCGCGGTCATCTGCAGAATAACCGACGCCAGATTGGTGCGCAGGATTTCAGGATCGGTAAACGCCGGGCGGCTGAGAAAGTCATCTTCGGAATAGAGCCGGATACAGATCCCTTCTGACACACGACCACAGCGCCCTTTACGCTGATTGGCCGACGCCTGTGAAATCGGCTCTATCGGCAGTCGCTGCACTTTGGTGCGGAAGCTGTAGCGGCTGATGCGCGCGGTTCCGGGATCGATAACATATTTGATGCCGGGCACCGTTAGCGAGGTTTCCGCCACGTTGGTGGCCAGCACAATCCGCCGGCCGCTGTGTGACTGGAATACCCGATTCTGCTCGGCATTCGACAGCCGGGCGTAGAGAGGCAGAATCTCGGTATGCGGCAAATCACGTTTAATCAGCGCGTCTGCGGTATCACGGATCTCACGTTCACCACTCATGAATATCAGGATATCGCCGCGGCTCTCATGGCTCAGTTCATCTACCGCATCAAAGATCGCCTGCAGCTGATCGCGATCGCCGTCATCCGCCTCTTCCACTACCGGCCGGTAGCGCACTTCCACCGGATAGGTGCGGCCAGAGACTTCAATCACCGGCGCATTATTGAAATGCCGCGAAAAACGCTGCGGATCGATGGTCGCTGAGGTGATGATCACTTTCAGATCGGGCCGACGCGGCAGCAGTTCACGCAGGTAACCCAGCAGGAAGTCGATGTTCAGGCTGCGCTCATGCGCTTCATCGATGATGATGGTGTCGTACTGCATCAGCAGACGGTCCTGCTGAATTTCCGCCAGCAAAATCCCGTCGGTCATCAATTTGATCTGGGTCAGATCGCTGACCTGATCGTTGAATCGCACTTTGTAACCGACGCAGCCGCCGAGCGAGGTATCCAGCTCGTCGGCGATGCGATTCGCCACGGTGCGCGCCGCCAGGCGACGCGGCTGGGTATGGCCAATCAGCCCGGTCACGCCACGCCCCAGCGCCAGACAGATCTTCGGCAGCTGGGTGGTTTTACCGGAGCCGGTTTCGCCAGCCACAATCACCACCTGATGATCGCGTATCGCCGCGGCAATATCCTGCTGCTTCTGGCTGACCGGCAGATTTTCCGGGAAGGTGATGGCCGGGGTGGCCGCGCGACGCTGGGCCACCTTCTGCTCGGCGGCGCTAAAATCCTGCTCCAGCTCGCTGGCGATGCCCTGTTGAGCCGCCGGATTTTTAACTTTCCTGGCACCCTGTAAGCGACGCTGCAGGCGCTGGCGGTCGCGCAGCATTAACCCGTCAAGCCGTGACCAGAGTGAAGCCAGTGGGGAGGTATCGGGAGATGACATAATAATGACGTACCTTACTCAGACGCTGTCGCTGCCGATAGCAGCGCGCTGCAAGCCGGGATAACCGGCTGATTCAATAAAATAATTGCGCGCATCATAGCACATTTCGACCTGTGCCGGAGGGCGGCGCACGTTACGCTTATTCAATAAATTCGAACATTGACCTCGAAATATTGCGCTTTCACCGCGCCATTGATAACCGTAGAGTGTAAACCATTGAGCGGAAAGCCTTCCGCGTTACAGACAGGAAATCACCATGAGCAAAGTTTTAGTTCTGAAATCAAGCATCCTCGCAGGCTACTCACAATCCAGCCAACTGGCTGACTTCTACGTTGAACAGGCAAAGTCTCAGGGCAAAGAAGTGACCGTACGCGATCTGGCAGCAAACCCGATTCCGGTACTGGATGGTGAGCTGGTTGGTGCGCTGCGTCCGTCTGATGCGCCACTGTCACCACGTCAGCAGGAGGCGCTGGCGCTGTCTGATGAGCTGATTGCAGAACTGCAGGCGCATGATGAAATCGTGATCGCTGCACCAATGTACAACTTCAACATCCCGACTCAGCTGAAGAACTACTTCGACCTGATCGCTCGTGCTGGCGTGACTTTCCGCTACACCGAAGCAGGCCCGGAAGGTCTGGTGAAAGGCAAGCGTGCGGTGGTGATTTCCAGCCGTGGCGGCATTCACAAAGACACCGCGTCCGATCTGCTGACGCCATACGTGAAGCTGTTCCTGGGCTTCATCGGTATTACCGACGTTGAGTTCGTATTCGCTGAAGGTATCGCTTACGGTCCGGAAGTGGCTAACAAAGCGACCGCTGAAGCTAAAGATACTATCCAGCAGATCGTCACTGCATAATCTTTTGATGCCGTTGTACTTGCCGGGCCCTGTGCCCGGCTTTTTTTCGCCTGGCGTTACTCTTTCTTCAGCCACTGACCGTTGATGCCGCGAACATATTCGCCCGCCGCGGCGCGGCTGACCAGTTTCTGGCCGGCGATGCTGGCAACCTCGGCGGTGGTTAAATTGTTCTGCTCTGCCACCCGCTGATACTGCTGCTGTCGTCCCGCGTTAATGCGTTCTGTCAGCGCCAGGGTTTCGCTGTCCTGCGCCCGGGCGGCCAGATAGCCCGACAGGGTTTCGCCCACCCGTCCCGACTGGCGGGCCTCGTCCAGCGTCAGCGCCCAGGCAGGCTGGGCCATCACCAGGGCGAGCAACAGGGCTACGCTGATGCGTTTCATACTCGCTCTCCTCAGAACAGATCGCTCTGGTTTTTCAATAACGCTTCCACGTCTTTATCTACTTTGATGTGAATCTCATGCTCGATTTTCACGTTCATATTGATGGTGATCGGATCTTTGGGTGCCGTCACTTCAATGCGTGGCACACAGCCGATCAGCGGCAGCCCGGCTGCCAGAACCAGTAATGCCCTGAGGCTCATGGTGAGGTGTCCTTGTTCGATGGCAGAGTGGCATGTTGCTCCACCCAGGATTGCAAATTATCGCCAAAGCGCAGACTGCGCCACAGCTGAAACAAATTTTCCTGATGATGATAGTTGAGGTTGACGGTCTGCCGACGGTTGCTGAAGCGGCTGACGCCCTGCACCTGCGCTTCCATGGTGAGATCGCCGAGATTATTCAGGTTGATGGTGGCCCACGAGCGGGAAATCTCCATGTAGCGCAGCCAGTCCAGCGCCGCGCCGGTCGCCACGTTATTGCGGGTGATCGCATCCGCCATATTTTTATCGAGCCGGAAGGTCAGCGGACCACTGTTGGCGATCCACCCTTTCTCGATCAGCCAGCGCGGATTATTCAGCCACAGCGGCAGCTCGCCGTTTACCCGTCCGGACATGGCAAACTGTTTTGGTTTGATCGCCGTCACCAGCTCGCTCAGGCTGATATTGCGCAGTGATACCCGCGCCGGCTGATGCTGCGGCATCTGAAGCGCCGGTAAGCTGATCTGCCCGCCCAGCAGATCGAGACTGACATCCTGCAGGGTCAGCGGTGCCTGTTCGCTCCACGGCCAGGCTCCCTGCAGATCGGCACGAATGTTCTGCATCGCAAACTGATTTTTTACCTCGGCGATGCGCAGCGAAACCGGACCGTGCTGACCAAACTGCCACTGCTGATCTTTCAGCCGGAACGGCAGCGAGAAATCGACGCCGTTAATCTGGCTGTCCGGAGTCCAGAGACTGCCCGCTTTGACCGTCCAGTGCCCACCGGCCTGAAATCCCTGATCGCGCGCCGCAGAAAATGCCACCTGCGCCTGCAGTTCGCCGCTGCGGATCTGCATTTTCAGATCCGGACTGAGTAACGGCTGGAATACGGTTAACGATTGCTTTGGCCACCAGGCTTCGCCACGCAGCCGTTCACCATCCCAGCGACCGTGGACCCGCAGCGGCCCCACCTCACCGGCGTTGAGCGCACCACGCCAGATGAAATTCCCCGGGTCGCGGCCCGTGGCCTCAAAGTCGAGCGTCGCGTCCGCCAGCCTGCCGCCATAACTGAAACGGGTTGGCCCCGCCTGCAGCCTGAAGCCGCCGTTAAACGCCGGATGCGCCTCAGCGCGCTGCCAGTAGACCGGCGCGGTCAACGTCAGACGGGGCTTTTCAACCTGGACGCTGCCATAAGCGAGGTGATTGAAGCCGGTGGAGAGCGTATCGAGATGAATCAGCGTATCCCGCCAGCCGCCGGTGCCTTTAACATCCCAGCGCGCCTGCAGCGGCCGCATCTCGCCCCCGCCCCAGTAGCGCCAGTTCCATTCGCCTTTATCCGGCCAGAAATCATTGGCGCGACCGTCCAGGTGCAGCCGGAAACGGCCAAAACTGGCGTCGTGCGCATTGAGGATCGCCTGCAGCCGCCCATCAATCCCCTGCGTGGAGAGCCGGACGCCCGCCAGCGGCCAGCGCGCCTCATCCACCTCCAGCGTCGAGAGCAGACGACCGCGCAGTCGCAGCAGCGATTTAGGTTGCAGCAAAAGTTGTGGATCGAGCAGTGAGCCGCTGAGCAGACCCGGAATCGAGCCGTAAAGCTGCAGGTCAGAGAGCTTGCTTTCGCCCGTCAGCTGAAACGGCAGGTGGCTGTCGGTCAGGCTCAGATGACCCGGACCGATACCCAGCACCACGTTGCCTTTGCCGCCGCGTCCCTGCGTCAACAGGTTAATCCGGCCGCTAATCTGGCTGGCGTCGAGGCCCGCCTGCCAGTTGTCCAGCGTCAGATTAATGAAACCTGACAGCGGCTGACCCGCCAGCGGCCAGAAATACTGACCCTGCTGGATGCGAATCTGATCGTGGCTCGCCTGCCACGGCAGTTGCAGCAGCGGCTGCAGGGTATCCGGCATCGCCACGCTCAGTACGCCCTGCTGCTGCTGCCAGTTAAGGGTCAGTTGCAGCGGATGCGGCAGCGCGGTCAGCGCCAGCTGTCCGGCCACTTCACCGTTGACCGGCAGCCCGCTGGCGAAAGTCGGAAGTTCGAGGTGGCCGCTCAGGGTGATCGGCTCAGGTAAAGCGGCATGATTAAGCGTCAGGCGACTGATGGCGAGCTGCTGGCCGGTCAGCGTCGCCGCCAGCTGCAGGTTCTCACCCTGATAACGGAGTTGCTGACGCTGTTTTTCCAGCGTCAGATCCAGCGCGCCGGCGTAGGTCTGCCACGGCGTGACGACCAGCTTCGCCAGATGAATGTCGGCCCCCGGCAGCATCGCCTGCCACTCGGCCAGCGTTTTGGGCGCTGGCGACGGGCCGTCACTGGCGGGTAATTTTTGCAGGCATTCGCTGTTCAGCGTCAGCTGTGCGGCATTGAGCTTCCAGCGTGAATCGTGCCAGTCGAGCGAGGCCGACTGGATCTCCGCCAGCAGGCAATCCTGGGCCAGATAGCGAATGCCGGGAAACCACAGGCCGCCATCCCGCCAGCGCGGCGATCCGGAGAGCGCAATGCGGGTCTCTGCCGGCAGCCAGATGCCGACTAACCGTGGCAGCCATTGAGTGATCGTCAGCAGTAAGCCCAGCAACAGCAGAATCAGCGCCAGAATGGCCGCCAGCCGTCGCCGGAAAATCCGTGGCATCACAGCCATAATCCTTTTCCTTACAGTATCCTGACAACGATGATGGCATGTAACGCCCCGAAGGTGAAGGTCTGGCCAGCGCGCAAATCAGCGGTTAGAGCAAAGTCAGTCAGAAAACGTTATCCTTGATCCACACCCGTATGCAGGAGCACAACGATGAAGATCGCGGTTTACAGCACCAAACATTACGATCAGAAGTACTTCGAACAGGTTAATCAGCAATTCGGTTTTGAGCTGGTTTTTTTTGACTTTTTGCTGACCGAGAGCACGGCGAAAAACGCCGTCGGTTGTGATGCCGTCTGTATCTTTGTCAATGATGATGGCAGCCGCCCGGTACTGGAGGAGCTGGCGTCGCTGGGCGTCAAGTACATCGCTCTGCGCTGTGCCGGTTTCAACAATGTCGATCTGGACGCGGCGGCGGAACTGGGTCTGCCGGTCGTCAGGGTACCGGCCTATTCGCCGGAAGCGGTGGCGGAACATACGGTCGGTCTGATGCTTACCCTGAACCGCCGCATTCATCGCGCCTATCAACGTACCCGTGACGCCAACTTCTCACTCGACGGCCTGACCGGATTTAATATGCACGGTAAAACCGCGGGCGTCATTGGCACCGGTAAAATTGGCATCGCGACAATGCGGATCCTCAAGGGATTAGGCATGCGCCTGCTGGCGTTTGATCCCTATCCCAGCGATGAGGCGCTGGCGTTGGGGGCCGAATATGTCGATCTGAAAACGCTGTTCGCAGAATCGCACGTGATTACGCTGCACTGCCCGCTGACGCCGGAAAACTATCATCTGCTTAACGCCGACGCGTTCAGCCAGATGCGTGATGGCGTGATGATCATCAACACCAGCCGCGGTAGTCTGATTGATTCACAGGCAGCGATTGATGCGCTGAAACAGCAGAAGATTGGGTCGCTTGGCATGGACGTGTATGAGAATGAACGCGATCTGTTCTTTGAAGATAAGTCGAATGATGTGATTCAGGACGATGTGTTCCGCCGGCTTTCTGCCTGCCACAACGTGCTGTTTACCGGTCATCAGGCGTTCTTAACCGCCGAAGCGCTGACCGCCATCTCTGAAACTACCCTGAATAATCTCAGCCAGCTCGATCGCGGCGAAAATTGCCCGAATCGTATCTCTGCCTGAACATGCGGGCCGGAACTCTCCGGCCTGTCACTTAACGGGCGCAGCGTCCGCCAATCAATGCCTGTTCATCACAGCGACGACCATTCACTAACTGACACATGCCGACCCGGGAACCGTCCAGCTGATGGGAAAAAGCCAGCGTGCCGCCTGCATTGGAACAGGTACTTTCAGCCAGCGAGGACATCATCACCCTGGGCTGGATATGGGCGGCTGTCGCCTGTTGCGGTGGCTCGTTGTCATCACTGTTGCTGCTACAGGCAGAGAGGATCAGCGCGGCACCGGCCAGCAAAAAGGTGGCTGCTTTCATCAGTCAGACTCCGGGGGTTGGGGTTAAAGGCTGAGCCAGCATATGTCAGGCAGCGCAAGGGGTCGAGGGGTGAAACAGCTTTTTACAAAATTCTCCAGCGACATTTGCAAGCAGAATTATCTTGTTTACCTGCTATCAGGGAATCGTCAGACTTTCCCGGCGTTTATTAAATCGGAGTAATGCCATGTTAATTGACATGTTAATTCGCATCGCGCTGGCGGGGGTGCTGGGCGGTCTGATCGGAATGGAACGTCAGATGCGGGCCAAAGAGGCGGGACTGCGCACCCACATTCTGGTGGGGATTGGCAGTGCGATGTTTATGCTGGTGTCGAAATATGGCTTTGCCGATATGCTGAGTAATGAGCACGTCGCGCTGGACCCGAGCCGCGTGGCGGCCCAGGTGGTCAGCGGCATGGGCTTCCTCGGCGCGGGCACTATCATGATTCAGAAACAGGTGGTGAAAGGGTTAACTACCGCCGCGGGTCTGTGGGTCACCGCAGCGATTGGCCTGGTGATCGGCAGCGGGATGTACGAGATTGGCATTTACGGCACGGTACTGGCGCTGGTGGTGCTGGAAGTGTTTCGCCGCCTCAGCCATTTTCTGATTGGCAAACACCATACGCTGCTGGTATTTCTTAAACCCAAAAGCGTCCCGCTGGTGCTGCTGGTGATGCAGCGGGAAGGCATACGCTACGGCAACGTGACGGTGATCAATCGCGATGAAGAGAGTGGCCTGTGCGAACTCAGCGTTCAGGTGACGTTGTCACGCAAATCAAACGATGCGCATCTGTACGATAAGGTGATGGAAATCAAAGGTGTGCAGTCGCTGGAGATGATGTAATCAGCTTTACTGCGGGCACGCCGGTTTTTGCCCCTGCCCGCCGCCAATTGGCACTGGTATTTCAGCGCACATTAAGTACCATACGCAGCAAAAGTTATTTCTATCGTCAGCCATGACGCTGACGTCTCTGTTTACAGGCCAGGAATCACGTGACCAGTTCAAAAGAACAGTATAATTTTAACAAATTACAGAAACGCCTGCGTCGCCATGTCGGCGAAGCAATTGCTGATTTTAATATGATCGAAGAAGGCGACCGCATCATGGTCTGCCTGTCAGGCGGTAAAGACAGCTACACCATGCTGGAAATTCTGCGCAGCCTGCAAAAGAGTGCGCCGGTCAATTTCAGCCTGATTGCGGTTAACCTCGATCAGAAGCAGCCGGGTTTCCCGGAGCACATCCTGCCGGAATATCTGGCTTCGCAGGGTGTCGAATACCGGATAATCGAAGAAGATACCTATTCGATCGTTAAAGATAAGATCCCGGAAGGCAAAACCACCTGCTCGCTCTGCTCTCGTCTGCGCCGCGGTATTCTTTATCGTGCCGCCAGCGATCTGGGTTGCACCAAAATTGCGCTGGGCCACCATCGTGATGACATCCTGCAAACCCTGTTCCTGAACATGTTCTACGGCGGCAAGATGAAAGGCATGCCACCCAAGCTGATGAGCGATGATGGCAAACACATTGTGATTCGCCCGCTGGCCTACTGCCGCGAGAAAGATATCATCCGCTTCTCTGAAGCTCGTCAGTTCCCGATTATCCCGTGCAACCTGTGTGGCTCTCAGCCGAACCTGCAGCGTCAGGTGGTGGCCGATATGCTGCGTGACTGGGACAAGCGTTATCCGGGCCGTATCGAAACCATGTTCAGCGCAATGCAGAATGTAGTTCCTTCGCACATGGCGGACATCAACCTGTTCGATTTTAAAGGGATTAAGCACGGCGATGCCGTAGTGGATGGCGGCGATCTGGCGTTTGACCGTGAGACCCTGCCACTGCAACCCGCAGGCTGGCGGGCGGAAGAAGAGGATGCGCCGGATGTCAGCGCGCGTCTGGACGTGGTGCAGATTAAATAAGCCACTCCGCCACGATTAAGGGCGTGCTGTTAACAGCACGCCCTTTTTTATATGTTTCGGTGCGGTGGCGGATCCATTACCGGCGGAAACTCCGGGTCCGGTGGCGGATCGGGTTGCGGTTGTGGCTGGGGAATCGGGTCAGGAATCGGGGTCGGATCCGTGGGGATCGGCTCGCTGTTAAGAATCGCGTTCATGCCGTGCTCCTTTTCTTGCGAATGAAGTTTAAGCATAGGAAAGGAAACGCATCACAGCCAGGCGGCAAAAAAAAAGCCGGCACAGTGGCCGGCGTGTTTCGAATTAAATGTGCTATGCATTAATTCTAAATCAGGAAGTAAGACAATATGGAGCGCAACGCCCATCGCTTGACGTTGCATTCACCTGCGGGAGAGAGTTTGCGTCAGTCGCCCTTAAGGGTTATTGATATCGATCAGCTTTTTTTCGCTTAGCGCTGCCAGCGTTGGTTGAGTGGCGTTTTTCAGGCCGGTCAGCGCAATCCGCCGGTGATACCGCTACAGCCAGCGCCGCTTGCGCAGGTAGCCGGCCACGCTGAGCGCCAGCACCACCAGCAGCAGGCAGAAGATCGAAAAGCCGTAACGCCACTCCCCACCCGGAATGCCACCCAGATTGACGCCGAACAAACCGGTGAGAAAGGTGGCGGGCAGGAAAATCATCGCCATCAGCGACATAGTGTAGGTGCGGCGATTCATCGACTCCGCCATCTGCGAGGCGACTTCATCGGCCAGAATAGCGGTCCGCGCCACGCCAGCGTCGAGGTCATCCAGTCCGCGTCCGAGGCGATCGGCAATCTCCTGCATCCGCCGCCGTTCACTGTCGTCCATCCACGCCAGCTTCTCGCTGGCCAGCCGGGCATACACGTCGCGCTGCGGTGCCATATAACGCCGCATCACAATCAGCTGCTTGCGCAGTAAGCCCAGTTCGCCGCGCGCCGGCATCCGCTGGTCCAGCAGCGCATCTTCCATTTCGATGATTTTGTCGTGCAGCTCTTCGATAAATTCGCTGGTGTGATCGGTCAGCGCATCGCAAACGTCCACCAGCCAGCTGCCACAGTCGATGGGCCCGTTACCGTTTTGCAGATCGGTCAGCACCTCATCCACCGCGAACACTTTGCGCCGCCGGGTCGAAACAATCAGTTTATCGTTGATAAACACCCGCATCGCCACCAGCTGGTCGGGACGCGCATCGCTGTTATGGTTGACGCTTCGCAGCACTATCATAAACCCGTCGCCCAGCCGGCTGACGCGCGGCCGCATGCTATCGCCGGCTAACGCGTCACGCACCGCATCGGGGATTTGCGGCGTCGATTGCAGCCATTCCGCGCTCTGACGATGGGTATAATTCAGATGCAGCCAGCAGGGCCGCTCGCAGTGGATCACTTCATCTTCTGCAATCGGGATCAGCCCGCCCTTTCCATCCAGCTGGCAGGAAATAATGGCGTCTGAAACCTGCAATGCTTTTCCGTCAATTACATCCACAACCTTGCCTCACTACTAAAATCAATACGATACAGTCTAGCGTGGCGGCGTTGAGTTGCAATCACCGGGCTGTGTAGAAAGATGTCAGTCTGCGGCCTGACTACAGGCCGCAAACGGCTAGTGCTTTTCAATCCACAGTTCGCGGCTGTAGGCCACATCTTCCGGGTTGGTGATCGGGTAGCCTTTGACCCAGGGTTTAATCAGGCGGCCGTTGGTGTACTGGTAGATCGGCGCGATCGGCGCCTGAGCAGCCAGAATCTGCTCGGCACGGTTGTAATCACTGTTGCGTGCCTGGTCGCTGGTCTCTTTGCTGGCCCTGGCGAGTACCGCGTCGTATTCCGCATTGCTGAAGCGCGCGATATTACTGCTGTTGCCCGAGGTCAGCAGATTGAGGAAGGTGGAGGGCTCATTGTAATCGCCAACCCATGAGGCGCGGATAACGTCGAAATTACCGCTGTTGCGGCTGTCGATGTAGGTTTTCCACTCCTGATTCTCCAGCGTGACATCAACGCCAAGGTTCTTTTTCCACATCGAGGCCACCGCAATCGCGATTTTCTGATGGCTTTCAGAGGTGTTGTACAGCAGCTTGAGGCGCAGCGGCTTGTCCGGTCCATAACCGGCTGAGGCCAGCAGGGCTTTGGCCTGGGCATTGAGACTGTTTTGATCGTGCTGCTGCTGGAATGACGGCAACGGCTTAAAGCCGGCGGTGACGTCCGGCGTAAAGTGCCACGCGGGCTTTTCGCCGGTTCCCAGCACCTTGTCGGCAATAACCTGGCGATCAATCGACCATGACAGCGCCTTACGCACCCGGACATCCGCGGTCGGGCCTTTTTGGGTATTAAACGCGTAATAATAGGTACCGAGCTGGTCCGGCGTATACACCTGCCCCGGCAGCGTTTTCTTCAGCAGTGCATACATGTTTTTAGGAAAGGATTCGGTAATGTCGATATCGTCTGAGCGGTAGCGTTTGGTGGCGCTCGACTCTTCGTTGATCGGTACGAAGGTCACTTTGGTCAGCACCGAATGGGCATCATCCCAGTAGTGCGGGTTACGCGTCAGCACAATTTTCTCATTCACCACCCGCTCGCTCAGCTGATAGGCGCCGTTACCCACCAGCTTGCCTGGCGCAGTCCAGCTGTCGCCCTGCCGGGCAATCACCTGCTGCGGAACCGGAAACAGCGCCACGTTGGCGACCAGCGCCGGGAACCACGGCACCGGACGGTCGAGCGTAACTTTCAGCCGGTTGTTGTCCTGAGCCACCACGCCCAGCTTGTCGGGCGTCATTTCGCCTTTGGTGATCGCTGCTGCATTCTCAATACCGCTTAAGCCGGCAAACCAGGCAAAGGCCGAACTGTTTTTAGGATCGACCAGACGTTGCCAGCTGTAGACGAAATCCTGAGCGGTGACCGGCTCGCCGTTGGACCAGCGGGCGTTATTGCGCAGGGTAAAGATCCAGGTTTTGTTATCGCTGCTGCTCCAGCTTTGTGCCACGCCAGGAACGATTTTGCCGTGCGCATCCTGATTGGTCAGCCCTTCAAACAGATCGCGGATAACCTGAATTTCCGGCAGCCCCACCGCTTTGAGCGGATCGAGCGAAGCGGGCTCATCTTTGATATGACGGACAATCTGTTGCTGGTCAGCGAGTTGTGCGCCGGCGGGTAGCGTCGCCGCCATGGCGGGTGTGAGTACGCTGCTCAGGCTGAGCGCCGCCAGCGTCATGCAAAAGGTCTTAACCATCATCACTCCTTTACCCCAAAGAAGCGCTGCCCCGGTCCGATGCCGACGCAGCTTGTCTTGCGGCACTTTATCGCAAATTGCTGATTGATAAATAGCTATTTTCCGCGCGCCGCTTTTCCGCTACTTTTAGGAAAACCCTTTCAGAGGAAATCACCATGTCGTCATTACACCCACGACCGCTGCGCGGCAAACTGGACGTTCCGTACCAGCAATATGGCCGTTCAGTGCTGGGCGCGCCGCTGCTGTGGTTCCCGGCTCCGCTGGGCGATGCCGACAGCGGACTGATCCTGGCGGGCACCCACGGCGACGAAAATGCGGCGATCGCCACGCTCTCTGCTGCGCTTCGCACGCTGCCGGACGCGCTGCGCCGTCACCACGTGGTGCTGGCGGTCAACCCGGATGGCTGTCAACTGGGATTGCGCGCTAATGCTAACGGCGTCGATCTTAACCGCAATTTCCCGGCGGCGAACTGGCAATCAGGCGACACGGTCTATCGCTGGAACAGCGTGGCGGATGCGCGTGACGTCGCCTTATCCACCGGCAGCCATCCGGCATCTGAACCGGAAACTCAGGCGCTGTGTGCCCTGATTCATCAGCTCAAGCCGCGCTGGATTGTCTCCTGGCACGAGCCACTCGGCTGCATAGACGATCCGCATCAGGCGGAGATCGGCGGCTGGCTGGCGCAACAGACCGGCCTGCCGCGCGTCAGTAGCGTGGGTTATGACACGCCAGGCTCGTTTGGTAGCTGGTGTAAGGATCTCAGTCTGACGTGCGTCACGGCAGAAATGCCGGTGATTTCAGTGGATGAAGCCACAGAAACCTATCTGGAGATGATGGTTAATCTGCTGCGCTGGCAGCAATAATCAACTGACCGTTCTGCACTTTAATGGCTGGTTCTGCGTCGACCGCCAGCCAGGTCGGCCCGTCTAAGTCGGCAAAGCGGGTTTGCGGCACCAGCGGCAATGCGGCGCGAATGGCGCGTGAGGTACAGAGCATGCAGCCAAGCATCAGCGCAAAGCCTTGCTGCTGTGCCGTCGCCGCCAGCGCCAGCGCCTCGGTCAGTCCACCGGCTTTATCCAGCTTGATGTTGACCATCTCATAACGACCGCGCAGCGCGGCCAGGCTGTCACGGGTGTGGCAGCTTTCATCGGCGCAGATCGGCAACGGATGAATAAAGTTCTCCAGCGCCGCATCTTCTCCCGCTGGCAACGGCTGCTCCAGCATCGCCACCCCGATATCGGCCAGCAGCTGACAGCGCGCCGCCAGTCCCTCCGCATGCCACGATTCGTTAGCGTCGACGATTAACGTCGCCTGTGGCACTGCGGCGCGGATCGCCATCAGTCGTTCGGTAATAAAATTGTTATCCAGCTTAATTTTCAGCAGTGTCGCCCCGTGCTGCCACAGCGCCTGGGCGCTGCTGGCCATCGCTTCCGGCGTATCAATGCTGACGGTCTGGGCAGTGACCACACCCTCGGGTGCCGCCACGCCGCTGAGCTGCCACAGGCTGCTCTGTTGCTGGCGGGCCGCCAGATCCCATAACGCGCTATCGATAGCGTTGCGCGCCGCGCCGGCGGGCAGTGCCTGTTGCAGCGCTTCGCGCGTCATTCCCTGCTGTAAGGCAGGCAGCAGCGAGGCGATTTGTGCCAGTACCGAGGCTTCGGTTTCACCGTAGCGTGCATAAGGCGTCGCTTCACCGACCCCTTTCATGCCCGCCTCTTCAATTTCAACCACCACCACTTTTACTTCAGTGCGTGTTCCACGGGCAATGACAAACGGCGTATGTAGCGGCCAGGCTTCGGGATAACTTTTTACCGTTCTCATTTACTCTCCAGAATCTGCAACGCAATGGCAGGCTGCCTGCGCTAAACTCAATAATTGAACTCGTAAACCCTTAAATTTTATGTCATAAACAACGACTATAGCGCGTTTTTAGCCGTTTATAAGTCAGATCTCTTCACCATCAAAAAGGAATCAGTATGTCTCAGACTGTTCATTTTCAGGGTAACGCAGTACCGGTTGCGGGTCAGTTTCCTCAGGCTGGCGATAAAGCCAAAGCATTCACGCTGGTGGCAAAAAACCTGGTCAACGTTGCGCTCTCTGAGTATGCAGGAAAACGTAAAATTCTGAACATTTTCCCCAGCATTGATACCGGCGTCTGTGCCTCTTCAGTACGCAAGTTTAATCAGGCGGCGGGTGAACTGAATAACACGGTTGTGCTGTGCATCTCTGCTGATTTGCCGTTTGCCCAGTCGCGCTTTTGTGGCGCAGAGAACCTCAGCAACGTAGTAACGCTGTCGACCCTGCGCGGTTCAGAGTTTAAGTATGACTACGGTGTGGAAATTGCCGATGGTGCGCTGGAAGGCCTGACGGCACGCGCGGTCATTGTGCTGGATGAAGACGACAAGGTGATTTATAGCCAGCTGGTGGATGAAATTACCACTGAGCCGGACTATGACGCGGCGCTGGCAGCGCTGAAGTAAAAAAAAAGCGGATAACCCGGTTATCCGCTTTTTTATCACCCTCGCAGGTCACCTACTCACTTTCAGTTCGCTTCTGCCCCAATCCATATTCACGCAGCTTATTGGCAATCGCGGTGTGCGATACGCCGAGCCGTTTAGCCAGCTTGCGGGTGCTGGGATAGGAGAGATAGAGCCGGGTCAGAATCGAACGCTCAAAACGGCTGGTAATCTGATCGAGCGTGCCTTCCAGTGCCTCATCCCCCAACGACACATCCAGCGCCTGCTCCGGTAACACGATATCCTGAGGACGCAGTTCATAGCCTTCGAGTTGGGTCAGCGCGCGGTAAAGCGCATTTTTCAACTGACGCACGTTACCTGGCCAGGCATAGCGGGTTAAAAAGGCATTAAGCTGCGGCGACAGGCGCGGACGAGGCATCCCCTGTTCGTCGGCGAAGCGGGCGACAAACATCTCGGTCAGCGGCAGGATATCCTGCGGACGGTCGCGTAGCGGTGGCAGATGCAGGGTCAGGACGTTCAGCCGGTAAAACAGATCCTCACGGAATTCGCCGCGCTGCACCAGCTCAATCAGGTTCTTCTGGGTGGCGCAGATGACGCGCACATTGACATGCACTTCATGCTCTTCGCCGACCCGGCGGAAAGTCCCATCATTGAGGAAACGCAGCAGCTTGGTCTGCATTCTTGGCGACATCTCGCCGATCTCATCCAGCAAGACAGAGCCGCCATTAGCCTGTTCAAAGAAGCCTTTCTTACCCTCCAGCGCATTCGGGTAAGCCCCGGCGGCATGACCAAACAGTTCGCTCTCGGCAACATCATCCGGCAGCGAGGCGCAGTTAAGCGCCAGGAACGGCTTTTTACCGCGCGCGCTGCGCAGATGACAGGCGCGCGCCAGCATATCTTTACCGGTGCCAGTGTCACCAATGATCAGCAACGGCGCATCGTGCATCGCCAGCTTGCGCGCCTGATCCACAACCTGACGCATTTTTGGCGTCACCGCGACAATATGGTCAAACTCCGATTCGTCGGTTACCACCAGGTTCTGTAACTGCTGGCCCATGCGCGCGGTGGATTTCAGCATCACCATGGCACCAACCGGCTGATCGTTCTGGCCCTCTTCACCGGAAAGATAGATCGGTCGCGCTTCCATCAGGAAATCCCGTCCTTCAATCACCACATGCTGGGCCTGCGCTTCCACCCGCTCGCTTTCCAGCCAGCGCATGAAATTAAAACCGTTAATCAGGTTACCGGCACTGAAATTTCGCATCTTCTGTTCGTCGAGATTGAACAGATTCTGCGCCGCCGGGTTCGCCAGTTCCACTTTACTTTTCAGATCGATGGAGAAGACCGGTTCCGGCATCGCCACCAGCAGCGCACTCAACGCACGATGCTCACGTTCCGAAGGCATGTACGCCACGGTACGCACATCTGTTACGCCCGGTGTACGCCGGATTTCTGCCATCAGGCTGCTGAAAGCATCAAATTCCAGCGCGGAAAAGTTGAGGTAGATGCGGCCTAACGCCGCGATTTCGATACCGCGCAGATCGATATTGCGCGCAACCAACAGGTCGAGCAGTTCGCGCGTCAGACCGATTCGGTCCTGACAGAACACTTCCAGACGCATTGCGATGGCCTTAATCAGGTTCAGATGGGGCGATGATACGCTAAGAGATGCGCCAGCAGAAAGGGCTCTGTCAGGAAAAGTTGACAGCCACGCGGCGTTTGGCTGCCTTTTGTACTGTCTGCTTCTGATGGGGCTGGCGGGCTTGATTGTCAGTCTTTGTCAGTACGAAACTGTTGATCGGTGCGGACTTACTGTATATTTCACTCAACCCATTAATAATGATTATAAAATGCTTACTTTCTTTGCTAAATATCTGACCGTTGGCGTAGTGAATACTCTGATCCATTGGGTCACATTTTTTATCTGCATCAGTCAGGGTTTACTGCAGTCCACTGCGAATGTTATTGCCTTTGGTCTGGCGGTAACCTTCTCATTCTTTGTTAATGCACGCTGGACCTTTAATCAGCAAGCCACACCCTTTCGCTATATTTTGTACGTGATATTTATGGGCGCGATGGCCTTTGGTGTTGGCTATCTGGCGGACCGGATCGGCCTTTACCCGCTCGTTACGCTGATAACGTCTTCGGCCCTGAGCCTGGCCTGTGGCTTTATCTTTTCCCACTTTATCGTGTTTAAAGGAAATAAATGAAGATTTCTCTGGTGGTGCCGGTTTTCAATGAGGAAGAGGTGATTCCTCTTTTTTACGATGCCGTCAGGAAATATGCCGCATTTGCCGAGTGGCAGGTCGAGATCGTTTTTATTGACGATGGCAGTACGGACGCCACCCGGGCACTGATTGCCCAGCTTAGCCAGCGCGATCCGCTGGTGAGTACCCTCTCCTTTATCCGCAATTTTGGCAAAGAGGCGGCGCTGTTCGCCGGCCTGGAAGCTGCTACGGGTGATGCCATCATTCCGATTGACGTTGATTTGCAGGACCCGATTTCGCTGATCCCACAAATGGTCAGCAAGTGGCAGGCGGGTGCTGATATCGTCTTAGCCAAGCGAATTGACAGAAGCGCCGATGGCCATCTGAAACGTAAAACCGCGCACTGGTTTTATAAGCTGCATAATTGCATCAGCCATCCTCAGATAGAAGAGAACGTGGGTGATTTCCGGCTGATGTCACGGGAAGTGGTGGAAAATATTAAGCTGCTGCCTGAAAAAAATTTATTCATGAAAGGTATTCTTAGCTGGGTTGGCGGGCAGACAGAGATTGTCGAATATATCCGTACAGAACGGATAGCGGGCAACAGTAAATTCAGCGGCTGGAAGCTCTGGAATCTGGCGCTGGAGGGACTGACCTCATTCTCGACCTTCCCGCTTCGTATCTGGTCGTACATTGGTTTTCTGGTCGCCTCATTAGCCTTTCTTTATGGCCTGTGGCTGATTGTCGACAAACTGCTGTTTGGCAATCCGGTGCCGGGCTATCCCTCGATCCTGGTTTCAGTGCTGTTTCTGGGCGGCGTTCAGCTTATCGGCATTGGCGTGCTCGGCGAATATATCGGTCGCATCTATATGGAGACCAAAAACCGGCCACGTTATATTTTACGAAACAGCGATAAGTTAAAAAAAAACAGTACTGAAAGATGATGAATTATGCCACCGCGTGGCAACAGCAGCGTGCCAATAACAAAGGATGAAAGATGATGATCGGTAAACAGGGCCTGAGCCGTGGCAACGTGTTTGCGCTCTTTATAGTGGTGTTTCTTTTTGCATACTATCCGGCTTATTTAACCCATTATGCCTATACCGATGACTGGACCAACCTCTACTGGGCCATCTTCGATCAGCGGAGTATTTTAAACTGGGATACGTTATCAGGCCGGCCGGTGTACGGAATCATCCAGTATGCCGCCTCTTTTATTGTTGATAGCGTAGAAAAACTGGCGCTGCTGCGTGCAGTGGCAATTATTCTGCTTATTTTTACCGGCTATTATCTTTATACCCTGACTCAGAAATACGCGCTGATGGAAAGCCAGGCGCAGCGCATAACCTTTTCACTGTTGCTCTGCCTGCTGCCTTCTTTCCAGGTTTATATCGCCTGGGCATCCTGCTTTCCCTATATCGCCGCGATTCTGCTGGCTGGCGCGAGTTATCGATGGTCCGTGAAGCCAGGCGTAGCTGGGCCACTATTGGCGATCTTTCTGCTGACCATCGCCTTCTGTATTTATCAGCCAGCTGCGATGAGCTTTACCTTTTTTGCCATGCTGGATTTGTGCCTCTCAGCACGCAGGATCGATAAAAAACGTGCCGTGATTTCGCTGGTGGTATTGGGCGCGGGCATGTTTGCCGCCTTGATTGCGTCGAAGGTGTTGCCAGTCCAGCTTTATGGCCATGCGCTGCCGCGTTCGGCATTTAGCTACGATCTGCTGAATAAGGTGAAATGGTTCTTTTCAGAGTACCTTAAAAACATCATCTGTCATTTTGATCTCGGGGCAAAAACCGTTTCGGTGATTCTCTCTTTAATCGTCATTGGCTTTGGGCTAAAGAAAATTAAAGCCGCTGGCACTGATAAGTTCTGCCTGATCTTTTTTTTATTGCTGATCGCCGCGCTGCCCAATCTGATTGTCAGTGAAAGCATGGCAGCCTATCGTACCCTGATTGCCGGCGCCCTGATTTCAACCAGCATTTTTATTGTCGGTCTGTTTGAGATCAGCCAAAAATTTAAATGGAAAAAGTGCTTATATGCCGCGCTGGTGCTGGCAGCGGCTTCACTGGCAATCAGTCATCTCAACAACGGCTATTCGGTTCCGGCGCGTAAAGAGTTTGCGCTGCTTAATCAGGCCATCACCTCTCAGGTGCCAAAAGATTTCCATGGCGCGCTCTATTACCGTCTGACCGGAGAATATCTGCCGAAAGTGGCGACATTGCGTAAATATGATGATTTTGGCGGGCTGGGATTAAGCATGTCATGGACCTTTGCCGGCATGGCGCACTTTATCCGGCAACAAAACGGCATGGCGTTTACGCTGCCGGCGAATCCGGTTATTACCGACGAAGCCGGTTGTCCGGGTGACTGTCTGGTTATCGATTCGCGCGCGGTGCTGCGTCAGCCTCATTAAGCGCAAAGAAAAGGCGGCCAGCCAGGCCGCTCTTGTTGATTGCGTCACAGCACTGGCTAGGCAGACTTATTGCCGCCCTTCTGCAACGCCTCTTTCATCTGTCCTAACAGCTCGCGACGGAAATCACCCAGTCGTGGCTTATCCTGCTCCAGCCACGGCAGTGGGCGACACAGTTCCATCGCTTTGATGCCCAGCCGCGCGGTCAGCAAACCGGCGCCAATACCCTGCGCGGCGCGGGTAGAGAGTCGGGCGGCGATATCCTGCGACATCCAGTCCATCCCCACTTCGCGCACCAGTTCCGACGCACCGGCAAACGCCATGTTGAGCAGCACCAGCCGGAACAGGCGTATACGACTGAAGTAACCCAGTTCGATACCGTAAATTGCGGCGATGCGATTGACCAGCCGCAGGTTACGCCAGGCGATAAAAGCCATATCTACCAGCGCCAGCGGACTGACGGCGATCATCAACGTGGCTTCTGCCGCGTGACGGCTGATTTCACGTCGCGCCTGGCGATCCAGCACCGGCTGCACCAGCTGGGCATATAAACGTACTATTTCGCTGTCGTTATGAGTTTCATGAAGCGCGGCATGCCAGCGCTGTAACGCCGGATGCGCCTGATCCAGCTCGGCCTGCTGGGCCAGCTTTTCGCAAAATGCCCGGCCTTTACCTATGCCATGGCTGTGCAGCAGTTCGCGGCCGATGTCGCGCTCTTCGGCACGCTGACGAAGCTGATAGAGGCGGCGCCATTCACCGGCCAGCGCGCCGACGCCAGCCAGCACGATCAGGCCGCCCGCCACGCCACTGCCGAGCGAAAACCAGTCGCGGGCCAGCCAGGCATCATGGGTCCACTGCACGCCCTGCGCGACGACGCTGATGCCGAACAGTGCCACGCCAGCCATCACCAGTTTGCGCCACAGGCTGCGCTTCGGTTTCAGCGCCGCTTCCACCGCGCGCTCACCTGCGCCCTCCTCCTCGACGACGGCTTCGTCATCCTGCACCGCCAGAAACGCCGCCTGCGCCTGGGCGTCAAAAGTCTGCGCGGGTCGTAACGGCACCTCTGTCGCCTCATCCAGCGGACGAGAAAAATCGATACGGGGCTTCAGCGGATCACTCATCGCAATTTATCTCCTAACAAAAATTCCAGCGCAGCATCCATGCGGATATGCGGCAACGGCCGATCAACGTCCAGCTGCTGTGGGCGGAATTGTTCAAACTGGAAACCCTGCTGCTGCCAGAAAGCATTGCCCGGCAGCCGCGGCGGCACTTCACCGGGATAGACGGTCAGCGGTTCGCCATCACTCAGCCGATTGCCGCGCAGCGCCGGGATCTTCTCACCCCGGTGATCCACCAGCCCGCTCTGCGTCGCCTGCACCGAGGCCAGGCCGATGCAGTCCATGCTGATCCCCTCAAATGCGGCGTTCTGCCAGGCATCCTGCACCAGCTGCTGCAACAGTGACACCATATTGCCGTGCTGATCGCTGGTGATATGGTCCGCTTTGGTAGCGGCAAACAGTAATTTATCGATAACCGGTGAAAACAGCCGGCGGAACAGCGTCCGTTGACCATAATGAAAGCTTTGCATCAGCTGCGTCAGCGCCAGCCGCATATCATTGAAGGCTTGTGGTCCGCTGTTGAGCGGCTGCAGGCAATCGACCAGTACAATCTGGCGATCGAAGCGCAGGAAATGATTTTTATAGAAGCCTTTCACCACGTGCTGGCAGTAGTAGTTAAACCGCTGCTGCAGCATGCTGAAGTTGCTGCCTTTGTCGGCCTGAGCGAGTTTGCTGAGCTGCAGATCGTCGGTAACCGGCCACGGGAAAAACTGCAGCGCCGGTGCGCCCGCCATGTCGCCAGGCAGGACAAACCGGCCCGGCTGGATGAAATGCAATCCTTCAGCCTTACAGCGGTGCAGATAATCGGTCCAGGCTGCGGCAATTTCCGCCAACCGGTTTTCATCGGCGGGCGCGAGCGGGTCGAGTTGCTGACAGAGGGTGCGCCACGGCGTCGCCCACTCTGCGCGATCGCCCTGCAGCAGCCCGTTCATCTGCCGCGACCAGGCAAGGTAATCCTGCGCCAGCATCGGCAGATCGAGCAGCCATTCGCCGGGATAATCCACGATCTCCAGATAGAGCGTGGCGGTCTCTTTCAGATGTCGCAGCAGCGATGCATTGGGGCGATAGCGCAGCGCCAGCCGCATCTCACTGACGCCACGGGTCGGTGTCGGCCAGGCAGGTGGCGTGCTGTAGAGCTGTGCCAGCCCTTCATCGTAGGTAAAGCGCGCCGTTCCCATATCGCGCTGCGGTACCCGCTTTACCCCGAGCAGGCGCTCATCCCGCACCACGGAAAACAGCGGCAAACGTGCGCCGCTGTGGACCGTCAGAAGTTGATTAACCAGCGAGGTGATAAACGCGGTTTTTCCGCTGCGGCTTAGGCCGGTAACCGCTAAGCGCAGGTGCCGGTCAACGCCGCGGTTCATTAACGCGACAAATTCAGTTTGCAGTCTTTTCATCTTTCTCCCTGATGAAGCGCGACGCCGCGCGATTCATAACGCGTTTCAGCAACGGCTCCAGCGCCATCGCCAGTAAAAGACGCAACGGACGGCGTGCTACCGATTTTACCGCCCAGCCGGTGACGCCAGCAGGGCCGTAAGTGACAGCGTTAATAATGATGAATTTAGCCGCCGACTTCAACGCGGGTGCCGCGCGGTGGCGAAAAGCAGTGGATCGCGAGAAGGACATCGACACCTCCGAAGGGTCAGCGAAAGGGCCTGTTACAGGCCCGGTATGATAAGGATTAAAGCTGGCGGAAGCGGCTGCGCACGCTAAAGGTTTCAGACGTGACGTAGCGTTCCACATCGCGCACGCTGCGTTCATCACGCTGCAGTGCGCTTTCTAACTGGTCCAGCAGTTCGCTGGCGCTGGGCTGACGTGGGTTGTCAGCGGCATTGGCCGGTTTAACATCCAGTACAAATCCCAGCACGAAATAGGCGACCACGGTAAACATAAACAGGCCAAAAAACAGTGACAGCACCATGATGACGCGCAGTAGCCGCACCGGAATATCGAGATACTCCGCCAGACCTGCACAGACGCCCATCAGTTTTCCTTCGTCAGGCTTACGCCATAACTTGCGGCCATTGATCATGGTTGCCTCCAGTTAGGGTGTTCTGCGTCCAGAATCGCCTCCAGCGCATCAATGCGTTCGCGCATCCGCTGCGCGTCCTGAGCAACACGCTGCAGGCGCTGGATTTCGCTTTGCGACAGTTCCGAACCGCCGTTGCGTTTGTTGCTGTAATGCAGCCATAGCCAGATCGGTGCCACAAATAACACGAAGATCGTTAGCGGTATGGCAAGAAAAAGTGCGCTCATTGACTCTCCTTAATCACTCATCGCAACGTCGATAATTATTCACTGCGGTTCATTTTGGCTTTCAGCGCATTCAGTTGCTGGCTGATTTCATCATCCGCTTTCAGATCGGTGAACTGCTGATCCAGCGTTTTAGGTTTGCCAAAACCGTGACTTTCCGCTTCCGCTTCCATGTGATCGATGCGACGTTCAAACGATTCAAAACGCGCCATCGCTTCATCAATTTTACCGCTGTCCAGCTGACGACGAACGTCACGTGAAGAGGAAGCCGCCTGATGACGCAGCGTTAACGCCTGCTGACGCGCCCGCGTTTCGCTCAGTTTTTTCTCCAGCTCGCTGATTTCGCCTTTCATGCGTTCCAGCGTCTCTTCTACCTGGCTCACTTCCTGTTTCAGGGCGGCGATCAGGTCAGTCAGTTTCTGTTTTTCGATCAGCGCTGAGCGGGCTAAATCGTCTTTATCTTTACGCAGTGCCAGCTCGGCTTTTTCCTGCCATTCGGCCTGCTGAATCTCTGCCTGCTCAATCCGGCGTGTCAGCTGTTTCTTTTCAGCCAGCGCCCGTGCAGAGGTTGAGCGGACTTCAACTAAGGTGTCTTCCATTTCCTGAATCATCAAACGGACCAGTTTCTGCGGATCTTCCGCACGCTCCAGCAGCGAATTGATGTTGGCATTTACGATGTCGGCGAAACGAGAAAAAATACCCATAATGATGTTCCTCTTTAAATGTGTCATGGCGTGTTGCGCTGTATGGCTAATACAAGATGCGTGCCAATTTTATAATTATTTGATTATTATCAATTTTTAAATTTTACAGCCCTTTTGGCTTGTTCTAATATAGTCAAAATGATTAAGGGGTGGCGAAATTCATCATGGCTGGAAACAACGACAACCTTCTCGGTGAGTCCAATAATTTTCTTGAAGTGCTGGAGCAGGTGTCGAAGCTGGCTCCGCTGGAAAAGCCGGTATTAGTAATTGGCGAGCGCGGTACCGGTAAAGAGCTGATCGCCAGCCGCTTACACTATCTTTCTGACCGCTGGCAGGGGCCGTTTATCTCGCTGAACTGCGCCGCGCTGAATGAAAATCTGCTCGACTCTGAGCTGTTCGGCCATGAAGCCGGGGCCTTTACCGGCGCTCAGAAGCGACATCTGGGCCGCTTTGAACGGGCGGATGGCGGCACGCTGTTTCTTGATGAGCTGGCGACGGCACCGATGCTGGTTCAGGAAAAATTGCTGCGGGTAATCGAATATGGGCAGCTGGAGCGCGTCGGCGGTAATCACTCGTTGCAGGTTAATGTGCGGCTGGTCTGCGCCACCAACGAAGATCTGCCTGCCCTGGCGGCCGCCGGAAAATTCCGCGCCGACCTGCTTGATCGTCTGGCGTTTGACGTCGTTCAGCTGCCGCCACTGCGCGAACGTCGCAGCGACATCCTGGTGATGGCTGAGCATTTTGCTATCCAGATGTGCCGTGAACTTGGCCTGCTGTTGTTCCCTGGCTTTACCGCGCAGGCGCAGCAGACGCTGTTGAGTTACCACTGGCCCGGCAACGTTCGTGAGCTGAAGAATGTGGTGGAACGGTCGGTTTATCGTCACAACAGCAGCGAGCAGCCACTGGATAACGTGATTATTAATCCGTTCGCTCGCCGGCCTGAGCCGGTCGATACCCTGCCGGTGAGCCGTCCCGCGCCCGAGGGCGACCTGCCGGCGCTGCCGCTCGATCTGCGTCAGTGGCAAAATCAGCAGGAACGAGAGCTGGTGGAAACCAGCCTGCAACAGGCACGATACAATCAGCGCCGCGCCGCGGGGTTATTGGGCGTTACCTACCACCAGCTCCGCGCCATGATGAAAAAGCACGGTATTCAGGCGCGTGAAGATATCAGCTGATACCGTGCGGATCGACTTCGCCCTTCCCCTGCCGTCTCAGGCGCTTATCAGGCCAGCCGTCCGCTTCGCGTTGACCATTTCAGGCAAAAAAAAGCCCGCCATCAGGCGGGCAACAATACTGGAAGCAATGTGAGCAATGTCGTGCTCTTCTTCGGTAGAGCCACCGTCGAAGTGCAGATGAATAATAATCATTCTTATTATCATCTGTAAAGCGCTAATTGAGAATATTTCTCATTACCACACTCTCTGTACGTTTTTTCTGCCGCAGGCTGAATGAATATCAGGCCGGGCAGCGTCGCAGATTTTGGGACAACGCCCGCTTTGCGATACACTCTGTCTAATGCCTCAAAATCGTTGAGTTCTATGTCAAAACTAATATGTTCGCTGTTGTTCAGCCTCAGCGTGTTGAGTTCGCCTGCGTGGTCGGCCCCCGCCGGTGATATTCGCCAGACCGGCTTTGTCTATTGCGTCAGCGGCACGCTGACCACCTTCAATCCTCAAATGGTCAGCAGCGGGTTAACCGTCGATACCCTGGCGGCACAACTGTACGATCGCCTGCTGGATGTCGATCCCTACACCTACCGTCTGAAGCCCGATCTGGCCGCCAGTTGGGAAGTGCGTGACAATGGCGCGACCTATCGTTTTCACCTGCGCAGCGGCGTGCAGTTCCAGCAGACTAATCAGTTCAAACCGACACGCGCTCTGAACGCAGATGATGTGGTGTTCAGCTTCGCCCGGATGTTCGATCGTCATCATCCGTGGCATAACGTCAACGGCGGCAACTATCCCTACTTCGATAGCCTGCAGTTTGCCGATTCAGTGCAGAGCGTTAAAAAGCTGGATAACAACACGGTTGAATTCCGGCTGAACAGCCCGGATGCCTCCTTTCTCTGGCATATGGCGACCCACTATGCGCCGGTGCTGTCTAAAGAGTATGCCGATCAGCTGACGGCTCAGGGCCGCCAGGAAGAGATGGATCGCCAGCCGGTGGGCACCGGCCCTTACCAGCTGAGTGAATATCGCACCGGCCAGTACATCCGCCTGGCGCGTAATCCGCATTACTGGAAAGGCGTGCCGCGTCTGCAGCAGGCGGTGATCGATTTAGGCGCCGGCGGCACCGGCCGTTTGTCGAAACTGCTGACCGGCGAGTGCGACGTGCTGGCTTATCCGGCTGCCAGTCAGCTCAGTATCTTGCGCGATGATCCGCGCCTGCGAATGACGCTGCGACCCGGGATGAATATCGCCTATCTGGCGTTTAATACCCGCAAGCCGCCGCTTGATCGTCCTGAAGTCCGGCATGCACTGGCGCTGGCGATCAATAATGAGCGGCTGATGGAGTCGATCTACTACGGCACGGCCGAAACTGCGGCCTCGATATTACCGCGCGCCTCGTGGGCTTATGACAGTGACGCGCGGGTGACCGAATACGATCCTGAAAAGTCTCGCGCTGCGCTGGAAGCGCTGGGCCTGACCGACCTGCATCTGCGGCTGGTCGTGCCGTCGGCCTCGCAGTCGTGGAATCCCAGCCCGCTTAAAACCGCGGAATTATTGCAGGCCGATCTGGCCCAGGTGGGCGTCCGCCTGACCATTGTGCCGGTCGAAGGACGTTTTCAGGAGGCGCAGCTGATGTCGATGAATCACGACCTGACCCTGGCGGGCTGGGCGACCGACAGCAACGATCCGGACAGCTTCTTTCGTCCGCTGCTCAACTGCGCGGCGATCCGTTCCCAGACCAACTATGCGCACTGGTGCTCGCCGGCCTTTGATGAAACATTGCAGAATGCTCTGCTGACACAGCAGCTGTCGGGGCGCATCGACAGTTACGACAAAGCGCAGCAGATTCTGGCTCAGGAGCTGCCGGTATTGCCGCTGGCGTCGTCGCTGCGTCTGCAGGCGTTTCGCCATGACATAAAAGGCCTGGTGCTGAGTCCGTTTGGCAACGCCTCGTTTGCCGGGGTTTATCGTGAAGAGGGTGAGGAAAAGTAAGTGATCATCTATATTTTGCGCCGCCTGCTGCTGCTGCTGATTACGCTGTTTTTGCTGTCGCTGGTCAGCTTCAGCCTCAGCTATTTCACCCCAAACGCGCCGCTGGAAGGTGCTGCCCTGTCTGACGCCTGGTGGTTCTGGTTTAAAGGGATGCTGCAGTTTGATTTTGGCGTCTCCAGCACCAACGGACAGGAAATTGGCCTGCAGCTGCGCGAAGTTTTTCCCGCCACCATGGAGCTGTGCATTCTGGCGTTTGTGTTTGCCCTGCTGGTGGGTATTCCGCTCGGCATCTGCGCCGGGGTGATGCGCAACAAATGGCAGGATAAGACCATCAGTGCGCTGGCGCTGCTCGGCTTTTCAGCGCCGATTTTCTGGCTGGCCCTGCTGCTCACGCTGTTTTTCTCGCTGACGCTCGGCTGGCTACCGGTGTCGGGGCGGCACGATCTGCTCTATCCGGTACAGAACGTATCAGGCTTTGCGCTGATTGACGCCTGGCTCAGCCGCTCACCGTGGCGGCACGAGATGATTATCAGCGCCCTGACTCACCTGATTTTGCCGGTGCTGGTACTGGCGATGGCACCCACCACCGAAGTGATCCGCCTGCTGCGCAACAGCACCAGCGAGGTGATGGAAAAAAATTATGTTAAAGCCGCCGCGACCCGCGGACTGTCACAGCTGACGGTGATCCGACGTCACGTGCTGCACAACGCCTTACCGCCGGTGATCCCGCGTCTTGGCCTGCAATTTTCAACCATGCTGACGCTGGCGATGATCACTGAAATGGTCTTCAACTGGCCCGGCCTTGGCCGCTGGTTGATCAATGCGATTCGCCAGCAGGATTATGCGGCGATCTCAGCCGGCGTGATGGTGATTGGCGGGCTGGTGATTCTGGTCAACGTCATCTCCGACGTGATTGGCGCAGCGATGAATCCGTTGAAACATAAGGAATGGTATGCCCTCCGATAATATCTACGCCGAGAAACGCCTGCCGAGCGCCTTTCGTCAGAGCTGGCACCATTTTTATGGCGATACCCCGGCGATGGTCGGTCTGTACGGCTTCGGCGCGTTGCTGCTGCTGTGCATTTTTGGCGGGCTGATGGCGCCTTACGGCATTGATCAGCAGTTCCTCGGCTATCAGCTACTGCCGCCGTCGTGGTCTCGCTATGGCGATGTTTCTTTCTTCCTCGGCACCGACGATTTGGGCCGCGATGTGCTGAGCCGCCTGTTGAGCGGTGCTGGCCCGACGGTCGGTTCGGCGATCCTGGTGACGCTGTTTGCCACATTCTGGGCGCTGGTACTGGGTATTCTGGCCGGCATGACCCACGGCGTGCGATCGGCGGTGATGAACCACGTGCTGGATACGCTGCTCTCGATTCCGTCACTGCTGCTGGCAATCATCGTGGTGGCGTTTCTCGGGCCACGGCTGGAACACGCGCTGCTTGCGGTCTGGCTGGCACTGATGCCGCGACTGGTGCGCGAAATTTACAGCGCGGTGCATGATGAGCTGGAAAAAGAGTATGTAGTCGCGGCGCGGCTGGACGGTGCCAGCAGCCGCAATATCCTGCGCTACGCCATCCTGCCCAACGTTCTGCCATTATTAATCAGTGAGATTACCCGCGCTCTGTCAATGGCGATTCTGGACATTGCCGCGCTGGGCTTTCTCGACCTGGGCGCACAGCTGCCCTCGCCGGAATGGGGTGCAATGCTGGGTGATTCGCTTGAACTGATCTATGTCGCGCCGTGGACGGTAATGCTGCCTGGCGTAGCGCTGATGGTCAGCGTATTAATTGTTAACCTGCTCGGTGACGGCCTCCGTCGCGCCGTCGAAGCGGGAGTGGAATAGATGCCGTTACTTGATATTCGTAATCTCACCATTGAATTTATGACTGCCGACGGGCCGGTCAAAGCGGTCGATCGCGTTAATCTGACCCTGAGCGAAGGTGAAGTTCGCGGCCTGGTGGGTGAGTCAGGTTCAGGCAAAAGCCTGGTGGCAAAAGCGATTTGCGGCGTGACCAAAGATAACTGGCGCGTGACCGCCGACCGGATGGTTTTTGATGATGTCGATCTGCTGCGCCTGTCACCACGCGAGCGCCGCCGCATTATCGGCCATAACGTCTCGATGATTTTTCAGGAGCCGCAGTCCTGTCTCGATCCGTCAGAAAGTATTGGCCGTCAGCTGATGCAGGCGATCCCGCGCTGGACCTATAAAGGCCCGTGGCTGAAGCGCTTCTGGTTCTGGCGCAAAACCCGTGCCATTGAACTGCTGCATCGCGTCGGCATCAAAGATCACAAAGATATCATGCGCAGCTTTCCTTATGAGCTGACTGAAGGTGAATGCCAGAAAGTGATGATCGCCATCGCGCTGGCGAATCAGCCGCGCCTGCTGATTGCCGATGAGCCGACCAACGCCATGGAACCTACCACTCAGGCGCAGATTTTCCGTCTGCTGAGTCGTCTCAACCAGAATAACAACACCACGATTCTGCTGATCAGTCACGACCTGCGTACCATGAGCCAATGGGCCAATCGGATTAACGTGATGTACTGCGGACAGACGGTAGAGACCGCCCAGAGTGACGATCTGATGAGCACGCCGCATCACCCTTATACTCAGGCGCTGATCCGCGCCATGCCCGATTTTGGCCGCGCTCTGCCGCATAAAAGCCGGCTGAACACGCTGTCGGGCGCGATCCCGTCGCTGGAGAGTTTGCCGATCGGCTGCCGGCTGGGGCCACGCTGCCCCTATGCGCAGCGCAAATGCGTCGAAACGCCACGGCTGGCGGGCGGCAAGTCTCACCTGTATGCCTGCCATTTCCCGCTGAACATGGAGAGCCAGTAAGATGGAAACCCTGCTGGAAGTGCGCAACCTGAGTAAAACCTTCCGCTATCGCACCGGACTGTTTCGTCGTCAGCACGTTGAAGCGGTAAAATCGGTCAGCTTTACCCTGCGCGAACGGCAAACGCTGGCGATTATTGGCGAAAACGGCTCCGGCAAGTCAACGCTGGCAAAAATGCTCAGCGGCATGGTCGCGCCGACCGAAGGTGAGATCCTGATTGACGATCATCCGCTTAGCTTTGGCGATTACGGCTATCGCAGTCAGCGCATCCGGATGATTTTTCAGGACCCTTCGACCTCGCTTAATCCGCGTCAGCGGGTCAGTCAGATCCTCGATTTTCCGCTGCGGCTCAATACCGATCTGACGGCAGAGGCGCGCGAAAAACGCATTATCGCCACGCTGCGTCAGGTCGGGCTGTTACGCGATCACGCTGGCTATTATCCGCATATGCTGGCCCCCGGTCAGAAACAGCGCCTCGGTCTGGCGCGTGCGCTGATCCTGCAACCGAAAGTGATTGTGGCGGATGAGGCGCTGGCCTCGCTCGACATGACCATGCGCTCCCAGCTGGTTAATCTGATGCTCGAGCTGCAGGAGAAACACGGCATTGCCTACATTTATGTTACCCAGCATCTTGGCATGATGAAGCACATCAGCGATCAGGTGCTGGTGATGCATCAGGGTGAAGTGGTGGAGCGTGGCGGCACCGCCGATGTGCTGGCCTCCCCGCTGCATGATCTGACCCGACGGCTGATCAGCAGCCACTTTGGTGAGGCGTTAACCGCCGAAGCCTGGCGGCGTGAGCACTGATTATTGCTGCATATCCCGGAAATTGCGGGCTGATTTACCTGATCTCTGACAGACGTGCTAGAATCCGCACGTCGATTAACGTCGGTCGCCTACTTTTTAAACAATGCGGCCGCCAACTACAATGACCATAAGGATTACAGCTATGGGTTTTCTTTCCGGTAAGCGCATTCTGATTACTGGCGTTGCCAGTAAACTTTCCATCGCCTACGGTATTGCACAGGCGATGCACAAACAGGGCGCAGAACTGGCTTTCACCTACCAGAACGACAAATTAAAAGGTCGTGTGGAAGAGTTTGCTAAAGATTTGGGTTCAGAGATCGTTCTGCCATGTGACGTGGCCGAAGATGAGAGCATCAAATCCCTGTTCACTGAACTGGCAAAAACCTGGCCGAAATTTGACGGTTTCGTTCACTCCATCGGTTTCGCCCCTGGCGACCAGCTGGATGGTGATTACGTGAATGCCGTAACCCGCGAAGGCTTCAAAATCGCGCATGACATCAGTGCCTACAGCTTCGTTGCGATGGCCAAAGAGTGCCGTGCGATGCTGAATCCACACTCTGCGCTGCTGACCCTCTCTTACCTGGGTGCTGAGCGCGCGATCCCGAACTATAACGTGATGGGTCTGGCGAAAGCATCGCTGGAAGCTAACGTGCGTTATATGGCCAATGCGATGGGTCCGGAAGGCGTCCGTGTGAACGCCGTTTCTGCCGGTCCAATCCGTACGCTGGCGGCATCAGGCATTAAAGACTTCCGTAAGATGCTGGCACACTGCGAAGCGGTTACCCCGATTCGTCGTACCGTGACCATTGAAGATGTCGGCAACTCAGCCGCCTTCCTTTGCTCCGATCTGGCGGGCGGCATCACCGGTGAAATCGTTCACGTTGATGGCGGCTTCAGCATCGCCGCAATGAATGAACTGGAACTGAAATAAGTTCTCAAGGGCGAGTCTGACTCGCCCTCTTCTTTGCTGCCTCTCGCCCCTTCCTGCCTGATTTTCCTGTCGTTATACCGTAACGCTATTAATTATCACCGATCATTCTTTTGCCCAGGCCTGGCCTTCGGCGACGATACGTCTGCCCTTCGGTTTATGCATTTTTTCAGATTCTGCCGCCTGCATGCCGAACCAGAATTTTGCAAAAGGATTGATCATGGAACAACGCCGCTATCCGGGCCATAACCACTGGTTTTACGAGAGCCAGACCAGTCCACGTACTTCGCAGGCCGCTCCGCTGGTCCCTGAAGCCGCCGATATCGATGACCGTTTTCTGCTGGGATGTGTCAGCGATCAGCTGACGCTGCCGTCACTGTTACGTGCTAATCAGCCCGCCTTGCTGGCGGCGCGCGATCTGGCGCAGCTGCTGTTCCCTGACCGCGTCGTGACGTCGCTGACCCACACGCTGACCCTTTACGATCGCCTGAGTACCGCCCTGACCGTCGCGCAAGTGGCAGGCGTTCAGCGCCTGTGTAATCACTATTCGGCGCGCCTCAATCCCCTGCCGGGGCCAGATTCGTCTCGGGAAAGCAATAACCGTCTGACTCAGATTACCCAGTATGCCCGTCAGCTGGCGATGCAGCCTGAGCTGATTACCGCCAGTGCGATTACCGCGCTTGATGCGGTGGGGCTGACCGAGCCGGACATCGTGACGCTCAATCAGCTGATCGGCTTTGTCAGCTATCAGGCGCGGGTAGTCGCCGGACTGCAGGCGCTGCAGGCCCAGCCGGTACGCTGGCTGCCCGGCACCACGCCGCCGCCGGATGCGGATGCGGCGGGCTTTGGCAAACCAACCGTCTGGCGTCCGGCGCTGAAACCGCTGGAGTTGCGCTACGCCAGTGCCGAACAGCTGGCAGCGGTGACCCGCAGTCAGGCGCTGGCCGGCATGCAGGATGCGGTGTGGTTGCTGGCGCATGATGCCCCGGTATTGTATGGCTGGGTAATGCTGCGTCAGCAGCTGTCTGCTGGTCAGCCGCTGGCCGAAGCGACCGCTGCGCGTATCCTCGGCAGTCGCTGGGTTTTCCAGCAACTGTCATGCGTCGACGCGTTAATAGCGGGCGTGGATGAGGCGGAAGCGCCTGAGATTCAGCGGCAAATTATCGCCCTGGCTGCCCAGCTAACTCGTGCGCCGGAGCGGTTCAGCGCCGCGCATCTGCAACCGCTGGCGGAGGCTGGCTGGTCAGCCGATGCCCTGTTTGATCTGATTCAGTCGGTGGCGATCGGTAACTGGAACAGCCGTCTCTGTTATGCGTTGGGCGAGGCGCAGTAAGCGACTTAAACCGGTAACTGGCCGCGCGCTTCGTCGAAAAAATGCTGCGCCAGAGGGGTTGCGCGTCCCGGTTCGGCAATCACCAGCGCCGCTTCGCGCGCCATCGGCGGCAGCGTAATCGGCCGCTGCTGTAATCCCTGCAGGGAAGCAGGCAGCAAATGGCCGACCGGTGAAACCAGCAATCCCAGCCCAACCTGCGCGCACTGCATCAGCTGCATCACCGAGGCACTTTCGACAATCACCCGCGGTACCAGCGACGCTTCGCGAAACGCCATGTCGAGATAGCGGCGAAAGTAACGCGTCTGTTCGGCCAGACAGAGCGGCTGCTGCGCCAGTTCACTGAGCGTGAGCGGCTCACCAGAGATCAGATCGGGAAAATGATCGGGATGGAAGATCGCCTCAACCCCACGATCGGCCAGCATTGCCGTCTGAAAATGGAGTTCGCGCAGCGTAGCCATCTCAAAAAAGCCAATGCCTACATCCACGGTGTGGCTGTTAAGCGCTTCCAGCAGCTGGTCGGCGCTCAGCACCGCGATCCGGTAATCAAGCTGCGGATAACGCGCCTGCACCGCCTTTAGCAACAGCGGCAACGCCACGCTGCACTGTGGCACCACCCCGACTCGCAGGGTGCCATTGACCCCATGTTTCAGCGACTCCACTTCCAGCTTTAGTCCCTGGTAAACCGAGACGATTTCCCGCGCCCAGGCCAGTACCCGATCGCCTTCCGGCGTAAAACCGGCAAAGTTATTGCTGCGATTAATCAGCGACAGGCCCAGTTCACGCTCCAGATTTTTCAGGCGCATCGAAAGGGTCGGCTGGGTGACAAAACTGGCTTCGGCGGCCCGGCCAAAATGGCGTTCGCGTTCGAGATTACACAGGTAAATTAATTGTTTGATGTCGATGTTAATGACCCGTCAGCAGGTTGAAGTTGAATCAACGATGTTTTTTATGATTGCGGGCTTAAGCCCGTTTATGACGGTTAATTTTAGCGCCATCCGGCGTTTTATTGTTAACCGCAATGTGCATTCAGCATGGCATTTCTCATCAGCACTGGCGAGGAATCCGCCGGTTACACCGCGCCTTTCCGGGCCGCTGCCGGCCTGAATATCGCCTTCAGCGCCAGAGCCATTAATCCGAACCCGACCGGCAGTAAGAAACCATAGCCCAGCCACTTATACAGCCATATGCCTGCCACGCCGCCCGCGAGGAATGAGAGCAGCGTCAGGCCATGCAGCCGCAGACGATCCAGATACAGCGGCGCCTCTTTCGGTGAGACTTTGCGCCGTAACACCTCATACAGCATCGCCAGTTCGATACCGATATCGGTCGCCGTTCCGGAAACGTGCGTGGTGCGCACCCGGGCATTTGAGATCCGCGTTACCACTGCATTTTGCAAACCCATCAAAAAACTCAGGCTCATGATCAGCACTACGCCCGGCGAGAGTGGCGTGAAAAAGCATTCGGCCACGCCGAGAAAAACCAGCGCTAAGCCTTCGGCCAGAATGACAAACGCGTAGATAGTGCGAATATTGCGGCGGCGGCCTGAATTAATTACCAGCGTTGAGACCAGCGAACCGGTAATAAACAGGCAAACGACCGACAGAAAAAACAGCCCCGCGCTGAGGTTGGCTTTTGCCAGATGATCGGACAGTGATGAGACGTTGCCGGTCATGTTGGCGGAGAAAAAGCCGACAATCTCAAACGCGGCGGTATTCAGCGCGCCTGCGGCCGCGGCCAGGGTGCAGGCCAGTCGGCTATCGGCGCTGTGGCTGCGTGCATCCTCGGTGGTAATCAGCATGGAACCTACAAATCCGGGTCAATATTGCGGTTATAATCCGCTGATTTTTCATCGCAAACAAGTTACCGATTCAGACAAAACAGATTTGCCCTGCGCCGCGTCAGCTAACCGCCAGAATCTGTCGTTCGCTTGCCGCCGTCCGATTACCGCCGCCATACAACCGCTGCTAAAGTACCACCGCGATAGTATCGCCGCGCCAGTGCCGTCCTGCATCCAGCACGGCTCTGCCGGTTAGCTGGCTGACAGACGGAAGGTGGAAACCGACTGTGTCAGATAGCGCACCTGCTCTTCAAGCGAAGCCGAGGCAGCGGCAGACTCCTGCACCAGCGCGGCGTTCTGCTGCGTCACGCTGTCCATCTCAGTCACCGCCTGTTCGATCTGTCCGATGCCGCGACTCTGTTCGTCTGATGCGGTGGAGATGTGCTCCATCAGCTGATTAACCCGGCTGACCGAGGAGATGATGGCGCTCATGGCATCACCGGTGCGGCTGACCTGATCGGAACCGGCATGAATAATCGCCACCGATTCAGCGATCAGCGTTTCTATTTCTTTCGCCGCCACGGCGCTGCGCTGGGCCAGATTACGCACCTCGCCGGCCACCACCGCAAAACCGCGCCCCTGTTCACCGGCTCTGGCCGCTTCAACCGCCGCATTCAGCGCCAGAATGTTGGTCTGGAAAGCGATGCTGTCGATCACGGTAGTGATCTCTTCAATCTTCTTCGAGCTGGCATTAATCAGCTCCATCGATACCACCACTTCCTGCGACACTTTCTCACCGCTTTCGGCATTTTTGACCGCTTCACTGGTCAGGCGGCAGGCTTCAAACACGTTTTCGGTGTTCTGTTTTACCGTGGCACCCAGCTGCTCCATGCTGGCGGCAGTCTCAGTCAGCGCCGCTGCCTGTTGTTCGGTGCGCGAGGCCAGATCGATATTACCGGCGGCGATCTCCTGTGACGCGCCAGAGACCGAGCGGGTAGAGTCACGGACCTGCAGGATAATCGCGGTCAGGGCGCTACGCATCTGCTCCAGCGAGGCCATCAGCTGCTGGATCTCGCTGCGGGAACCGGCTTTCACCGGCACCGTGCTATCAAGAACACCGGCCGCTATCAGCTTACAGTGCGCCTGCGCATCGTTGAGCGGCGACAGCACATAGCGCTTCATGAACAGATAAATCGCCATGATGATGGCAAAGAACAGGACGCCAAAAATCGCCAGCAGGGTGATCCCGGAGGTGAAATGGCTTTGCGCATCGGTATTGAGCTTCTTCGCATAGGCTTCGTGCTGGGCCAGTACCCGATCAAGGATGATTTCATACTGGCGGTCCAGCCGCACCACGTTGGCGATCTGGTTTTTAAACCGCAGCTGATCGTGCGCTTCGGCGGCGTCAATCAATGGCTGAAGTCCCTGCTGGCGGTAAGCCAGATACGCCTGGCGATAGGCATCGGCCTCTGCGTCTTCACCCGGCAGGCGCGGCGCATTCATGTAGGCTTCAAAGGCAGCATCGGCTTTGCCGGCAACGACCCGTACGCTCTCTAAGGTGGCCGGATTATTCGCCTCGCTGCCCTCAATCGCTTTCATGTATTCCATCAGACGCACGCGCAGCGTCCGGCTGTGGTTAATCGGATCGATGACCGACAGCACCACGCGGATCTCTTTATTGACCGCATTTAACGACTGATTGCTCTGAATCAGTAGCCAGGTACTGATGGCTACGCTGGTGAGAAACAGCGCCAGCAGAAAAGAAAAGATCAGCAGGGAGGATTTTTTGAGTGACATAGCAACTTCCGGATAATGAACGAATGAAGAGATATATCGGCCAGAAATTGCCCCCCATTAGGGCGCGGCTTTTTTTAGTTACAATAAGCCAGACGGTAATCGGGTAATTACAAACATAAACAGCGCGTTACAGCCCGATCAGATCGGGCTATAAGCGGTTGATCGGCGTGGGTTCGCTACGCCACGCCGAGCGCCATCTTCACCTGATTGGCGATTTTCTCCACCTGCGGGCCATAAATCACCTGCACGTCGTTGTCGCTGACGCGGTTTACGCCGTTGGCACCGGTGCTCATCAGGGTTTGATCGACCACCTCTTTCATATCTTTTACCCGCACCCGCAGCCGGGTAAAGCAGCAATCGACATCCTCGATATTGGCCTGTCCGCCCAGCCCGCTGATGATCACCTGGGTGCGTTCGTCACCCGACACCTGCTGCGGTTTCTCATCATCCGTTTCCCGTCCCGGCGTTTCAACGTTCATCCGGGTGATCACCAGGCGGAAGGCGTAATAGTAGACAGGCGCATAAATCACTCCCAGCGCCAGCGTCCACCACCAGTGGGTTTTCGCACCGCCCAGCACGCCGAATACCACCAGATCGATGATGCCGCCCTGCACGTTGCCGATCATCAGATGCAGCATCGACATCAGCATAAACGACAGCCCGGTAAGAAACGCGTGCAGCAGATAAAGCACCGGCGAAACGAAGATAAAACAGAACTCCAGCGGTTCGGTGATCCCGGTAGTAAACGAGGTTAACGCCCCGGCCAGCACCAGCGCCTTCACCCGCTGCTTATGCTCAGGCCGCGCAGTGTGATAGATCGCCAGCGCGGCCGCCGGCAGACCAAACATCATCACCGGAATTTTGCCCTGCGCCAGAAACTGGGTGGCGGTGCGCAGCGTATCGTCCGGGATCAGCCCCGGGTGGGTCAGTGAACTGTTGAAGATATTCAGCGCGCCAACGATGGTCTGTCCGTCAACAATCGCCATACCGCCAATCGGCGTAAAGCGCACGGTTTCATTGAGGATATGGTGCAGGCCGGTGGGGATCAGGATGCGTTCAAACGCCCCGAGCAGAAAAGCGCCGTACTGGCCGCTTTTGCCGATCATCTGGCCAATCCACGCAATGCCGTTGCCGATGGTCGGCCAGATCATTGCCAGCAGCACTCCAATCAGCGGCAGACAGACCACGGTGACGATTGGCACAAAGCGTCGCCCGCCGAAGAAACTGATCGCGGTCGGCAGCTGCTGGGTATAGAAGCGATTATGCAGCGCTACCGTCGCCAGCCCGGCAATCACCCCGCCCAGCACGCTCATGTTGTAGGTGAAGACGCCCAGCATCTCGATATATTCCGCTGAGGTCATCATGGCAGTGGTCTGGTCCAGGCCGGCCTGCTGTAACGCCTGCGGCGTGGTGGTGGCCGCCGTGATGCCTTTGGCCGCCAGCGTGGCGTTAATGCCGACGTTCATGGCGATATAGCCGATAACGGCGGCAAAGGCGGCGGTCGGCTTTTCCGCTTTAGCCAGTCCGATGGCGCTGGCAACCGCAAAGAACACCGGCAGGTTCGCGAACAACGCCCCCGCCACCTTACGAATAAAGCCGATAATTAACTGTGGCACCTGCATCTGTGCAAAGGCATCGCCGGTGACTGCCGGGTTTTGCATTGCTGCCGCCAGCCCGAGAAAGATCCCCGCCGCGGCGATCACCGAGATTGGCATCATTAACGCTTTGCCGAACGCATGAATCTGGCTGGTCAGCTGTTTCATCGAGTCGCGCCCTCTTCTGTTATGAACAGCAAGTATTAGCGCGTTGTGATAAGAACTCCCGTTATCGGCAGGTTACAAGCGGGTAAAATTTGACCAGCATCACAATTCTGGCCGATGCATGATAAACAGCAGCTATCGCACCATTAAGTCAATCAATTAGACAAGGTTTGATGATAATTGCACACTCCCCTTCACCATCAGGCCATAACCTGATAACAAACTATCTACAATACTTCCTACTATAAAAAAGCCTGCACTCAATATGAAATTTAAACGCCAAATCAAACCCTATCGCGCGGCTGCGGGCGGCTGGGGTTCACTGGAAGCCACCACGCGTTTCGTTCTTGACAGCAAAGCGGCCCTGAAAAATATGCGCAACCTGATGCGCATGAATAAAGCTCGCGGTTTTGACTGTCCGGGCTGCGCCTGGGGTGATGACAATAAAAGCACCTTCAGCTTCTGCGAAAACGGCGCCAAAGCGGTGACCTGGGAAGCGACCCGCCGGGTGGTCGATAGTGAATTCTTTGCCCGTCACAGCGTCACCGCGCTCTATACCCAGAGCGACTATTTTCTTGAATATCAGGGTCGTCTGACCCATCCGCTGCGCTACAACGCCGAAACCGACCACTATGAGCCGATTAGCTGGGATGATGCGTTTGCGCTGATCGCCCGTCACATTAAGGCGATGGACAACCCGGACCAGATGGAGCTCTACACTTCCGGTCGCGCCAGTAATGAAGCGTCGTGGCTCTATCAGCTGTTTGGCCGCCTGATGGGCACCAACAACTTCCCTGACTGCTCTAATATGTGCCATGAAGCGAGCGGGACCGGCCTGAAGCGCAGTATCGGCGTGGGCAAAGGCACCATTCGTCTGGATGATTTTGACCATGCGGATGCCATTTTCGTCTTCGGTCAGAACCCCGGCACTAACCATCCGCGCATGCTGCACAGCCTGCGTCATGCCGCCGATCACGGCGCGAAAATTGTCACCTTTAATACCCTGCGTGAGCGCGGTCTGGAACGTTTTGCCGACCCGCAAAAACCGCTGGAAGTGGTGACCTCAATGGCAGGTACCATCAGCTCTTCTTACTACCAGCCTAACCTCGGTGGCGATATGGCCGCGGTGCGCGGCATGGTGAAATGCCTGCTGGAGACCCATCGCGCCCGGCTGGCCGCCGGTGAAAGCGGCCTGTTCGATCAGACCTTTATCAATGCCAAAACCAACGGCATCGAAGCCTATATTGAGGCGGTTGATCACACCGACTGGATGCAGATTGTGGCGCAGTCGGGGCTGACCCAGGCACAAATCCGCGAAGCGGCGGCGATTTATCAGAGTGCCGACCGGGTGATTTGCACCTGGGCGATGGGCATTACCCAGCATAAGCATTCGGTTGATACGGTGCGTGAAATCACTAACCTGCAGCTGCTGTTCGGCCAGCTGGGCAAAAAAGGCGCAGGCCTGTGTCCGGTTCGTGGTCACAGTAACGTGCAGGGCAACCGCACCATGGGGATTGATGAGAAGCCGTCTCAGGCGTTTCTTGATGCGCTGGGTAACCACTTCAACTTTGAACCGCCACGCGCGCATGGCCATAACACCGTTGAAGCGCTGAATGCGATGCTGCGTGATGAAGTAAAAGTGCTGATCGCGCTGGGAGGCAACCTGGCCGCCGCTGCGCCGGACTCGCCGCGTACTGAAGAAGCGCTGTCACGCTGTGGACTGACGGTTCACATCAGCACCAAACTGAACCGTAGCCATCTGGTGCCGGGTCACGAAGGGCTGATCCTGCCGACGCTGGGCCGTACCGAGCGCGACCGTCAGGCCACCGGCAACCAGTTCATCACGGTGGAAGATTCATTCAGTATGGTGCACGCCTCTGAAGGGATTGGTATTCCGCTGGCAGAGACTCAGCGTTCTGAAACTGCGATTGTGGCCGGTATCGCCCATGCGGTGCTGGGTGATGAGAAAGTGAAATGGCTGGAGCTGGCAGGCGATTACAACCTGATCCGCGAACACATCGCGGCCACCATTCCAGGCTTTGCTGACTTTAACGCTAAATGCGATATCCCGGGCGGCTTCTACCTCGGTAATGCGGCAGCGGAACTGCGTTTCAATACCGCCAGTGGCAAAGCCGAGTTCAGCGCCGCGGCTCTGCCGGCCTCGCTGTTCCCGAATCTGGATCAGGAAGTGCCATTCACCCTGCAGACCCTGCGTTCACACGATCAGTACAACACCACCATTTACGGCCTTGATGACCGTTATCGTGGCGTGTTTGGTCAGCGTGAAGTGGTGTTTATCAACCCGGACGACATGGCGGATTTAGGCTTCACGGAAGGCCAGAATGTCGATATTGAAACCCTGTGGAATGATGGCATCACCCGCCGCGTCAGCGGATTCAAACTGGTGCCGTACAATATTCCGCGCGGTAATCTGGCAGCTTACTATCCGGAAACTAACCCGCTGGTGCCGCTGAACAGCTTTGGCGATGGCAGCGGTACGCCGACCTCGAAATCGGTGCCGGTTAAACTTGAACTGTCGTCGGCGCTGGCCGACCAACGCATCGCCTGATCGCGGTCAGGTCTCCACCCCTAAAAAGCCGGCCTGTCCGGCTTTTTGCCTTGCCGCGCGGCGTCGATTCGCGTAAAACTGTCAGCCGCAATCAGGCCACGAAACGTAAAAATTATGTTCCAGGATAACCCGCTGCTCGCGCAGCTGAAAGAGAAGCTCCACTCGCAAACGCCTCGCGCTGAAGGCGTTGTTAAAGGCACCGAAAAAGGCTTCGGCTTCCTGGAAGTCGATGCACAAAAAAGCTACTTCATCCCGCCGCCGCAGATGAAAAAAGTGATGCACGGTGACCGTATCGTCGCCGTGATCAACAGCGATAAAGATCGTGAAAGCGCTGAGCCAGAAACGCTGGTTGAGCCGTTCCTGAGCCGCTTTGTTGGCCGGGTACAGAAAAAAGACGATCGCCTCTCCATCGTGCCGGATCATCCACTGCTGAAGGACGCCATTCAGTGCCGTCCGGTGCGTGGACTGACGCATGAGTTTGAAAATGGCGACTGGGCAGTGGCGGAGATGCGCCGCCACCCGCTGAAAGGCGATCGCGGTTTTTATGCCGAACTGACCGATTTCATTGTCAAAGCTGACGATCACCTCGCGCCATGGTGGGTGACGCTGTCGCGTCATAACCTTGAGCGTGAAGCGCCTGATGTCAGCTTTGGCGAAATGCTGGATGAAAACCTGACGCGTGAAGATCTGACCGCGCTGGATTTCGTCACCATCGACAGCGCCAGCACCGAAGATATGGATGATGCGCTCTACGTTGAAGCGCTGGAAGATGGCGCGCTGCGCCTGACCGTGGCTATCGCCGATCCCACCGCCTACGTGGCGGAAGGCAGCCAGCTGGATAAACTGGCGGCGCAGCGTGCCTTCACCAACTATCTGCCGGGCTTTAATATTCCGATGCTGCCGCGTCAGCTTTCTGATGACGTCTGCTCGCTGCGTCCGCATGCGCGCCGTCCGGCGCTGGCCTGCCGCGTCACGGTCGCTGCGGATGGCAGCCTGACTGATGATCCGCAGTTCTTTGCTGCCTGGATCGAGTCCAAAGCTAAACTGGCCTACGACGACGTTTCTGACTGGCTGGAAAACAGCGGTGAGTGGCAGCCGGAAAGCGAGGCAATTGCTGAGCAAATCCGCCTGCTGCACCGTCTCTGTCTGGCACGCAGTGAATGGCGTCAGACCCATGCACTGGTATTCAAAGATCGTCCTGACTACCGCTTCCTGCTGGGTGAGAAAGGCGAAGTGCTGGAGATCGTGGCTGAACCTCGCCGTATCGCCAACCGTATCGTTGAAGAGTCGATGATTCTGGCTAACGTCTGCGCGGCTAAAGTGCTGCGTGACACGCTCGGGTTTGGTATCTATAACGTTCATGCCGGTTTCGATAGCACTAACGCCGAACAGGCAGCCGCCGTGCTGGCGAACCACGGTATCAGCGTGGATGCGCAGGCGATTACCACGCTGGAAGGTTTCCGCGTGCTGCGCCGCGAGCTGGATGCCCAGCCGACGCAGTTCCTCGACAGCCGCATCCGTCGCTTCCAGACCTTTGCTGAGATCAGCACCGAACCGGGCCCGCATTTTGGCCTCGGCCTTGAAGCCTACGCCACCTGGACCTCACCGATCCGTAAGTTTGGCGATATGATCAACCATCGTCTGCTGAAGGCGATCATTCGCGGCGAGCAGATCGCCCGTCCGGATGAGGCGCTGACCGTCACCATGAGTGAACGTCGTCGCCTTAACCGCATGGCCGAGCGCGATGTTGGTGACTGGCTCTATGCCCGCTATCTGGCACCGTTCGCGGCTACCGACCGTCGTTTCAGCGCCGAGATCATCGACGTGTCGCGCGGCGGCATGCGGGTACGCCTGCTGGAGTTCGGTGCGGTCGCGTTTATCCCGGCCCCGTTCATCCACGCGGTACGTGATGAACTGGTCTGCAGCCAGGAAAATGGCACCGTGCAGATCAAAGGCGAAGTGGTTTACCGCGTCACTGACGTTATCGACGTGACCATCGCGGAAGTCCGGATGGAAACCCGTAGCGTAGTAGCTCGCCCCGCCGTTTAAGTCTGAAATCTGACGGGATAACGCTGGTTATCCCGTCACTTCCCACCGCCTCTGCTTTGCAAAAATGTTAAATTTGTACCCCGCTTCACACTTCTTCCTCGATTAACTTTCACTTACATTCCATTACATTAAGTTTGACTCGTTGTTTTCGATCGCATCTCTCTCGATCCTCACAAGGAGTTAGTCATGAAAAACGTCAAAACCGGCGCGATCTGGTTAGTGGTGGCGTTAATCGGCGCGGGCGCTTTCGCTATGCTGGCACTCAGCCGCGGCGAACACGTCAACGCAGTCTGGCTGGTGATTGCGGCGGTTGCCTGCTACAGCATCGCCTATCGCTTTTACAGCCTGTTTATTGCCCGCAATATTTTTGAACTGGATGACCGCCGTCTGACGCCCGCCGAGCGGCTGAATGACGGTCTCGATTATGTGCCGACCAACAAGTGGGTGCTGTTTGGTCACCACTTCGCGGCCATTGCCGGTGCCGGTCCGCTGGTCGGGCCGATCCTGGCGGCACAAATGGGGTTCCTGCCCGGCACCATCTGGATTCTGGTCGGGGTGATGCTGGCGGGTGCGGTACAGGACTTCCTGATCCTGTTTATTTCCACCCGCCGCGATGGCCGCTCGCTGGGAGAAATGGCCCGTCAGGAACTGGGTGCCTTTGCCGGTGTGGTCACCATGCTTGGCGCGCTCGGCGTGATGATCATCATTCTTTCGGCGCTGGCGCTGGTGGTGGTCAAGGCGTTAGCCAACAGCCCCTGGGGCCTGTTTACCATCGCCGCCACCATTCCTATCGCGCTGTTTATGGGCGTTTATATGCGCTTTATCCGCCCCGGAAAAATCGCTGAAGTGTCGCTGATCGGTTTTGTGCTGATGATGGCGGCGATCATCTATGGCGGTGACGTGGCGCAGCATCCTTACTGGGGACCGTTTTTCACCCTGAAAGGCACTTCGCTCACCTGGGTACTGGTGATTTACGGCTTCATTGCCTCGGTCCTGCCGGTCTGGCTGCTGCTGGCCCCGCGTGATTACCTGTCTACCTTCCTTAAAATTGGCGTCATTGCCGGACTGGCGATTGGCATCGTGTTTGCCATGCCAGAGATGAAAATGCCAGCGGTGACCAAATTTATCGACGGCAGCGGCCCGGTCTTCTCCGGCGCAATGTTCCCGTTCCTGTTTATCACGATTGCATGTGGTGCCATCTCCGGCTTTCATGCGCTGGTGTCGAGCGGCACCACGCCGAAACTGGTGGAGCGTGAAAGCCATATCCGCTTCATTGGTTACGGAGCGATGCTGATGGAGTCATTCGTGGCGATCATGGCGCTGATTTGCGCCTCGGTGCTGGACCCCGGCGTCTATTTCGCCATGAACTCACCGGCTGCGCTGATTGGCACCACCGTTGAGAGCGCCTCGCAGGTGATCAACGGCTGGGGCTTTGTGGTGACGCCAGAGATGCTGAGCGGCATTGCCCGCGACGTGGGGGAAGGCTCTATCCTCTCACGTGCCGGTGGTGCACCAACCTTTGCCGTCGGGATGGCACACATCATTACCGACATTTTCAACAGCCGGGCGATGATGGCGTTCTGGTACCACTTCGCCATCCTGTTTGAAGCGCTGTTTATCCTGACTGCCGTCGATGCCGGTACCCGCGCCTGCCGTTTTATGGTGCAGGATCTGGTCGGCACCGTGGTGCCTTCACTGGCGAATAACCGCTCCTGGCTCGGCAACATGGCCGGTACCACGGTCGCGGTGGCGGGCTGGGGCTTCTTTGTCTATCAGGGCGTGGTCGATCCGCTGGGCGGCATTAACACCCTGTGGCCGCTGTTTGGTATCGGAAACCAGATGCTGGCCTCAATGGCGCTGATCCTCGGTACCGTGGTGTTGTTCAAAATGAAAAAACAACGCTACGCCTGGGTCACCATCCTGCCAACCCTCTGGCTGTTCATTACCTCAATGACCGCCGGCTGGCAGAAAATCTTCCATGAAAAACCGTCAATCGGCTTTCTGGCGCAGGCCAGTAAGTTCCGAAAAGGGCTGGATGAAGGCGTATTGATTGCCCCGGCGAAAACCGTGGCCGATATGCAGACCATCGTCTTCAGCAATCAGATCAATGCGGCTCTGTGCGGCTTCTTTATGCTGGTGGCGGTGACGATGCTGATTGCCGCCTTCTTTGTTATCCGCAAGGCATTGCGCAGTAACCTGCCGACCACGCATGAATCGACGGTTGCGCTGCGTAATAAGGAGGTGCGTCATGTCTGATGCGATTCATCCGGTGCGTCGTCCGCAGGGCGAGTGGCAGATCCATCGCTGCCAGTTTGTTACGGCCCGCGATGCGGTGCCCTTTCGCTGGCGGAGCCTGTGGCGAGGGCTGCAACAGTGCTTTCGCTTAATGGTCGGGGTGCAGGATTATCAAACATACCTGCAGCATATGCGACTGCATCACCCTGAACAGACGCCGATGAATGAGCGTGATTTCCACCGCTACTGTCTGGATGCCCGCTTCCCCAGCCAGGCCGGTAAGCTCGGAAAATGTCCCTGCTGATGAACGTAATAAGCCCCACGGAAGTGGGGCTTTTTTGTGCCATTCATATCTTGATAGCAAAATATATTTGGTTTGTACCTTGTGCTAACGTCGGATGATGAATACTGTTGCTAAAATAATGAGATAACGCCTGCAGAGCACTCCCCGGAGGAAGTTTCCATGACCGATGAACAAGGGCAAACGTTGTTGTACACCTTGTTTGGTACAACCAGCCCTCATTGGCGTCTGACCGCGGACAGCGATGCGCTGAATTTTGCCGAAGATGAGTCGTCACTAACCAATATAGCCCTGCCGCTAACCCCCGGCCAGGCTGCGATGATACGGGCCATGCCGGTCATCACCTCAAGTATTAATCTGACGCTGCCGTTGCAGGGTGTTGCGGTACCGTTGCATCTGGTCGGCCGCAAAGTTAACCAATCTTCGTGGGCCGGAACCGCCTCTGCCTGGGGCGATACCGCCGCGGTTGCCCGTGATTTGACATTAGGGCTTTCATTCGCCGAACAGGTGGTTTCGGAAGCCAATTCGGTGATCGTCATTCTTGACCAGCGTGGCAACATCCAGCGTTTTAACCGCCTGAGTGAAGAATATACCGGTCTGAACGAACATGAGGTGATTGGCCAGAATGTCTTTCAGCTGTTTATGACCAAACAGGAAGCTGCGGCCTCGCGACGTAACATTGCCGGCTTCTTCCGGGATGGTAACTCCTATGAGGTCGAGCGCTGGGTGAAAACCAGAAAAGGCCAGCGACTGTTCTTGTTTCGTAATAAGTTCGTTCACAGCGGCAGTGGCAAAAATGAAATTTTCCTCATCTGTTCAGGCACGGACATAACCGAGGAGCGTCGCGCCCAGGAACGCCTGCGGGTGCTGGCCAACACCGATACGGTGACCGGATTACCCAATCGTAACGCGATTCATCAGCAAATGAGTCAGGCGCTGGAGCAAGCTGGCGGCGATGAGACCGGCGTGGTCTATCTCGATCTCGATAATTTCAAGAAAGTGAATGACGCCTACGGTCATATGTTTGGCGATCAGCTGTTGCAGGCTGTGTCGCTGGCGATCCTGAGCTGCCTCGGCAAAGATCAGACGCTGGGTCGCCTGGGCGGTGATGAATTTGTGGTGCTGGCAGAACACACCAGCCAGGCGGCGCTGGAGGCGATGTCTTCCCGCATCCTCGAGCGACTGCGTCAGCCGTTCCGCATTGGGCTGATTGAAGTCTACAGCGGCTGCTCGATCGGTATCGCCCTCGCCCCGATGCATGGCGAGGATCGCGAGAGCCTGATCCGCAACGCCGACACCGCGATGTACCATGCTAAAGAGAACGGCCGCGGCAAATTTTGTGTGTTTGCGGCTGAGATGAATCAGCGGGTGTTTGAGTATCTGTGGCTCGACACTAACCTGCGTAAAGCGCTGGAGCTGGATCACCTCATTGTCCACTACCAGCCGAAAATCGACAGTGACGGCAACGTGCGCAGCGCCGAAGCGCTGGTGCGCTGGATTTCACCGGAGCGCGGGATGGTCTCGCCGGGCGATTTTATTCCCTACGCCGAAGAGTCTGGGCTGATTGTGCCGCTGGGTCGCTGGGTGATGCTTAACGTGCTGAAGCAGATTATCGCCTGGCGTCAGGACGGCGTGTATCTGCGGGTGGCAGTCAACGTCTCTGCCCGCCAGCTGATCGATCAAAGTATCTACAGCGATTTGAAACAGGCGCTGACCGAGGCCGGTCTGACCGATTGCCCGATCGATATTGAACTGACCGAAAGTTGCCTGATCGAAAATGAGACCGAAGCGCTGAAGCTGATGAAGCAGTTTCAGGATTTGGGGGCTCAGGTGCATCTCGATGACTTTGGTACCGGCTACTCTTCGCTGTCACAACTGGCGCGGGTCCCGATTAACGCCATTAAGCTCGATCAAAGTTTTATCCGTAATATCAATAAGCAGCCGGTTTCACAATCGCTGGTGCGTGCCATCGTCGCCGTCGCCAAGGCGCTTGACCTGCAGGTGATTGCCGAGGGTATTGAAACCCAGGATGAAGAGAAATTTATCCTTAAAAGTGGTGTTGACGGGCGTCAGGGTTATCTCTACGCAAAACCAATGCCCGCGGAGCAATTTGGGCATTGGCTGGCTAAGCATCCTGCCCGCGTTTAACGCTGTTAATTACTAGCCCGCTTTACGCAGTGATGCGCTGTGGCGGTTTTGTAACTGTACCAGACGTTCCATATAAGCAATGTCTTTGGGTTCAATGGTAAAGGCGTAATCAACCCAATCTTCGGTAATGTCCATCAGCTCAGCGCGTGACAATTGCAGCACGCGCTGACGCGCTTTCAGCATTGCCCGCACGCCGTTGAGTTTCGGACGTAAGGTATCGATAAAGGTTCGGGTGGCGCGATAGCTGTCACCAGGCTGAAATACTTTATCCACCAGACCGCGTGTTTCGTACCATTCCGCGCTGTGCGACTCCCCTTCACAGATCAGCTCTTCGGCCAGCTTCATGCCGGCACGACGTGCCACCAGCGAATAACCGCCCATTCCCGGGAACAGGTTAAAGGCAATTTCCGGGAAGCCCATCCGCGCGTTGTTCTGCGCCAGAATAAAGTGGTGCGCCAGCGCAGCTTCAAAGCCACCGCCCAGCGCACTGCCCTCAATCATCGCCAGCGTGACCGCGCCGGTGTCAAAACCGCGTGCTGCTGAATGGATACAGTCAACACAGGCCCGGGCATAAGCCCGCAGTGCTTCGCGCCGGTTATTACGGATGCACTCAACAAAGAAGCGCAGATCGCCTCCGGCGTTAAACATCTGTGGAACCAGCGAGCCCGTCACCCAGAAATCGATTGGCAGGCCGGAACGCTGCGCGGCATAGCTCAGGTTCATGATCTCCTCAATCAGTTCGTGGTTGAAGCTGGGACGCGGCTGAGCGCGCAGCATCATCCACATGGTGCGTCGTCCTTCCTCGTAATAGGCGACTAACTGGGTGGTGTTGCCGACTTCGGTAAATAATCTGCACGTTGCTTGGTTAATAACTGTCATTGTCTCATCCTCTGTTTATATTTGATGCGCTTAATACGCCACATCAGCGTAATGCAGAGTGAGTCCAGACCAAATGAGAGATTGATTTACAACACAAAATCCAGAGTGATCCCCGACAGAGCTGTCGGGGATTGATTAGGCGGGTTACTTAATGGCAGCGCGTTGATCGATGGCGACATGCATACGCTTAACGCGTTTTGAATAGAGTGCGGTAATGATTGGCACCAGTACCGAAGTGACGATCACCGAGGTCGCCACCAGTGCGGTTGCCGCCGGCGCAACCGCTTTAAACTGCGGCAGCATTTCCGCAATCAGCACCGGCGTCGCTACCGCTGCCCCGGCGGTACTGGACGCGGCCACGCCCGCCGTGCCGTCACCGCCGCCGATCAGTCGATCGGCGAGAATCAGCGGGATGCCGGTAATGATGATCACCGCCACGCCCAGCATAATGCCCAGCAGGCCGGTTTCGGCAATCACCGCCAGATTGATGGTATTACCCAGCGCAAACGCGAAGAACGGGATCAGGGTATGCACTGCTTTACCGAAGAATTCACGCAGTTCAGGATCAAGGTTCCCTAATGCAAATCCCACCACAAACGGCAGCACTGCTCCGACAAACACATGCGGCTCGAATGAAGCAATTCCTGCCGTCCCGAGAATCACCATGGTCATCAGCGGACCGGATTCAAGCGACATCAGCACAAAGGCGCCTGATTCCTCTTTCGAACCGTATTGCTGCATGATCGACGCGTAAAGTCCGCCGTTGGTCATATCCATTGCCGCCACCAGCGCCAGGGTGGATAAACCGGCAAACATACCGACTTCAACCCCGTTTTCCGGCATTACCCGTGACGCAATGGCCGCGACTACCCACGCCACAGCAATTTTGGTCAGCACCAGCGTGCCGGACTTGCGTAACACCGTGCCGGTGGCGCTCAGCTTGATCGACGCCCCCATACAGAAAAACCACACCGCCAGAATCGGTACGGTACCGGTCATTAAGCCGTTGGTGAAAGAGCCAAAGTATTTCCCGGCACCGGGAGAGAAGGTATGACAGAGCGCGCCGATAAACAGCGGAATTAACATCATGCCGCCAGGGATTTTGTCTATTGCACGTTTGATATGCATATTAATGTCACCTTTGCTATGCCAGTGGGAGCTGCGAAAAGTGCCCGAAGGCGATGCAAGCAAAATAGTGACTGGGCGTAACGAAAACAGTGATCGCCACGATAAAATGAAACAGCGTTTTATTTTTATTGATCGATTGTTTTGATAAGTATGATCACGATCGCCATACCAGTTGTGGCGGGAACAAAAAAACGGGACGCTGCTGGCGTCCCGACGATTATTTCTGACCGTACCAGGCATTGTCGCCATGCTTACGTAAGTAGTGCAGGTCCAGCAGGGTTTGCTGGATCGGTGGCAGATTTGCCGTCAGCTGCTGGCTGAACAGCCCCATGTAGGCCACCTCTTCCAGCACCACCGCACTGTGTACCGCCGCATGTGCATCTTTACCCCAGGCAAAAGGTCCGTGCGAATTGACCAGCACCGCCGGTATCGCTGAAGGTGACAGGCCCCGCTGGGCGAAGGTTTCAATAATCACTTCACCGGTATTCCACTCATACTGCTGCTGGATCTCTTCATCGCGCATCGCGCGGGTACAGGGGATCTCGCCGTAGAAGTCATCGGCATGGGTGGTACCCCAGGCGGGAATCGCTCGACCTGCCTGCGCCCAGATGGTCGCATGCCGCGAATGGGTATGGACAATACCGCCGACCTCCGGCCACGCCAGATAGAGAGCACGGTGAGTGGCGGTATCAGATGAGGGACGTTTATCGCCTTCCACCACCTTGCCGCTGGCCAGTTCAACCACCACCATATCGTCGCGTGTCATCTCTTCATAACGCACGCCGGACGGTTTGATCACCAGTAAGCCCTGTTCGCGGTCTACCGCGCTGACATTTCCCCAGGTGAAGGTCACCAGGTTGTATTTAGGTAGATCCAGATTCGCGTCCAGAACCTGTTGTTTTAGCTGTTCCAGCATGCCTTTTCTCCTGCGGACAATTGTCCTTAAATTCTGCGGATTACGGCGCGAAAAGGTTATGGAGCAAATGGCTATAAACGCAGAGGGAAATGGCTGTGAATGCAAAAATGTGTCGTGATTTCAGAATTGTCTATCTTCGTAATTGGCGCAGAATGCATAGAATTCTCTCAGGCAACGCGTGGTCCTGATGGGCTGGCGTTGTCACTCACCCGCTACAGACAGTGTGTCGATGGTGAAGCCTGTTTCGATGCCGACAGGGAAGCGGCAATAATGGGCGCACAAGCGGGTTGAGGAAATATCGGAGCTATACTTAAGGTGTTGCCTCTGTGAGCACATTAAAGGAGAAGTTATGACAATTACAATGAAACGAATCACCGCTGCTGTACTGGCTACCACATTAGTTGTCGCGTTAAGCGGCTGTTCTAACTGGTCTAAACGTGACCGTAACACCGCGATTGGCGCGGGTGCGGGTGCGATTGGTGGTTCAGTACTGACCAACGGAAGCGCGCTCGGCACGGTCGGCGGCGCTGCTGTAGGTGGTATTATCGGTCATCAGGTCCATTAATGACCGTATTAAAATAATAATCGGCTACGCTAAGCATCTACCTGTCAATCGGGCTACTTCTGTAGCCCGATTTTTTTATTCAGCCGCCCGCCAGTTTAACTTTCATTCCTTTGGCTTCCAGCAGCGTTTTCAGCAGGTCGCGTTTGTCGCCCTGAATCTCAATAACGCCCTCTTTCAGCGAGCCGCCACAGCCGCACTTCTTTTTCAGCTCAGCCGCCAGTTGCGTTAATCCGGCATCATCCATATCGATACCGCTGATCAGGCAGACGCCTTTGCCTTTACGGCCACTGGTCTGGCGCTGAATGCGGACAATCCCATCACCTTTTGGCCGTTCAGCCTTTTGCTCCGGCTGCGTGATGCGGCCGCTGTCGGTTGAATAAACCAGTGGATTATCATTTGCCATTACTTCTCCTCCAGGCTTTGCAGAATGGCCTGCAGTGCCGCTGCCGGATCGGCAGATTGGGTAATCGGACGGCCGATCACCATATAATCCACGCCGGCCTGTTTAGCCTGCAGGGGCGTCATAATACGACGCTGATCGCCGGCATCGCTGCCTGCCGGACGAATACCCGGCGTGACCAGGGCAAAATCCTGACCGATCACCTGTTTGAAGCGGACCGCCTCCTGCGCTGAACAGACCACACCATCAAGGCCGCATTCGCGCGTCAGTTTCGCCAGTCGCTCAGCCTGTTCGGCTGGCGAGAGCGTGATGCCCAGCCCTCTCAAATCCTCTTCATCCATGCTGGTCAATACCGTGACGGCAATCAGCAGCGGTGCCTCTTTACCATAGGGTAGCAGCGCTTCACGTGCGGCGTTCATCATGCGTGCCCCACCGCTGGCGTGGACATTGACCATCCATACGCCCAAATCGGCAGCGGCGGCCACAGCATGCGCGGTGGTGTTGGGAATGTCGTGGAATTTAAGATCGAGAAACACCTCAAATCCGCGCTGCTGCAACGTGGTGACCAGCGAGGGGCCAAACAGCGTGAACATCTCTTTGCCCACTTTCAGCCGGCAGCTGCGCGGATCGATCTGATCGACAAAGCGCAGCGCGCTGTTGATGTCGTGATAATCAAGCGCCACCAGAATCGGCGAAGCGGTCACGGTGTGGGGTGAAGGCATGTCATTTCCTCTGCAGTTGGCACCCGCGGGCGCGATAGACAAACGGCAAGCATTCTACCTGCGGCCTCGGGTCATCACAATCGCCATTCTCCGCCTGCCTGACGTTGCGCGCACCGTTGCCGCATTGGGGTTCAGTGAATATCCTTTAGTATGTTGTAACTATTAAACAGGTTGGCAGCGCACTGTAAGGCGCGGTAATTACTGGCCGTCAAGGCCCCGAATCGGCTTAACCGATGACCAGGTGCGGCACGATGGGCAATGCCAGTAGAGTGCATGGGCAGTAAAGCCACACTTCTGGCAGCGATAGCGCGGTTTAGTACGAATCTGTTCGCCGACCATGTCGCGCAGCACCATCAGGCTCTCTTTGGCGCGGCCATCTTCCGCTTCGTGCAGGTGGAAATCCATCAGGCGATGGAATACCCGCATGGTCGGGTGGCGCTGGAGTTGGCGGTTAATGTAGTTCTGCGCCGCTTCCGGCCCCTGCTGCTGTTCAAGAATATCTGACAGATAGAGTTCGGCTGCGGCACCGGTATTCTCTTCGACGCAGCGTTGCAGGAACTCTGCCCAGGCTTCAGGTTGATTGAGCCGCTGGAAGCAGGTTTCGAGCATCGACAGCGTCTCACTCACCAGCTCTTTGTCCTGATCCAGTACCCGCTGCAGGTGACCGACGGCTTTGGCGTAGTCGCCTTTCTCCATCAGAATACGGCCCATCATAATCGAGACGCGCGCGCTCTGACGGTCGGCCGCCTCCCCTTTCTTCAGCAGGCTCATGGCGCGATCCAGGTCGTCGCTGCTCATCGCCTGAAGCGCCAGTTCGCAATAAAAATGAGCGATTTCGCCTTTCTGCTTATCTTTGCCCAGCTTGACCAGCCGCTCTGCCACTTCAATCGCCTGCTGCCAGTCGCTGGTCGCCTGATGGATCAGCAACAGCTGCTGCAGCGCGCCGATGCGGAAATCGGTTTCATCCGTCAGCTGCTTAAACATATCCTCTGCGCGGTCATACAGCCCGGCCGCCATGTAGTCGCGTCCCAGCTGCTGGATCGCCAGCAGTCGCTGTTCATAACTGAGGGAGGCACTTTCCATTAACGCCTGATGGATGCGGATGGCGCGATCGACTTCACCACGCGAGCGAAACAGGTTGCCCAGCGTCAGGTGCGCCTCGACGGTGCCGCTGTCCTCTTTCAGCATATCGAGAAACAGGTCGACCGCTTTATCCTGCTGATTGGAGAGCAGGAAGTTTACGCCAGCGACATATTCGCGTGACAGACGGTTAGCTTCCTGTTGCTTGTCCTGTTGCGCACTGCGGCGGCCCATATACCAGCCATACGCAGCCGCAACCGGCAGTAACAGAAACAGCAGCTCAAGCATCGATGTTTATTCCCGGCCAGCCGGTGAAGATGGCGTTGTCGCTACCACGGTGCTCTGCTCAAGCTGCGTCTGCATACGCTTAATTTTTCGATTGGCATTGGCCAGCGAAACGCGGGTGCGTAACCAGAACAGACCGCAGATCACCCAGCCGAGCACGAAACCTGCACCAAACAGGGTTGCCAGTAAGGTCGAAATGCTGAACTCACCCTGCGCCAGCAGGTAGTTGAAGGTAATAACCTGGTCGTTATGCGCGCCTAGCGTGACGGAGATGATGAAAATGACCAATACCACTAAAAAAATCAGCAAATATTTCACAGTGCATCCTGTTGTGAGGTTGTCAGGTAGAATTATGCCAAAACTCCAGCAAAAATGCTGCTCCCAGCAGCATCGGACGGCCCGCTTTTACGCCAGCCCGATCAATAATATGGGGACTTTATGGCGAATTACAATCAGGGTTCCCGCTGCGCCACCTCTTTTTGCTCCGCCGGCGGCAGGCTGAGTGGACCACAGACGCGCTGGGCCAGCCAGGTCGCGACGGTAACCAGCAGCCACGACAGCACGGTAGCCATCGCCAGATCGCGCGGCCAGTGCATGCCAAGCAGCAGACGACTGGCCATAACGCCCATCGCCCAGAGAAAAACAATCACTACCGTTTTGTAATGGCGACGCGGCCACAGCAACCCGATCGCCAGCAAGGCCCAGCTGGCGGCAAACATGGTATGACCCGAAGGAAAGGCGAAACCGGTTTCGAAGGCCCAGTGGCGCTTCAGCCAGCCGGGTATCCGGGTCTCATCCGCAATTAACGCGGTGACCATTTCGCCGCGCTGCTTGCGCTTCAGTTGATAAAACGCTTTGTCGTCAAGACCGTGGTGCTGTTCCAGCCAGATCACATACGGACGCGGCTCCTGCACCTGCTCTTTAATGAAAGATTTGGTGTACTGTCCGGCCAGGATGGTGGCGTTCATGATCAACAACAACAGGATGGCCGGTTTGAGGCGGAAACGCAGGCACCATAACACCCATGCGCTCAACAGCACGCTGGTCACAATTCCCCACGGATTGGTCACCGTTTCAGTCATCCAGAACAGGCCTTTCAACATCGCGTTGCTTTCACCCGGTTGCCATTGCCAGCCTGATAACCAGACACCGATCGGCATAATTAACAGCAGTAACATCCCGAAGGTGGTACGACGCGAAATTTTATACATCCTTTTCCCTTATATCGACGACAAACAGCGAAAACAGCATAACTTTAGCTTAAAAAAGAATAACATAACCGCTTTTGATTAGATAATTGTGCTTTATCACACCAATTGTTCTGACAGATTACCAGCGCGCCGCTGGGTTGTGGCACAATATCGCACGTTTGTCAGGCCACACTGGCCTGTGCGCTATCATGATGATAGTGCATCCTCTGAAGGTTCTGGAGAGTCACATGCAGCTTAAACGGGTGGCAGAAGCCAAACTGCCCACGCCATGGGGAGATTTCCTGATGGTCGGTTTCGAAGAATTGGCAACCGGACATGACCACGTTGCTCTGGTCTTTGGCGATATTAATGACAACGAGCCGGTGCTGGCGCGCGTTCATTCCGAATGCCTGACCGGTGATGCGCTATTCAGCCTGCGCTGCGACTGTGGCTTCCAGCTGGAAGCGGCGTTGAATGCCATCGCTGAAGAGGGTCGCGGCGCGTTGCTCTATCACCGCCAGGAAGGACGCAACATCGGCCTGCTGAATAAGATCCGCGCCTATGCGTTGCAGGATAAGGGCTACGACACGGTTGAAGCCAACCATCAACTCGGTTTTGCCGCCGATGAACGCGACTTCACGCTGTGCGCTGATATGTTTAAATTGCTCGGCGTAAATGAAGTGCGTCTGCTGACGAATAATCCACGTAAAGTGGAGATCCTCAGCGAGGCGGGGATTAACATTGTTGAGCGGGTGCCGCTGGTAGTGGGTCGCAATCCCAAGAACGCGCACTATCTGGACACTAAAGCGGAAAAGATGGGGCATATACTGCCGAAGTCTTAAATTAAAAAGCCGGGTTTCCCCGGCTTTTTTGTTAGTCCAGCATGTTACGGATCACTTAGTCCAGCATGTTACGGATCACGTAGTGCAGGATGCCGTCGTTACGGTAATAGGTCAGCTCGTTGCCGGTATCGATGCGGCAGCGGGTATCCAGCTCCTCTTTACTGCCATCAGCGCGGGTCAGCGTCACTTTCACCGTACAGCCTGGCGTCAGCGCGCTCAGGTTCTCTACGTCAATGCGCTCTTCCCCGGTCAGCCCCAGCGTTTTACGGCTTACGCCCTGCGGGAACTCCAGTGGCAGTATCCCCATGCCAATCAGATTCGAACGGTGAATACGTTCAAATGATTCGGCAATCACCACCCGCACGCCCTGCAGGCGTGGTCCCTTCGCCGCCCAGTCGCGACTCGATCCCGATCCATACTCTTTACCGGCGATGACCGCCAGCGGCACGCCTTCCGCCTGATACTTCATCGCCGCGTCGTAAATAGCCAGTTGCTCGCCACTCGGATAGTGACGGGTATACCCGCCTTCTACGCCGGGCACCATCTCATTGCGAATACGGATATTGGCAAAGGTACCGCGCATCATCACTTCATGGTTACCGCGACGGGAACCGTAAGAGTTGAAGTCGTTGCGCTCTACCCCGTGCGCCAGCAGATAACGCCCCGCCGGACTTTCAGCCTTGATACTGCCAGCCGGGGAGATGTGGTCGGTGGTGACCGAGTCGCCCAGCATCGCCAGCACCCGCGCGCCACGAATATCCTGCACCGGCTTAGGTTCTTTCTCCATATCATCAAAGAACGGCGACAGCCGGATGTAGGTTGAGCCTTCATCCCAGTCGTAGGTCGCGGCTTCACTCACCTTGATCTGCTGCCATTCTGGCGTGCCGTCAAACACTTCGGCGTACTCTTTGTGGAACATGTCGCTGGTGACCTGCTGCACCGCAGTGGAGATCTCTTCTGGCGATGGCCAGATATCTTTCAGATAGACCGGCTGGCCGCTACGATCGTGCCCAAGTGGATCGGTCTGCAGGTTGATCTTCATATTACCCGCCAGCGCATAAGCGACCACCAGCGGCGGCGATGCCAGCCAGTTGGTTTTGATCAGCGGATGGATACGGCCTTCAAAATTTCGGTTACCTGAGAGCACGGCGCCGACCGTCAGATCGCCCTGCTTAATCGCCGATTCAATCTCATCTTTCAGCGGCCCGGAGTTGCCGATACAGGTGGTGCAGCCGTAGCCGACCAGATTAAAGCCCAATTGGTCGAGATAAGAGGTCAGCTGCGCCACGGCCAGATAATCAGACACCACCTTTGATCCCGGTGCCAGCGAAGCTTTCACCCAGGGCTGTCGTTTCAGGCCCCGCTCAACCGCTTTTTTCGCCAGTAACCCAGCGGCCATCAGTACGCTGGGGTTGGAGGTATTAGTACAAGAGGTAATGGCGCTGATCACCACTGCGCCATCGGTCAGCGTGTGGGTCAGTCCGGTATTGCTGTCGGTATAGTCGACCGCTTTATGGGGTTTCTGAGCGTGGTTGACCTCTAGTTCATTACTGGCGTCAAAGGCGGCGGGGACGTCACCGAGTGATACCCGGTCCTGCGGACGTTTAGGCCCGGCCAGGCTCGACTCCACATCGTTCATATCCAGCGCCAGAGTACTGGTAAAACGTGGCTCATCGCCCGGATTGCGCCACAGGCCTTGCGCTTTGGCGTAGGCCTCAACCAGCGCCACCTGTTCAGCTTCACGCCCGGTGAGCGTCATATAACTCAGAGTCACTTCATCAACCGGGAAGAAGCCACAGGTTGCGCCATATTCAGGCGCCATATTCGCAATGGTTGCCCGGTCAGCCAGCGGGAGATCGGCCAGTCCGTCGCCATAGAACTCCACGAATTTCCCTACCACGCCGTGCTTACGCAGCATCTGGGTAACTGTCAGCACCAGATCGGTGGCGGTGATGCCCGGGCGTAATTTGCCGGTGAGTTTAAAGCCCACGACATCCGGAATCAGCATTGATACCGGCTGGCCGAGCATCGCCGCTTCCGCTTCAATGCCGCCCACGCCCCACCCCAACACGCCGAGCGCATTAATCATGGTGGTATGTGAATCGGTGCCGACCAGCGTGTCGGGCCAGGCATACTCTTCCCCGTTCAGGGTTTCGTGCCAGATCGCTTTGCCAAGATACTCCAGGTTGACCTGGTGGCAGATACCGGTGCCAGGCGGAACCACGCGGAATTTATCGAAGGCTTTCTGGCCCCAGCGCAAAAAGACGTAACGTTCGTGGTTACGTTCCATCTCCAGCCGGACGTTCTCTTCAAACGCGTCATCATCACCGAAATGGTCAACGGTGACCGAGTGGTCAATCACCAGATCAACCGGCGACAAGGGATTTACCTTCGCGACATCGCCGCCCAGCCGGTTGACGGCTTCACGCATTGCCGCCAGATCGACCACCGCCGGCACACCGGTAAAGTCCTGCATTAATACTCGTGCAGGACGGTAGGCGATTTCCCGATCGGCATGCGCATCTTTTTGCCAGTCAACCAGCGCCTGGATATCTTCCGCGGTCACGGAATCGCCATCCTGCCAGCGCAGCAGATTTTCCAGCAAAACTTTCAGGGATTTGGGTAAGCGATCAATGTTACCGAGGTGTTGAGCAGCGTGGGGAAGACTGAAGATGTGATAATTTTTATTGTCGACCTGCAGTATTTCCTGACTCTGCTCGCGTAGGGTAGACGACATAGCTCCTCCTTTATAATCGTGGTCTTTAAACCTCAGAGAGTTAAAGGTTTATGTTAAAGATAGACCACAAATTCGTTAACGTTTTGATTACAACACAAATTGCTACAATCGGCCGAAACGAAAATGCCCCGTCCGGAGACGAGGCATCAGAAAGAGGTGATTTAATTCAAATCAGAGCGTGATCCACACCGCCGCAGACCAGAACGCAAAGCAAAAGGCATATGCGCTAAGCCAGGACATTTTTATGATATTCATTTTAGTTCACTCCTTCGCCTGAATTTGGCGTACAAAGGCCTGCGATCACCCACTAACGATGAAACCCGTTTGTGTTACTGAGTGTGGAGTTGGGCTTTTAACGTGCCCGCCGGAGAAACCGGAAAGAAGAGCAAAGAGCAGTAAGAATAATAAACGGTACAGCAAACAGCGTTATTTAGTTTTAGGGTCCAGGAACGACTCGATAAAGTGTCGCTGGTTATCACTCAAATCCCAGGAATCGGGGATAGACACTTTTTCGTCCTTTGCAAGCGGCTCTTTTCCTTTACAGGAAGCGGGCTTGTGCTGACGCGCAGTCAAAGAACGTTTATGGCTGAGTGTGTTTGCCCACATGGCTTTAGCCCCAGATACGCCAGATCATTAATGCAACAACTACCCAGAACAGCGCTGAGGCAGCGAATACGGTCAGCCAGGCTTTGCGGCGGGTGTTGCCAGTGCGCTCAACCTTGGTGCTTTTTGCCGGGAAGCCCGGTTGTACAGTCAGTCGTGTATTCATAGTTTTTGATAATCACTCTCAACAAAATGATTGATAACAACGATTAAGATTTAGGACGAATCCTAAACGCGTTAAGGCCAAAAATCCAGTTATTTTTATTGAGTAAAACGATTAACGCTATTAATCAATAAGGCCTAATCACGTAAGAAATCATTAACCGCGGAACAAACTTTTAATTAAACGATCACATTGTAAATTTGAGTTAATTTACGTTTAGGACCATTCAAAACTAAAGAGCGGATTAAAGAACCTGATATCAGCGGGCTTTTCATCAGGTCTTAACTGGAGTATGGGAATATTCCTGGCGTCCCGCAAAGCGGCAAGGTAAAAAATGTGTAGTAATTCGCATTTAAGAAAGACCAAACCGAAAACATGTGATCGATGTTTCATTTACAAAAAAATAATAAAAACTTTTGAGTCTCATCTGGCGCTAACATCTGGCAATAAAAAAGGCCGCCAGCGGCAGCCTTTAAATCATTAATGAGTATCTGACTCATTTAAACGGCAGTTTGATGTCCTTAAACATTGCCTCAATATCTTCGTTCGAACGCAATGCCACGGCGGTATCAACCACATCACGCGTCAGGTGCGGCGCAAAACGTTGGATAAAATCATACATATAGCTGCGCAGGAAGGTGCTGCGACGGAAGCCGATCTTGGTGGTACTGTTGGTGAAAATGTCCGCCGCTTCGATACGAATCAGGTCAGGATCTGAGACCGGATCGACCGCCATGCTGGCAATAACCCCGACGCCAAGACCTAATCTTACGTAAGTTTTGATAACGTCAGCGTCGGTGGCGGTGAAAACAATGCGTGGCGTTAAGCCGGCACGGTTAAATGCGGTATCAAGCTCTGACCGCCCGGTAAAGCCAAAGGTGTAGGTCACCAGCGGGTATTCAGCCAGCTCTTCTATCGTCACCTGCCCTTTTCCGGCCAGCGGATGGTCAGCCGTCACCACAATCGCCCGGTTCCAGTGGTAGCACGGCAACATGATCAAATCGTCGTACAGATGCAGTGCTTCGGTTGCAATCGCGAAGTCCGCATTGCCTTTGGATACCGCTTCGGCAATCTGCGTCGGCGATCCCTGATGCATATGCAGCGATACCCGCGGATAGCGCTCAATGAAGCCTTTAATTACGCCTGGCAGTGCATAGCGCGCCTGAGTATGGGTGGTTGCCACATACAGTGACCCTTTGTCCGGCCAGGTGTGTTCACCGGCGACGGATTTAATCGCATCTACTTTGGAAAGCACTTCACGCGCAATGCGGATAATCTCTTCACCGGCTGGCGTCACCTGAGTCAGGTGTTTACCGCTGCGGGCAAAAATCTGTACCCCCAGCTCATCTTCCAGCATCCGGACCTGTTTACTGATGCCAGGCTGCGAGGTGTAAAGTCCTTCCGCCGTCGAAGAGACATTAAGGTTGTGATTAACCACTTCGACGATATAGCGCAACTGCTGTAATTTCATATCTATTCCATCCCGGTAAGTTACAGAGTCGCATCCCCGGTTGACGTATTGTCGCCTTAACAGGGTGAAGAAAAGCCATGCATCAGGAAAGGTCGGAAATGCTATAACCACTATATCATTTTAAGTGTGAATGTAGAACGGATTGATATAAGGCTCAGAAAAAGGCCAGCGAGCGCTGGCCAGATAGGATTACTTCTTCGCTTCCTGCCATTTGCCATCAATGTAGAAGGCGGACCAGCCGGTCGCTTTGCCCTCTTTTTCAGAGGAGACGTACTGCTGTTTGGTTTTGCGGCTGAAACGGACCAGCGTCTTATTGCCTTCCGGATCGGTAGCCGGTGCCTCGGCCAGGTACTTCAGCTTCTCTGGCAGACGGTCACTGAAGCGCTGTAACTCTTCCACCAGCGGCGCACGGGTTTCGCGCGATTTCGGGAAGGTATTAGCCGCCAGGAAGACCCCGGCAGCGCCGTCGCGCAGCACGAAATAGGCATCCGACTTCTCGCACGCCAGTTCAGGCAGCGGGACCGGATCTTCTTTCGGCGGTGCCACTTCACCGTTACGCAGAATCTTACGGGTGTTTTTACACTCTTCGTTGGTACAGGCCATGTACTTGCCGAAGCGACCCATTTTCAGGTGCATCTCGGAACCACATTTCTCGCACTCAACCACCGGGCCGTCATAGCCTTTGATGCGGAACTCACCCTGTTCGATTTCGTAGCCGTCGCATTCCGGGTTGTTACCACAGACGTGCAGCTTACGTTCGTTATCGATCAGATAGCTGTCCATCGCGGTGCCACACTTCTGGCAACGACGACGGGCGCGCAGAGCGTTGGTTTCAGCATCATCCCCTTCCAGAATATTCAGAACTTCATTTTCCGGAATCAGGTTGATGGTCTGTTTGCAACGCTCTTTTGGCGGTAACGCATAGCCAGAACAACCGAGGAACACCCCGGTACTGGCGGTACGAATCCCCATTTTGCGGCCACAGGTCGGGCAGTCAATCGAGGTCAGCACCATCTGGTTAGGCTGCATGCCGCCCTCTTCAGGATCTTTCTCTGCCCGCTCAAGCTGCTGAGTAAAGTCACTGAAGAAGTTATCCAGCACCGCTTTCCACTGCGCCTGGTTGTTAGCCACCTGATCGAGGCTGTTTTCCATATGCGCGGTAAAATCGTAGTTCATCAGCTCACGGAAGTTCTCTTCCAGCCGATCGGTAACAATTTCACCCATTTTTTCCGCATAGAAACGGCGGTTCTCAACCCGCACATAACCGCGATCCTGAATGGTCGAGGTAATGGCAGCGTAGGTCGATGGACGGCCAATACCGCGTTTTTCCAGCTCACGTACCAGTGAAGCTTCGCTGAAGCGCGCCGGTGGCTTGGTGAAGTGCTGGCCGGGCAGCAGCTGTTGCAGATCCAGCACATCACCTACGCTGACCGCAGGTAAGGTACGATCTTCATCATTCTTACGCAGCGCCGGCATCACTTTAGTCCAGCCGTCGAAGCGCAGCGTACGGCCTTTCGCCTTGAGCTTAAATTCACCTGCGGTGGCGGTAATGGTGCTGGAGTCGTACTGCGCTGGCATCATCTGACAGGCGACAAACTGGCGCCAGATCAGCTGATAAAGTTTCTGCGCATCCGCTTCCATATCTTTTAACTGTTCCGCCACCACTTCCACATCAGAAGGACGAATCGCTTCGTGCGCTTCCTGCGAATTTTCTTTGCTGGCGTAAGTGTTGGCCGATTCAGGCAGGTATTTTTTACCGAATTGACTTTCGATATAGCCACGTGCCATGGCGACCGCATCCTGACTCAGGTTGGTCGAGTCGGTACGCATATAGGTAATGTGGCCGGCTTCGTACAAGCGCTGCGCCATCATCATGGTTTTCTTCACGCCAAAGCCGAGACGGGTACTGGCGGCCTGCTGCAACGTCGAGGTGATATAAGGCGCGCCCGGTTTGCTGCTGGTCGGCTTATCTTCGCGATCGACAATCTCGTAGCGCGCTTTTTCCAGCAGTGCAACGGCGGCATAGGTCTCGTCACGATTGACCGGCCGGAACGCCTTATCCCCTTTGTGGGTGACGTCCATCGACAGTTCGTCGCCTTTCGGCGTGGTCAGCGCGGCGTTAACTTCCCAGTATTCTTCCGGCACGAACGCTTTAATCTCGCGCTCACGCTCCACCACCAGCCGCACGGCAACCGACTGCACGCGTCCGGCGGAAAGGCCACGGGCGATTTTCTTCCACAGCAGCGGTGACACCATGTAGCCCACCACGCGGTCCATAAAGCGGCGCGCCTGCTGAGCATTAACCCGATCGATATTCAGTTCGCCCGGCTTTTCAAACGCCTGACGAATCGCATTTTTGGTGATTTCGTTAAACACCACCCGGCTGAAACGCTTATCGTCGCCACCGATCACTTCCCGCAGGTGCCAGGCAATGGCTTCCCCTTCGCGGTCAAGGTCGGTTGCGAGATAGATGTGGTCAGCGCTGGCGGCTAACGCCTTAAGTTCGGCAACCACTTTTTCTTTGCCAGGCAGAATTTGATAGTCCGCTTCCCAGCCGTGATAAGGGTCAACGCCCATCCGGCTGACAAGTGCTGCTTTCTCATCTTTTTTGACTTTTTTGACTTTTTTATCTGTCGAGGCGTCAGCACTTTTCTTGGCGGTTGAACCACTGGTCGGCAGATCCCGGATATGACCGACGCTGGATTTAACCACGTAGTCACTGCCGAGGTATTTATTGATTGTTTTGGCCTTTGCCGGGGACTCAACAATAACGAGTGCTTTACCCATATTTACCTTTACCTAATGAAAACATCCTGCTTAACGGGAGAGGATTGGATGCCCAAAAACCCATCGGGTTCAATATTGCTGCGCCTGTTTAACATTTCAAGGCGGAGGGGTCAATCTCAGATCAGACGACGTGGCGATATGCAACTGCATGATAAAAAGCGCTTTTTCCATCTGAAATAATCACACATCCCGGTGCAAAATCCCTGAAATCGGAATCGCCCACACTCTACCTGATAAAATCTGTTACGCAACTTAATTAGCACTCAGGTTAAATTTCCGCCAATTTTTCCGCCGTTACGCCGATTTGTCACACAATACGACACGCAAGTAATATAGAAAGGATTATGGTGCTGTCAAAAAAGGAGCAAACAATGAAGACATTAACCCAACCTATTTCACGCCAGGAATTGCTGGAAAAAGCCAATGCGTTAATCAAACAGCATGACGATTATTTTGCCGGTATGCAGGCGGATGAGGTGATTCAGCAAGGTGACGTGCTGGTGTTTCGCGGCCCGTTTTTCCTTGATGCAGATGAGTTGCCCACCGCCAGAACCACCACGGTGTTCAACGTGTTCAAACATCTTGCCGTGGTGTTGTCACCGCTTTACCACCTGGAATAAAAAAACCCGGCACAGGGCCGGGTCGGGTCATGTTGTGTCAGCGATTAAAGCAGCGGCTTTTCGCCGCGCTGCCAGAGCTTAAGCAGCAGGCGCTCGGCAACCGACCCGGCACTGTGTGTCATACGGTCAATCATCTTACGACGACGGGCGTAATGCACGCCCAGCACGTTGAACCGATCCATCTGACGGATAATCAGATCGTCGCTGGTGCCGACTTCATCAATCAGTCCGAGATCCAGCGCCTGGCGACCATACCAGTGTTCGCCAGTCGCCACTTTATCGATGTCGAGAGAAGGACGCATCTGATGAACGAACTGCTTAAACAGCAGATGGGTTTCATTCAGATCTTCCTGAAACTTTTCCCGTCCCTCATCGGTGTTTTCGCCAAACAGGGTCAGGGTACGCTTGTACTGGCCGGCAGTATGTAATTCCACGTCGATATCGTTGCGCTTCAGCAGGCGATTAAAGTTGGGGATCTGCGCCACCACCCCAATCGAGCCGATAATCGAAAACGGTGCCGCCACGATACGATCGGCCACGCACGCCATCATATAGCCGCCGCTGGCCGCCACTTTATCCACCGCAGCGGTGATCTGCAGACCGTGATCGCGCAGGCGCTGCAACTGCGATGCGGCCAGGCCGTAGCCATGTACCACGCCGCCAGGACTTTCAAGCCGTAACAGCACTTCATCGCCCGGCTGGGTTACGGCCAGCACCGCCGACACTTCTTCACGCAGCGAGGTGACTTCACTGGCATCCATGCTGCCTTTAAAGTCCAGCACGTAAAGCGTCGGTTTATTCACTTCGCTTTCGCCCTGCTTCGCGGCCCGCTTTTCCGCCTTCGCTTTGAGCTTCTCCGATTTTTTATGATTTTTCAGCCACACTTTTTGCGCCTGCGGTTTCATCTTCGCCAGCTGCAGGTCCTCTTTCATCTGTTGATAGTCATCACCCAGATGCGTCAGTCGCAGCTGACCGCTCTGACCTCGTTTGCGCAACGCGGCATTCATCACAATCAGCACAATTGCAGCAATCGCCACCACCAGCGTCACCACTTTTGCTAAAAACAGTCCATAACTCGAAAGAAGATCCATTGTGTCGCCTTAGTAAACAGAGAATTAGAGACAATGGGCTAGTTTAGCCGTTTTGCCCCCATGCGTCGCCTGAAATGCCAGCAGCTGGCACAGAATGCGCCGGTTGACGATTGCGCCGATTCGCAATTTCAGGCATAAAGCGGAATCATGCTGTTTTCGCTGGAGGATCCCACCGTGCATTATCAACCGAAAAGCGATCTGCTTAATCATCGCATCATCCTGGTCACCGGCGCGTCAGAGGGGATTGGGCGTGAAGCGGCGCTGACCTACGCCCGCTATGGCGCCGAAGTGATCCTGCTGGGACGGAATGCTGACAAGCTGCAACAGGTCGGACAGACCATTAATCAACTTAACAAACGCCCTGCCCACCCGCTGGTGTTTGACCTGGCCGAGGCCACGCCTGAACGCTGTCAACAGCTGGCACACCAACTGGCGCAGCAGTTTTCTCACCTGGATGGTGTGCTGCACAACGCCGGCATTCTCGGTGAGATTGTGCCGCTGGCGGAACTGGATCCGCAGATCTGGCAGCAGGTGATGAAAATCAATCTCGATGCCACTTTTTATCTGACGCAGGCGCTGTTACCGCTGCTGCTGAAGTCGGAATCGGGTTCGCTGGTGTTTACCACCTCGAGCGTCGGCCGCACGGGCCGTGCCGGCTGGGGAGCCTATGCGGTCTCCAAGTTTGCCACTGAAGGCATGATGCAGGTGCTGGCTGACGAGTACAAAAATCATGCGCTGCGGGTTAACTGCATTAACCCTGGCGGCACCCGCACTAAAATGCGTGCCAGCGCGTTTCCGCAGGAAGATGCGAATAAACTGAAAACCCCCGCTGATTTGATGCCGCTCTACCTCTATTTAATGGGCGACGACAGCCGACGTAAAACCGGTATCAGTTTCGATGCTCAGCCAGGCAGGAAACCGGGAGCGGCAGAATAATGGCCGACGATCGCCATCAACAACGCCAGCAACGGTTAAAAGAGCAGGTCGATGCGCGCATCGCCGCGGCCAACGAGGTACGCGGCATCCTGATGGTGTTTACCGGCAACGGCAAAGGCAAAACAACCGCCGCCTTTGGCACCGCCCTGCGCGCCTGTGGTCACGGTAAACGTGCGGGCGCTATTCAGTTTATTAAAGGCGACTGGCCGAACGGCGAGCGTAACCTGCTCGAACAACACGGCGTTGAGTTTCAGGTGATGGCCACCGGTTTCACCTGGGAGACGCAGAACCGGGAAACGGATACCGCGGCCTGTCTGGCGGTCTGGCAGCACGCCAGACGGATGCTGGCTGATGAGACGCTGGATTTGGTGGTGCTGGATGAGATCACTTACATGATCAGCATGGATTATCTGCCGCTGGAGGAGCTGGTTGACGCTCTGCGTCAGCGTCCGGCCCGGCAAAGCGTGATCGTCACCGGTCGTGGTTGTCACCGCAGCTTGCTGGAGATGGCTGATACTGTTACCGAGATGCGGCCGGTGAAGCATGCGTTTGATGCCGGCATTCAGGCACAGCAGGGAATTGACTGGTAGGCAAAAAAAAACGCAGCCCGGGGCTGCGTTTTTAGCGAGGGTAGCGTGATTAGCCGGAGTTGCGTTTGCTGCCCGGATTACGACGTGGGGTGCTGCTCACTTTACTGTGGCGCTTCACCGCACGACGGATCTGGTTCGCTTTGGTACGGCGGCGATCTTTCTCCACCACCAGTTTGGTCACCGTCTCGTCATCCATGCCGACCAGGTTGCGCAGGTAGTTAACCGCCGGCAGATCCAGTTCGGTCCAGCCACCGCGAGGCAGCCCTTTCGGCAGGGTAATATCACCGTAGCGCACGCGCATCAGACGACTCACCTGTACACCGACAGCTTCCCATAAACGACGCACTTCACGGTTACGGCCTTCGGTCAGGGTCACGTTGTACCACTGGTTGATCCCTTCACCGCCGCCGAAACGCAGGGTTTTAAAGGCGGCCGGGCCATCCTCCAGCTGCACGCCCTTGCTCAGTTGACGAATTTTGTCATCGTCAACCTGACCAAATACGCGCACTGCATATTCACGTTCTACTTCACGGCTCGGATGCATTAAACGGTTCGCCAGTTCACCGTCGGTGGTGAACAGCATCAGGCCGCAGGTATTTACATCCAGACGACCCACCGCAATCCAGCGCGATCCACGCAGGCGTGGCAGTCGGTCAAATACCGTTGGGCGTCCTTCCGGGTCGCTACGCGTACACAGCTCGCCTTCCGGTTTGTAATAGGCCAGCACCCGGCAGACTTCCGCCGCAGACTCAGCGATGGAGACCAGATGGCCATCAATACGGATTTTCAGGGATTTGCTGCTTTCGACGCGGTCGCCGAGGGTGGCAATTTTGCCATCGACGCTGACACGGCCGGCGGCAATCATAGATTCGATTTCACGACGCGAGCCATGACCGGCACGCGCTAAGACTTTCTGTAACTTCTCGCTCATTGAGCTTCCTCTTTGTCGCCTTCCCAGGCGTCACGGTAGGGTGGGAAATCTTTTTAAATCAATAGGTTAACTTAAAAAGTTTGGCCCATTATACAGACATTTACCCCTGATGTAACGCGCTTTGTGGTTAACAGAGTCAATTTAAGGATAGCCGGTCTGGCTGACTTTTTCCGCCGTTAAGTCGGGCAAACTGGCGAGTGCATCGTGGGCGATATAATTAACAAAGATGCTGAATAAAACGCAATTTCCAAAAACTTTATAGTCAGCGGGATTTAAATTTTCTGAACTGTGCCCTCCGCCGAAGCAATCTGTCAGCCGGAAAAATATTCACGGTACCTTACACTTCCGCTGCTTTCATCCTGCCGTATTTCATCTACCTTTACGTTCCAGCCCAGAATAAAGTTCTGATGAGTTGATTTTATCCACCATAAGCCATGTGTTAAATAAAAATTTGTAGCGTAACCCCATCGCAGATTTGTTTATCACCTTATTTTTCAGGATATTTTCTTAATATTAGTTTTAATTAATTGTGCATAACAATGATGGGTGTAAACTCTGACGCTGAAGCACCAATAAACGCAGTGCCCGCAGTTAAAATCGGCGCGCGTAGAAAAATAAAACTTTAAAGATTCATTAACAAAAATAGTGTTTTTACATTAATCCAATAAACCGGCGCATCCGGAGTTGTTGCGTTAATACGGTTCAGTGATGAACCTTGATTGCATGTCAGAAGTCTTCACCAGGGATTTTCACGACATGCCTGAAAAAGAATACCAACATGAGAAACCGCTTTCTGTGCCCAGCGCTTGCCGCGCTGGCGTTGACCGGGTGTTCCGTGGGCCATACCGAGTACAGTCGTACCGCAATGCAGCACGTTGATATGAGCGTGACCGGCATTCCGACGATCCTCGGTCTCGGTACCCTCGGCACCAGTATCCCTCTGACGCCTGAATACAGTCTGACCGCCGCCCACGTCGCGAAAACCGCCGTGCAACGTGTGAAGTCTTATCATCCTTATTGCGATCTGGCGATTATCTACCATAAGAACGATGCCAAAACATTAGCCCAATTCCGCAGTAGCGATATTGGCGATCCGGTTAAAATGTACGGCTACAGTTTTATTTCCGCGCTGCCGGTTGAATCCTCTGGGGTTAATTTAGCCCGCACCACTATTCGTAATGGCTGGAATAAAAGTCCCTGCATGGCAATGGCATCTAATGCTGGCGTAGTGCAGGGAATGTCGGGCGGCGGAGTGTATAACAGCGATGAAACGCTGGGTGGCGTTATTGTTGGCTATTCTGACGCAATTAAAAATGGCCGTAATGGAAAAGTGATTCTGAAAGATGTTTCACTTTATATTCCCTACGGCCAGTTTAAGAACTGGTTGCAGGCAAATCTGGCGCAGACACCGACACGCGGTGCCTGATCCGCTCTGGTTACAGGAACGGGCGGGTATCGCCCACGCCTTCGCGCACAATTTCCGGCGAATCGGTGGTCAGATCGACCACCGTGGTCGGCTGTTGCCCCAGCGTCCCGCCGTCAATAATCAGATCAACCAGCTTACCAATGCTGTGCTGGATCTCTTCCGGATCGGACTCGGTGAAGTCGTTACCCGGCAGGATCAGCGAGGTCGACATCATCGGCTGATTCAGCGCCTCCAGCAGTGCCAGCGCCACCGGATTAGACGGCACGCGCAGCCCGATGGTTTTCCGCTTGTCATTCATCAGACGACGCGGAACCTCTTTGGTCGCCTTGAGAATAAAAGTGTAGTTACCCGGGGTGTTATTTTTCAGCAAACGAAAGGCTGAATTTCCTACCTGAGAATAGACGGATAGCTCAGAGAGATCCCGACACATCAGGGTGAAGTTATGGTGCCCATCCAACTGACGAATGCGGCAGATACGCTCCATCGCGCCCTTCTCTTCCAGCCGGCAGCCCAGCGCATAGCCGGAATCGGTCGGATAGACGATCACGCTGCCTTTATTAAGGTAATCCACCGCCTGGTTAATCAGACGGGGTTGCGGGTTATCCGGGTGGATGTGAAACAATTGACTCATAGAAACCTCGTGTCACCTTTCCGTGCCTGAATCGCCGGGAGCCAGTTCCGGGAAGCGTTCCCATACCGGCTCAACCGCCGCGGGCAGCCACAGTTTGCGGCCCAGTTCAATCCACGGGCAGGGTTGATGAAAATCAGAACCTTGTGATGCGGCCAGCGCATTGTCTCTGGCGTATTGCGCCAGCTGCGTGCGCTCATTCGGCGCCTGCTGGCACTGTGCAACCTCCATGGCATCACCGCCGACTTCGCGGAAATGGGCCACCAGCCGCTTTAGCCACTTCGCTGATAAGCCGTAGCGTCCGGGATGCGCCAGCACCGCGCAACCGCCAGAATGATGAATCGCATCAATAGCTTGTTCAATTGTACACCATTGTGGCGGGACGTAGCCGGTTTTGCCACGCGCCAGATAATTTTTGAATACCTGCGCCATATTATCCGCCTTGCCCTGCTCCATCAGGAAGCGGGCAAAGTGGCCCCGGGTGATCACTCCGCCATCGGCCAGCCGCATCGCACCCGCCAGCGCACCCGGGATACGGGCTTTCTCCAGCCGCTCGGCGATCTGTTCCGCCCGCGCCTGCCGACAGGCATGCTGTCCGGCGAGAAAACTGACCAGGGTCGGATGGCGGATATCGATATTTAATCCCACGATATGAATTTCATGGTTTTCCCACAGGGTGGAAACCTCAACGCCCGCCAGCACTTTGATCGGCAAAGCCTGATCGATAGCCGTTTGCCGGGCTTCATCCACGCCAGCGACGCTATCGTGATCGGTAATCGCCAGTACGCCTACGCGCATCTCAACCGCACGCTGTACCAGCGCGGCCGGCGTCAGAAAGCCATCCGAGGCCCGCGTGTGGCTGTGTAAATCATAAACCGGGAAACGGGCGATATCGCTCAAGAGAACTCCTGCTGGAAACTAAACCGGCCAGCATGATAACGATTTTAGCCGCCGGTGAAAAAGTGTATTGACATTTCCGCCCTGAACCCGTTAACTAGTACACAAGTTCACACGTAACGGGTATTCAATCATGGCTGTTGTAATCACGCATTTTAACGGTTGGTGGCGCGATGTTCCCGAACACGGGCGACGTGGTCGTGCACATCTTGCGTAAACGCTGTGCAGATACCTGAGCCCGCCACCGAGCGGGCTTTTTTTTGAGCGAAATTCAGAGAAATCATCATGCCAAATGCGAAACCTACAGTGAAGTTGATTACCGGCAACGCACCTTATCGCGAAGATCCGGCCGCAGTGTTTCATCAGTTATGCGGCGCACGCCCGGCAACCCTGCTGCTTGAATCTGCCGATATCGACAGCAAAAAGAACCTCAAAAGCCTGCTGATTGTCGACAGCGCACTGCGTATCAGCGCGCTGGATAATCGGGTGACCATTCAGGCGCTGTCAGAAAATGGCCGCGCGCTGCTGCCGCTGCTGGACGCGGCTTTGCCCGGCTCCGTCGATAATCAGGTGCGTCCCGATGGCCGCGAGCTGACTTTCCCGCAGAGCAGCGGCCCGCAGGATGAAGATTCACGTCTGCAGGCGCTGTCGGTGTTTGACGCGCTGCGTCTGATTCCCCAGTTGGTCAATTCGCCAGCCGATGAGCGTGAAGCCGTGCTGTTAGGCGGCCTGTTTGCTTACGATCTGGTGGCGGGCTTCGAAACCCTGCCGCCGCTGGAGAATCAGCAGCGCTGCCCGGACTACTGTTTTTATCTGGCGGAAACGCTGCTGGTGATCGATCACCAGACCCGCAGCGCGCGGCTGCAGGCCAGCCTGTTCTGCCCGTCGACCAATGAATTCCAGCGTCTGCAACGCCGGATTGAGCAACTGCATGGCCAGATGCTGCAGCCGGCTCCGGCGCTGCCGGTTCAGACGGTTGAGCAGATGACGCTGACCACCAGCCAGAGCGATGAAGAATATTGCGAGGTGGTGCGCACCATGCAGCAGGCGATTCGCATCGGCGAAATCTTCCAGGTGGTGCCTTCACGGCGTTTTTCACTGCCATGCCCTTCGCCGCTGGCCGCCTACGACACGCTGAAAAACAGCAATCCCAGCCCGTATATGTTTTTTATGCAGGACCAGGATTTCGCGCTGTTTGGTGCCTCACCAGAAAGTTCGCTGAAGTATGACGCCAGCTCACGTCAGATTGAGATCTACCCGATTGCTGGCACCCGTCCACGCGGTCGTAAAGCGGACGGTTCGCTGGACCGCGATCTGGACAGCCGGATCGAACTGGAGATGCGCACTGATCATAAAGAGCTGGCGGAGCATCTGATGCTGGTCGATCTGGCGCGTAACGATCTGGCACGTATCTGCGTGCCGGGCAGCCGCTACGTCGCCGATCTGACCAAGGTTGATCGCTACTCGTTTGTGATGCATCTGGTGTCTCGCGTGGTCGGCACCCTGCGCGCCGATCTTGATGTGCTGCACGCCTATCGCGCCTGCATGAACATGGGCACCCTGAGCGGAGCACCGAAAGTACGCGCCATGCAGCTGATCGCCGGGGCCGAAGGTACCCGCCGCGGCAGCTACGGCGGTGCGGTCGGCTATTTCACCGCCAATGGCGATCTGGATACCTGCATCGTCATCCGCTCTGCTTATGTTGAAGACGGGGTAGCAACCGTTCAGGCGGGTGCAGGTGTGGTACTGGACTCGAATCCGCAGGCGGAAGCCGATGAGAGCCGCAATAAAGCCCGCGCCGTGCTGCGCGCCATTGCAACCGCCCATCACTGCAAGGAGATCTTCTGATGGCCGATATTCTGCTGCTCGATAACATCGACTCATTTACCTATAACCTGGTCGACCAACTGCGGACTTTTGGTCACAACGTGGTGATCTACCGCAACAACCTGCCGGCGGCGCTGTTAATTGAACACCTGCAGCAGATGGAGAATCCGGTGCTGATGCTGTCGCCAGGTCCGGGCGCGCCGAAAGAGGCTGGCTGCATGCCTGAACTGCTGCGGACGCTGCGCGGCCGTTTACCGATTATCGGGATCTGCCTCGGCCATCAGGCAATTGTTGAAGAATATGGCGGTCATGTCGGTCAGGCTGGCGAGATCCTGCACGGGAAAGCCTCCGCGGTGGTTCACGATGGCGAGGCGATGTTTGCCGGCCTGAGCAACCCGCTGCCGGTGGCACGCTATCACTCACTGGTCGGCAGTAATACGCCGGATGAACTCACCGTCAATGCCAGCTACAACGGCATGGTGATGGCGGTTCGCCACGAAACTGACCGGGTATGCGGATTCCAGTTCCATCCTGAATCCATCCTGACTACTCAGGGCGCGCGACTGCTTGAGCAGACGCTGGCCTGGGCGCTGGCGAAGTAACAGGGAGAATGACTATGCAACAGACACTGGAAAAACTTTACCAGGCGCAGACGCTGAATCAGGCTGAGAGTCATCAGCTGTTCAGCGCGATTATTACCGGTCAGCTGGAGCCGACCCAACTGGCGGCAGCCCTGATTGCGATGAAAGTCCGGGGCGAAACGCCAGAAGAGATCGCCGGTGCGGCAACCGCGCTGCTGGAAGATGCCAAACCCTTCCCGCGCCCCGACTACGCTTTTGCCGATATCGTCGGAACCGGCGGTGACGGCAGCAACAGCATTAATATTTCAACCGCCAGTGCGTTTGTCGCGGCGACCTGCGGCCTGAAAGTGGCGAAGCACGGCAACCGCAGCGTCTCCAGCAAGTCCGGTTCATCCGATCTGCTGGCGGCGTTTGGCATCAATCTGGATATGCCGGCTCAGCAAGCACGCCAGGCGCTGGACGATCTCAACGTCTGCTTCCTGTTTGCACCGCAGTATCACACCGGATTTCGCCACGCGATGCCGGTGCGCCAGCAGCTCAAAACGCGGACGCTGTTTAACGTCCTGGGCCCGCTGATTAACCCGGCACGTCCACCGCTGGCGGTGATTGGCGTTTACAGCCCGGAGCTGGTGATGCCGATTGCGCAGACCCTGAAAGTGCTGGGCTATCAGCGTGCAGCGGTGGTGCATGGCGGCGGGATGGATGAAGTGGCGCTGCACGACGTGACCCATGTGGCAGAGCTGCGTGACGGGGAAATCACCCGCTATCAGCTGTCGCCGGAAGACTTCGGTTTTGGCTTCCATCCTAAGGAAGCGCTGGCTGGCGGCACGCCGGAAGAAAATCGTGACATTCTCACGGCTTTACTCCAGGGTAATGGCCAGCAGGCCCATGAGGAAGCGGTCGCCGTCAATGTGGCGATGCTGCTTAAAGTATTCGGTCATGAAGATCTGCGTGAAAATGCACAGCGTGCGCTCAACGCTATCCGCAGTGGACAGGCTTACGAGCGCGTGGTCGCTCTGGCAGCAAGAGGATAACCATGCAAGGTACCGTGTTAGAAAAAATTGTGCAGGACAAAGCGATTTGGGTTGAAGCGCGTCAGCAGCAGCAGCCTCTTTCTACCTTTCAGAACAGCATTGAGCCTGCCAGCCGTCATTTTTATGATGCGCTCCAGGGTGCGCGAACCGCGTTTATCCTCGAGTGTAAAAAAGCGTCGCCCTCTAAAGGGATTATCCGCGCCGATTTTGATCCGGCCGCGATTGCCGGTGTTTACCGGCACTACGCTTCGGCAGTGTCGGTGCTGACCGATGAAAAATACTTTCAGGGCGACTTCGCTTTTCTGCCGATCGTCAGCGCCGCTATCACCCAGCCGGTGCTGTGCAAAGACTTTATCATCGACCCGTATCAGATCTATCTGGCGCGTTACTATCAGGCAGACGCCATTCTGCTGATGCTGTCAGTGCTGGATGATGAGCAGTATCGTCAGCTGGCCGCCGTCGCCCACAGCCTGAAAATGGGCATCCTGACCGAAGTCAGTAATGAGCAGGAGCTGGAGCGCGCCATTGCGCTGCAGGCCAAAGTGGTCGGGATTAATAACCGCGATCTGCGCGATCTGTCGATCGATCTTAACCGCACCCGCCAGCTGGCCCCGCGCCTGTCGCACGGCGTCACAGTAATCAGCGAATCGGGCATCAACAGCTACGCAGATATTCGTGAGCTCAGCCACTTTGCCAATGGCTTCCTGATCGGTTCCGCCCTGATGGAAGAACCCGACCTGACCGCGGCGGTGCGCCGGGTGACGCTGGGTGCCAATAAAGTCTGTGGCCTGACCCGCGCGGAAGACGCGCGTGCCGCCTATGAAGCCGGTGCCCTCTACGGCGGCCTGATTTTTGCTGAAGGTTCGCCGCGTCACATCGAAACTGAGGCCGCCCGTACGGTGATCAACGCCGCGCCATTGCGCTACGTTGGCGTGTTCCGCAACAACGCCATTAGTGACGTTGTCACCAAAGCCACCGCGCTTTCGCTGGCCGCCGTCCAGCTGCACGGCAATGAAGACCCGGATTTCGTCAGCGAACTGCGCGCGGCCCTGCCCGCCAGCATTGAGATCTGGAAAGCGCTGCGCGTTGAAGGTGCCTTACCGGCGCGCAACTGGCCGCACATTGATCGTTACGTGTTTGATAATGGCGACGGCGGAACCGGTCAGCGCTTTGACTGGTCACTGTTACAGGGCCAGACGCTGAATGACGTGCTGCTGGCCGGTGGTCTGAGCGCGGATAACTGTGTTGAAGCGGCGCAGCTGGGCTGTGCCGGTCTCGATTTCAACTCAGGGGTGGAAAGCGCGCCCGGTATCAAAGATGCCCGTAAAATCGCGGCGGTGTTCCAGACACTGCGCGCCTACTGATTTGCCTGGCCTGCTCTACGGCGGGCCCGAAAAAGGAAGCTAAAAATGACGTTACTCAACCCCTACTTTGGCGAATTTGGCGGAATGTATGTTCCGCAGATCCTGATGCCAGCGCTGCGCCAGCTGGAAGAGGCGTTTGTCGACGCACAGAAAGATCCTGAGTTTCAGGCGGAATTCATGGACCTGCTGAAGAACTATGCCGGCCGTCCTACCGCCCTGACGCTGTGTAAGAACCTGACGAAAGGCAGCAAAACCCGGCTCTACCTGAAGCGCGAAGATCTGCTGCACGGCGGCGCGCACAAAACGAACCAGGTGCTGGGCCAGGCGCTGCTTGCCAAACGTATGGGCAAGAATGAAATCATCGCAGAAACCGGTGCCGGCCAGCACGGTGTCGCCTCCGCGCTGGCCTGCGCGCTGCTGGGAATGAAGTGCCGCATCTATATGGGGGCTAAAGACGTTGAGCGTCAGTCTCCTAACGTATTCCGTATGCGTCTGATGGGTGCTGAAGTGATCCCGGTACACAGTGGTTCAGCCACGCTGAAGGATGCCTGTAATGAGGCGCTGCGCGACTGGTCAGGCAGCTATGAAACCGCTCACTATATGCTGGGTACCGCCGCTGGCCCGCATCCATTCCCGACCATCGTACGTGAGTTCCAGCGGATGATCGGTGAAGAGACCAAAAAGCAGATTCTGGAAAAAGAGGGTCGCCTGCCGGACGCCATTATCGCCTGCGTCGGCGGAGGATCTAACGCCATCGGCATGTTCGCGGACTTTATTGATGAAAGCAGCGTTAAGCTGATTGGCGTTGAGCCAGCGGGACACGGCATTGAAACCGGTGAGCATGGCGCGCCGCTGAAACATGGCCGCGTTGGTATCTACTTCGGTATGAAAGCCCCGATGATGCAGACCGAAGAGGGTCAGATTGAAGAGTCTTACTCGATCTCTGCTGGCCTCGATTTTCCGTCAGTCGGACCGCAGCATGCGCATCTGAACAGCATTGGCCGCGCCGAGTATGTTTCGATTACTGATAACGAAGCGCTGGCAGCCTTCAAACAACTGTGCCGCGCTGAAGGTATTATTCCGGCACTGGAATCATCACATGCACTGGCGTACGCCCTGAAGATGATTCAGGCCGAGCCGGACAAAGAGCAACTGGTGGTGGTTAACCTTTCTGGCCGGGGCGATAAAGATATTTTCACCGTTCACGACATTCTGACTGCGCAGGGAGAAATCTGATGGAACGTTACGATCAACTGTTTAAACGTCTCTCAGCCCGTAACGAAGGCGCTTTTGTCCCTTTTGTGACGCTGGGTGATCCATCGCCGGAACTTTCATTACAGGTGATTGACGCTCTGGTGGAAGGCGGCGCCGATGCGCTGGAGTTAGGCATCCCCTTCTCCGATCCGCTGGCCGACGGCCCGACCATTCAGAACGCGACGCTGCGCGCCTTTGCGGCGGGCACCAACATCAGCCAGTGCTTTGAGATGCTGGCGACCATCCGGCGTAAATACCCGGATTTGCCGATCGGTTTACTGATGTATGCCAATCTGGTGTTCACCAACGGCGTGGATGCGTTTTACGCGCGTTGCGCCGAAGCCGGTGTCGATTCAGTGCTGGTGGCAGATGTGCCGGTGGAAGAGTCAGCACCGTTCCGTCAGGCGGCGCTGCGTCACGGTATCGCGCCGATTTTCATCTGCCCGCCAAATGCCAGTGATACCCTGCTGCGGGAGATTGCCTCACACGGACGCGGTTATACCTACCTGCTCTCCCGTGCCGGCGTTACCGGCGCTGAAAACCGTGCCAGCCTGCCGCTGCAGCATCTGATTGAAAAGCTACGTGAATACAACGCAGCCCCGCCGCTGCAGGGATTCGGTATTTCTGAAGCGTCGCAGGTGAAGGAAGCAATCGCCGCCGGTGCCGCCGGCGCTATCTCTGGCTCCGCCATTGTGCGAATCATTGAAAAAAATCACGCCGAACCGGACGTGATGCTGCGCGAACTGAAAAACTTCGTCAGCAGCCTCAAAGCCGCCAGCCGTTAATTCTGTCAGCATGCCTTATCAGGTGATAAGGCATGATTTCTTTCCATTTTTTACATCCCGCCATTTGCCCTTTTTGCAAAATCTGCACCACAATGTCAGAGCGCCGTTACGGTAACGTCGCATCCAATTTGTGACAGGGAGAGAAAGCAATGAAATTATTTAAACTGCTGGCGGGTGCGTTGATGGCGGGTGTGGTTGCGCTGACACTGAGCGCCTGTGCGCCAACCGCGACTAAAGAAGGAACCGGTGGCTATATCGACGACACCGTGGTGACCACCAAAGTGAAAGGTGAACTGCTGAAAGATGACTCGCTGAAATCGACTGAAATCAACGTAGAAACCTTTAAAGGTAAAGTTCAGCTGAGCGGTTTTGTCTCATCACCACAGATGGCTAATCGCGCGGTGCAGGTTACGCGCAGCGTGCCAGGCGTGAAATCCGTTGTTAACAATATGCAGATCAAGTAATCGCTGCTGTGCTTAGCAAAAAGGCCGCTTAAACAGCGGCCTTTTTCTCATCAGAAGCGGTAACCCGCGCCGAAGAAGAAAACCCAGGGATCGATGCGCATATTGATGTTCTGCTGCTCGCCTGCTGCCTTGAACTTCACTTCAGTATCAATATCCATGTACCACACTGACGCATTCAGCATCCAGTCGCGGTTAATCTGGTAATCCAGACCGACCTGTCCCGCTACGCCCCAGGAATCTTTTACGCTCAGATCGCTGAGACCTGCATCACGGCCGGTCTGGTTGAAGTCAGCGTCGTAAAAGGTGGTGTAGTTGATACCGACCCCGATATACGGGCGCGCTTTGCTTTTGCTGTCAAAGAAATAGTATTGCGCCATCAGCGTTGGCGGCAGCTGACGTACCGTTGCCAGCGTGCCGGTTGGACCCAGCCCCACTTTGTGCCGGAACGGCGTGGCGGCCAGCAGTTCAACCCCGATATTATCCGTCGCCATATAGGTAAAGGTCAGGCCAAGCTGGGTATCGTTACTGGCGCTGAACTCGCCCATGCCGAGCACGTTGTCGGAACCTTCCGTCGGCCGTACCGTGGCGCTGCCCGCGCGCATAAAAAAATCGCCCGCCTCATGAGCCATCGCCAGTTGGGGTAAAGCCAGAGCCAGTAACATTGCGCATTTTGCCAGTTTCATCGTCACTCCTTTGCTAAAGGGAAAAACACTCAGGTCATCAATTTTTTGTTAGCAAAGATTTAACGTGATTTACATAAAATTGCACTCCGGCCGGCTGAAATAATTTAATTAAAAAACAATGGGTTGATGTAGATCAATTTTGGCCGGTGCGGGCGCTAAGAAATACCCCTTGCCGAAATATTTTGCCCGGCTTATTTTGCTGATCCAGATTGTTGATTTTGGTTCGATGCCTCAGGAGTGGCGGGTGATCAAATGAGCGAAACTTCAAATCCTTGTGTCAGCTGTGGCGCCTGCTGCGCCCATTTCCGCGTCTCTTTCTACTGGGCTGAAGCCGATGATGCTGGCGGTCCGGTGCCGACTGAATTAACCGAGCCGCTAAGCCTGTTGATGCGCAATATGCGCGGCACTAACGATCGCGCACCCCGCTGTGTTGCCCTGCAGGGCGAGATTGGCGGCTGTGTCTCGTGTGGAATTTATGAACAACGCCCGACGCCCTGTCGGGAGTTTGCGATGTCGGGTGAAGAAGGCATCGCCAATGAAGCCTGCGATCGCGCCCGCGCCCGTTACGGTCTTCCCGCCCTTTTTCACCCATCTTTACCTGTAATGACAGAAAGTTATGCCGCGGCGGGTGCCCGCGAGCTGCCAGAACATGTACAATCGCCGGGTTAATTAACCCGGTTCCTCCAAGGAGTGTACATGTCTATCACGGCAAGCTCGTTATACCGTGACACTGGAAATTTTGCCCGCCATCAGCTGGTTACTTTACTGTTGATGTCGCTGTTGACCGCTTTCATCACCGTAATGCTGGTACATGTGCTGACCCCAGGCGCCGATCAGATGGCGATCCTGCAGCAGGGCGACGACAGTGCCAGTTCATTATTTGAGATGGTGCAGAATATGTCACCTGAACAGCAGCAGGTGTTGCTGCGCGCCTCTGCGGCGGGCACCTTCGCGGCGCTGGTGGGCAATACGCTGTTGCTCGGCGGGATGTTGTGTCTGATACCGATGGTCTCTTCTGGCCAGCGGGTCAGTGCGCTGCGTGCCATTGGTACGGCAGCACCGTTACTGCCGAAGCTGTTACTGCTGACCTTCCTGATTACGCTGGTAGCGCAGCTCGGCTTTATGATTTTGGTGGTGCCCGGTATTCTGCTGACTATTCTGCTGTCACTGGCGCCGGTGATGCTGGCTAGCGAGAAGATCGGCGTGTTCGCTGCGATGCGCGCCAGCATGCGGATGGCCTGGAAGAACGTGAAACTGATCGCGCCAGCCATTATTCTCTGGCTGCTGGCGAAAGTAGTGGTGATGCTGTTTTTCTCCTCGCTAACCGTCCTGCCGATGAATGTCTCCTCGGTGATTTTTACCGCTGCAGGTAATCTGGTTTCGGCCATGTTAATTATCTATCTGTACCGGCTGTATATGCTGTTACGTTGATGGCTGATGCGCCTTCGGGCGCATCCGTCCCCACTTCAGCTCTGACTGGAATGACTATGAAGCAGTTACTCGACTTTCTCCCTTTGGTGGTGTTTTTCATCTTCTACAAGCTGTACGACATCTTTGTTGCCTCTGGCGCGTTGATTGTCGCAACCGGTCTGGCCTTAGTCGTCAGCTGGGTGCTCTACCGTAAACTGGAAAAGATGACGATTTTCACCTTTGTGCTGGTGGCGGTATTTGGCACGCTGACGCTGGTATTCCACAACGATGAGTTCATTAAGTGGAAAGTGACGGTGATTTACAGCCTGTTTGCCGTGGCGCTGCTCTACAGCCAGTGGTTTATGAAACAAACGCTGATCCAGAGCATGCTGGGCAAAGAGTTACAGCTGCCGGACCCGGTCTGGCGTCGGCTGAACACCGCATGGGCGATCTTTTTCCTGATCTGCGGCCTGGTAAATATCTATGTTGCCTTTTGGTTATCCCAGGCATTCTGGGTTAACTTTAAGGTGTTTGGTCTGACCGGTCTCACCTTACTGTTTACCCTGATCAGCGGGCTCTATATCTGGCGACAGATGCCGCAACAACAACAAAAATAATCACTCTGCCCGCTATGCCGGGCATTTTTTTAGCGATCACCTGCAGAAGAATGAAAGCAATGGGCGAAAAACATAAGTTGCCGCAAGGCGAAATGGTGTTACGTACGTTAGCCATGCCAGCAGACACCAACGCCAACGGCGATATTTTTGGCGGCTGGCTGATGTCTCAGATGGATATGGGCGGTGCGATCCTGGCCAAAGAAATTGCCGAAGGCCGGGTGGTTACGGTGCGGGTTGATGGCATGTCATTTATGAAACCGGTGGCGGTGGGCGATGTGGTCAGTTGTCATGCACGCTGCATCCGTACCGGCAACAGTTCGATGACCATCAATGTCGAAGTATGGATCAAGAAGGTGTCGTCAGAGCCGATTGGGCAGACGTACTGTGCCACCGAAGCGGTATTTATCTACGTCGCGGTCGACAATGACGGTAATTCACGTCCGCTGCCTGCCGGACGGGCCAATCAGCAACCCAGCGATTAACCGGTCGCCTGGCGGTCAGGCAAGCTTGTTACCTGACCGCCAGCTTTCTATTCGATACTGGCTCCGCCACTGATCTTAAACACAATGTTCATGGTCAGGCCCTGCCCCGGACGCCCACTCTGGTAACGCCACTGCTTCATCGCCTGTTTAACTGAGCGTTCAAACATATTACGCGGCTCAGCGGAAAGTATCTGGATGTTATCCACCCGCCCTTCGCTGTCGACATCAAATTTGACTCTCACCCGGCCTTCTACACGTAGCGCCAGTGCACGCGGTGGATAGCCTGGCTTGCTGACGCTCAGTGCTTTCGGCCCATTAGAGACCGTCTGACTCGGTGCTGGCGTCGACTTCGGCGCGGCGGTCGGCTTGTTCTGAGTAGCGGGCGCCTCCTGCTTAAACGGATTAGCCTGCGGCTTGCTCTCGTGACGCGGTTTGACTTCGCGTTTAGGCTGCTCACGCTTATGTTCCGGCTTCGGTTTAGGTTTGGGCTTCGGTTCCGGCTTAGGAATCGGCACCGGCTCGGCCTTTGGGGGTTCCGGGGCCGGCTGAGGTTCTGGTACTGGTTCAGGTTCCGGCTGCGGTTCAGGCTGTGGGGCAGGCGGCTCAACCACTGCCGGCGCCGGCTCAGGCTGGATTTCAGGGGCGACCATGGTTACGCTGATAGGCTGCGACGCTTTAGGGACTTCGAGCACCTGATGGAATGAGGCATAAAGAATGCCGGCAATTACGGCACCATGTAAAGCAACAGACAATAACATGGAGACAGGCGTGCGTTTTGGTAATGGCATAGTCAGCGTGGTCATAACAGTCGCAGTCATTGAATGAAGAGCCGATTTTAAATGCAAATAGCAATCAGTTTCAATAACTCCCGCCATCCGGCCGAAAGAAAAGCGCTTTTTAGCCCTTTATGCTGAGCATTGCAGTGGTCAGAGGTTTCATTTGCACTCTGATCGGCAATCCCTTAACGTGTTGCGAAATTCTGAAGAGTTAATGGGAGCTCCCAAGTGCTTTACGTCATTTATGCAGAAGACAACGCAGATTCACTGGAAAAACGTAACGCGGTGCGCCCTGCTCATCTGGCTCGCCTGAAACTACTGCATGAAGAAGGACGCCTGATCATTGCGGGTCCGATGCCTGCTGTCGACAGCAACGATCCGGGCGTGGCGGGTTTCACCGGTTCTACCGTGATTGCCGAGTTCCCGTCATTAGAAGCAGCGCAGTCGTGGGCAGAAGATGATCCCTATATTGCCGCTGGCGTCTATAAACAGGTCGCCGTGAAACCGTTTAAACGCGTTTTCTGATCGCGCGGACCAGGTAAAAAAATGGCTTCGGTGCGGCGCACAGAAGCCATTTTTGTTTTTCGGATGAAGCAACAATGCAAATGATGATTCTGGCGCTGCTGGTGCCGATCGTGGCGCTGATTGGGACCGCGCTCTATTTATGGCGGGTCCACGGCTGGAGTAAGAAAAAACCGCTGATTGTGATGTGCGTTGTGCTGGCAGCGGCGCTGCAGTTGGTGAACGTAACCCTGCTGCTGACTGCGCAGGCGCGACTGGCCGGTTAAACCCTTTGCCGGCCGAATTCAAAATAAAAAACTGCACCCTGCCCGGTTGGGTGTCCAGCCTTTGGGGCGCAGTTCAGTCCGGCAGTTTTTTTCGATTCGTGTCGCCCGCTTAGCTTAATCGAAGACGTTATTGATGATCGCCGTCACCACCGCAGTACTGAGCGCAATCAGCACCAGGTTATCCCCGACAATTTTCCACTGATAACCAGGATAATCCGGCAGGTTGTCCAGCATTGAAGGCGGCACCGATCGTTTGGCTATCCCGGGCGGCAAAGGTTTACCCCGCGCAAGATTTTTCGCAATACCCGGTGGCAGCGATGAATAACCGGTCAGCCCATGCTGTCTGGCCAGATCGCGTGCGAACGCATAGCTGATCTCTGACTCCGCCCGGTGAGGATCGCCGCCCTTGTTCTTTTTGCCCTTAGACGAATGATCTTTGCCGTTTTTGCCTTCGCCTTTGCCACCATGATCGGCGGAATGTCCATGACCATTGCCGTTACCATTGCCGTTACCCGGATTGGCCAGTAACGCGGGCGAGGTGAACAGCAGACAGCAGGCTAAGGCGATAACGCCACGGTTTGATTTCTTCTTCATCGACTGACTCCCAAAGGTATTTCTTATCAATTTATCGCCGGATCTGAAAAACAGCAATCCGAGGTGCTGTTAAAAACTGCATGCACCGCTCCCCGATCCGCAGTGATTCTTACCGGTTTAGCGCAGCGTAAATTTTCACGCCTGCTGACAGGCGTCTGAACAATCCGCTGGCGTAGTGTGTCCCACCCAGCAACACTTAGCATCGCTAAACAATAACCGCAGCGACAAGTGTCAGGAAGAGTTAATTTTCAGCGGATTAATTAAGAAAGCTGGCATCACCACCGCATACTGGTCGGTAAAAATGTAAATTTTTTTGACCAATCAGCCAGCCTGTTCTTGACTGAAAGGACCGTTAAACACAACAGGAGAGGCCGTCATGACCGAATTGCTGCATATCATGTCTGTCAGCGCGATTGTTGCGGGCATCTATTTACTGGATTGATCATGAGCGGATTGACGTGGGGAAAAACAAAAGCCCTGCCGGTCTGGCAGGGCTTCGATCTTCCGTGAGAGATGAATGATTGGACAACGAAAAACGATCACGAAAGATGGCTAATTTCTACAAAAACGCTGACGCCTTGTCAATATGCTCCACCCGCTTGCGCGGTATCTGAAGCCTGGCTTGCTCGCCAGATATCAGAAGGTGGCGGGCTGCATTTTCCCTGGCAATTTGCGGCGATGCGGTAGCGCGCGGGCAACGCCAGCTATAGCGCACATGCACTCACCAGCGAATTAATTACGATCCAGCAGTAAGCCAATCAGCGCATGGTAATGCTGTTCTTCTTCCGCACTGGTGACGTCCTGCAAGCGGCTAATCAATCGGGTACAGATCGCCTTACGATTGAGACTGCGTCCGGAACGCATAATCTCGGTTACCACTGAACCCAGAATCGCCTGCTGCGACGGCAGAGCGGCACTGTTGAGATAGGCAGAAATATCAGCAATGGAGGCCGGAATTCGTACGTTGGTTTGCATGGTTAACCCTCATAGAGTTCGTTTAATTTTTACAACCGATGCAGTAAAGCTATACAACCTAGGGATGGTTGTACAGGTATTTACGCTGTTATTTACATTGAAACAGCAATCAAAGAAATAAATGGCCATCAAACAGTCACTTGCGTGATTGTAAAGTTGTACAGAATTAACTGTAATCGCTGCGAGAGGCTTCGCCAGCCCGCCATTAGCGCCTGACGGGACTCGCGTGAGACGTCGCCGACAGTGATAAAAGCGCGTGCTGAAAGATTTTTTTTTAGCCTGAACAGGAATTATTGCGCATCGCTGTCTACATTTATGACTTCTTTATTACACTCTGACACGCAGAATGGACGCTACAGCACAGTCGCAGGCTCAATATGCATAAAACTTATAATATTCAGGGCGCCTCAACTTTCTTCGATCAGCTGTTATCCCGGGTGCAGGGAATTGCCGATCCGAAAACAGAAGTGCTGAGCGGCTACCCGGCAAACTGCTCTGCCTGGTTAACCATTTATTACCATCGCAAAACAGATAAGTGGTCTTTTGAATGGTATGACCGCGCCGGTTACCGACGTCCGATGGGTGTGGGCAGCCCAACAGATTGCCTGATGTGTGAAGTGAAGGATCGCGGCGCGTCGCAACAGGAGCATCTGCAGGCGCGCCACTTTCTGGCGGAGATGGGCTTTTTCGAAGCCTGAGCCGGCATCGGACTGGCGGGAAGGTGCCGGGGATTCTCCCCAGCCGGCTGCCCGCTTGCCCGCCTGAACCGTCAGCGACGGCGATTACAACTGTTGCGTAATAAACAGAATGGAGCGACGCTGCTGCTGCGCCAGCTGATGGCGAATACTGTGGATACGCTTATAACGGCGTGACTGCCCTTCCAGCCAGCGTGAACGGCGGCGGTGCACCTGACGTAACATTCTCCAGCGCGCCACTTCATTTCTGCTTCGTCTCATCACTTCCTCTCTGACATCGAATTCACGCGCACGTATTATAAAGATCTTATCGCCAATGCCAAATCGGATCTGAACAGATGGCTCAGGTCAGGGGGTTTCGCTGACCCGCAACAGCACGTAAACTTGCCAGACGAAAGCGCGAACGGGATGTCCACTTAATGACCACTTTTTACACCCTGATCAGTTGGATGCTGCTGTTTGGCTACTGGCTGCTGATCGCCGGTGTCACCCTGCGAATACTGATGAAGCGCCGCGCCGTCACCTCGGCGATGGCCTGGCTACTGATTATCTATATTCTGCCGCTGGTGGGTATTATCGCCTACCTCTCCTTTGGCGAACTGCACCTGGGTAAACGGCGTGCCGAACGCGCTCGCACCATGTGGCCCTCGACGGCCCGCTGGCTGAACGATCTGAAGCAGTGCCGTGAAATCTTTGCCACCGAACACAGCGACGTTGCGCGCTCGCTGTTCGAGCTTTGTCATCACCGTCAGGGCATTGCTGGCGTCAAAGGCAACCAGCTGCAACTGCTCACCAGCTCGGATGATGTGATGCAGGCGCTGATCCGTGACATCCAGCTGGCGCGTCACAATATCGAAATGGTGTTCTATATCTGGCACCCTGGCGGTCTGGCAGATGAAGTGGCGGAGTCGCTGATGGCGGCGTCACGTCGCGGCGTACATTGCCGTTTGCTGCTCGACTCGGCTGGCAGCGTCACCTTTTTCCGCAGTCCGTGGGTGGGCATGATGCGCAATGCCGGCATCGATGTGGTGGAAGCGTTACAGGTCAGCCTGCTGCGCGTATTCCTGCGCCGGATGGACCTGCGTCAGCACCGCAAAATTGTGTTAATCGATAACTATATTGCCTACACCGGCAGCATGAATCTGGTAGATCCGCGCTTCTTCAAGCAGAACGCGGGCGTCGGGCAGTGGATCGATCTGATGGCGCGGATGGAAGGCCCGGTGGCCACCGCAATGGGGATTGTCTTCAGCTGCGACTGGGAGATTGAAACCGGTAAACGGATCCTGCCGCCACCGCCCGACCGCAATATCATGCCGTTTGAGCAGGAGAGCGGGCACACGGTGCAGGTTATCGCCTCAGGTCCTGGCTTCCCGGAGGATATGATCCATCAGGCGCTGCTGACGGCGGTCTATTCCGCTCGCGAACAGCTGATCATGACCACGCCCTACTTCGTGCCAAGCGACGATCTGCTGCATGCCATCTGCACCGCGGCGCAGCGCGGCGTGAATGTCAGCATTATTGTCCCTCGGCATAACGATTCCCTGCTGGTGGGCTGGGCCAGCCGGGCGTTCTTCAGTGAACTACTGGAGGCGGGCGTTAAAATTTATCAGTTTGAAGATGGTCTGCTGCATACCAAAAGCGTTCTGGTTGATGGACAGCTCAGCCTGGTCGGCACGGTAAATCTTGATATGCGCAGCCTGTGGCTCAATTTTGAGATTACACTGGTGGTAGACGATGCCGGATTTGGCAGCGATCTGTCCTGCGTGCAGGATGACTATATTGCCCGCTCACGCCTGCTGGACGGTAAGCGCTGGTCAAAACGTGCCTGGTGGCAACGCATCGTCGAACGACTGTTTTACTTCTTTAGCCCTTTACTGTAAAACGAGCCAAATTGTGTAAACGCCCGCAGGGCAGACAGGACAGACCATGGATTTAAATAATCGCCTTACTGAAGACGAAACGCTGGAACAGGCTTACGATATTTTTCTTGAGCTGGCAGGCGATAATCTCGATCCGGCAGACATCATCCTTTTTAATCTGCAGTTCGAAGAACGTGGCGGCGCTGAGCTGTTCGATCCTTCTGATGACTGGCAGGAACATGTTGATTTCGATCTGAATCCTGACTTTTTCGCGGAAGTGGTGATTGGACTGGGTGAAGCGGATGGTGAACCGATTACCGACGTCTTTGCACGCGTACTGCTGTGCCGTGAAAAAGACCACAAGCTGTGTCATATCCTGTGGCGTGAATAGCCGTCGCAGCGATAAAAAACGCCGGGCCACTGCCCGGCGTTTTGCATTATAACGGGTCGACCTTGAGGCAGGAGACCGCGTGGCGGAAACTGCCTTCCAGCAGCGGCCGGGTTTTAGCGCACTCCGGTCCGGCAATCGGGCAGCGGGTGCGAAACACGCAGCCTGACGGCGGATTGATCGGAGACGGCAACTCCCCTTCCAGCAGCTGAATCTGCTTGTTCTTTTCCAGATCCGGATCGGGAATCGGCACCGCTGACATCAGCGCTTTGGTGTAAGGATGCTGCGGATTGCTGTAGACCTCGCTGTAGGTGCCGAGTTCGACCGCATGACCGAGATACATCACCAGCACCCGATCGGAGATGTGTTTCACTACCGCCAGATCGTGCGCGATAAAGATCAGCGACAGCCCCATTTCGCGCTGCAACTGCTGCAGCAGATTCACCACCTGCGCCTGGATCGATACGTCGAGAGCTGATACCGGCTCATCACAGATAATCAGCTTAGGCTCGAGGATCAGCGCACGCGCGATACCGATACGCTGGCACTGGCCGCCGGAAAACTCATGCGGATAGCGGTTGATCAGGTTCGGTAGCAGACCGACCTTCATCATCATATTTTTGACGCGATCTTTGACTTCCTGACGCGCCATTTTCGGATGATAGGTGCGCAACGGCTCTGCAATGATATCGCCGATGGTCATACGCGGATTGAGCGAAGCCAGCGGGTCCTGGAAGATCATCTGGATGTCACTGCGCGCCTTGCGCCACTCCTCTTCGCTCTGCCCCAGCAGATCGCGGCCCAGCCACGCCACCCGACCGTCGGTGGCTTTAACCAGGCCGATAATCGCCCGCGCCAGCGTCGATTTACCGCAGCCCGATTCACCGACCACGCCCAGCGTCTCCCCTTCGTACAGGCGCAGGCTGACGCCATCCACCGCTTTCAGGGTCTTTGACGGCTGCCAGAACCACTGCTTGCCATCTTTGATATCGAAATGCACCTTGAGGTCGGCGATTTCCAGTAACACTCTTTTTTCGGCTATGGCGCTCATATTAATTCCTCCACCGGCTTAAAGCAGGCACGTAAACGCCCATCCCCGAACGGTTCCAGCGGCGGCGCTTTGGCACAGATATCCATCGCATGTGGACAACGCGGCTGGAACGGGCAGCCCGGCGGCAGACGCAGCAGGTTAGGCGGATTGCCGGGAATGGTGGTCAGACTCTCGCCTTCAGCATCCAGACGCGGCACCGCATTCAGCAGGCCGATTGAATACGGGTGCGCCGGCTGATAGAAAACGTCACGAGCGCGGCCATATTCCATGGTACGTCCGGCGTACATCACCAGCACTTTGTCGCAGATCCCGGCGACGACGCCTAGATCGTGAGTGATCATGATAATGGCGGTGTTGAACTCGCGTTTGAGATCGTTGAGCAGCGTCATAATCTGCGCCTGCACCGTCACGTCGAGCGCCGTGGTCGGCTCATCAGCAATCAGCAGTTTTGGCCGGCACAGCAGCGCCATGGCGATCATCACACGCTGACGCATCCCGCCGGAGAACTCATGCGGATACATTCTCATCCGCTTGCGTGCTTCTGGCATTTTCACCGCGTCCAGCATTCTGACCGACTCTTCGAAGGCCTGGGCGCTGTTCATGCCCTTGTGCAGCTTCAGCACTTCCATTAATTGCTCACCGACCCGCATGTAGGGGTTGAGCGAGGTCATCGGGTCCTGGAAGATCATGGCAATCTGCTCGGCGCGCAGCCGGTTAAGCTGGTGCTCGGGCAGGTTGAGGATCTCCTTGCCGTTGAACAGCGCCGAGCCGCCGATACGGCCGTTTTTAGCCAGCAGCCCCATCAGGGCGAAGGCGGTCTGTGATTTGCCGGAACCGGATTCGCCGACAATACCCAGCGTTTCACCGGCGCGCAGCGAAAAGTTAAGATCGTTGACGGCGGTCACATCGCCGTCGTGAGTGCCGAAGGTGACGCGCAAATCCTTCACCTGCAGTAACTGTTCGCTTCCCGCGCGGGCCGCCATTGCTGGCTGGAATTCATGAATGGTCATCGGGAAACTCCTTAACGATCTTTCGGGTCGAGGGCATCACGCAGGCCATCGCCGATAAAGTTGAAACAGAACAGCGTTACCACCAGAAAGCCCGCCGGATAGAGCAGCAACCACGGCGACACTTCCATTGAGTTAGCCCCATCGCTGAGCAACGCGCCCCAGCTGCTGAGCGGTTCCTGCGTTCCCAGCCCAAGGAAGCTCAGGAAGGATTCAAACAGAATCATGCTGGGTACCAGCAACGAGGCGTAAACCACCACCACGCCCAGCACGTTCGGCACGATGTGGCGCACCACGATTTTCCAGGTGGAGACGCCGCCAACGTGGGCGGCTTCAATAAACTCTTTGCGCTTCAGGCTCAGGGTTTGTCCACGCACGATACGCGCCATATCCAGCCACGACACCATGCCGATGGCGGCAAAGATCAGCAGGATATTACGGCCAAAGAAGGTCACCAGCAGAATGACGAAGAACATAAACGGAAAAGAGTTGAGGATTTCCAGAATACGCATCATCACCGAGTCGGTTTTGCCGCCGAGGTAACCGGCAACGGAACCGTACAGGGTCCCCACGATTACCGCGATCAAGGCGGATGCCACACCCACCATCAGTGAAATCCGGCCGCCAATTGCCACCCTCACCAGCAGATCGCGTCCCGACGAGTCGGTACCAAACCAGTGGCCGGAGGTCGTGTCCGGCGGAGAGGACATCATGCCCCAGTCGGTATCGTCATAGGTGAACTGCGACAGCATCGGCGCAACGATCACAAACAGCGTAATCAGCAGCAGTACCAGCAGGCTGATTGAAGCCGCGCGGTTATGAATAAAACGACGGCGGGCGTCCTGCCACAGACTGCGCCCTTCCACTTCCAGCTTCTCACTGAACGCATCCAGAGCTTCGCTGTTTTTCTTACTTAACATCATGGCGAACTCCGCAATCAGTAACGAATTTTCGGATCGATAACGGCATACAGCACGTCAACAATCGCGTTAAACAGAATGGTTAACAAACCCACCAGAATGGTCAGGCTCATTACCAGCGAGTAGTCACGGTTCAGTGCGCCGTTAACAAACAGCTGACCGATGCCCGGCAGGCCGTAGATCGACTCAATCACCATTGAGCCGGTGATGATGCCGACAAAGGCCGGCCCCATATAGGAGATTACCGGCAGCAGCGCCGGCTTCAGCGCGTGGCGCAGCACGATGCGGCGCAGCGGCAGCCCTTTGGCACGGGCGGTACGGATAAAGTTGGAGTGCATTACTTCAATCATCGATCCGCGGGTGATACGTGCGATGCTGGCGATATAGGCCAGCGAGAGCGCCACCATCGGCAGCAGCATGTAGTTCCACTGTCCGCCATTCCAGCCACCGCCGGGTAGCCATTTCAGCGTGATGGCAAACACCAGAACCAGCAACGGTGCCACCACGAAACTCGGTATCACCACGCCGGTCATTGCCACCCCCATCACCGCGAAATCCCACAGACTGTTCTGTTTAAGCGCGGCGATGACCCCGGCAGCAACGCCCAGTACCACCGCCAGCACGAAGGCAGCCAGACCGAGTTTGGCTGAAACCGGAAACGCATGGCCAACCAGATAGTTAACCGAATAATCTTTATATTTAAATGAGGGGCCGAAATCGCCGTGCGCCAGCTGCACCAGGTAATCGACATACTGCTTACCAATCGGATCGTTGAGGTGATATTTCGCCTCAATGTTGGCCATGACTTCCGGCGCCAGGGTGCGCTCACCGGTAAAGGGACTGCCGGGTGCCAGTCGCATCATAAAGAAGGAGATGGTAATCAGGACGAACAGCGTCGGGAGCGCTTCAAGCAAGCGACGCAGGATGAATTTTAACATTGCCGTACCTACCAGGCTGTTGCTTCACAACAAATAAATAAAACGTAAAGGCGGCGCAGACGCGCCGCCGCTGTCGATAGCCTGTGTGCTATTAGTGTTTAATGATGTAGAAGTTCTTATCCTGCGATTTATCCAGCGGATCTTTGCCGGTGTAACCGCCGACGTACGGTTTCACCAGACGCGCGTTAACGTAGTAGTAGACCGGAACGATGGTGCTGTCTTTATCCAGAATCTGCTCGGCACGCTGGTAGTCGGCGGCACGGGCTTTGTCATCCGGCGCTTTGATTGCATCACGCAGTACCTGATCGAATGCCTCGCTCTTATAGTGCGAGGTGTTACTGCTGCTGTTCGACAGCATGATGTTCAGGAAAGACGTCGGTTCGTTATAGTCAGCACACCAGGCGGCACGCGAAACGTCGAAGTTGCCCTGATGACGCGTATCAAGGAAGGTTTTCCACTCCTGGTTTTCCAGCTTGATGTTCACCCCGATATTTTTCTTCCAGATCGACGAGGCGGCAATAGCCAGCTTCTTGTGCAGGTCGGAAGTGTTATACAGCAGGTTGAAAGTCAGCGGTTTATCGGCGGTATAACCGGCTTCAGCCAGCAATTTCTTCGCCTCTTCATTACGTTTTTCCTGCGTCCATTTGAACCAGTCTGGCGGCAGAATCTCCATACCGTCGGTTGATGGCGGCGTGAAGCTGTAGGCTGGCATCTGACCCTGGGCCAGCACTTTATTCACCATGATGTCGCGATCCAGGCCGAGCTTCAGCGCGGCGCGCACGCGAGGATCGGTGAATGGCGCTTTCTGGTTATTGATTTCGTAGTAATAGGTGCAGAGATAGGGATCAACGTGCAGTTCTTTGCCGTTATCGCGCTGCAGCTTTTTGAACAGCTCAATCGGCATGTTGTTGTAGGTCATGTCGCTGCCGTTCTCAGAGAAGTAACGGTTAACGTCACTGACTTCTGAATTGATCGGCAGGAAGGTCACTTTGTTCAGAATGGTGTTGGCGTTATCCCAGTACTGCGGGTTCCGCACCAGCGTGATGCGTTCGTTGATCACGTGCGCATCCAGTTTAAACGCGCCGTTGCCGACCCAGTTCTGTGGCTGAGTCCACTGATCGCCGAACTTCTCAATCGCGGGCTTATACACCGGCGACATCACGGAGTTGATCATCAGCTTGTTGAAATAAGGAACCGGCTCACTCAGGGTCACTTCCAGCGTATGGTCATCAATCGCCTTCACGCCCAGATCGGAGGTCGGTTTTTTGCCGGCGATGATCTCATCAACATTCAGGATATGGCCATACTGCGGATAGCTGGCGTAAGGTGAGGCGGTTTTCGGATCCACCAAACGCTGCCAGCTGTAGACGAAGTCCTGTGCGGTGACCGGCTCGCCGTTCGACCATTTGGCATTCTTACGTAAGTGGAAAGTCCACACTTTGAAATCTTTGTTTTCGTAACTTTCCGCTACGCCCGGCACCGGGTGGCCATTGCTGTCACTGACCAGCAGACCTTCGTAGAGATCGCGCGCCACGTTATCTTCCGGCACGCCTTCAATTTTGTGCGGATCGAGCGACTGTACTTCATCGCCATTGCCGCGTACCAGTTCCTGTTTTGCTGCCAGCTCAACGCCAGCTGGCACTGTAGCCGCCAGAACTGCATTCCCTGCCAGGGCACTGACTGCAGCAAACACGCCCGCTGCAATCAGGCTTTTCTTCGTGATGTTGTTCATTATTACACTCCAGTTTTATTATCGTCGCCGGGGCGATTGACTGCCCCGGCGTCCCCCGTCTCGGGATCCCCGGCTGGTTAACCTGAGGATAGTGACCACATACTGTGGTCTGCACGGACGCGCGCTCCCCGACTGTCTCGCCAGGTAAGCGCGCGGCTCAGTGTTGTTTGATGAAATAGTATTTCAGGTCTGTCATGTCCTGCGGGTCTTTACCCGTAAAGCCGCCAACCCAGGGCTTCACCAGGCGCACACTCACGCGGTAGTAAACTGGCACAATTGGTGAGTCTTTGTCGAGTTGTGTTTCAGCCTGCTGATAGAGGCTGGCGCGTTGTGCTTCACTGCTGGCGGTCAGGGTCTCCGACATCAGGCGATCAAACGTCGGGCTGCGGTAAAAGGCAGTATTGATTGAGGCGTTACCGATCAGCATGTTGAGAAAGGTCGACGGCTCGTTGTAATCCGCGCACCAGGTGGCGCGAACCACGTCATACTGCGCCTGATGACGGGTCTCCAGCAGAGTTTTCCACTCCTGATTCTGTAACGTCACCTTCGCGCCGAGGTTTTTCTGCCACATTGAGGCAGCAGCGATCGCCTGGCGTTTATTCTGATCGGAGGTGTTGTAGAGCAGCGTGAAGGTCAGCGGATGGCTGTCATCAAACCCGGCCTCTGCCAGTAACTTTTTCGCCGCCTGATTGCGCTGCGCCTGTGTCTGTCTGAACCACGCCGGTGGGGTTAAATTGATCCCGGCGGTAAACGGTGGCGTCAGGCTGTAGGCCGGAATCTGACCCTGCCCCATGATCTTGTTAGCAATGACTTCACGGTCGAGGGTCATCTTGATCGCAGCACGAACGCGCGCATCGGTAAATGGCGGCTTTTTATTATTAATTTCATAATAGAAAGTGCAAAGCAGCGGACTGACTTTGACCTGCTCGCCCAACTCCTGACGCAGTTTGCCGAACATTTCTGGCGGGATTGCGCTGTTGGTAATGTCCGTACCGCCGCTGCGATAGCGATTAATATCGCTGTTTTCCGAGGCGATCGGCAGGAAAGTGCCCTGCTCAATCACCGTATGGCTGTTATCCCAGTAGTGTGGATTGCGCTGCAGTACGATTTTTTCATTGACCACCCAGTCGCTCAGCGTATACGCGCCGTTGCCCACATAGTGACCCGGACGGGTCCAGGCCTCGCCCCACTGCTTGATCGCCGGGGCATAGACCGGCTTCATCGCGGTATGCGCCAGCATGGCGACCAGATAAGGCACCGGTTCACTCAGGGTAATTTGCAGATGATGGGCATCCAGCGCCTTCACACCGAGCTGATCGGGTGACATTTTACCGGCCAGAATGGCATCAATGTTGGCGAAATGCGCAGCCTGCAGATAGCTGGAATAAGGAGAAGCCGTCGTGGGATCGGCCAGTCGACGCCAGCTATAGACGAAATCATCGGCGGTTACCGGTTCGCCGTTGCTCCATTTTGCGTCATTCCGCAGGGTAAAGGTCCACTGAGTCCCTTGCTGGTTTTGCCAGCTCTCCGCCACGCCAGGCACCACCTTGCCGCTGTTATCGGTGTTAACCAGCCCATCAAGCAGATTAAGAATAATATTCGATTCTGGCACGCCTTCGACTTTATGTGGGTCGAGCGACGCCACCTCTGAGCCGTTATTAATAACAATTTGCTGCATCGGCGCCAGCGTCGTCCCGGCTGGCACCGTGGCACCATAGGCCGGTGAAAAAGCGATTAACAGACATAACGCAATTTTACACCGTTGTTGCTGCAAGTTTTTCATCCCAGTCATGCGAAAGCGCCAACCTTTTATTAAGTATCCCGATAGGCTTAAGCAAAAAGCGTTCTCACTTTGGGCTGTCGGAGAAAAAATTTTACGTTGCGCCAAAAATTATCAGAAGCAGCGGAAGGGTGCCAAAGCAAAATAGCTAAAATGTTAACTAATTCTCTTTTATCATGAGAAGTCAGGCAGCGGAAGTGTTAATTTTTGTCCTGAAAATATCTTATCGATATGAAAAATAGAGATTTTAGATAAAAACAGACTTTCTGCAGCTCTGCCGAAGGGATAAAAACGCTTTTTTGGCAATTATACCGGGGATACGCCATCAGACGCGATGAATGCGCGCCGGCTGGGAGCAGGGGCGCGATTTGTCAGGCTAAGCGAGAATTAGAAAGCAGATTATCATGTGAAAATTGTGACATTGCTGCGGCTAACAAGCGGCAAATTCCGGCCAGCAGTAATGAAAGTGATAATCTGCTGAATCTATTAAGCGGGATGAATAATTGCATGTTTATGGTGCAGCTTTTTCGGGCTTTGCACCATAATGATTCACGACTTCGCTTCGACCCCTGAATTAAGTGGGGAATTTAATTGAGTAAACCGGGGAAAATAGATTTCATTCCGGTAACCACGAACTCAATACCCAGCGCCATCAGCAACAGCCCCATAATACGGGTGATCACGTTAATACCGGTCTGGCCTAACACCCGCACCATTAAAGGTGCAGCCCGAAACAACAGCCAGCAGCAGAAGGCAAAAAGCGCAATCGCCAGGCTGAATCCCAGCAGATTGACCCAGCTGTGATAGCGCGTGCTCCAGACAATGGTCGAACTGATGGCACCGGGTCCGGCCATCAGCGGCAGTGCCAGCGGTACCACCCCGACACTTTCACGAATCGCGGTCTCTGATTTTTCCTGTTTGTTCTGCTTATCTTCGCCCAGCTTACCGCTGATCATCGACATGGCGATGGTCACTACCAGAATTCCCCCGGCAATGCGGAAGGAGTCGATAGAGATACCGAAAATATGCAGAATCGCATCACCGAGAAACAGTGAGGTCCACAGAATGATGGCGACCGCGAGGTTGGCCGTCAGGTTGGTTTTATTACGCTCAGCAGCCCCCTGATAGCGGGTCATGCTGATAAACACCGGAATAATGCCTACCGGATTGACCAGCGCAAAAAGCCCGACAAAAAATTTTATATAACCTGATAAATCTAACAGCGCAGGGTTCACGACAGACTCCGTACCACAGGGGAGGAAAACGCGCCTAATGTAAGGGAAAAAGCGCCCTGACGCCAGATGCGCGGACAGCTATTTATTCTGCCGATCAGCGCCCGATTTAGCGCATTTCGCCAGACATTAAAATGCAGCTGGTTTTAGCCGCTATGAGCCTGGCCTTAAGAGGCGTAAGCGGTTTCGACAAGCGGGTGCCGAAAAGTGCGGCTGAAAGGAGTCAGCTTGCGTTCAAATTGATCTGTATCAAAATTGCCCTACCTCAAACCAGGTAATCTTTTCGCAACGGAAGTATTAGCAGCATCAGGGTACATAACGCTGATGCCAGAACAGACTAGTTTAGTAAACATTTGAAAATCCGGGCGTTCTGGCCCAATCCAACGCGCCAGCCAGGCGGGACTATACTCAGGACGCAGGATTGTTTACTAAAAAAGTTTAACTTCCTTCAGGAGAACACCATGGCCGTTACTAATGTCGCTGAACTTAATGCACTGGTCGAACGTGTAAAAAAAGCCCAGCGTGAATACGCCAACTTTTCCCAACAACAGGTTGACGCTATTTTCCGTGCTGCCGCGCTTGCCGCCGCAGATGCCCGAATTCCTCTCGCTAAGATGGCCGTTGCTGAATCCGGCATGGGCATCGTCGAAGATAAAGTGATCAAAAATCATTTTGCTTCTGAATATATCTACAACGCTTACAAAGATGAAAAGACCTGCGGTGTGCTGGCAACCGACGACACCTTCGGTACTATCACTATCGCTGAACCGATTGGCCTGATTTGCGGCATCGTGCCGACCACCAACCCAACCTCTACCGCCATCTTCAAAGCTCTGATCAGTCTTAAAACCCGTAACGGAATTATCTTCTCTCCACACCCACGTGCTAAAGACGCCACCAACAAAGCGGCAGATATCGTGCTGCAGGCAGCGATTGCAGCCGGTGCGCCGAAAGATATTATCGGCTGGATTGACGCGCCTTCGGTTGAGCTGTCTAACCAGTTAATGCATCACCCTGACATCAACCTGATTCTGGCAACCGGCGGACCAGGCATGGTGAAAGCCGCTTACAGCTCAGGTAAACCTGCTATCGGTGTGGGTGCCGGTAATACGCCGGTAGTGATTGATGAAACGGCTGACGTTAAACGCGCCGTAGCGTCTATCCTGATGTCAAAAACCTTCGATAACGGCGTGATTTGTGCCTCTGAGCAGTCAGTGATTGTGGTGGATTCTGCTTATGACGCAGTGCGCGAACGCTTTGCCAGCCATGGCGGTTATATGCTGCAGGGCGCTGAGCTGAACGCGGTACAGAATATCATTCTGAAAAATGGTGGCCTGAATGCGGCGATTGTTGGTCAGCCAGCGTTTAAAATTGCTGAGATGGCGGGCATCACCGTTCCTCCGAGCACCAAAATTCTGATTGGTGAAGTGCAGCTGGTGGATGAGTCTGAGCCGTTCGCTCACGAAAAACTCTCCCCGACTCTCGCGATGTATCGGGCAAAAGATTTCCAGGATGCCGTCGATAAAGCGGAAAAACTGGTGGCGATGGGCGGTATCGGACACACCTCCTGCCTGTATACCGACCAGGATAACCAGACCGAGCGCGTTCACTACTTCGGCGACAAAATGAAAACCGCGCGTATTCTGATCAATACTCCGGCTTCACAGGGCGGTATCGGTGACCTCTACAACTTTAAACTGGCGCCTTCTCTGACGCTGGGTTGTGGTTCATGGGGGGGTAACTCCATCTCTGAAAACGTTGGCCCGAAACACCTGATCAATACCAAAACTGTCGCCAAGCGAGCTGAAAATATGTTGTGGCATAAACTTCCTAAATCCATCTACTTCCGTCGCGGTTCTCTGCCAATTGCACTGGAAGAAGTGGCTTCGGATGGCGCCAAACGTGCGTTCATCGTCACTGACCGCTTCCTGTTTAACAACGGTTATGCTGACCAGGTGACCCGCGTGCTGAAAGCACACGGCGTTGAAACAGAGGTGTTCTTTGAAGTTGAAGCTGACCCTACGCTGAGCATCGTGCGTAAAGGCGCTGAGCAGATGAACAGCTTCAAACCTGACGTGATTATCGCCCTCGGCGGTGGTTCACCGATGGATGCCGCGAAAATCATGTGGGTGATGTACGAACATCCTGAGACCCATTTTGAAGAGCTGGCGTTACGCTTTATGGATATCCGTAAACGTATCTACAAATTCCCGAAAATGGGCGTCAAAGCTCGCATGGTGGCAATCACCACCACTTCCGGTACCGGTTCAGAAGTGACGCCGTTTGCGGTGGTTACCGACGATGCCACCGGCCAGAAATACCCACTGGCAGACTATGCGTTAACCCCGGATATGGCGATTGTCGATGCTAACCTGGTGATGGATATGCCGCGCTCCCTGTGCGCCTTTGGCGGCCTGGATGCGGTGACCCATGCGCTGGAAGCCTATGTGTCAGTGCTGGCTAACGAATACTCTGACGGTCAGGCGCTGCAGGCACTTAAACTGCTGAAAGAGAACCTGCCAGCCAGCTACGCGGAAGGTGCGAAAAATCCGGTGGCGCGTGAACGCGTGCACAATGCGGCAACCATCGCCGGTATCGCCTTTGCCAACGCCTTCCTTGGGGTTTGTCACTCCATGGCGCACAAACTGGGATCGGAATTCCATATCCCACACGGCCTGGCTAACTCACTGTTAATTGCCAACGTCATTCGTTATAACGCGAACGACAACCCGACTAAACAGACCGCGTTCAGCCAGTATGACCGTCCACAGGCACGTCGTCGCTACGCAGAAGTCGCAGACCACTTAGGCCTGACGGCGCCGGGCGACCGCACCGCGCAGAAAATTGAAAAACTGCTGGCGTGGCTGGAAGAGATTAAAACTCAACTGGGTATCCCAACCTCTATCCGCGAAGCGGGTGTGGCAGAAGCTGACTTCCTGGCGAAAGTCGATAAGCTGGCAGATGATGCATTTGATGACCAGTGTACCGGCGCTAACCCACGTTATCCGCTGATTGCTGAGCTGAAACAAATCATGCTGGACACCTACTATGGCCGCGAATTTGTTGAACCCTTCTCCAGCGTCGCTGAAGCCGTGGCTGAACAACCGGTAAAAGGTGTTAAGGTCGAGAAGAAAGCGAAAAACGTCTAATCGGCTGACAAACAAAAAACCCGCCTCGGCGGGTTTTTTTATTTCTGTTACAGCACTGTCAGTTCAGCGGCGTTTGCGCGCCGTAAATCGCCTGCAGCGATCCCTGCTCTATTGCCTGCTTGTAATGCTTGCGGCACACGGAGATATAGCGTTCATTGCCACCGATCACCACCTGCTCACCTTCACTGAACGGTTTTCCCTCGCTGTCGAGCCGCAGCACCATACTGGCTTTGCGGCCACAGTGGCAGATGGTCTTCAGCTCTACCAGCTTGTCAGCCCACGCCAGCAGATACTGACTGCCGGTAAACAGCTCACCACGGAAGTCGGTTCTCAGGCCATAGCAAAGCACCGGGATATCAAGGTTGTCCACCACGTCTGACAGGGCCTTCACCTGCTCACGGGTCAGGAACTGACTCTCATCGACCAGCACGCAGTGAATCGGCTGAGCCGCGTGCTCTGCGGCGATATCGCGGTAAAGCGCAGTCTCAGCGTTATACAGTAAGGCGGGCGAAGAGAGGCCAATACGCGAGCTGACGGTGCCTGCGCCAAAGCGATCGTCAATTTCAGCGGTGTAGACCAGGGTTCGCATTCCCCGTTCCTGGTAGTTATAGGAGGACTGCAGTAAGGCGGTGGATTTACCCGCATTCATCGCAGAGTAGTAAAAATAGAGTTGGGCCATAGCAGCGGGTTCTTCATCAGGACTTAACGGAATGGCGCGCATATTAGCACAAAGCGCTGCTAAAACTGAGCGGGTAGCCGCGGAATAATGATCGCCATTGGCCGCTCTGGGTGAGCTAAAATTCAGGCCGATCCTTTGCCTGCCTGAGCGGGTAGCCTGGATATTACCCCCAACAACATCCTGCCTTTTTCACTGCTGTAATTAATGTATTAAATTTACGTCTTTTAAAGCTGACATAAAAATAGCCATTAAACGGCGAAAAAGTAAATTTTTCTGAAGGATAATTTTTACTCTCTTTTATTTTGCCGTCGCGCTTTAATATTAATTTGTGTTGAAGTTATTTATTACCACCTCTACTATTGTCGGGCAAAACAACTTTTTTATTATTCAGAGACCAGGACAATGAGCGAAGCACTAAAAGTTCTTAATAATATCCGTACGCTGCGTGCTCAGGCCAGAGAGTATCCGATTGACTCGCTGGAAGAGATGCTGGAAAAACTTGAAGTGGTGGTAAAAGAACGCCGCGAAGAGGAGTCACTAACCCAGGCAGAGAATGCCGAGCGTGCACGTAAACTGGAACAGTATCGTGAAATGCTGCTGGCGGACGGCATCGATCCGAATGAATTGCTGAGCTCCCTGTCAGACACCAAAGTCGCCGGGAAAGGTAACCGTTCAGTTCGTCCGGCAAAATATAAGTATGTCGATGAAAAAGGCGAAACCAGAACCTGGACTGGTCAGGGTCGCACACCGGCAGTGATTAAAAAAGCACTGGAAGAGCAAGGTAAGCAGTTAGACGACTTTCTACTCTGATAACGGGTCGGGCTTCGCTACTGACTACTGATTGCCCTTAGAGATAACAAAAAAAAGGAAGCCTGCGCTTCCTTTTTTATTTTATTAATCAGACCTGATAGAAGTCCCGATACCAGTCAACAAAGCGCTTAACGCCCTCTTCCACACTGGTTTGCGGTTTAAAACCGATCGCCTTAAACAGGGCTTCGGTGTCGGCGCTGGTTTCCAGCACGTCACCCGGTTGCATTGGCATCAGATTCTTAACCGCCGTAATACCCAGTGCTTTCTCGATGGCTTCGATATAGTTGATCAGCGTGACCGGCTGACTGTTACCAATATTATAAACCCGATAAGGCGCAGAACTGGTGGCTGGCGATCCCGCTTCTACCGTCCAGTTTTCATCCGCCTGCGGAATAACATCCTGCAAACGAACAATCGCTTCCGCAATGTCATCAATATAGGTGAAGTCGCGTTTCATCTGGCCCTGGTTATAAACATCAATCGCTTCACCTGCAATCATCGCACGGGTGAATTTGAATAATGCCATATCCGGCCGGCCCCATGGACCATAAACGGTAAAGAACCGCAGTCCGGTGGTCGGCAGCTGGTAAAGATGCGAGTAAGTATGTGACATTAACTCGTTAGCTTTCTTGGTCGCCGCATATAACGAAACCGGATGGTCAACGCTATCTTCGGTGGAGAAAGGCATTTTACGATTCAGGCCATAAACCGAACTGGAAGATGCATAAAGCAGATGTTCGATTTTATGATGACGGCAGCCCTCAAGAATGTTGAGGTGACCAATCAGATTAGCGTCGGCGTAGGCGTGGGGATTATCTATTGAATAGCGAACACCCGCCTGGGCGCCTAAATGAATCACGCGCTGGAACTGCTGTTGCTTAAACAGTGACGCGATTGCGTCACGGTCAGCCAGATCCATCTCAATAAAGGTAAAAGCCGGATCGGGTTTAATCAGGTTCAGACGGGCATGCTTAAGATTTACGTCATAATAATCATTCAGGTTGTCGATACCGACAACCTGGTGACCGGCGGCCAGCAGACGTTGGCTAACATGAAAACCAATAAAGCCTGCGGCGCCGGTGACCAGAAAGTTCATAAATCCCTCGTTAATTATGCAATTTGAATAGACGCTCCGCGGCCGATTGCATAATAAACGAATCCGCGTTTGCTGGTACGCTCTGGATCATACAGGTTACGACCATCAAAAATCACGGGTTCTTTCAGTGCATTTTTGATGACGTCAAAGTCAGGTGCACGGAAGTTTTGCCATTCCGTACAAATGACCAGGCCATCAGCGCCCTGCAGTGCCGCCTCTTTGGTTCCCATCAGCTTGAGATCGCTGCGGTGACCATAGATGCGCTGCGCTTCATCCATCGCTTCAGGGTCAAACGCCTGGACAGTAGCACCGGCTTCCCACAACGTTTCCATCAGCACGCGGCTGGAGGCTTCACGCATATCGTCGGTATTCGGCTTGAATGACAGACCCCAAAGGGCAAAGGTCTTACCGCTCAGATCGTCGCCGAAATGACGCTTAATGAAGGTCGGCAGCTTGGTCTTCTGGCTGTCATTGACATCTTCCACCGCCTGTAACAGGCGAGGCTTATAGCCAATAGACTCCGCGGTACGGATCAGCGCCTGCACATCTTTCGGGAAGCAGGAACCACCATAGCCACAGCCTGGATAGATGAAGTGGTAGCCAATGCGGGGATCGGAGCCGATACCCTGGCGTACTTTTTCAATATCCGCGCCTAAACGCTCAGCCAGATTGGAGATCTCGTTCATAAAGCTGATTTTGGTCGCCAGCATGCAGTTTGCGGCATACTTGGTCAGCTCTGCGCTGCGGATATCCATCATGATCATACGATCGTGGTTACGGTTAAACGGCTCATAGAGCTCGCGTAACAGTTCAACCACTTCGTCGTTATCGGTGCCGACAACGATGCGCTCTGGACGCATGCAGTCGTTAACCGCCGCGCCTTCCTTGAGGAATTCAGGGTTAGAGACCACATCGAAAGTGATGTTAGCGTCACGCGCTTTAAGCGCTTCCGTCATCACTGCACGCACTTTGTCTGCTGTGCCAACCGGAACGGTTGATTTGTCGATAACCACTTTGTGATCGTTCATGTATTGCGCAATGGTGCGCGCTACAGCGGTCACATATTTCAGATCGGCAGAGCCGTCTTCATCCGGGGGGGTACCGACTGCAATAAACTGCATAACACCATGGTTTACGCCCAGCTCAGCATCGGTGCTGAACTTCAGACGACCCGCTTCGTAATTAGACATTACCAGCGGCGTTAAACCTGGTTCGAAAATAGGAATGATGCCTTTTTTCAGATTTTCGACTTTCTTTTCGTCGACATCAATGCAGAGAACGTCATGTCCGACTTCGGCCAACACCGCAGCCTGAACCAGACCGACATAGCCGATACCAAATACAGTGACTTTCATCGAGTTATCCTGTGTTTATGAATTACTTTTTGTTGCCAACTGCGCCATCGAGCCATTCAGAAAAATCTTTGCCCAATACCGGATGACGAACACCGTACTCAACGAAAGCCTGCATGTAGCCCAGTTTGTTACCGCAGTCATGGCTCACACCTTTCAGGTGATAAGCTTCAACGGTCTCTTTTTCCATCAGCATAGCGATAGAGTCAGTTAACTGAACTTCGCCGCCTGCACCTGGAGGCGTTTTCGCCAGCAGTGGCCAGATATCAGCAGAAAGAACATAACGACCAACAACGGCCAGGTTAGATGGCGCTTCTGCCGCTTTTGGCTTCTCAACCACACCAACCATTGGTGCGCTGTCGCCTGGGTTCAGTTCTGCGCCCTGGCAATCTACAACACCGTACGCCGTCACATCAGCAACCGGCTCAACCATGATCTGGCTGCGGCCAGACTCTTCGTAACGGCTCAGCATTTCTGCCAGGTTATCTTTGGTTGGGTTAGATTCGTATTCGTCGATGATCACGTCTGGCAGGATCACGGCAACTGGCTCATCACCCACTAATGGATGTGCACACATAACCGCGTGGCCCAGGCCTTTAGCGATGCCCTGACGAACCTGCATGATGGTGACGTGTGGCGGGCAGATTGACTGGATTTCATCCAGCAGCTGACGCTTAACACGTTTTTCCAGCATAGATTCCAGTTCGAAGCTGGTATCGAAGTGGTTTTCGATGGCGTTTTTAGAAGAGTGAGTCACCAGCACAATTTCGTTGATGCCGGCAGCAATACACTCGTTAACGACATACTGGATTAACGGCTTATCAACCAGCGGTAACATCTCTTTCGGAATCGCTTTAGTGGCTGGGAGCATGCGCGTACCCAGACCCGCTACCGGGATTACCGCTTTTTTTACTTTGGACTTATAGGCAGACATTAAGATACCTCTCTTATAGGCCGTTCAAGTTAATACTTGATATGTCGGTTTAAATTCGGAAATGAGTATATCAGTTAGTATCGAACGGATTTATCCTGGAAGAACTGAAACCGTCGAAATTAAGACTATTACCCAAGTGTAAAGCTAACTTCTGGCCCTGTCTCCAGCGCCAGATCAAATTAATTTTTGCTGTTTATTCTTCAGCCGATAGCATCAGACGAATGCGTCCGCCTGCGCCCCAGACGTGGCATTGCCAGTTTTCGGCACGCTGACTGATCTGATTAAGATGGGTGCTTCCCATGGTGCCCAGAGGCACGCCGTTGCTGAGTTGAATCTGATGGGCATGAACGTGAAGCGTGGCGTTTAAACCGGCTGAAACCAGGATGAGATTTTTTAAACCGCGGTGATAATAACCAACCAGTAACGGGAACTGACCGCTCAGGTTGGCCTGCCGTAACAGCAAATTGACCTGTCTGAGCAGGCCATTGAGTTCCGGCAAGCGCTGTTTCTGTCCCGACAACTGCTCCTGCAGCAAGCCGTTGAACAGCGCACGCAGCAGCAACGCGGCCAGTACTCCATTGTCGCCCGCCCGGGTGACGTCCAGACAGTAGAAAGCCAGGTCTTTATCTGAGAGGGCTGCAATATCCAGAACCAGGCCAGGCTGCTCGGCCATGGTGAGCTGGCGGTAGTTGACCCGACAATTGGCGATGGTTTGTTGCACCGGCGGCTGAAGCTGCTTAAGCAACTTGGCGGCCGCTTTCGGATCGCGCACCAGCGCATCCCAGTCCTGGAACAGCTGTTCATCCTCCTCCACTTTAGAGGTGAACATTGAGGGATAGAGACACTCATAGACCGCTTCACGGAAGCGCTCAAAGTTCTTCAGCGGTTTCAGCAGCACATCCTGCACCCCGAGGCGCAGCACGTGGGCGATATCAGACATGTTTTCGGTTGCCGAGATGATCAAAATCGGCACCGCATTGCCACGGGTACGAATATGTTCAACGAACTGGATACCGCTCATGCGCGGCATCTCCAGATCGCAAATTATCAGGTCGACAGTATGCTGTTGTAATTGTGCAATTGCTTCCAGACCATCTTCCGCTTGTAACGTCACAGCACCCATCGATAACAAAAATTGGTCCAGCAACGAACGGAAAACAGCCTCATCTTCGACAATGACTATCTTTTTGCCGATTAGTGGTTTTTCCATTCTTTCCCCCTGCGTACCAGATATTTCAATAGTGGTTCATAAAACGCAGTTGCGCCTTTCAGAATTGCCCGAAGTAACATCTGTGAATGAACAACCTGATTATCTGCCACGGACCAGTGGTAACAGTTCATCCATTTTCTTCTCAACGGCGGCCTTGCCTGCCTCGATAGCCTCTTCAGCGCGGTGAAAGTCCAGCGTCGAAATTTGCGGACAAACGGGCTGAATCAGGACATCGGGCGGATCGCCTGCCATACGATTTCGCTTCAGGCGATTTTCCAGCACCTGGATAGAGGTGGTCATGATCTCCATCGCTCCCGGTGTCTGGGACGCACGACGCTGGCTAAAATTCACCAGTCGCTGTCGCAGCTTCCCGCTCCAGCTCAATGCCACCGCGGCGGCTTCTTCTTCACTGTTCTGGGGTGTCACGGAAAACAGGTCCTGCTGCATCAGATGTGCGTCGTGCTGCAGGTCTACGGCGATAACAATGTCAGCGCCCAGGGCACGCGTTAATGAAATCGGCACCGGATTGACCACGGCACCATCCACCAGCCAATACCCATTGTAGCCCACGGGCGGTAATAAACCTGGCATACTGCAGGATGCCCGCACCGCCTGATGCAAATCGCCCTCGGTCAGCCACAGTTCACGGCCGGTACTGAGGTTGGTCGCGACCACGCCAAAGGGTTTACCGCAGGTCTCAATGGTGTCATTGGGGATTAACTGCCGGACGTGATTGAATACCCGCTCGCCGCGCAATAACCCCCCGCGCTGCCACGAAACATCCATCAGGCGAATCACATCCCAGTAACGAAACGCGCTGACCCACTTTTCCATCAGCGGCAAGCGGTTATTAACATAGGCCGAGCCGACCAGCGCGCCGACTGAACATCCCGCCACCACATCGACTTCAATTCCGGCGTGCTCAAGCGCCTTAATTACGCCGATATGCGCCCATCCTTTGGCCGCTCCAGAACCCAGAGCCAATCCAATTTTTACCTTTCTCATCTGTTTCTGGTCCTGCCGTCAATACATAGCGTCACAACGTAGGGTCAGCTAACATAGCGCGCTGGTTTATATCGACTCATCACCTTCAGGAGATCACGTGTCAGACATCTGCCCATGTTGTAGCGGAGAGCAGTATAGCGTATGTTGCGAGCCCTTTCTTAAGGGTACCCAAATTCCTGTTACAGCTGAACAACTTATGCGTTCACGTTATTGCGCCTATGTTCAGCAGAACGCAGATTATCTGGTTTCTACCTGGCATCCTGCCAAACGTCAGCCCGCGCTGGCAGGGCTTTTATCTGAAAGTTTTCAGGGCACTGAATGGCTAAGCCTGAATGTAACTCGTTGTAATCATGGAAGCCATGAGAATGAAGCTTTCGTCACCTTTTTTGCGCGATACCGCGAGAAAATGACCATTCAGGCCATTCATGAGTGTTCACGCTTTCTTCGTGAGGATCAACGCTGGTACTATGTCGACGGAACGGCGCCCCAGATTGGCCGTAACGATCGGTGCCCCTGCGGCTCCGACAAAAAATACAAAAAATGTTGTGGCTAAGCCAAAGGCAACCGCAACGGTTCTACCCCTAATGCTTTGACAGGACTCTGATTGAGATGCAAGCGCAAACCATGCAAAGAAAAGTTTTACGTACCATTTGTCCCGATGCAAAAGGTCTGATCGCCAAAATCACCAATATTTGCTACAAGCACGAGCTGAATATTGTGCAAAACAATGAGTTTGTTGATCATCGCACCGGGCGTTTTTTTATGCGCACAGAGCTGGAAGGGATCTTTAACGACAACACCCTGCTTGCAGATCTCGATAGCGCCCTGCCTCAGGGTTCAGTCCGTGAACTGCACAGCGCCGGCCGCCGCCGCGTGGTTATCCTGGTGACCAAAGAGGCACACTGCCTCGGCGATCTGCTGATGAAGAGCGCCTTTGGCGGTCTGGATATGGAAATTGCCGCGGTGATCGGCAACCATGACACGCTGCGTTCGCTGGTTGAGCGTTTCGATATTCCTTTCGTGCTGGTCAGCCATGAAGGCCTGACGCGCGAAGAACACGATAGCCGGATGGTTGAAGAGATCGATCGTTACCAGCCTGACTATGTGGTGCTGGCGAAATATATGCGCGTGCTGACCCCGGCGTTCGTGCAGCGCTACCCTAACCAGATCATCAATATCCACCACTCGTTCCTGCCAGCCTTTATTGGCGCCCGTCCTTATCATCAGGCGTATGAACGCGGCGTGAAAATTATCGGCGCAACTGCGCACTACGTAAATGACAACCTCGACGAAGGTCCAATCATTATGCAGGACGTCATCAATGTCGATCACAGCTACACCGCTGAAGAGATGATGCGTGCCGGTCGTGACGTTGAAAAGAACGTGTTAAGCCGCGCACTGTACAAAGTGCTGGGCCAGCGCGTGTTTGTTTACGGTAACCGAACGATTATTCTTTAATCACGCCAGTGGCTGAATTGCCTGAGGATTCAGCGCTACGGGCAAAAAGTGGGCAAACAGATGCTGTTTTGCCGATGGGCGCTTTACACCCTTATCGCATTTGGTATGATGCGCCCCGCTTTAAGACATAAAGATTCAGGCCATGGTGGGATTCCCGAGCGGCCAAAGGGAGCAGACTGTAAATCTGCCGTCACAGACTTCGAAGGTTCGAATCCTTCTCCCACCACCATCTGAATCGTCTTTTTGCCAGCATACCGTAATCCCTGGTGGGATTCCCGAGCGGCCAAAGGGAGCAGACTGTAAATCTGCCGTCACAGACTTCGAAGGTTCGAATCCTTCTCCCACCACCATCTTGCATATCGCACACAATCCCAAACTAATACCTAAACTTCCTGTTCTGCGGGGAGAGGGATGAGAACCTTCGATTAAGGTTCGGGTCGGGCTTTGCGAGACAACGCGCTTCAGCGCGGCCCGAAGGGTGAGGCGCAACGCGCCGAATAATCCTTCTCCCACCACCATCTTGCATATCGCACATAATCCCAAACTAATACCTAAACTTCCTGTTCTGCGGGGAGAGGGATGAGAACCTTCGATTAAGGTTCGGGTCGAGCCTTGCGAGACAACGCGCTTCAGCGCGGCCCGAAGGGTGAGGCGCAACGCGCCGAATAATCCTTCTCCCGCCGCCCTCTCCTGTTTTAACCTGCTGTTACTGCTTATCTCCCCCTGCTCTGTTGGTCTGTCCCTGCCCTCTCGTATCATCTTCCACGCTTCGGTCATGACTTTTTCAGTAAAAATCGCTACCATCCCAGCCTATTACTCGCTGAACAATGGTCGATTCCATGAAATTTGTTTCATTTAACATCAATGGGTTGCGTGCCCGTCCGCATCAGCTCCAGGCACTGGTCGAACAACATAGTCCGGACGTCATCGGCCTGCAGGAAACCAAAGTCCATGACGACATGTTCCCGCTGGAAGAGGTGGCGAAGCTCGGTTACAACGTCTTTTATCATGGTCAGAAAGGCCATTACGGCGTTGCGCTACTGACGAAGGTACAGCCGGTAGCAGTACGCCGTGGCTTTCCCGGTGATGATGACGATGCACAACGCCGCCTGATTATGGCCGAAATCCCCAGCCCGATTGGCGACATCACGGTGATTAACGGCTATTTTCCGCAGGGTGAAAGCCGTGACCATCCGACCAAGTTTCCGGCCAAAGAGAAATTTTATCGCGATCTGCAACGTTTTCTGACCGACGATCTGCCCGCCGACAAACCGGTGCTGATTATGGGCGACATGAATATCAGCAGCACCGATCTGGATATTGGGATTGGTGAAGAGAGCCGCAAGCGCTGGCTGCGTACCGGCAAATGTTCATTCCTGCCGGAAGAGCGTGAGTGGATGGATCGGCTGCTGGGCTGGGGACTGGTGGACACCTGGCGTGAACATAATCCTGAAACCGCCGATCGTTTTTCGTGGTTCGACTACCGCTCAAAGGGTTTCGATGATAACCGCGGTTTACGCATTGATCTGGTTCTGGCGAGTAAAAACCTGGCGGCCCACTGCGTAGAGAGCGGCATTGATTATGCTATCCGCAGCATGGAAAAGCCGTCGGATCACGCGCCAATCTGGTCCACCTTCCGCTTCTGATCGACGCGCTTTAACTGAAGGTCGCGTGGCCGACTGCCACGCGACGACTATTTGACTATTTTCCAGATCAGATTATTGGTGCCCAGCGAGTGTTCATCACGCGCGCATTGCAGTAACACCCCTTCCGATTTCACCACCGCCCCTTCGCTGTAGTTACGATTATCAAAAATACAGCAGCGCAGACAGTCCGGCTGACGCCGTTGTCCCTGGGTCCAGACTTCCGGCGGCAGGTCGACTACCACGTCAGTGTTGACACCATTGTCGCTGTCCGGCGGCGGCTGATGTCGGCTGTTGGCCTCTGCGGCACCGCCAGCCAGCGACAGGGCCAGCACCATTAATAATGAAAAACGTCTCATTCCGTCTCCTTGACTTTACGCTTTGTTTTGCGCACCGGACGTTTTTGTCCGGTGGACGGTAAGCCCCGAAAGGCATGCACCGCAGGCTGTTGCCGCGCCTGATGAATCAGTCCGGTCAGGGTCTGCACCAGCGGCTGCATGAACTCATCATAGCGGCAGGCCTTTTCACTGATCCGGGTCAGGGTGGATTCCCACTGCGCGGTCATATCCGGGCGTGCAGCCAGATCGGGTAACGAGTGGATCAGGGCACGTCCGGCCTCAGTTGAGTGGATATAGCGGCCCTTTTTCACCAGGAAGCCACGACGAAACAGCAATTCGATAATGCCGGCGCGGGTCGCTTCCGTTCCTAAACCATCGGTCGCACGCAGCACTTTCTTTAATTCTTTATCCTGAACGAAGCGGGCAATTCCGGTCATCGCCGAAAGGATGGTGGCGTCCGTAAACGGACGCGGTGGCTGAGTCTGCTTCGCCAGCACCTCACCGCGCTCACACAACAGCTCATCGCCTTTGGCGACCACCGGCAGCGGCATACCATCATTCTCTTCATCCCGCTCTTTGTTACCGAGCAGTGCCCGCCAGCCCGCTTCTGCCAGGAAACGCGCTTTGGCGACGAATTTGCCGCCGGCGATCGCCAGTTCTATCACGCATTTGCGGAACACCGCATCCGGACAGAACTGCATCAGATACTGGCGCGCCACCAGCGCATAGATATTTTGCTCGTTCTCACTCAGTTTCACCGAACCGGCGCGGGCAGTCGGAATGATCGCATGGTGCGCATCGACCTTTTTGTCATCCCAGCAGCGGTTACGGCGATCGGCGTCAAAATCGGCCGGCGGCGTCAGCTGCGGCTGATGGGCCTGAATGGCATTGAGTACCGCATGGCGGCCGGCGAAATGCTCTTCCGGCAGATAACGGCTATCGGAACGTGGATAGGTGATCAGCTTATGGGTTTCATACAGCCGCTGGCAGGTATCCAGCACCGTTTGTGCACTCAGGCCGTAACGCTTCGCCGCCTCAATCTGCAGGCTGGATAAGGAGAACGGTAACGGTGCACCTTCGTTTTCCCGTTTATCGCTGTAGGCGGTAACCGCCGCTGGCTGGCCGGTGATACGCGCCACCACATGATCAGCCAGCGCCCGCTTCAGCAGACGCCCCTCCTCATCCTGCCACGGCTCACAGGCTTCGCTCGGCACCCAGCTGGCGACGAAACGCACCTCATCCGGCGTGACGATGTGGGCTTTTACCTCGAAGTAATCTTTCGGCAGGAAATTCTCTATCTCTTCATCGCGCCGCACCACCAGCCCGAGCACCGGCGTCTGCACCCGACCCACTGACAGCACGCCATCGTAGCCGGCACTGCGCCCCAGCAGCGTCCAGGCACGGGTCATATTGATGCCGTACAGCCAGTCGGCACGGGCGCGAGCCAGCGCTGAAACACAGAGCGGAATAAATTCCCGGTTCTCCCGCAGGCGGTTCACCGCGCGATCCACCGCCTGTGGATTGAGATCGTTGATCAGGCAGCGCTGTACCCGACTGCGCTTTTCCGCTGGCAGGTTGAGATAGTCCAGCACCTCATCGACCAGCAACTGTCCTTCGCGATCGGGGTCACCGGCATGCACGATCTCACTGGCCTGGGCCAGCAATCCTTCTACCACTTTCAGCTGTTTGGCGACTGACGGGCGCGGCTTAAGCTGCCACTTTTGCGGAACGATCGGCAGGTCGGCTAACGACCAGCGCGCGTAACGGCTGTCGTAACTGTCGGGTTGCGCCTGCTCCAGCAAATGCCCGACACACCAGGTCACCACCTGATCGTTGCCGCAGGCGATAAATCCATCGCCGCGTCGATGAGGTTTTGGCAGCACATCGGCAATGGCCCGCCCAAGACTGGGTTTTTCCGCAATAAACAAACGCATTGAATCAGGTAATCCTTAACATCAGGGAATAACAGTGATAACCGGTTGTTCGCTGTTGGCTGCAAATATGGCGGCTATGTTAGCCTGGCAAGGCGTCTGGCGTAAGCGTCACGGACCGGGATAGCGATCATTCGCACAGGAAGCGTTCAATAAGCAGGGCCAGAGGATGCCCTGCCGGCAGGTTCAGGATAAGGGTCAGAAGTAACTGACGAAAGGCGCGGTGTCGGGCGGCAACACGGTGGTGCTGGACTTCAGCTGCGGCGTGCCTAAATAGAGGAAGCCGACAATTGCATCCTGTTCCCGGCAGCCGAATGCCTGGCGCACCGTCTGATCGTCGGTCCACGGGCCGCTGCGCCAGATACCATTATAGCCCTGCGCTGCTGCCGCCATCTGCATCGCCATCACTGCGCAGCTGGCGGAAGCAATCTGCTCCCAGCGCGGCACTTTCGGGTGGGGTTCACAATATGCCACCACGGTAATGATCATTGGTGCGCGAAACGGCGACTGACTGGCCTTGTTGATCGCCTTCTCATCCAGTTGCTTATCACGTGCTGCCTGCTCCAGCAGCTGACTCAGCCGATCGCGGCCCTCATTTTCCACAATAATAAAGCGCCAGGGTTGCAGCGTGCCGTGATCCGGTGCGCGCATACCGGCACGCAGTATATTTTCCAGCGCCTCGCCGGCGGGCGCCGGGTCGGTCAGACGTGATGCCGAACGACGGTTAACCAGTAACTCCAGTGCATCCATGTTTTTTCTCCCGATCGCATTGATGTTGCAGTAATCCTGGCACAGTCAGATTTTTTGTAACAGTCGGCGGTGAATTCCTGCTGACTTTTAGCACGCTGCTCTTTAGGATGAGCTCGTCGGGGAAGCCTGGTACGCGCGGCGGCCACTTCCGGCTACATGAATATGGAGAGTCTGATGCGCACATTGTGGCGAATTATTGCAGGTCTGTTTCGCTGGACCTGGCGGGTATTAAATTTTATCAGGGAATTCATTCTGAATATTTTCCTGATTTTGTTGATTGTGGTAGGTGTCGGGATCTGGCTGCAGGTGAGCGGATCGGGCGGCAGTTCAGCGCCGATGCAGCAAGGTGCGCTGCGGGTCGATCTCAGCGGTGTGCTGGTCGATAAGCCTTCGGTCAGTAATCGGCTGAGCAAAATTGGCCGGCAGTTGCTGGGGGCCAGCAGCGATCGGCTGCAGGAAAATTCGTTGTTTGACGTAGTTGATGCGATTCGTCAGGCCAAAACGGACAATAACATTAAAGGCATGGTGCTGGATTTACGCGACTTTGCCGGCGGCGATCAGCCTTCGCTGCAGTACGTTGGTAAAGCACTGCGCGAATTCCGCGACAGCGGCAAGCCGATCTATGCGCTGGGCGACAGCTACAGCCAGGCGCAATATTATCTCGCCAGCTACGCCAGCAAAATCTACCTGTCGCCGCAGGGCACGGTCGATCTGCACGGGTTTGCCACCAACGGCCTGTATTACAAAACCCTGCTGGAAAAACTGAAAGTCACTTCCCATGTGTTCCGGGTCGGGACCTATAAATCTGCGGTAGAGCCGTTCCTGCGTGACGATATGTCACCTGCCGCCCGCGACGCCGATAGCCGCTGGTTGGGTCAGCTGTGGCAGAACTACCTGAATACCGTGTCAGCGAACCGTCAGATTACGCCAGAGCAGCTATTCCCGGGTGCAGCGGCGGTGATTGCCGGGCTGAATGCGGTTAAAGGCGATACTGCGCAGTACGCGCTGGATAACAAGCTGGTGGATGCGCTGGGTTCCCGTGCCGCCGCCGATCAGGAGCTGGTGAAAACCTTTGGCCTTGATAAGCAGAGTAATGATTATCGCAGCGTCAGCATCTACGACTACGCGGTTAAACCGGCCTCGGCGCAGGATGGCAACATTGCTGTGGTGCTCGCCAGCGGCGCGATCATGGACGGTGAAGAGACGCCAGGCAACGTCGGTGGCGATACCACCGCCGCACAGATTCGCGATGCGCGTCTCGATCCGAAAATCAAAGCCATTATCCTGCGGGTTAACAGCCCAGGCGGCAGCGTGACCGCCTCTGAAGCGATTCGCGAAGAGCTGGCGGCGGCGCATGCTGCCGGTAAGCCGATTGTGGTATCGATGGGCGGCATGGCGGCATCCGGCGGCTACTGGATTTCGACCCCAGCCAACTACATCGTGGCTAACCCAAGCACCCTGACCGGCTCTATCGGTATTTTTGGCGTGATCAATACGCTGGAAAACAGTCTGGATGCGATTGGTGTGCACACCGACGGTGTGGCCACCTCGCCGCTGGCTGATATCTCCACCACCAAAGCGCTGCCAACCGAAGTTCAGCAGCTGATGCAGCTGACCATCGAAAATGGTTATCACAACTTTGTGGGTCTGGTGGCGAAGTCACGCAACAAGACGCCGGAGCAGATTGACGCCATCGCGCAGGGCCACGTCTGGACCGGTAGCGATGCCAAAGCCAATGGGCTGGTCGATGCACTGGGTGACTTTGACGATGCGGTTAAGAAAGCCGGTGAGCTGGCAAAAGTCAGCAAACCGCAGCTGAGCTGGTATCAGGATGACCCGAGCTTCCTTGATATGATGCTGAACCAGGTCAACGCCTCGGTACGCGCGGTGCTGCCGAATCCGCTCAAGGCCTGGCTGCCTGCGCCGATGCTGGATGTGATGAGCGCGATGAAAGCCCAACCCGGTCTGTTTGATCATCTTAACGATCCGCAAAACCGTTACGCCTTCTGCCTGAACTGCGGCGACGTGCGTTAAACTGTGCGATAAACCTCGCAGCCCGGCCGATGGTCGGGCTGCTTTTCCCCGCCTTTCCCCTTATACTGCGCGTTTTACGGCAAGTCTGAGTTCTCTAATGCAAAAGAAAAACATCTACGTAGCCTACACTGGCGGTACCATTGGTATGCAGCGATCGGCACAGGGATACATTCCGATTTCCGGCCATCTGCAGCAGCAGCTGGCTAACATGCCTGAATTCCACCGTCCCGAGATGCCCGATTTCACCATTCATGAGTATCAGCCGCTGATCGACTCGTCCGATATGACGCCGCAGGACTGGCAGTCAATCGCAGAGGATATCCGGCAGAATTATGATCACTATGATGGTTTTGTGATTCTGCATGGCACCGATACCATGGCGTTTACCGCGTCGGCCCTCTCCTTCATGCTGGAGAATCTGGCTAAACCGGTTATCGTCACCGGGTCGCAGATTCCGCTGGCGGAGCTACGTTCAGATGGGCAGCAAAACTTATTGAACTCGCTGTATGTCGCGGCCAATTATCCGATCAGCGAAGTGTCGCTGTTCTTCAACAATACGCTCTACCGCGGCAACCGGACCACCAAAGCGCATGCCGATGGCTTTAATGCTTTCGCTTCGCCTAACCTCTCCGCGCTGCTGGAAGCCGGTATTCATATTCGCCGCCTGAATACCCCGCCTGCACCGCAAGGCAAGGGTGCACTGATTGTGCACACTATTACGCCCCAGCCGATTGGCGTGGTGACCATCTATCCAGGCATCTCGGCCGATGTGGTACGCAACTTCCTGCGTCAGCCGGTAAAAGCGCTGATCCTGCGCTCTTACGGTGTCGGCAACGCGCCGCAGAATGCGGAGTTCCTGGCAGAACTCCAGCAGGCGAGCGAGCGCGGTATCGTGGTGGTCAATCTGACCCAATGCATTTCGGGCAAGGTCAATATGGGCGGCTACGCCACCGGCAACGCGCTGGAACATGCTGGCGTCATCAGCGGTTTTGATCTGACCGTTGAGGCAGCGCTGACTAAGCTGCACTTCTTACTCAGCCAGAACCTCTCCGCCGATGAAATACGCAGCAAAATGCAGCAAAATTTGCGCGGTGAACTGACAGAAGATTGAGACGGAGCGACTTGTAATGAAACGCGCACTGATCATTATTGATATCCAGAATGATTTTTGTCCGGGCGGCCCAATGGCCGTCCATGAAGGCGACCAGACTGTTGAGGTCGCCAACCGCTATGCGCGCACCTTCATCCAGAACGGTGAACCGGTGGTCGCGCTGCAGGACTGGCATCCGGCTGACCATGGCAGTTTCGCCTCGGTCTCCGGCGAACCGGTGTACACCCTCGGCGAATTAAACGGTCTGGCGCAGATCTGGTGGCCGGATCACGGCATTCAGGGAAGCCAGGGGGCCGATTTCCATCCTGGCCTCGAGCGTTCGCTGTTTGATGCGGTGTTCCATAAGGGTCAGGACCAGGATGTTGACAGCTACAGCGCCTTCTTCGATAACGGCCATCGCCGCAAAACCGAACTCGACAGCTGGTTACGCGAACGCGAGATCACGCATCTGGTGGTGCTGGGACTGGCGACCGACTACTGCGTGAAATACAGCGTGCTGGACGCGCTCGAGCTGGGCTATCACGTTGAGGTGGTCAAAGAAGGCTGTCGCGGCGTGAACCTGAATCCCGAGGACAGCGAGATCGCTTTCGCGCAAATGACCGCCCAGGGCGCGGTGCTGATATGAAAAAAGCTGGCGCTAAGCCAGCTTTTTTTTGCCGGTAAAGGCGGGTCAACCGTTGACGGTGAAGGTGGCTCACTCAGTGCAGGTTGAGGCGGGTCACGTCTGAGTCGATGCCTAACTCTTCTTTAAGCTGCTTTTTCGACTTCGTGACCATCTCACCGTCTTTGCCAATCGTCATGTGCTGCGGGCTGTCGTTATGCCGCGCCTGCCACAGCATCACCAGCTGCAGGCAGTTGTCGCGCTGTTCCTGCGTTAGCGCTACGCCATCCGGCCATTTCCCAATCTCTACCGCCGTCGCCAGTCGCTGATAGACTTCCGGCGTCATTGCGGCGAGCATCGCTTCAAGTTGCTGCTTCATCGCCATTATCCTTTGGTCTGTTCGCCCTGCTCGTCAGTAAAATTCAGTGAGGCGGAGTTGACGCAATAGCGTTCTCCGGTCGGCTGCGGGCCATCAGGGAAGACGTGTCCCAGATGTGCGTCACATTGACCACAGCGAATCTCAATGCGCTGCATGCCGTGTGAATCATCTTCAATATAACGAATCGCGTCGTCGCTCACCGGCTGGTAAAAGCTCGGCCAGCCACAACCTGAATCATACTTGGTCTCAGACAGAAACAGCGGCGCGTTACAGACCAGACAGTGGTAAATGCCTTCCTGTTTGTTGTGCAGCAGTGCGCCACTGTAAGGCGGCTCCGTTCCGCGATGCTGGGTCACATAACGCTGCATTTCTGTCAGCTGCGCAATTTTTGCTTCGGGTGCGGTGTCTTTAGCCATTTTTAAGATTCCGGAAGGTGCCATTCTGAAAATTTCGACTACTATTCTAACAAATGATCAACATAAGGCGGGTCTTTTTTCGTGCTCACCCTTTCAGTCCGACGTCTGCAACCCGGATTTGTGACTTCGATCACCTTTTATCCGGAGCATCCCTATATATTCGGCGATTGATTAAACGAAGCGCGATATCATTGGCGGTCCGCAAGCGATTGCGCATCGAATAATTCCTTTCAGGCGAATTGACCTGTCGCAACAATTGACACGATTCCGCTTGACGCCTGGTAAGGTTTTTGTAATTTTACAGGCAACCTTTTATTCACTAACAAATAGCTGGTGGAATATATGACTATCAAAGTAGGTATCAACGGTTTTGGCCGTATCGGTCGCATCGTTTTCCGTGCTGCTCAACAGCGTTCTGACATCGAAATCGTTGCAATCAACGACCTGCTGGACGCCGATTACATGGCGTACATGCTGAAGTATGACTCTACTCACGGTCGTTTCGACGGCACCGTAGAAGTTCAGGACGGCGCGCTGGTTGTTAACGGCAAGAAAATCCGTGTTACCTCTGAGAGAGATCCGGCTAACCTGAAGTGGGACGAAGTCGGCGTTGACGTTGTTGCTGAAGCAACCGGTATTTTCCTGACCGATGAAACTGCACGTAAACACATCACTGCAGGCGCGAAGAAAGTTGTTCTGACTGGTCCATCGAAAGATGACACCCCAATGTTTGTTCGTGGTGCAAACTTCGACAAATACCAGGGTCAGGATATCGTTTCTAACGCATCGTGCACCACTAACTGCCTGGCTCCACTGGCAAAAGTGATCAACGACAAGTTTGGTATCGTTGAAGGTCTGATGACCACTGTTCACGCAACTACCGCTACCCAGAAAACCGTTGATGGCCCGTCTCACAAAGACTGGCGCGGCGGCCGCGGCGCATCTCAGAACATCATCCCTTCATCAACTGGCGCAGCGAAAGCAGTGGGTAAAGTTCTGCCAGAGCTGAACGGCAAACTGACCGGTATGGCTTTCCGCGTACCAACCCCTAACGTCTCCGTCGTTGACCTGACTGTACGTCTGGAAAAAGCGGCTTCTTACAAAGAAATCTGTGCTGCTATCAAAGCCGCTGCAGAAGGCGAGATGAAAGACGTGCTGGGCTATGTTGAAGATGACGTGGTTTCTACTGACTTCAACGGCGAAATCCTGACTTCAGTGTTTGACGCTAAAGCCGGTATCGCGCTGAACGACAACTTTGTGAAACTGGTTTCCTGGTATGACAACGAAACTGGCTACTCAAACAAAGTTCTCGACCTGATTGCGCTGGTTTCTGCTAAATAAGGCAGCCAGACATCATTGAGAATAAGGGCGACTTCGGTCGCCCTTTTTTTGATCCGCTCAGGAAGGAATCGAACATGCAAGATAAACTGTTTTCTCTGCCGGTGGTGACGCAGATCTCCCCTTACCTCTCGCAGCGTCAGGTCGGAGAACTGCCGGCGATTATCGTCAGTCATCCCAAAGTACGTGCGGCTCTGACACTGCAGGGCGCCCATCTGATTGCCTGGCAGCCCAGCGGTGAGCAACCGGTACTGTGGCTCAGTGACAAGAGCCAGTTTGCGGCCGGTAAAGCGATTCGCGGCGGCGTACCGATCTGCTGGCCCTGGTTTGGCCCGGCAGGCGAACCGGCGCACGGCTTTGCTCGCAATCAGCCGTGGACGCTGTCAGCGCATGATGAAAATGAAGATGGCGTGATGCTGACGCTGGTGCTGGAAAGCAATGCTCAGACGCTGAAGCTGTGGCCGCATGAGTTCACCTTAATTGCCCGCTTCCGGCTCGGCCAGCATTGCGAGATCGAACTGGAAGCGCACGGTGACTTTGAAGCAACCGCCGCGCTGCACAGTTATTTCACCGTCAGCGATATCAGCGGCGTTGAAGTGTCAGGGCTGGGAAACAGCTATATCGACAAGGTAAATCAGGGTGAGATCGGCAGCAGTGACGGTAAGCAGCGCTATCCGGGCCGGATTGACCGCATCTTTACCGCAGCCGAAGACTGCTCAGTGATCAACGATCCGGCTGCTCAGCGGCAGATTGAAGTCTATCATCACCATCACAGTGACGTTGTTACGTGGAATCCAGGGGTTGAGCTCTCCTGCAGCATGGCCGATATGCCGAATGAGGGCTACAAGACCATGGTTTGCGTCGAGACGGCCCGTATCAACAAGCCACTGCGCAGTGCAGGCGAAAAGCCGGCCCGTCTGGCCACCACCTTCCGCCTGAAGAAAAAAGTCAGCGGCGAGGCGGTTAAGGCTTAAACCACGTCGAGCGGCAACTTGTGCTGCGGTGCCGGATAACGCTGGTTGATCAGGCTGAGATCGTCCTCTGTCAGAACCACCTCCAGCGCCGCAGCATTTTCCTGCACATGGGCGACAGAACTGGCTTTGGGAATGGCGATAACCCCAGTCTGACGGATTACCCACGCCAGCAGTAGCTGCGCCACGCTGATGCTCTTTTGCTGTGCAAGCCGGGTCAGTTGTGGATCGCTGAACAGGCTATCGCGTAGTCGTCCGGCCTGTGCCAGCGGACAATAAGCCATGATCGGCAGGTTTCGCTGCTGGCAAGCTGGCAACAGATCATATTCAATGCCGCGTGAGCCAAGATGGTACAGTACCTGATTGGTCGCGCACTGCGCCCCACCCGCTTCATCCCACAGCTCAGCCATATCATCGGTATCGAAATTAGAGACGCCCCAGTAGCGGATTTTACCCTGCTGCTGCAGACGTTCCATCGCCCGTATTGTCTCTTCCAGCGGAACGTTACCGCGCCAGTGCAGCAGGTAAAGATCGAGATAATCGGTTCTCAGGCGGCGCAGGCTGCGCTCGCAGGCCCCGATAGCATCCTGCTCACCGGCATTCCACGGATAGACTTTAGACACCACCAGTGCCTGGTCACGACGCCCCTGCAGCGCTTCACCCACTACCTGTTCGGCAGCGCCGTCAGCGTACATTTCCGCCGTGTCGATCAGGCGCAGACCGCATGCCAGTCCGGCCTGCAGCGCAGCGACTTCGGTTGCACGCTGCGCCGGATTTTCGCCCATATACCAGCTGCCCTGGCCGATCACCGGCAGAGAGTGATGGCCGGCAAAATTGATGAGGTTACGCATTCCGCTCTCCCGCCCCATTATGAGGCCCCATAAAAGAACAGAGGGCATAAAATGCCCTCGCTTAGTGCGTTATCAGAAGGTGTAACTGACGCCGGTCCAGAGTGTCGCCTGGCCGCTTTTATCAATCATCGGGCTGTCTTTGATTTCGCTGTCGAAGCGGGTATAGCGACCGACGACGCCAACGTTCCACTCCGGCGAAATCTGATAGCTGGCGCTCAGCTCGACATAAGGTGACCAGCTGTCATCCGGATTGTAGCGGCTGATGCCGGTTCGGGCGCTTTCATGGCCGGAAACACCGTAGTAATAACGGTTTTGATTGGCACTGTTCCACATCGCACCAATACCTGGCGTCAGGCTGAAATCACCCATTTCGAAACGGTAAAGGTAGGTTAAGTCCCAGATCATACCGTTGCTGTTGTTCAGCACGTCACCCAGTAAGGCGGTGCGAACAATACCCCAGTCGGCAGTATGACGGTAGGTAGCACCCGCCATCAGGGTCATGCGACGTTTATCCAGCCCTTTCATATCGCCCAGATCGTTGTCGCTGGGTTTGTACTCCTGCGGGGAACCGAGCACCGTCAGTGACAGCTGGTTCTGCGGATCTTTCCACAGGTAGTAACCGCCCTGCAGGCTGCGGAACCAGAAGTCTTCACCTTCGTAATTGATCACCGGAACCGGCAGATAACGGTCCTGACCACCACGATAAGGGGACTCGGCATAAATCACTGAAGCACCGACAGAAAGCGGTGCGGCGTTAACGCCGCCAGAGAGCAAATAACAAGGTAAAAGTGCGACAAGCGCCTTAAATTTGAATTGGTTCACAATTTATTCATTCCATAAATATAACAATCAAACATGAAGTCTAACGTTTTTTTGCGACTGGATTAACTTATATCGAATTCCTTTAAGCGACCAGCCGCTGAAAGTGGCATTAAAGGTTAAAATCACGTTAAGTTAAGTCAACAGAGGCGCATACCGGCCTTACATCAAACCGATTATGTTGTTGATCTCACCCTCACCTATCCACAGCCATGGAGGAAATTTCTTAGAAGCCATCTACAGTTAGAAGTAAGACCAGACATATTGTACGAGCAGAGTAACCATAAAAGTTGTGTATCCCGATAAAAACGATCAGGTTGGCATAAGGGTTGCTGTACTCAATAGAGAATATCTTCCGGGAGCTGCATGAGCCTCTAATTACGCTCCTTACCTGTGCTAAAAACGAAAGGACGGGCATCGCTATGAATATATTCGATCACTATCGTCAGCGTTATGAAGCTGCCAAGGACGAAGAGTTCACACTGCAGGAATTTCTTGCTATCTGTAAGCAGGATCGCAGTGCATACGCCAACGCTGCAGAGCGACTGTTAATGGCTATTGGTGAGCCAGTAATGGTTGACACTGCTCAGGAGCCACGCCTTTCCAGAATATTCTCCAACCGTGTGATGGGACGCTATCCGGCGTTCGAGGAGTTTTACGGCATGGAGGAAGCGATTGAACAAATCGTCTCCTACCTGAAACATGCCGCTCAGGGACTTGAAGAGAAGAAACAGATCCTCTATCTGCTGGGTCCGGTCGGCGGCGGTAAATCCTCGCTGGCTGAGCGGCTTAAATCGCTGATGCAGCGCGTACCGATCTACGTGCTGAGCGCCGATGGCGAACGCAGCCCGGTCAATGACCATCCGCTCTGCCTGTTCAACCCGCAGGAAGATGCCCATATCCTTGAAAAAGAGTACGGCGTGCCGCGTCGCTACCTCGGTACCATTATGTCGCCGTGGGCGGCCAAACGTCTGCACGATTTCGGTGGCGATATCTCACGCTTTAAAGTGGTTAAGGTCTGGCCATCGATTCTTGAACAACTGGCGATTGCCAAAACCGAACCTGGCGATGAGAACAACCAGGATATCTCGGCGCTGGTGGGTAAAGTGGACATCCGTAAACTGGAAAATCACGCGCAAAACGATCCTGATGCCTACGGCTACTCCGGCGCACTGTGCCGCGCTAACCAGGGCATCATGGAATTCGTCGAGATGTTTAAGGCGCCGATTAAGGTACTGCATCCCTTACTGACCGCTACCCAGGAAGGTAACTATAACGGTACCGAGGGTATTTCGGCCCTGCCGTTTAACGGCATCATTCTGGCGCACTCTAACGAATCAGAATGGGTCACCTTCCGTAATAACAAAAACAATGAGGCGTTCCTTGACCGTGTTTACATCGTCAAAGTGCCTTATTGCCTGCGGGTCTCGGAAGAGATCAAAATTTATGAAAAACTGCTGAATCACAGTGAGCTGGCCACCTCGCCTTGTGCACCCGGCACGCTGGAAACCCTGGCTCGCTTCTCAATTCTGTCGCGGCTGAAAGATCCGGAAAACTCAAGCATCTACTCCAAAATGCGGGTTTATGACGGTGAAAGCCTGAAAGATACCGATCCTAAAGCCAAATCGTGGCAGGAGTATCATGACTACGCTGGCGTGGATGAAGGGATGAACGGTCTGTCGACCCGTTTTGCCTTTAAGATCCTGTCGCGCGTCTTCAACTTTGACCATGCCGAAGTGGCGGCCAACCCGGTGCACCTGTTTTACGTGCTGGAGCAGCAGATTGAACGTGAGCAGTTCCCGCAGGACCAGGCGGAAAAATACCTGGAGCACCTGAAAGGCTATCTGATCCCGAAATACGCTGAGTTCATTGGCAAAGAGATTCAGACCGCTTACCTGGAATCCTATTCCGAGTATGGTCAGAACATCTTCGATCGCTACGTGACCTACGCCGACTTCTGGATTCAGGATCAGGAGTATCGCGATCCCGATACCGGTCAGCTGTTCGATCGTGAATCGCTGAATGCGGAGCTGGAGAAGATTGAGAAACCTGCTGGTATCAGTAACCCGAAAGATTTCCGTAACGAGATTGTCAACTTTGTGCTGCGCGCCCGGGCACACAATAACGGTCGCAATCCGAACTGGACCAGTTACGAGAAATTACGCACCGTGATCGAGAAGAAAATGTTCTCGAATACGGAAGAGTTGCTGCCGGTGATCTCCTTCAATACCAAGACCTCTACCGATGAGCAGAAGAAACATGATGATTTCGTCGATCGCATGATGGAAAAAGGCTATACCCGCAAACAGGTGCGCCTGCTGTGTGAATGGTATTTGCGTGTGCGTAAATCGTCCTGATTAAAGTAAGCAAACCGGTATTTCGATACCGGTCGTCTAAAGGTCGGGCTAGCCCGACCTGCTTGCAATGTAGTTTGGGGGAACACTATGGCCTATTTCATCGATCGCCGGCTGAACGGTAAAAACAAGAGCGCGGTTAACCGCCAGCGCTTCTTGCGCCGTTACAAGTCGCAAATCAAGCAGTCGATCTCCGAGGCCATCAATAAACGCTCGGTTACCGACGTCAGCAGCGGTGAATCTGTTTCGATACCTATTGATGACATCAATGAGCCGATTTTCCACCAGGGACGCGGCGGCAATCGCCATCGCGTGCATCCCGGAAACGACCATTTTGTGCAGAATGATCGCATTGAGCGACCGCAGGGCGGCGGTGGCGGCGGCAGTGGTCAGGGCAACGCCAGTCAGGATGGCGAAGGACAGGATGAATTCGTCTTTCAGATTTCCAAGGATGAATATCTCGATCTGCTGTTTGAAGATCTGGCGCTGCCCAACCTGCGTCGTAACCAGCATCGTCAGCTGAATGAATACAAAACGCACCGCGCCGGCTACACCTCTAACGGGGTGCCCGCCAACATCAGTGTGGTGCGCTCGTTGCAAAATTCACTGGCGCGCCGTACGGCGATGACCGCAGGGAAACGGCGCATGCTGCACGAGCTGGAAGAGACGCTCAGCATCGTTGAGAAATCGGAACCGGCCCAGCTGCTGGAAGAGGAGCGTCTGCGCAAGGATATCGCTGAACTGCGCGCACGCATCGAGCGGGTGCCGTTTATCGACACCTTTGACCTGCGCTACAAAAACTTTGAGAAGCGTCCGGAGCCCTCCAGCCAGGCGGTGATGTTCTGCTTAATGGATGTTTCGGGTTCAATGGATCAGGCCACTAAAGATATGGCCAAGCGTTTCTACATTTTGCTCTATCTGTTCCTGAGCCGGACCTACAAGAATGTCGATGTGGTCTATATCCGTCACCACACTCAGGCTAAAGAGGTTGATGAACAGGAGTTCTTCTACTCGCAGGAGACCGGTGGCACCATCGTTTCCAGCGCGCTGAAGCTGATGGATGAGGTGGTCAAGGATCGCTATGACCCGGCGCAGTGGAATATCTACGCTGCGCAGGCGTCCGATGGCGATAACTGGGCCGATGATTCACCGCTTTGTCACGAAATTCTGGCGAAGAATATCCTGCCCGTGGTGCGTTACTACAGTTATATCGAAATCACCCGTCGCGCCCACCAGACCTTGTGGCGCGAGTATGAGCATCTGCAGGCGATGTTCGACAACTTCGCGATAGAGCATATTCGCGAACCGGAAGATATCTATCCGGTGTTCCGTTCTCTGTTTCATAAACAGGCGACCGAAGCCTGATCATCCAAGCCGGCTTATCACCGGCTTGTTTTTTATCTGCTGAATAATCTGATAAAACAGTCGTTTTTCTCCCCCTTGCCTGCCAACTCCCTCATTCTTCACATTAATCTGATTCCATAAGCCAATAAGCAATTCGTATAATTTTCATTTTGACCATGACAACTCCTTGATAAAACATTATCTTTTAGACATAGCATGGACATTTGTCATGATTTGATGCAACTCAACGCCATATCTCAGGAGCCCGGGTTTGAACCACACCATAGTTTACAGTCTGTTTATCATCGGTTCCGTGCTGGTCGCCTCGAGCATTTTGCTCAGCTCTTTCTCCTCGCGCCTCGGCATTCCTATCCTGGTTATCTTCCTGGCACTCGGCATGCTGACCGGGATTGATGGCATCGGCGGTATCGCCTTTGATAACTATCCCGCCGCTTATCTGATCTCCAACCTGGCGCTGGCTATCATCCTGCTGGATGGTGGCATGCGAACCAAAGCCAGCTCGTTTAAGGTGGCGTTGGGGCCCGCCCTGTCGCTGGCGACCATCGGCGTAATGATTACCGCCGGCTTAACCGGCGTGGTGGCGGCCTGGCTGTTTAATCTGGATATGATGCAGGGTTTTCTGATTGGCGCGATTATCGGTTCAACCGATGCGGCGGCGGTGTTCTCGCTGCTGGGCGATAAGGGGCTCAATGAGCGCGTCAGCTCCACTCTTGAGATTGAATCCGGCAGTAACGACCCGATGGCGGTGTTTCTGACCATTACCCTGATTGAGATGATTGAGCAGGGTCAGACCGGGCTCGACTGGATGTTCCTGGTGCATCTGGTGCAGCAGTTCGGGCTGGGTATTGTGCTAGGTTTGGGCGGCGGCTGGGCGCTGCAACAGTTGATCAACCGCATCAGCCTGGCTGGCGGGCTCTATCCGCTGCTGGCGTTGAGTGGCGGCATTCTGGTTTTCGCCCTGACCACGGTATTAGAAGGCAGCGGCATCCTCGCGGTCTACCTGTGCGGCTTTCTGCTGGGCAACAGCCCAATCCGTAACCGTCACGGTATTTTGCAGACCTTCGACGGCATGGCCTGGCTGAGTCAGATCGGGATGTTCATCGTGCTTGGTCTGCTGGTTACCCCGTCTGACCTGTGGCATATCGCCGTGCCGGCGATGATCCTGTCGCTGTGGCTGATTCTGGTGGCACGTCCGTTGTCGGTGTTTATTGGCCTGCTGCCGTTCCGCAGTTTCACTACCCGCGAACGTTTCTTTATCAGCTGGGTGGGCTTACGCGGTGCGGTGCCGATTATCCTGGCGGTCTTCCCGATGATGGCGGGATTGGAAAACGCCTCGCTCTATTTCAATATTGCCTTCTTCGTGGTGCTGGTGTCGCTGATGCTGCAGGGCACCTCGCTGGGCTTTGCCGCCAAAAAAGCCAAAGTGGTGGTGCCGCCGACCGCCTCGCCGATCAGCCGGGTGGGTCTGGATATTCACCCGGAGAATCCGTGGGAGCAGTTTGTTTATCAGCTCAGCGCCGATAAATGGTGTGTCGGTGCCGCGCTGCGTGATTTGCAGATGCCGCGTGAGACCCGGATTGCGGCGCTGTTCCGCGACAATGTGCTGATGCACCCCAACGGCGGGACGCGCCTGAAAGAGAACGATGTAATCTGCGTGATTGGCCGCGAACGCGATCTGCCGGCGCTCGGCAAGATGTTCAGTCAGTCGCCGCCGGTCTCTCTCGATCAGCGCTTCTTTGGTGACTTCATCCTCGATGCAGAAGCCCGTCTGCGGGATGTGGCGCAAATCTACGGCCTCGAACTGGACGAGGCGACCAATGACCAGCAATCGCTGGGACAACTGATGCTCAGCATGCTGGGTGGCGCGCCGGTGGTGGGCGACCAGGTGGAATGGAATCAGCTGACCTGGACCGTCGCCGAGAAAGAAGATAACCGGATCGTGAAGATTGGTGTGCGTCCGGCTGAAGAGAAGGAATAATCCTAATCATTCAGCCACGTTAATTTCTGCTGATGCACTAAGCTAATAGTTCAAGCCAGCATAAACGGGAGAAATGAATGGGACACGTGGTTAAAATTGGACGTTATGAGATTGTGGATGCCGATCTTGACAGTGAGAACCCCGACACCGTCAGTATCCCCTGTGACACTAATCCCGGCTTAATTACGCAACTGGATGGCTGGGATCGTGATACCAGCGTTCCGGCCTGGATCGACGGCGAACCGGTTAATCTGCAAATCGGGCATTACGATAAACAGCAGGACCGCTGGATTTTAAAGAAGCCAGCCTGAGTTACCTGCCTTACCGCCAGTCGGACAATCTGGCGGTAATTCCTAAAAATAGTCTTAAACAGTTTGGTTATAACCGCCCCTTCTCTTATTTTATCCTGCCAGAACAATCAGTTACCCTTTTAAAACTTTAATCAATTTTGATGTTTTCAGATTTTTTCCGTATTAACTCTGTCAAATAACTCCTGCATACTCTTTCTCAACGCTGCAATATTTCGTGAGTGACATCACGCTTTGTCAGTCACTCTTTTCGCAGCTTCGTTTGGCTGTACTGACTGCAACAGACTGAAAATTATTTTTTAATTTTTTCAGTAGCCCACTCCTGAACGCGTACTTGATTCTGGTCAGGCCATCTTTTACTTAAGAAAGAGAGCAGGTTTTATGGCAAGTACATTGATAATGAATAACCCGAGCCGCTCGTGGAGCGGAACGCGTAAAAATATCATCGTAAAGTTCGCCCTGAGTTTTTCTGATTTGATTGCACTTAATCTGGCGTTGTTTTTATCGGCCGCCACTATTCAGGGTATTTGGGGAGAGCTGGATACTTTTATTCCCCCGCAACAAATTGAATACCGTTTTGTCGCGCAGTTTATTATGTCCGTCATGTGTACCGGCTGGTTCTGGGTACGCCTGCGTCACTACACCTATCGCAAACCCTTTTGGTTCGAGCTGAAAGAAATCGTTAAGACGCTTTTCGTTTTCTCCCTGCTCGATCTCGCCCTGATTGCTTTCTCTAAGTGGGATTTTTCCCGCATGGTGTGGGTGTTCAGCTGGACGTACGCACTGCTGCTGCTGCCGTTAATGCGCGCGTTGGTTAAGCGCGCCATTAATAAAGCCGGTCAGTGGCAGAAAGAGACCATTATTATTGGTTCCGGCCGTAACGCCACCGAAGCCTACGCCGCGCTGCAGAGCGAGGAGATCCTCGGCTATAACGTGCAGGCATTTATCTCGGTAGATGACGTACCGGCGCAGCAAACGGTTAATGGCGTGCCGGTGATCACCTGGAAAGATATCAACTGGCAAACTATCGACCGCGACAACGTGCAGTTTATTGTGGCGATGGAATATGAGCAGCAACCGATGCGCGACCGCTGGCTGAAGTTCCTGTCGAAGATGAACTGTCGCTCTGTCTCAGTGATCCCGACCCTGCGCGGTGTGCCACTCTACGGTACCGACATGTCGTTTATCTTCAGCCATGAAGTGATGATCCTGCGGGTCAGCAACAACCTGGCCAAATACTCGTCGCGGTTCCTGAAGCGCGCCTTTGACCTGATTGTCGCTTCGATGCTGCTGCTGTTTCTCGGTCCGATTTTCGCCCTGCTCTGCTACATGGTGAAACGCGACGGCGGCAACGCGATTTACGGCCATGAGCGCGTCGGCCAGGATGGTAAGAAGTTTAAATGCCTTAAGTTCCGTTCAATGGTCACCAACTCGAAGGAAGTGCTGGAGAATCTGCTGGCCACCAGCGAAGCGGCGCGCATTGAGTGGGATAAGGACTTTAAACTGAAGAACGATCCGCGCATTACAAAGATCGGTGGCTTCCTGCGTAAAACCAGTCTGGATGAGCTGCCGCAGCTGTGGAACGTGATCCGTGGTGAGATGAGTCTGGTCGGGCCGCGTCCGGTGATTGAAGCGGAGCTGGAACGTTATGCTGGCGATGTCGATTACTATCTGATGGCGAAGCCCGGAATGACCGGCTTGTGGCAGGTCAGCGGACGTAATGACATTGATTATGATACCCGCGTCTACTTTGACTCCTGGTATGTCAAAAACTGGGCGCTGTGGACCGATATCGCCATTCTGTTCAAAACCGCCGGGGTGGTACTGCGCCGTGACGGTGCTTACTAAACCTGTTATGCGATGCCTGTTTACAGCAGGCATCGCAACTTCCGCACGTTCCCCTCTATCTTTTTTCGCCCTGAATCATTACCCTCTGCGGCTCGTTTTTTAACAGAACGTTTACCCTCTGGTCGTTATGCAAAAATTTACTCTACTGTTATTGAGCCTGGTGCTGCTGGCACCTTTAGGCATCGATCTCTATTTGCCCACACTGCCGCAGATTGCGGAAGGGCTGAATACCCCGGTCAATCTGGTGCAGACCACCATTCCCCTGTTTCTGCTGGTGATGGGACTGGGACAACTGGTGACCGGTCCGCTGGTGGATAACTACGGTCGCAAGCCGATCGCCCTGCTGGGGCTGGCGCTTTACATCGCAGGCAGCGTCATCGCCGCCACGGCCACCTCGTTTCCGCTGTTCCTGATTGCCCGTCTGGTGCAGGGCTGTGGCGTCTGTTGTAGTGCGGTGGTTGCCTTCAGCGGCGTACGTGACCGTCTGAGCGGTGATGATGCGGCACGCGCCTACGGCTTTCTGAATGGCGCGTTAAACATCGTCCCAGCCCTGGCACCGCTGCTGGGTGGCCTGCTGGCCAGCGCCTTTGACTGGCGCGCGCCCTTCTGGTTCCTGTGCGGCTACGGCGCGCTGATCATGCTGCTGGTGATTATCTGGCTGCCGGAAACGCGTCCGGCCGATACTCTGCGGGTCAAAGGCCTGCCGATTGCGCAGTATGCCGCCATTCTGCGTCAGCCACGCTTCCTCGCCTTTGCCTTTGCCAATGCAGGCGCTCTGGGCATGGTGCTGACCTATGTCTCGCTGGCTCCGCAGGTTTTGATGACCGAGGGTGGCTTATCGCCGATTCAGTTCTCCTTTGCCTTTGGCGCTAACGGCTTCTGGATCATGTTCGTCAGTGTGTTCGTCAATAAAACCATCCGCAAAGCGGGACGGCCTTTCTGTCTGGCAATGGGGTTTGTCACTATGCTGCTGGGCGCGCTGCTGTTGCTGGCAGGAATGATGCTGTTCCCGGCATCGATGCAGACTCACTGGGCGCTGTATATGTTCCCGGTGGCGGTATCAGTCGCGGGACTGGCGTTTACCGTCGGTCCGGCCACCAGCTATGCACTGGAGCCGTATCAGCAACAGGCTGGGGTGGCATCCGCCTTACAGGGATTTATCCAGATGGCGGGCGGTGCGGCAGGCAGCCTGATTATCGTGGCGCTGCCGATGGCTGAGAAGCTGTCACTGAGCCTGATGATGTTGCTGGGTGCCATACTGGCGTTGATCGCCTGGCGCTGCAGCAGGAAGATGCGCGGCCGGGTGACCGCGCTGACCTGAATTTAACTTAGCTGAACCGGAACGCGGGGAGCCAGTGCGCACATCAGTTCGTACCCTACCGTTCCGGCCGCTTTTGCCACCTGATCGATTTTCACCTGTTCGCCCCACAATTCAACCCGCGAGCCGATTCCGGCCTGCGGACAGGGGGTCAGATCGACGGTGATCATGTCCATTGATACCGCACCCACCACCTGAGTCATGATCCCATCAACGCTGACCGGCGTTCCGGTAGGCGCATGGCGCGGATAGCCATCCGCATAGCCACAGGCCACTACGCCAATCCGCTGCGCCTGGGTGGCATGATAACGGTAGCCATAGCCAACACCATCACCCGCCTGCAGCTGCTGAATGCCGATAATCTCACTGCTCAGCGTCATCACCGGTTCCAGACCGCTGCTGGCAATATCCTGCCAGTCGCCGCTCGGTGACGCGCCATACAAAATAATGCCGGGCCGCACCCAGTCATAATGCGCTTCAGGGTGCCACAGGGTACAGGCAGAGTTGGACAGCGATCGCGGGCAGTTCAGCCCCTCGGCCGCTTGTTCAATCCGCTGCAGCGGAACGATAATGCCGTCGGGATTCTCCGCATCCGCGAAATGGGCCATCAGCGTCATTTCAGCGACGTTGTTAAGTGCGCGCAGTTTCTGCCACGCTGCATTCACCTGTTCGGGCCGGAAACCGAGCCGGTTCATCCCGCTGTTGACCTTAAGATAGATATCAACCGGTGCCGACAGCGTCGCGTTAGCCAGCGCTTTAATCTGCCAGTTACTGTGCACGCTGGTGGTCAGGCGATAGCGATCGATCAGCTGCAGATCCTCTGGCTGAAAAAATCCCTCCAGCAGCAGGATCGGTTTTTTCCAGCCCTGCTCGCGCAGCAGAATCGCCTCTTCCAGATTAAGCAGGGCAAAACCGTCGGTGGTGGCCAGACTTTCCCAGACGCGGGCAAGACCATGACCGTAAGCGTTAGCCTTAACCACCGACCAGACGCGGGACGCAGGCGCGGCCTGGCGAACCACCGCCAGGTTATGCCGCAATGCCTGCTGATTAATGGTAGCGACAATCGGACGTGACATCCTTCCTCTCCCTGAGAGCTTAACGAGTAGCGTTGGCGTTACGCAGTGGCGAAGCACTCGCCACGAAACTGGGTAAATAGCGAAACACCGATAAGTCATCCGCGGCGATCGACGGTTTTTTGCCGGAAATCAGATCGGCCAGCAGCTGACCTGAACCGCAGGCCATCGTCCAGCCCAGTGTCCCGTGACCGGTGTTGAGCCAGAGGTTAGCCACCGGGGTCGCACCGACAATTGGCGTACCGTCAGGCGTCATGGGACGCAATCCGGTCCAGAAGCTGGCCTGCGCCAGATGACCGCCTTCAGGATAGAGATCACTGACCACCATCTCCAGCGTTTCCCGCCGTGCTTCGGTCAGTCTGGTGTTAAAACCAACGATTTCCGCCATGCCGCCAACCCGGATACGATCGTCAAAGCGGGTTACCGCGACTTTGTAGGTTTCGTCGAGAATGGTGGAGACCGGGGCGGCATCCGGATTTTTAATCGGGATGGTGAGCGAATAGCCTTTCAGCGGATAGACCGGGATGTCGACCACGTTGCGCAGCAGCGCGGTGGAGTAGGAACCCAGCGCTACCACATACTGATCCGCTTTGATGATCTCCTCGCCGCACTTCACGCCGTAGATGCGGTTACCGTCGCGCAGCAGGTGATCGATGGGGGTATTGAAGCGGAACACCACGCCGGCCTGTTCTGCCATCTTTGCCAGCCGCTGGGTAAACAGCTGGCAGTCGCCAGTTTCATCATTCGGCAGGCGTAAACCGCCGGTCAGTTTATGCTGGGTGGCCGCCAGCGCCGGTTCAACCCGCGCCAGCTGATGCGCTTCCAGCAATTCGTAGGGCACGCCCGCTTCGCGTAGCACCGCGATATCTTTGCTGGCGCTGTCGTACTGCTGTTGGGTGCGGAACAGTTGCAGGGTGCCGCCCTGCCGGCCTTCATAGGCGATACCGGTTTCGGCGCGCAGCGCTTTCAGGCAATCGCGGCTGTATTCCGCAATCCGTACCATCCGGCTTTTATTCTGCTGATAGTGGTTGATATCGCAGTTACGTAACATCTGCCACATCCATTCCAGCTGGAAGCTGCTGCCATCCAGCCGCACCGCCAGCGGTGCATGCCGCTGAAACATCCATTTAACCGCTTTCAACGGCACGCCCGGCGCCGCCCAGGGCGCCGCATAGCCTGGCGAAATCTGCCCGGCATTGCCCGCGCTGGTCTCCAGCGCCGCGGCAGGCTGACGATCAATCACCGTCACCTGATGTCCGGCCCGCGCCAGATACCATGCGCTGGCTACACCCACCACACCACTTCCCAGAATCACAACGTGCATATGTCCCCCACCCGGCATGTAAAAGCATAATTCACTGTTCATCAGGCGACATTCAGCGGATTCGCTCAGCAGATATCACCCCGAAATTTCAGCAACTATTTCACATCTTTTTTACTTAACAGGTAACTAAAATCATATCGCCGTGCAAAATACAGAGATTTATCCGCCTTATCGGGCCAATTCAGAAATAAATGACAACGAAGCCAGTTAAATCTGCTTTTGGCAGGAGAATCATTCAACCCCATACAAACCGCTTATAAACAGGATTATATTCCAGATTTTAAATTTATGGTCGAGTTAAAGGCTATTAAATTCCACATCAATCCACTCTGAATGATTTTCTGCCAAAGAATTCATTTGAGTTCGCATTTCGGATAAGCGACAGTGGGCTATCATTGTTGTGTTCGCTCAGTTTTTTTCGGGTTCCCTTTCTCAGGATGAAGCCTTAAATAACCGGAACGGGTTGCCTTTCGGGTCAGCCAGTTTGCAAAAAAAGAGGTGCGCTATGACGACAATCTTTGACGATCCCATCAAGGACAGCAAACGACTCAATGACGGACCAGACTGGACATTTGAACTCCTCGATGTCTACTTAGCCGAGATCGACCGCGTGGCGAAACTCTACCGGCTCGATACCTATCCGCACCAAATCGAAGTGATCACCTCTGAGCAGATGATGGACGCTTATTCCAGCGTCGGTATGCCGATCAATTATTCACACTGGTCATTCGGTAAGAAGTTCATTGAAACCGAACAGCGCTACAAGCATGGTCAGCAGGGTCTGGCCTACGAGATTGTAATCAACTCCAATCCCTGCATCGCTTATCTGATGGAAGAGAACACCATGACCATGCAGGCGCTGGTGATGGCGCACGCCTGTTACGGTCATAACTCTTTCTTCAAAAATAACTACCTGTTCCGCAGCTGGACCGACGCTGGTTCGATAGTTGATTACCTGCTATTTGCCAAAAATTACATCAGTGATTGCGAGGAGCGCTACGGCGTTGAGGAAGTCGAACGACTGCTCGACTCCTGTCACGCGCTGATGAACTACGGCGTTGACCGTTATAAACGGCCGCAGAAGATCTCGCTGCAGGAGGAGAAAGCGCGACAGAAGAGCCGCGAAGAGTATCTGCAAAGCCAGGTAAATACTCTGTGGCGCACTCTGCCACGGCGTGAAAAAGAGACGGTGCAGGTTGAAGCAGCGCGTTATCCGTCTGAACCGCAGGAGAACCTGCTCTACTTTATGGAAAAGAACGCGCCGTTGCTGGAGCCGTGGCAGCGTGAAATCCTGCGCATCGTGCGTAAGGTGAGCCAGTATTTCTATCCGCAAAAGCAGACGCAGGTGATGAACGAAGGCTGGGCCACCTTCTGGCACTACACCATCCTTAACCATCTGTATGACGAAGGCAAAGTGTCGGAACGCTTCATGATGGAGTTCCTGCACAGCCACACTAACGTGGTGTTTCAGCCGCCGTACAATAGCCAGTGGTACAACGGCATCAACCCTTACGCCTTAGGGTTTGCGATGTTCCAGGACATCAAACGTATCTGTCAGTCACCGACCGAAGAGGATCGCTACTGGTTCCCGGATATCGCCGGTTCGGACTGGCTGGAAACCCTGCACTTCGCGATGCGTGAATTCAAGGATGAGAGCTTCATCAGCCAGTTCCTGTCGCCGAAAGTGATGCGTGACTTCCGGCTGTTTACCGTGCTGGATGATGACCGCAATAATTACCTTGAGATTGCGGCTATCCACGATGAAGCGGGCTACCGGGCGATTCGCCAGCAGCTGTCGGCCCAGTACAACCTGAGCAATCTGGAGCCTAACATTCAGGTTTATAACGTGGACTTACGTGGCGATCGATCGCTGACGTTGCGCTATGTGCCGCAGAGTCGCACCCCGCTGGATAAAAGCCGGCGCGAAGTGCTGAAGCATGTCCATCGTCTGTGGGGATTTGATGTGATTCTTGAACAACAGAATGAAGATGGCAGCGTTGAGCTGCTGGATCGCAATCCCCCACGCGGTTCACCACTGTAACCTGAGAATAAAAAACCGGACGTGATGTCCGGTTTTTTTTAGCGTTTACTGCCGAGGTCATCCGGCATGCTTTTTTGCATGCTGTGCCAGATTTCACCGCTGCGACGGCCGTAGTTGCGCACCGCATCCACGATCTCATCCTGGCTCGGTTCTTTATCGCACAGCGCCAGCAGCGAGAGGTAGAAATCACGCGCCACCTGACGCGCTTCCGGGTTGGAGAAGTAGTGACGTCCTACCCGGGTATAGAGCCCTTTCAGCCCATTCAGGATCAAGCCGTAGATGGGGTTGCCGGAGGCAAACGCCAGACCGCGGAATATCCGGTAGTCGAGTTCGGTATAGGCATCCGCCTGGTCGTCGGCACTGGCGACGGTTTCCAGCACTTCACGCGCTTTTTCCGGATGATGACGCAGGGCACGACTGATAAAAATTGACGATATATTGGTGCGAACCGACAGCAGGTTATCGATCAACACCGGCACGCTGTCGTGATCGAGACGCGCCAGGGTTTCCAGAATATTCAGTCCGGAGGTTTCCCAGAAGTCATTGACCCGGGTCGGTTTACCGTGCTGAATGGTCAGCCAGCCATCACGCGCCAGGCGCTGTAGCACTTCACGCAGGGTGGTACGTGTTACCCCAATCAATTCAGAAAGCTCACGTTCAGCAGGAAGAATCGACCCTGGCGGAAAGCGGCTGTTCCAGATGCTTTCAATAATATACTCTTCAGCAAATCCCGCTGGGCTCTGAGCCTTAATTACCATAGCAGTGTGTTCTCGTTGCTTTCTTAATTGTGATGGGCACTCATCATACCAGACGCCCTATAGCGGATATAGCCTGCGCAACTATTTAAACCGGACGCAGAGCCAATTTTCAGGGCTGACTCACGGTGGAACCGTGCTAATTTGCGCCAGGCCCCGCTAAGGATTATTCTTTGCGGCAGAAATCCATACACAACAACAGGATACTTATTCCGATGGATATGACATATGGGCAGGCGTTAAAACGGAATTTTCTCGGCCAGTCGCCCGACTGGTATAAAGCATTAATGCTGGTTTTCCTGATCGTGAATCCGTTGATTTATGCGTTTGTCAGCCCGTTTGCCGCCGGCTGGTTGCTGGTAGCGGAATTTATTTTTACCCTCGGCATGGCGCTTAAATGCCATCCGCTGTTGCCAGGCGGCCTGCTGGCGGTTGAGGCGATAATTATCGGCATGGCCAGCGCCGATCAGGTCAAAACCGAGCTGGCAAATAATCTGGAAGTGCTGTTGCTGCTGATCTTTATGGTGGCGGGCATCTTCTTTATGAAGCAGCTGCTGCTGTTTGTCTTTACCCACCTGCTGCTGTCCATCCGCTCAAAAGTGCTGCTCGGCGTGACGTTCTGTCTGGCCGCCGCCTTTCTTTCCGCCTTCCTTGACGCACTGACGGTACTGGCCGTGGTGATCAGCGTGGCCGTCAGCTTTTATGAGATCTATCACCGTATCGCCTCGGATCCGCAATATCAGCATCATCCGCTGGCGCAGCGTGAGACGCTGGAACAGTTCCGGGCCTTTCTGCGCAGCCTGATGATGCAGGCGGGCGTCGGTACCGCACTGGGTGGCGTGATGACCATGGTGGGAGAACCGCAAAACCTGATTATTGCCCATGCCGCCAGCTGGGACTTCGTCCAGTTCTTTCTGCGGATGGCGCCGGTAACGGTCCCGGTACTGATCTTCGGCATCGTCACCAGCGTGCTGGTCGAAAAATTCCGCTGGTTTGGCTATGGTGCCACCCTGCCCGCCAGCGTGCGTCAACTGCTGGAAGAGAGTGAACAGCAGAACGCTGCACAGCGTACCCGCCAGGAGAAGCTGAAACTGTGGATTCAGGCGGCGATTGGCATCTGGTTAATTGTCGCGCTGGCGTTTCATCTGGCAGAGGTCGGTCTGATTGGGCTATCGGTGATTATTATGGCGACGGCGCTGTGCGGCATCACCGATGAGCATGCGATTGGTCAGGCGTTCACCGAAGCGCTGCCGTTTACCGCATTGCTGACGGTGTTTTTTGCTATCGTGGCGGTGATCATTGAGCAGCAACTGTTTGCACCGCTGGTCACCTTTGTGCTCAGCACGGAGCCCGACGCCCAGCTTAAGTGGTTCTACGTCTTCAACGGCCTGCTCTCGTCCATTTCAGATAACGTCTTCGTCGGATCGGTTTATATCAATGAGGCGCGTCATGCTTTTGATCGTGGCGCGATTGACGCCCGGCAGTTTGAGTTGCTGGCGGTGGCGATCAACACCGGTACCAATCTGCCGTCAGTCGCCACACCGAATGGCCAGGCGGCGTTCCTGTTCCTGCTGACCTCGGCCCTGGCACCACTGATTCGTCTCTCATACGGACGGATGGTTTGGATGGCACTGCCGTTTACCGTGGTACTGTCGCTGATCGGCTATCTGGCAATCCACTTTCTGCTGGTGCCGTATACCGACAGCCTGCTCAGTCTGGGATGGCTTTTACCGCCGCACCTGTAAACCTTTTAGCCGGTCTGGATCAGGTTCAGGTCATATTTGAACATGATTTTTCCCTGCGCCAGGCTGGTTTGGCGGCGCTTTTGGTTTACACTGCGAGGCATTAACGTTTACAGGGAATGCAATATGTTACGATATCTGAATCAATGTTCTCGTGGTCGCGGAGCCTGGTTATTACTGGCCCTGACAGCGCTGGCGCTGGAACTTACGGCGTTATGGTTCCAGCATGTTATGGGTCTCAAGCCCTGCGTAATGTGTATCTATGAACGCAATGCCTTATTCGGCGTAATGGGTGCGGGTCTGATCGGTGCCATTGCGCCAAAAACGCCGTTACGGCTGGTGGCGCTGGCGTTGTGGTTATATAGCGCCTGGCAAGGTTTGCGCCTCTCCTATGAACACACCATGATTCAGCTGCATCCCAATCCTTTTACCACCTGTGACTTTGCGGCACGTTTCCCCAGTGGCTTACCGCTGGATAAATGGCTGCCGTCGGTGTTTCTCGCCAGCGGCGATTGTGCAGAGCGCAGCTGGACCTTCCTGACCTTCAGCATGCCGCAGTGGATGATCGTGGTGTTCGCCGCTTACCTGCTGGTCGCGCTGCTGGTACTGATTGCCCAGCCGTTTAAAGCGAAACGCCGCGATCTGTTTAGTCGCTGATAACAAACTGGTTAGTCGCAGATAGCAAAAAGGCTGCCACTGGCAGCCTTTTTTAATGATGATCCCGGCAGTTAGCCGTTGCGGTCAGGTCGATCGATAATGTGATCTTCCCAGTCGCGCACTTCACTCTCCCGCACCGCAATGTAACGTACTGAAATCCGCTGGGCGTGCATCTCTTTTTTTGAGCCAGCACGCAGCGGATGCCAGGCTGGCAGCGGCTTGCCCTCACCCAACAGGCGATAGGCGCAGGTGCGCGGCAGCCAGTCGAAGGTGGTGAGGTTCTCGCGCGTCAGCTTGATGCAATCCTCTTCAAGTTCGAAGCGACGTTCATAATTGCGGCACTGGCAGGTTTTGATATTCAGCTGATTACAGGCGACGTTGGTGAAGTAGATTTCATCGGTGTCGGCATCCTGCAGCTTATTCAGACAACACTGCCCACAACCATCACACAAGGATTCCCATTCCTCATCGCTCATTTGTGCCAGGCGTTTGTGTTGCCAGAAAGGGGTGTCAGTCATGATGATTGTCCGGGTTTAGCGTAAACCGCACCTTATAAAGCCTCTGGTGCGGCGATGCAAGTTTTACAGTACGCGCGTGCTGATGCCGTGTCCGGCCAGTGACACTTCCAGCGTGTCGCCAGAGCGCATCGGGCCGACCCCTTCCGGGGTTCCGGTCAGGATCACATCACCGGCGCGCAGGGTGAAATACTGGCTCATGTGGGCAATCAGCGGCAGGATTTTATGGATCATATCCGCGGTGGAACCGTGCTGACGCACCTCACCATTCACCCGCAGCTTAAGTTCGGTATTCTGCGGGTCATCACTGAATTCAGCGGCCGGGATAAAACCGGAAATCGGACAGGAATTATCGAAACCTTTCGATTTTTCCCACGGCTGGCCCGTTTTCTTCAGCCCTGCCTGCAGGTCACGCAGCGTTAAATCAAGCGCCACGCCGTAGCCGGCAATCGCCTGCGCCACATGCGCTTCTGTCGCCTGCTTAAGGGTTGCGCCAATCAGGACCGCCAGCTCAACCTCGTGATGAACTTCGCCAAACGCATCCGGAATCGACAGCGGCTGACGCAAATCACACAGTGAAGTTTCCGGCTTGATAAAAATGACCGGTTCGGTGGGTGTGGCGCTGCCCATCTCCTTAATGTGTTTCGCATAGTTGCTGCCAACGCAAACCACTTTGCTGACCGGAAAATCCAACAGAGCGCCTTGCCAGTTACGATGCTGATACATGCTTATCCCCTGCGTAGGTTAGGTGTGATGCCAGCGTGGCTGGCGGGTCGATGTTTGCGGCTGTGTTGATCGAAATGCCAACCTCATCGCCTGATAATAAGACGCTTTTACCGGTCCGGGGTGGAGAATTTGTCAAAAAGCGTGAATCAGCACGCTGAAGTGATGAATAAACGTACAAATGACGTTAAATATCAGGCAGGCGATTTAAAAATGACTGGATAGATAAGCAGTACAGTTAATTTTAGCGGGGCCAGAAAAATATTAATCCTGACGGCATCAGAGCGACAGGATTAATATTTACAGATGAATCTGAATTAAACTTTTTTATCTGTCTGCAGATGAACGGTAAGCAGACTTTCTATCGGCGGCGGGAGTTGTAAATAATAGCCCTGCTCACTCAATCCCTGCTTTACTTTATTGATATCCGCATTAGCCAGCCTGTCACGGCCCGCCAGCTTTAGCACCATCGCCAGTTGCGGCTTGCCAAACCCTTTCAGCAACTCTGGCGGAACGCGAGAGAAATCGTCTTTTTTTTCAACATAGAGATAAGTCTGGTCGCGCAACGGGCTTCTGTAGATCACACAAAACATATTTTTTACTCGAATTAACCAGCGTTGAGGCTTGTCTGAATATAGCTGTAACTATAACATGCTTGCAGAACTTCGAATATTCACCGTTGGCGCTTTAATGATGATTTTATCATCGCTTAGCCAGCGGTAGTGAAAACAGGACTGAGTCGGGACAGATGTCGCAAACGCCAATCGAATTCAAAGGTAGCAGTTTCACCCTATCTGTCGTCCATCTGCATCACCACGATCCCGCGGTGATTCGTAAGGCACTTCAGGACAAGATTGACCAGGCTCCGGATTTTCTGAAAAACGCCCCGGTGGTGCTGAACGTTGCGGCTTTAAGTGCCGATATTAACTGGAAGCAGCTACAGCAGGCGATTATCGCCACCGGTTTGCGGATTGTCGGCGTCAGCGGCTGCAAAGATGACGCGCTGAAACGCATGATCGCCCGCGCTGGCTTGCCGGTTCTGGCGGAAGGTAAAGAGGCGAAAACGCGCAGTGACGTCCCGGCCGCCGTGCCGGAACCTCAGCCGGTCGCCGCTGAGCCGGTGATGGCAGCAAAAACCCGCATCGTGAATACCCCGGTGCGTTCGGGTCAGCAAATTTATGCCCGTGACGCTGATTTAATCATCACCAGCAGCGTCAGTGCCGGCGCCGAACTGGTTGCCGACGGCAACATTCATATTTACGGCATGATGCGCGGTCGCGCGCTCGCCGGTGCCAGCGGAGACCGCAACTGTCAGATTTTCTGTACCAATCTGGCAGCAGAGCTGGTCTCGATAGCGGGCGAATACTGGATCATGGATCAGATCCCCGAAGCGTATTTTGGTAAAGCGGCGCGCCTTTGCCTGCAGGATGGCGCGCTCACCATCCAGACACTTAATTAGGCCCCTTTTCTTTTGTTAAGGAAATCAACATTTATGGCACGCATTATTGTAGTTACATCCGGTAAAGGGGGCGTTGGTAAGACCACGTCAAGCGCGGCCATCGCCACCGGTTTAGCGCAGAAAGGCAAAAAAACGGTCGTTATCGATTTCGATATCGGCCTGCGTAACCTCGATTTGATCATGGGTTGTGAACGACGCGTGGTCTACGACTTCGTCAACGTGATTCAGGGCGATGCGTCGCTGAATCAGGCGTTGATTCGCGATAAACGTACCGAGCAGCTCTATATTCTGCCTGCGTCACAGACCCGCGACAAAGATGCACTGACCCGTGAAGGCGTCGAAAAAGTACTGAACGATTTAGCGGCGATGGAGTTCGATTTCATCGTCTGCGACTCGCCAGCAGGGATTGAAACCGGTGCACTGATGGCGCTTTACTTCGCTGATGAAGCGATCATCACCACTAACCCGGAAGTCTCATCGGTACGTGACTCAGACCGTATTCTCGGCATCATCTCGTCAAAATCCCGTCGCGCTGAAAACAGCCAGGAGCCGGTTAAGGAGCATCTGCTGCTGACCCGATACAACCCGGGCCGTGTTAATCGTGGCGATATGCTGAGCATGGAAGATGTGCTGGAAATTTTACGCATTCCTCTGGTCGGCGTGATCCCGGAAGATCAATCGGTGTTACGTGCCTCTAACCAGGGCGAGCCGGTGATCCTTGATGGTGAATCAGATGCTGGCAAAGCCTATGCCGATACCGTTGAACGGTTGCTCGGTGAAGTTCGCCCCTTCCGCTTTATTGAAGAAGAGAAGAAGGGTTTCCTGAAACGCCTGTTCGGGGGATAAACCATGGCATTACTTGATTTCTTTTTATCCCGGAAGAAGAACACTGCCAATATAGCCAAGGAAAGGCTGCAGATTATCGTGGCAGAACGCAGAAGGGGCGACAGTGAGCCCCACTATCTTCCGCAACTTAAGCGCGACATTCTGGAAGTGATTTGCAAATATGTGAAAATCGATCCGGAAATGGTCACGGTTCAGCTCGATCAGAAAGGTGACGATATCTCCATTCTGGAGCTGAACGTTACGCTACCGGAAACGGAAGAAGTGACTAAATGACGCTGACCGTTTCCTGAATTTCCCCTGCGCTGTTGCAGGGGAAATTTTATCGGTCACACCTCGGCCAGAATCTTCTCTATGCCGGGTTTAAGCAATTCGCCGCGCCATCCGGTCAGTAACTCCGGCTGACGTCCCTGTGGCTTCAATCCCCAGTGCTGGCTCAGAACCTGGTTGATCTGACGCCGTGACGCCAGTAATTCCTGACTGAATCCGCTCTGCTCACTCACCTGCTGCACCAGCGCTTTCATCGCCTTGAACACCTGCTTGTAATGCGGATGGTCGATCAGATTGCCGAGCGCCGCAGGCAGTTCACTCTCATCCAGCGCCTGGGCTTCTGCCACCAGCGCCACCAGCGTTTTACCGTGGAAACGGATCTCATGACCGGACAGGCCGAGATGGTCCAGTTCGCCCAGCGAACCTGGCATGAAGCGCGCCACTTTCCACAGATGCTCTTCGCGCACCACAAAGTTAACCGCCATATCCTTTTCACGCGCCAGCTTCAGACGCCATGCGGCCAGTCGTTGCAGGGCTGCCAGCTGACGCGGACGCAGTTGCCAGGCGTTGGTGATATCACGCCACGCTTCTTCAGGCGCTAAGCTGTCGAGGCGACGCTGGCACAAATTGTCACACTCACTCAGTGCAGCCGCCATGTTGCCTGCCGCCTCGGTCTGCACCATCAGCTGATGGGCAATCGGCAGCAGATAGTGCACATCCGCCGCGGCATACTGACATTGACGCTCGGTCAGCGGACGCGCTAACCAGTCGGTACGCGACTCGCTCTTATCCAGTTCGACCTGGGTAAAATGCGCCACCATTGAGGCAAAGCCCCACGACAGCGGCTGGCCGGAGAACGCCGCCAGAATCTGAGTATCGATCATCGGCTGTGGCAGGACGCCAAAGCGGTGCAGGAAGACTTCCAGATCTTCGCCGCCGGCGTGCAGGAATTTGGTCACTGCGGTGTCGGTCAGCAACGCGATAAACGGTGACCAGTCACGGATCGCAAGGGGATCGATCAGCACTAACTGGTGATCGTCGAACAGCTGGATCAAACCGAGCTGCGGGTAGTAGGTCCGGGTGCGGACGAATTCAGTATCCAGTGCCACTGCCGTATGCTGGCGCGCTTTCTGGCAGACTTCAGCTAGTTGTTCATCCTGGTCAATCAGAGAATAATTCACGTCTAGTTTTTCACCGCAGCCAACAACGTGCGGTGCTCCATGTTAAAAACAATAAAAACGCCGGACATGCCGGCGTCTAACCTGAATCCTTGCCAGGGCTTAGCTTGCGCTGGCTTTTACTTCGTCGCGCAATTCGCGTCGCAGAATCTTGCCGACGTTGGTTTTTGGCAGCTCATCACGAAACTCAATAATTTTCGGCACTTTGTATCCGGTCAGCTGACGGCGACAGTGGTCGAGCAACTCTTCTTTAGTCAGTGAGGCATCTTTTTTCACCACGCAGACTTTCACCGCCTCGCCGGAAAGATCGCTGGGCACGCCGATCGCGGCCGCTTCACGTACTTTCGGATGTTGCATCAGCACATCTTCGATCTCGTTGGGATAAACATTGAAGCCGGATACCAGAATCATATCCTTCTTACGATCGACGATGCGAATAAAGCCTTCCTGATCAACGGTAACAATATCGCCGCTATGGAGCCAGCCATTTTTCAGCACTTCCTCCGTGGCATCCGGGCGCTGCCAGTAGCCGAGCATCACCTGTGGGCCGCTGATACACAGTTCACCCGGTTCGCCTGGTGAAACCTCATTGCCGTTATCATCCAGAATCAACACATCGGTTGAGGGAACCGGTAAGCCAATGCTGCCGGTGTGGCAACTGATATCGTAAGGATTGACCGACACCAGCGGCGAGCATTCCGTCAGCCCGTAGCCTTCCAGCAGATAGTGACCGGTCAGTTTTTCCCAGCGTTCCGCCACCGCTTTCTGCACCGCCATCCCGCCCCCGGCTGACAGCCGCAGCGTACTGAAGTCGAGCTTATTGAACTGTTCATCATTCAGCAGCGCGTTGAACAGCGTGTTGACGCCGGTGATGGCGGTAAACGGAAACTTCGACAGCTCTTTAACAAAGCCAGGGATGTCGCGCGGATTGGTAATCAACAGATTCTGACCGCCCAGCTCCAGGAACAGCAGGCCATTCACCGTTAAGGCAAAGATGTGATAGAGCGGCAGCGCCGTGACCACACACTCTTTGCCGTCGCGCAGAACTTTACCGTAGGTAGCTTTGGTCTGTTCCAGATTGGCCTGCATATTGCGATGAGTCAGCATCGCGCCTTTGGCGATGCCGGTAGTGCCGCCGGTATATTGCAGGAAAGCGAGATCGTCATTGCTGACCGTCGGACGCTGATACGTGAGCGTGGCACCCTGCTCCATTACCTGACGAAACGAGATTGCGCCGGGCAAATGGTATTTCGGTACCAGTCGCTTGACGTATTTGACCACGAAATTAACCAGCGTCGCCTTGACCGGTGCCAGCTGATCGCCCATTCGGGTCAGAATCACGTGGCGCACAGCGGTCTCCGCCACTACCTTTTCCAGCGTATGGGCAAAGTTGGAGACAATAACGATGGCGCTGGCACCGCTGTCATTCAGCTGGTGCTTGAGTTCGCGCGGCGTATAGAGCGGATTCACATTCACAACCACCATGCCGGCGCGGAGTACGCCGAACAGCGCCACCGGATACTGCAGCAGGTTAGGCATCATCAGCGCGACCCGATCGCCGGCTTTCAAACCAAGCTGCTGTTGCAGATAAGCCGCAAACGCGCGGCTTTTCTCTTCCAGTTGGCGATAGGTCATCTTCTGACCCATGTTCCAGAATGCAGGTTGATCGGCGTAGCGTTTGGCGGCCTGCTCAAACAGATCCACCAGCGAAGTATAACGATCTGCACTTATTTCGGCTGGCACATCAGCCGGGTAGCGTTTAAGCCAAACCTTATTCAAGGATCCACCCCGATAATCATGTTGTATTTCCATCGCTGCCTCAGCCAATCTGGTTTGTTAACAATATTTTAACTGATTGTACCAGTTTGCCTGTTTCGGCATGTTGAGGTTGCGAAGTCCATCACTAAATTTCGTGCTGTTAAAACAGACAAATAAAAAGCCCGGCGGCGACCAGCGCTACCGGGCCAGAAAAGTGTGACTGCCCTATCACTCAGTCAGAATGGTTTCGACCTGTGCCGGACCGCTGCTGTACATTCCCCAGTAGGGATTCGGTCCCCAATAGCCGGGACGATGACGCGTCGGTCCATACCAGATCCACGGATCGATCGGCTGCGGCGGCGACATCACCTGTCGGGTCAGATGCCAGCGCTGATAGCCGCGCACATCAATCACCACAAATTTGTAGTTCGCCTCGCCAATTTTACCGGGCTCAGTGCCTTTGATGTTGCCCAGCACCGTTACAAACTGATCCCTCACATCCACCGGATCGACGAAACCGTGGATATCGGCATAGATGCGACCCACCGAAGCCGCTCCCAGCCGTGGACGGGCACTCTCATCCAGCGGTTGCGTGGCGATCTCCAGCCGGGTTTTACCGTTAAGGTTAGTGACATTCACCACCTTACCGCCAAAACGTGACTCCTGGCCGGTATAGATGGCCGGATCGTTCATGACCCGCAACAAATCCTGTTGCGGCTGCGGTGAACTGCCCTGCAGGCTGTCCGGAATTGAGACACAACCTGTTAAAACCAGCGTACAGGTCAGCAACAGACCTGTTAGCCCTTTAGCGCACATTGACATAGGCGTCCTCCCGTTACGTAATGATTTAGACTGGACGCATAACAATAAGTTGCGTGCGATCTAGCGGCCTGGCAACTTTTTCCATGCCACCTCATTACGCAGATAGGTTGGCTCGGCATTTTCCGGTTGCAGGGTATTACCCTGGCCTAAAGCAACGACCGCCAGCGGTAACATATCTTCGGCGGCAGGTAAACTCACGTCACTGGCGTGCAGCGTCAGGGAATGGCCCTGCTGCAGTTCGGGATAAGCCTGCCAGCCGGTGCCGGCAGTCATCCACTCGCCCGACAGCGCCTGCATCCGTGCCAGCGCGGCCGCGGGTGACAGCACGCTTTCGCTGGCTTCACCCTGCCAGACGCCCCGTTCGTCGCGCTGGTATTCGGCCCAGTAGACCTCGCCCATCCGCGCATCAATGGCGGTTAACACGCGGGTGGCGCGCTGCAGACGCCAGGCGCCCTCTGCCAGCGTGGCCAGCGTCGAGATACCGATCATCGGCAGCGCCGCACCGAGTGCCAGGCCCTGGGCAATACCAATTCCGATACGCACGCCGGTAAAACTGCCGGGACCGCGACCAAAGGCCAGCGCGTCAAGATCGGTCAGGTCGAGCTGCTGCGCCAGCAGTAACTCTTCGATCAGCGGCAAAATGCGCTGAGTATGATCGCGCGGAGCAATCTCAAATCGGGCATCAATCTGTTGCTGATTCAGCAAGGCGGCTGAACAGGCTTCTGTCGCCGTATCCAGCGCTAAAATTCGGGCTGACATGACCACCTCAGGAGAATGAAAACGGCGCGCATCTTAGCATAAAATCAGGCGTCAGGTTGCTGCCGTATAAAGGCGATGGCGCGGACGATATCGCGGGTACGCGGCGTTGGCGGCAGGCTGTTAAGAAACAGCGCGCCATAAGGACGCGAAACCAGCCGCTGATCGCAAATCACCAGCACACCCCGGTCGTCGGTATCCCGGATCAGACGCCCGACGCCCTGCTTCAGAGTGATCACCGCATCCGGCAGCTGCACATCGGTAAACGGATCGCCACCGCGGATACGGCAATCTTCCATCCGCGCCTTGAGTAAAGGATCTTCCGGTGAAGTAAACGGCAGCTTATCGATGATGACCAGCGAAAGCGCATCGCCGCGCACGTCGACCCCTTCCCAGAAACTACTGGTCGCGACCAGTAAGGCATTGCCTTTATCGATAAACTGTTTCAGCAACTGACCTTTGCTGGTTTCGCCCTGAACCAGCACCGGTAACGTCATTGAGGCACGGAATTCCGCCGCCAGCTCACGCATCATCAGGTGCGAGGTACAGAGGAAGAAACAGCGTCCTTTGTTGGCGTCAATCAGCGGCTTCATCATGGCGGCAAGCTGACGTGCGCCGCCGGGACGGTTCGGTTCAGGCAGGTTGCGCGGCACACATAACAGTGCCTGCTGCGCATAATCGAACGGACTGTTCAGAATTAAACTTTTTGCTGCGTTCACGCCCAGCCGCTCGGCAAAGTGCTCCATCTTCTCATCCACTGCCAGCGTGGCAGAGGTGAAAATCCAGGCCGCTTTGCGATTATCCATCACTTCGCGGAAGCGTTCCGCCACTGACAGCGGCGTCAGCGCCAGAATAAAGTGGCGTGAGGTGCATTCATACCAGTAGCTGTAGCCCGGCTCATTGATCGCCCGTAACCGCTTCAGTCGGCCACGGTAGAGCGCTGCGCGCTCAAACGCCGCATCCAGCAACGCTGAACGGCCCAGGGAGAGTTTGATGACGTCGTAACAGAGTTCAAGCGCATCATCCAGCAGCGTAAACATCCGCAGGATGTTGTTATCGCTCAGCAGTTCACGCAGATTACCGCGGTAGCCCGGGTCGCCTAGCGACAGGCGAAAATCCTGAGCACACTGCGCCAGGCGATCGGCGGACTTTTGCAGTTGCTGCACGTCGCGCACTTCGGTGCGGTAGGCGGTGATAATATCTTTGGCGAGGTCGAGCAGTTGCCGGCTGGAGAGCTGTTGTCCGAAATACTGACTGGCGATATCGGGAAGCTGATGGGCCTCATCGAAGATCATCACGTCCGCTTCCGGGATCAGTTCGCCGAACCCACCTTCTTTGACCACCAGGTCAGCCAGAAACAGGTGATGGTTCACCACCACCACATCCGCGTCCATGGCCCGCTTACGCGCTTTCACTACGAAGCACTCTTTATAACGCGGGCAGTCGGTGCCGAGGCAGTTATCGTTGGTGCTGGTGACCAGCGGCCAGACCGGGCTATCTTCAGTAACGCCGGCACAGCTGCTGATATCGCCATCTACCGTCTGCGAAGACCAGCTCCGCAGCGTCACCAGGTCAGTCAGCGCCTGTACGGCCAGATCGCCGCCCGCCATTGACTGCTGCTCCAGCCGCTCCAGGCAAAGATAGTTGGATCGCCCTTTCAGTAAGGCGGTCTTTCCTTTGTATTTTAGTGCGCCGATCATGGTGGGCAGATCGCGGCCATAAAGCTGATCCTGCAGCGCTTTCGATCCGGTCGAGACGATCACTTTCTTGCCGGCCCGCAGCGCGGGGGCCAGATAAGCATAGGTTTTCCCGGTGCCGGTACCGGCTTCTACCACCAGTTCACCCTGCTCTTTTACGGCTTCGGATACCGCCTGCGCCATTTCACGCTGCGCTTCACGCGGCTTGAAGCCGGCTATTGCCTGCGCCAGCGCGCCATCAACTGCAAAATCGTCTGCCACATACCCTCTCAAAGAACGGCAAAAACACTGTAATTATGTCAGTATTAAATTCACAAAGCAAAATAGAGGATAATCAAAAAGTTAACCATAAAACGGCTGTCAGGCCTGGCCTGACGATCTCCGAAGCGACGGGTAACAGGTGGGAAAATTGTGTCGCCAACGCGCGCATATTGCCGGGCAAACCGGTCAGGTTACACCGCCCGGCGGAAGCCGGACGCGGCTCAGAAACAACAAAACCGCCTGAATGACGGTTTTGTTGGGATGACGCGTTGGTTGCGTCGCGTGATAACAGCAGGTGATTAAAAAATCCCGTTAGCTACCGAGGGTGAGGCTGGCATGAAAGATTAAATATCCTTTTCTAACGGATCCTGTCCAGGCTCTTCATCCTCTTCTTCATCTTCCGGATAGATTTCAGCGTCATCAGGCAGCGGTTCATCGTAATCAGGACGTTCAGACATAATTACCTCCGGTGATAAATAGCAGTGCTGCTATTTCATCTCAGCATAGTTAACCGCCACTTCCGCCCGCCCGCTTTTGGTTGAAAGTGTGAGTTAAGCGGTAATAATCCTGCTGTCGCTGCCGTGGCCGCTAGTGATGAATGTAAAAGGCCCCCGCCAGCATGATGACAAAGAGAACGGCAAAGGTGATATAACCCTGCTTCGCACCACGCGACAGACCGACAAACGCCGACACCACAATAAACAGCAGCGTCAGTGCGCCTGCCATTACCCAAAACAGATACTGCGTATTCGCCATGCTTTCATCCTCATCCTGTGGCGTCATTTATCGGCTGATTTATATCATTTTTTGCTGCGGGGTGCGTCACTTCTGTTGCCTGGCGCGCCGCTTAGCGCCCGGCTCCGCCTGATACTGTGTGATGCAGCTATCAAATGCGGTGGATAGCTGCGAGGAAATAAGCGCACGGATTATAATCATTACATCACCTTATCGTTGGGATGTGGCATCCGTAAGGTGACGCGCGGTCGGCACATTGGCGCAGACCGCCTCTATCGTACTGTCTGCCTCAGGCGGAGGAACGTTATGAATCATTCCCGCATCGGATCGCTTATCGGCGTGCTGCTGGTCTGTGGCTGCCAGGCACCTACTCCTGATCAGGCACGCCTCGGTCAGCCGGTATTTCAGGCCCAGAGCGCCCGCACCGCACCGCAGCTTAGTGACTGTATTTATCGTGGCTGGTCTACCACCGAGGTGATCGCCAGGGATAATACTACGCATACGCAACCGCGCGGTGAGCAAATCACCGTCCTGACGTGGGAAGATTCGATATTCGCCGACGTGACGCCACAGCGACGCGGTGCCGGGGTAAAATTCTTTACCACTTTTAATATGTGGCCGCAGGTGATGGCCGATCGTCAGGCTATCGTCAAACGCTGCCTGTGAGGGGGAAGAGATGACAGCGGCATAAGGAATGTGCCAGGCTAATGCCCATCAAACCAGGGAGAAAAAGATGAGTATTACCCGCATCGATCCGGAACATCGTATGTCCGAAGCCGTGATTCACAATGACACCATCTATTACACCAGCGTGCCAGAGAATCTGGATGAGGATGCTGAAGCGCAGACGGCCAATGCACTGGCGGTGATTGACAGATTGCTGACGCGGCTCGGCAGTGATAAGAGCAAAATTCTTGATGCCACCCTGTTTCTGGTGGACAAAGCGGACCTGCCCGCAATGAACCGCGCCTGGGACGCCTGGGTTTCCCCGGATAACGCGCCAGTACGCTGCACGGTTCAGGCAGGTTTGATGAACCCGCAATACAAAATCGAAATCAAAATCATCGCAGCACGTTAAGCCTGCCGGGCGCTATTCTTCTTCATCCTCGTCGTCGAACAGCGCCCGGATTTGCTCGCCTTTATGATTCTGGCGAATTTCCTGCGCCACCTGGGCGATAGCTTCGCCACTCGACAGTCCACCCGCCATCAGTTCCTGAATACGCTCGACGGCCTGCTGTTGCTGCTCATGAGAGAGAGCCGGTAATCCTATAGCCATGTTTCACTCCTGCGTTGGGGGCAGCGATTATCACACGCCGAACAAACAGGTGCCAGTCAGGAAAAAATATGTCAGTCTGACGACCTCTTTGCTCTCTGATTTGTCTGCCTGATGATTGTTGAAACCCTCAGTCTTGATTATACCCCGGATGCGCTGATTCAGCGTTTCGCCCCGATTGCCAGCCTGCCGTGGGCAATGCTGCTCTCTTCCGCCAATGCCAACCATAGCGACAATCGTTTTGATATTCTGACCGCCGATCCGCGCGCCACGCTGGTGACCCGCGGTGACGTTACCCACATCACCGATGCCAGCGGCTGCAGCGAATCTGGCGCGGATCCGCTGCAACTGGTTCAGCAGCAGTGTGATGCGCTGGGCGTGACGCCGCTCAGTCATGACCATCTGCCGTTTCAGGGCGGCGCGCTTGGCCTGTTCGGGTACGATCTCGGTCGCCGGTTTGAGCAGTTGCCACAGCAGGCACAGGCCGATCTCACCACGCCGGATATGGCGGTCGGCATTTACGACTGGGCATTGATTGCCGATCATCATCTTCAGACCCTGACGTTGCTGGCATTGCAGGATGTTGAAGCCCGCGCCGCCTGGCTGACGCAGTGGCCTGAACGTGAAGCCATGCCGTTCAGCCTTACCAGCCAGTGGCAATCCAACCTCAATTACGCTGACTACGCGGCACGCTTTGCCGCCGTTCAGGCTTATATTCAGGCGGGTGACTGCTATCAGGTGAATCTGGCTCAGCGTTTTCAGGCCGGTTATCAGGGTGATGAGTGGCAGGCCTTTTGTTCCCTCAACCAGGCCAACCGCGCGCCGTTCAGCGCCTTTCTACGCCTGCCGCACAGCGCGATCCTTAGCCTGTCGCCGGAGCGCTTTTTATCATTGAATGATAAACAGATCGAAACCCGCCCGATCAAAGGTACCCGTCCACGCTGTGCCGATCCGATTGCCGATCGGCAACAGGCAGATGATCTGCAAAATGCAGAAAAAGATCGCGCCGAAAATTTGATGATTGTCGATTTGCTGCGTAACGATATTGGCCGCGTGGCGGTGCCTGGCTCAGTCAGTGTGCCTGAGCTGTTTGTGGTCGAGCCCTTCCCTGCCGTTCACCATCTGGTCAGCACGGTGCGGGCGCAGCTTCCTGAGGATCTGCAGGCCACCGATCTGCTGCGCGCCTGTTTCCCTGGCGGCTCAATTACCGGCGCGCCAAAAATCCGGGCGATGGAAATTATTGATCAGCTGGAACCGCAGCGCCGGAATGCCTGGTGCGGCAGCATTGGCTATCTCAGCCTGTGTGGCCGCATGGATACCAGCATCACCATCCGCACCCTGATTGCTGAAGGTCAGCAGCTTTACTGCGCGGCGGGTGGCGGCATTGTCGCCGACAGTGAGGTGCAGGCGGAATATCAGGAGACGCTGGATAAAGTCAGCCGCATTCTGCCGGCGCTGGAACAGGGGGTCTGAATGGCGCTCACGCTTGACGCCTTCCGCAGCCGGTTCCTGCTGCAGCCACCGCAACACAATACGCAACGTCTCGCCGGACGGCATGCCGCAGTGCTGGTACCGATTGTGGCGCGACCGGAACCGGGTCTGTTGCTGACCCAGCGCTCCCATGCGCTGCGTAAGCATGCCGGACAGGTCGCCTTCCCTGGCGGCATGCAGGATGATACCGATGCCTCGCTGATCGTGACCGCTCTGCGGGAAGCACAGGAGGAAGTGGGCATCGACCCACAGCAGGTTGAGGTGTTGGGCGTGCTGCCTGCCGTCACCAGCAGCACCGGCTTTCAGGTGACGCCGGTGCTGGCGATCATTCCGCCGGATCTGCCGCTACGAATCAACCCGGACGAAGTGCGCAGCGCCTTTGAGATGCCGCTGGCCGAAGCGTTACGGCTCAGCCGCTATAGCGCGCTGGAGGTGCACCGCGCTGGCGTGCGTCATCCGGTCTGGCTGTCGCGCTATCAGGATTACCTGGTCTGGGGCATGACCGCCGGCATTATCCGCTCACTCAGCGAGCAAATTGCGTTCTGACGCCCACTTTTGCCATTAACCTGTTGCTTTTCGGCCTGCTGAGCGGCGGGCCACGCTATAATTTTTTCTATCGGTTTTAATAAGTTTATTTCATGCGAAAAGCTGCTCTTTTCTCCGGCATGACTATTACTATTAGCGCCATAAACTGCCCCGGCAGACTGAGAATAATTTGTGAGGAGTGTCACCTGTGATTAGTGTTTTCGACATGTTCAAAGTGGGCATTGGCCCATCAAGTTCGCACACTGTCGGCCCGATGAAAGCGGGTAAGCAGTTTGTGGATTTGTTATCCGAACAGGGAAAGCTACAGGAGGTGACCCGCATTGCGGTAGATGTCTACGGCTCACTGTCGCTGACCGGTAAAGGCCACCATACCGACATCGCCATTATTATGGGGCTGGCGGGCGAATCTCCCGACACGGTCGATATTGATTCCATCCCGGCCTTTATTAAAGATGTCGCCCAGCGTGAACGTTTACTGCTGGCCAAAGGGGCGCATGAGGTCGACTTCCCGCGTGAGGGCGGCATGGTGTTCCGCAGTGAAAACCTCTCGCTGCATGAAAACGGTCTGCGTCTGCTGGCGTTCGCCGGCGACCTGCTGATTCTGTCGAAAACCTACTACTCCGTCGGTGGCGGCTTTATCGTCGATGAAGAGCATTTCGGTCAGTCGGCGCTGGATGAAGTTTCAGTGCCGTGGCCGTTCCACTCCGCCAAAGATCTGCTGGCGCACTGCCGCGAAACCGGACTCTCCTTATCCGGTCTGGTGATGAAAAACGAACTGGCGCTGCACAGTCGCGATGAGATCCACGCCTATTTCGCCAACATCTGGCAGACCATGCAGGCCTGCATCGATCGCGGCCTGAATACCGAAGGCGTACTGCCGGGGCCGCTGCGGGTGCCGCGCCGCGCCGCCTCGCTGCGTCGTTTGCTGATCTCCTCATCCAAACACTCTAACGATCCGATGATCGTCATCGACTGGATCAATATGTTCGCGCTGGCGGTGAATGAGGAAAACGCGGCCGGCGGACGGGTTGTCACCGCGCCAACCAACGGCGCCTGTGGCATCGTGCCGGCGGTACTGGCCTATTACGATCACTTTATTGAGCCGGTAACGCCAGATATTTTCCTGCGCTACTTCCTCGCATCCGGTGCTATCGGCGTGCTGTATAAAATGAACGCGTCGATTTCGGGCGCAGAAGTGGGATGCCAGGGCGAAGTGGGTGTCGCCTGTTCGATGGCGGCAGCCGGTCTGGCAGAACTGCTGGGCGGCAGCCCGGAACAGGTTTGCGTCGCCGCCGAGATCGGCATGGAGCATAACCTCGGGCTGACCTGTGACCCGGTCGCCGGACAGGTTCAGGTGCCCTGCATTGAGCGAAATGCTATCGCCTCGGTCAAAGCGATCAATGCGGCGCGTATGGCCCTGCGTCGCACCAGTGAACCGCGCGTCTCACTGGATAAGGTGATCGAGACCATGTATGAAACCGGCAAAGACATGAACGCCAAATACCGTGAAACTTCACGCGGCGGTCTGGCGATTAAAGTACAGTGCGATTAATCGAAACGTTTGATTGTTTAATTAATGTGCAATCGTAGTGAAATCCACATCCTGCGCTATCTCAGCGCAGGGTAAACCGGTAGAGTGATTTCCGCGCGACTGTCCTGGTCGCGCAACTTTCCAGCACCGCTTTTCTGCATTCCGGCCTCAATGTTGATCGGGCCGTGCCGATAACAACCCCGTTATTTTTGGCTTTTTTCTGGTTTTTTGGGAAGGTGGTACTGATGCTCATGGCCCAGCAATTTGTTGGACAATTCAGACGCAAGCGTTTGCTGATTGCGCTGGCAATCGCCACCGTGGTACTGATTCTGACGCTGGCATTTCGTTATATTGAAGAGAAGTCGCGTATTGAACAGCAGGCGATGGATTTCGCCGATAAAGCGATTATGCGGTTTGACCGGATGTTTTCACCGCTGGATGTTTCCGCTAATAACACCCTCGGGCTGGTCGGCGTGCCCTGCCGCGACGTGCGTTTTCCGCTGATTGAGAAAATTTCCGCGCTGCAAACGGTGCGCGCCATTCTGCTGGTCGATAATGACGCGATCTACTGTTCCAGTATCTTTGGTCCGCGTGCGATCCCGTTTAGCGAGACCTATCCCGAACTGGCCTTTACCGGTCAGCGCATGACGCTTGCCACCGACAATTACCTGTTAAAAGGGTCGCCGGTATTATTACTCTGGACGCCAAGAAGCCCGGATAATCGCTCCGGTATTTTGCAGGTAATTAACATCGAAATGATGAGTAATTATCTGCTGGAACCGCAGTTGCCGTGGGTGGAACGGGCGGTCTTCAACGTCAACGGCGAGAGTCTGGAGTATGGCAATCCGCTGATTGAACCCACGCTGCCGTCGGAAGATGAGGTGAGTTACTATCAGGCCTCGCTGCGTTATCCCTACACCCTGACGCTGTACGGTCCCTCCCCGACCCGGCTGGCACTGCACACGCTGCCGTCGCAGCTGCCGCTGGCGCTGCTGCTCAGCCTGCTGATGGGGTATATCGTCTGGCTGGCGACCGCCAACCGCATGAGCCTGAGCTGGCAAATCAGCTACGGCATCACCGCCAATGAGTTTATGGTTTACTGCCAGCCGCTGATTAACGCCAGAAGCGGCCAGTGCGATGGCATTGAGTTGCTGCTGCGCTGGCATAATGCGCGTCAGGGCTGGGTGGCACCCGATGTGTTTATTCCGCTGGCCGAACGGCAGAATCTGATTAAGCCGCTGACCCGCTTCGTGCTGAACGAGGTGGTAAAACAGCTCCCTCACCTGCCTGCGTGTCCGGGTTTCCACATCGCTATTAACGTTGCCGCCAGCCATTTCCGCGACCGCGCTATCCTGCAGGATCTGCAAAACCTCTGGTGGCCCGCCAATCCGGTACCGAAGCTGGTGGTCGAGTTAACCGAACGCGATGCGCTGCCGGTGGTTGATCAATCGGTCATCGCCCAGCTGCATGAGATCGGCGTGCGGCTGGCGATTGATGATTTTGGTACCGGCCACAGCTCGCTCTCCTACCTGAAGGATTTAAAGCCCGACGTACTGAAGATCGACAAAATCTTTACCGCCGCCATCGGTACCGATGCGATTAACGCCACCGTCACCGACATGGTGATTTCACTGGCGCAGCGCCTGAATATCAGTCTGGTCGCTGAAGGGGTCGAAACGGCAGAACAGGCCGCCTATCTGCGGGCGCGCGGCGTCGATCATCTGCAGGGCTATTATTATGCCCGCCCGATGCCCATCGGTGATTTCCCCGGCTGGCTGGCAAAGCACAAGCCAGACGTTGACCCGGTACCCACCTGATCGCAGATGATGCTTCGGCGGTAACGTCAGGCTAAAAAAAAGCCGCTGCATCAGAGCAGCGGCGTTCAACAACCTCAGACAGTCAGTGGGCGACTCAGCAAACCTGCGGTCGCCGGTTATTCGCCTGACCCATCTTAGCGTTCTTCCTCTTCATCCTGCGGCTGATCTTTGGTAACCCGCACCAGATCGATACGGTAATCGGTCGCTTCGATAATCTGAAAGTGCAGCGGCGTGATATCAATCACCTCACCCGGCTGCGGCAACTGTCCTTTCTGGGCAATCAGCAGGCCCGCCAGCGAGGCGTGATCTTCATCCGGGTCAACCAGCTGATGGAAGTCGAGCAACTGTTGCAGCGAGTGCAAATCGGTGCCGCCTTTCACTAACCAGCCGTCGCCATCGGCGATGATATCCGGCGTTTCATCCTCATCCGGGAACTCACCGGCGATCGCTTCCAGCACGTCAAGTGGCGTAATCAAACCCTGCACCACACCAAATTCATTGGTGACGATAACAAAACTGCCTTTGGCACGACGCAGCACGCCGAGCAGATTGATCGGATCCAGCGTTTCCGGCACCACAATGGTCGGGGTATTGGCGGCAAAGGTCGCCACATCGACGCCGTGTTCCAGCGCCACCAGCAGCTCTTTCGCCCGTACTACGCCGACAATTTCGTCCAGCTCACCGCGACAGACCGGGAACAGGCTGTGCGGCGTATCCAGCAGCTGAATACGAATCTCATCGACCGGACGGTTGGCATCCACCCACGAGATTTCACCGCGCGGCGTCATAATGCTGCGAATCGAACGGGACGCCAGCGTCAGCACGCCGTTGATCATATAGCGCTCTTCATCTTTAAACGCTTCCTGCGGCATCGCTTCTGTTAACGCGGACTCTTCATTACTGCTGCTGTTAGCCGTCTGGGCGCGATTGCGGCCGCCCATCAGACGCAGAATCGCTTCGGCGGTACGTTCACGCATCGGTCGATGCGACTGATGCCGGATAAAGTTACGACGGGCAATCTGGTTAAACAGCTCAATCAGGATCGAGAAGCCGATCGCCGCGTAGAGATAACCTTTCGGAATATGGAAACCAAAGCCTTCGGCCACCAGTGACAGACCAATCATCAACAGGAAGCTCAGACAGAGCACCACCACCGTTGGATGCGCATTAACAAAGTTGGTTAATGGCTTAGAAGCCAGCAACATCACACCCATTGCAATCACCACGGCGGTCATCATCACCGGCAGATGGTTCACCATGCCGACTGCAGTAATCACCGCATCAAGCGAAAACACCGCATCCAGCACCACAATCTGCGTTACCACCGCCCAGAAACTGGCGTAACCGCGGTTGCCTGAGCCGTCCAGCTGGCGGTTCTCCAGCCTTTCATGCAGCTCCATGGTCGCCTTAAACAGCAGGAACAGACCACCCGCCAGCAGAATTAAATCCCGACCGGCAAAGCTGAAATCACCTACGCTGAATAGGGGCGTGGTGAGCGTCACCATCCACGAGATCAGCGACAGCAGGCCCAGACGCATCACCAGCGCCAGCGACAGGCCGATCAGACGCGCTTTATCACGCTGCTTCGGCGGCAGTTTGTCCGCCAGGATGGCGATGAAGACCAGGTTATCGATGCCCAGCACGATTTCCAGCACGACAAGCGTCAGTAAACCCGCCCAGATTGAGGGGTCGAATAGAAACTCCATTAATGACTCCTGAACGAGGAAAAGTGTGAACCGATGCGTGTCAGCGCGTTAAAGCGTGACAGAGTGACGATCGGGTAAGCAGTGAATACGCCGTCAGGCGAAAGATGACGCGCCAGCAGGCGCAAAGAACAGGTTAAGCGACGTCGGTGACGATCCATAAAGGTGGGCTGAGGCCCGTTACTCCTGAGTAATAAACAGATCGTTAATGTATCAGGTCGCGCTTTGGCGTCAAAAAATTTTCTTTTTTTTACAATCTGCCATTCAAATGACGGAGCGCATTAAATTGCACGTTCCGTTAATCAGGCTGCGAATAGCTGACAGCCATCACATAATTTATTTTTTCGATCACTAAAATAAATCGCGACTTTACGGCCTTATCGCAGTTACCCGATGATTTTCCGAGACTATCCGGATGATTCGGTAAACAGAATTTTTACAAAACCGAAGCGATAACTCATACGGTTCATTGACTCAGATGAGCTTCTCAAGCGAACGGAGGTAGCAAGTGACCATTGCGATAGTAATTGGTACACATGGCTGGGCAGCGGAACAACTGCTAAAGACAGCAGAAATGCTGTTGGGCGAGCAGGAAAATGTCGGATGGATCGACTTTGTGCCCGGCGAAAATGCAGAAACGCTGATTGAAAAGTACCAGGCGCGGCTGGCGGAACTCGATACCGCGCAGGGCGTGTTGTTCCTGGTGGATACCTGGGGAGGCAGTCCGTTTAACGCGGCCAGCCGCATCGTGGTGGATAAGCCAGATTATGAAGTGGTGGCGGGCGTCAATATCCCGATGCTGGTCGAAACCCTGATGGCGCGCGACGACAACCCGGGTTTTGATGAACTGATTGCGGTGGCGGTTGAAACCGGCCGTGAAGGCGTGAAGGCGCTGAAAGCCAAAGAGGCCGCGCCGGTTGCGGCGGCAAAACCGGTCGCTGCTCCGGCGCAACCGGCGAAACCGATGGCACCCGGCGACCACATGAAAATCGGTCTGGCCCGTATCGATGACCGTCTGATCCATGGTCAGGTCGCGACACGCTGGACCAAGGAGACCAACGTTCAGCGCATTATCGTGGTCAGCGATGAGGTGGCTAACGATCACGTGCGTAAAACGCTGCTGACGCAGGTGGCGCCGCCGGGCGTAACCGCGCACGTGGTGGATGTCGATAAGATGGTGCGGGTGTGGAATAACCCGAAATATGGTCAGGATCGGGTGATGCTGCTGTTTACCAACCCGACCGATGTGCTGCGGGTAGTGGAACAGGGCGTCGATATTAAAACCGTCAATATCGGCGGCATGGCTTTCCGCCAGGGCAAAACTCAGGTGAACAATGCCGTCTCGGTCGATGAAAAAGATATTGCGGCGTTTCGCAAATTAAATGAGCGCAATATTGAACTGGAAGTCCGTAAAGTTTCCAGCGACCAGAAACTGAAAATGATGGACCTGATTGCGAAGGTTAATTCGTAACGGCGTGCCGTCTGCGCCTGCTTTGCCAGGCTCATTTTCGTTATCCTGCTGAGGACAAGAAGTATGATGGAAATAACCTCGCTACAAATCATTTTGATCTTTATTGTCGCCTGTATTGCCGGTATGGGGTCGATCCTGGATGAGTTCCAGTTTCACCGCCCGCTGGTCGCCTGTACCCTGATTGGTGCGGTGCTGGGTGATATGAAAACCGGGATTATCATCGGCGGTACGCTGGAGATGATCGCACTGGGCTGGATGAACATCGGTGCGGCTGTCGCCCCGGATGCGGCGCTCGCCTCAATCATCTCGACCATTCTGGTCATCGCTGGCGGTCAAAGCGTCGGTGCCGGTATTGCACTGGCCATTCCGCTGGCGGCAGCCGGTCAGGTGCTGACCATTATCGTTCGTACCATTACCGTGGCGTTCCAGCACGCAGCTGATAAGGCGGCCGAGAAAGGCAACCTTACTGCGATCTCCTGGATTCACGTCTCTGCCCTGCTGCTGCAGGCGATGCGTATCGCCATTCCGGCGCTGATTGTGGCGATTTCAGTCGGCACCAGTGCGGTTCACGCCTTACTCAGTTCGATTCCCGATGTGGTCACCAACGGCCTCAACATCGCCGGCGGCATGATCGTGGTGGTCGGTTACGCGATGGTCATCAATATGATGCGCGCAGGCTACCTGATGCCGTTCTTCTATCTGGGCTTCGTCACCGCTGCCTTCACCAACTTCAACCTGGTCGCGCTTGGCGTGATCGGTGTGGTAATGGCGGTGCTCTACATCCAGCTCAGCCCGAAATACAACCGGGTCGCGGGTGCGCCTGCAGGTCCTGCCAGCGCTAACGATCTCGATAACGAACTCGATTAAGGAACAGGTGAGAACATGGTTGATATTACCAAAGTCGAAAAGAAACTAACGCCGGGCGACGTACGTGCTGTCTTTATGCGCTCCAACCTGTTTCAGGGATCGTGGAACTTTGAACGTATGCAGGCGCTTGGTTTCTGTTTCTCGATGGTGCCGGTGATCCGCCGTCTCTATCCGGAGAACAATGACGAACGCAAACAGGCGATCAAGCGTCACCTCGAGTTCTTCAACACCCACCCTTACGTGGCAGCGCCGGTGCTGGGCGTCACCATGGCGATGGAAGAGCAGCGTGCCAACGGTGCAGCCATTGATGATGGTGCGATTAACGGTATCAAAGTCGGTTTAATGGGCCCGCTGGCCGGTGTCGGTGACCCGATTTTCTGGGGTACGGTCCGTCCGGTGTTTGCCGCACTGGGTGCTGGCATCGCCATGAGCGGCAGCCTGCTGGGCCCGCTGCTGTTCTTTGTGCTGTTTAACCTGGCGCGTCTGCTGACCCGTTACTACGGTGTGGCATATGGCTATCGTAAAGGGATCGATATCGTTAGCGATATGGGTGGCGGCTTCCTGCAAAAACTGACGGAGGGCGCCTCAATACTGGGCCTGTTTGTCATGGGGGCACTGGTCAACAAGTGGACCCACGTCAACATCCCGCTGGTGGTGTCACGCATTACCGATTCAACCGGCAAAACCACCGTCACCACGGTACAGTCGATTCTCGATCAGCTGATGCCGGGTGTGGTCCCGCTGCTGCTGACCTTCGCCTGTATGTGGCTGCTGCGCCGTAAGGTCAATGCGCTGTGGATTATCGTTGGCTTCTTCGCCATCGGTATCTTCGGTTACTGGATTGGTCTGCTCGGACTGTAATACCCCGGGTCGGGAGCGCAGGCTCCCGACTTTTTTTACGCTGAGCGAGGTGAGCTGAGCCCTGGCGGCTGATCTCACCCTGTTTGAGGAGGTACCATGTCATTGACCGACATGCTAATTGCAGGCTGTATTGCCGCCCTGCTGCTGTTTGCGATTTACGATGAGGCAATTCTGCCGCGTCGTCATGGGCCGACCCGCCTGCGGGTGGCGCTGCAGCGGCGGCATAAAATTGACAGCCTGATTTTCATCGGTCTGCTGCTGATTCTGCTGTGGAATAACGTCACGCATCATGGCCCGCAGCTCACTACCTCGCTGCTGATGGTGCTGAGCTTTCTCGCCTTCTGGCTCTTCTGGTTGCGTCGGCCAAAGCTGCTGATGAAAAACAATGGGCTGTTTTATGCCGGCGTCTGGATTGATTACCGGCGGATTCAGGGGATGAACCTTTCTGAGGATGGCATTCTGGTGATTCAGCTTGAACAGCGCCGGCTGTTAATCGCGGTGCAGCAGCTTGACGATCTGGAACGCATCTATAACACCCTGGTGGAGGCGCGTTAGTCGCGCTGCCACAGCGTCAGGGTAAAATCGGCGTCGCAGTTGAACAGTTCGCTCTGCTGCAGGGTTTGCCAGACTTCGTCACGCGCCCGCCAGGCAAAAGGGGTCATCTGTAACAGCGTGACGGCCGCAGCCCCGGTCAGTGCCATCGGGTAACGCAGCGAATACTGGGCAATCTGGTGAAATTCGGGGTAGGTTTTTTGTTCCGCTGCGTGTAACTGCACCTCACGATAGATTAGCGCTTTAAACTGCTGCAGATGGTGCGGACCGGGCGTCACAGTGAGCACGATGCCACCGGGCTTGAGTACCCGCGCCAGCTCCGCTTCATTACAGGGGGCGTAAATCCGCACTATCGCATCCAGCGACTGGCTGGCAAAGGGTAAACGCTGGCTGGAGGCGACACAGAACAGCACCTCAGCGTAGCGCTTCGCCGCCAGCCGGATCGCCATTCTGGCGACGTCCAGCCCATAAACCTGTCCCGTCTCGCTGTTGGCTGCGGCCAGCGCCGCCGTGTAGTAGCCTTCACCACAGCCAATATCAAGAATCTGACTGCCCGACCGGGAGAGCGTCGCGTCCAGCAGGCTGACCACCCGATCGCGCAGTGGCTGATAATAGCCCGCCTCGAGGAATTCGCGCCGTGCCTGCATCATCTCCGCGCTGTCACCCGGCTCCCGTGAGCGTTTATGCTGAACGGGCAGCAAATTGACGTAGCCCTCTTTCGCCTGATCAAACTGATGACGATTTTCGCAGCACCAGCTGCGTGCAGTCAGGACGAGAGGAGTATGGCAAAGGGGGCAGATCAACGACATGAGGGGCTCCGGCAGCAGGTAACGCGGCGCAGTGTACCCTTAACGTTTGCGCATCGGAAGCATAAAGAAAGCCCCGGCTAATTAGCCAGGGCTTTAAGATTCCGTGTCGAGGTGCAGTGCACCGAGTCGGAGTCGAATCAGATTGCAGTAACGTTTACTGCAGCCGGGCCTTTCTGGCCGTCCTGAATTTCGAACTCAACGCTTTGGCCTTCGGCCAGGGTTTTGAAACCATTGCCCTGGATAGCGGAGAAGTGTACGAACACATCTTTGCTACCGTCAGCAGGAGTAATGAAGCCAAAACCTTTAGACTCGTTGAACCACTTAACCTGACCTTTAATCTTTGCCATTTTGCAAATTCCTTTGAATGTTTATTTAGCCCGAAGGCTGACTTACAGAGAAACCAGAGACGTTACTGAATGAGGCACTAATTAAGGTTCGGCAAGGAAGCGGTATTCAACGTCAACGTCTTTACTCGTAACTTCTTTACTGAAGATGCCATGCATAAACAGAACTGTACCTCGTTTAACCCACGAATTGTTATCACATATCCTTAAAATAATGGCAAGCCATTTTTAAACGCGGGGAGAAGCTTTGCACACAATTGCCAGAGTGCTCACAATGAATGTTCCGTCTGGTTCAGAAGTTGCCCTTTTCTGCCCGATAAAATAAAGCGTTTCGCTATTCCGCCCGCTGCGATCGCGGTCGCAGCAACCGACGTTACTGTACCCCGCCGCCATTAAACCAATGGATACCATAAGAAATTAATATTTCACAAATATGGCAAAAGCTAAAAGAATAAACGAAGCGGTAATCGGCTGAGGATGATTAACGCAGCGCCAATCCTGTACAAAAAGCTTTATTAAGTACAAATATAAAAGCACTTTGCACCAAAAACAGGAGCCCCCGGTCAGGATTGCTCCAAATAAAAGCAGCGGTTAGGAATTTGCTTATTAAAAATTTTGCTTTTGAACTGAAAAATTGATGTCAGATAAAACAGAGTCTGATTTAAATCATTTCGCTCGCTTTAGCGATTATTCCTGGTCGATATTATCCAGTCCCCGACTTTCCCCTATTCGCCAGGCAGAAAACCGTTGGTTATCCTGCCCTGCCCGCTGGAGCGCATGCTCAAGTTCGGCTGGCGGCGCGTCCAGTGACTCATCCGCCAGTTCGAACACGCCCCAGTGGATCGGTACCGTCAGCGGCCTGCCTGCCTCACGCCATAATTCGACCGCCTGATCCGGGTCCATATGCTGACTGGCCATGAACCATTTGGGTGCCCAGGCCCCAATCGGTAAGGCAGCAAGATTAAAGGGGCCGAGACGCGTCACCACCTCGCGTAAATTCTCGCTGAAGCCACTATCGCCCGAAAACCAGAAACGCAGGGTGGGCGATCGCACCACCCAGCCGCACCACAGTGAACGGTTTCGATCGCGCGGGGTTCGCATACTCCAGTGACGGGCCGGCACCGCATCGATACAGAGATCGTCGAACCGGAGCGACTGCCACCAGTCCAGTTGCTCCACCCGGGCGACGCCCTGACGGGTGAACCAGCTGGCCAGACCAAGCGGGACAATAAACGTCGCCTCGGGAAAGTGCCGCACAATCTGCCTGACCGTCGGCCTGTCAAGATGGTCGTAATGATTGTGCGATACCAGCACCAGATCGAGCCGCGGCAAATCGCGGATATTCAGTGGTGACGGGGTTTTACGCTGCGGGCCGGCAAAGGGTAACGGCGACGCGCGCGACGATAAGGCGGGATCGATCAGAATATAGCGCTGGTTAACCCGCAAGAGCAGAGCAGCATGTCCCAGCCACCAGACGCGGTCATCGCTGCCGCTCAGATCGGCCGGTTGCCACCACTGCGCGGTAAAGGCTGCATAACCCTCTCGGGGCGGCAACGGCAGCCCCTGCGCTTTACGCTCGCGGCGCCAGCGTTGCAGATCGCCAGGCTGACGGAGATCGGGTTCAGGATTGCGGAAGCCTTCAGGCGTGTGATGCGTTTTACTGCTGTCGTACCACGGGTTTTTCCAGACCATCCAGCCTCCATGCGGGGATTAACGTTCCGGTATCAGGCGAATAAAATCGCGTTTGTCCTGATCTTCATCGCTCTTTTTGGTCTCTGCGCCAGGCTGCGCATCTACCAGACGACGTAACAGAATAGTCTGTTTTTTCTGCTCTTCCAGTAGCGATTCGAGTAACTGAATCTGTTCACCGGCCCGCACGCTGGCCCGGTTTACAAAGAACCAGACAATAAATGCCACAATCAAAATAATCACCAGCAGACCATAGCTGACCAGTGGTCCCGAATTTGCGGCTAACTCATTCATAACTGCCTCATAAACCTTAGTGGAATGTCCCAAACGCTGTAACCGCTCATTCTACCCTTAGCCCTGGCAAAAGATAATGGGGTTAGCATCAATGCAGAATTTACCGTTTCAGTTATCTCTGATCGATCCCGCCGGAAAAGCGAGGCATGCTGGTACAATCATGGCCAGCAGCAATACGTGGAGCGCTGCGTTATCTGTCACAAGGAGACAAAATGAAACTGTTTATTCGGGCGATTGGGTTACTGGCGCTGATCTGGCTGGCAATGCTTTTTACCGGCTACGGCGTGTTAACCGGCAGCACCAAAAATGCCGCGGGGCTGGGTCTGCAGTGCAGTTACCTTACGGCACGTGGCCTTATCAGCGCACAATACCTGCATACTGACAGTGGCGTGGTCGGGGTGACCGATTGTCCGCTACTGAAGAAGAGCGGAGAAGTGATCGATAATTAATTCTCATCCAGCGGGCGCAGTGGCCCGCTGTTTTCAGAATTCGTAGTGATGAAAGCCCATTTCCGCTGACAGGGTACGCGCTGCGCGGTGCAGCATCGCCACATAATCCTGGCGGGCGTCTTCCGAGAATCGAATGGTCGGGAATGAGATGCTCAGTCCGGCGATCACCACGCCAAAGCGGTCAAATACCGGTACCGCGATGCAGCGTAATCCCTCTTCCTGCTCTTCGTTATCTTCGCCGTAACCCTGAATTTTGACCTGATCCAGCGCCTCCAGCAGCGCCTCTGCGCTGACCAGCGTATTGGCAGTACTGCGCTTAAATTCAACGTCCCGCAGGATCTCTTTCACTTCCTGACGATCGCGCCAGGCGAGCAGCACTTTACCAATGGCGGTGGTGTGCAGCGGGTTACGTCGCCCGATGCGGGAATACATGCGCAGGTTATAGAGCGAATCGATTTTATGGATGTAGACAATGCTGTCCTCTTCCAGCGCGCCGAGATGGATTGTCTCTTTGGTCAGACGCGACAGCTCCCGCATCTGCACATCCGCGCTGCGAATCAGATCGACGTTCTGCAACGCTTTCGCGCCAAGCTCAAACAGTTTCAGGGTCAGCGAATACTTTTCACTCTCCCCTTCCTGGGTAACGTAACCCAGCGACTTCATGGTTTGCAGAAAGCGGTAAACGGTACTTTTTGACATCATCACGCGCTGCGCGAGCTCAGTAATACCGTGATCGCGCTCTTCGCCCAGTGCCTGCAAAATACCGAACACTTTAAGGACCGAGGAGACTGAATCGGGCTGTTTGTCATTTTCAGCAGAGGACATCGCGCACCTTGTTAAACCTGTTTCAAAAAAAATGGAACGGACTGTCAGTATAGAGCGAGGCTGACGGCGGCGGCAATGCTTTACGTCGCGCTGTGCGGTTTATCCCGCTGAATCGTGACCGGGAATAGCGTGGAGCGGTACACCTGCAGACCGGTCTGAGTGGCTGACGCGCCGTCGCGCTGACGGCTAAGCAGACAACGCAGCGGCAGCCATGCGCCGTTTCAGGCGGACAGCCAGCGCAGGCGATTGCGGCTAAGACATATTTTAAGACAACTTTTTGTCATCGCCCGCGCTGCTTTTTGGCGGCAATTTCATTAGCATGATGATATTCACCCTCTTTAGCAAATACACCATGTCACTCTCTTCTCCGCAGGACGGACTGCCGGTCGCCCAGCGCTACTGGGCCATTCTGACTATCGCTCTCGGCATCACCATGGCCGTGCTGGATGGCGCAATTGCCAACGTGGCGCTGCCGACTATTGCGCGTGAACTGAATGCCAGCCCGGCAGAGTCAGTGTGGATCGTTAACGCCTACCAGATTGCTATTATCGTCTCGCTGCTGTCGCTGTCGTTTCTGGGCGATATGCTGGGTTATCGCCGCGTCTATCAGGCCGGTCTGGCGCTGTTTATCGCCACCTCGCTGTTTTGTGCCCTCTCCACCTCACTTAACATGCTGACCTTCGCCCGGGTATTACAGGGCTTTGGCGGCGCGGCGCTGATGAGCGTAAATACGGCGCTGATACGCATTATCTACCCGCAGCGTTATCTGGGCCGGGGTATGGCGATCAACTCGCTGATCGTGGCGGTATCAACCGCGGCAGGACCCACGGTGGCGGCGGCGATTCTGTCGGTGGCCAGCTGGAAATGGCTGTTCCTGATCAACGTCCCGCTGGGGGCGATTGCACTGTGGCTGGCGCTGCGAACCCTGCCGGACAACCCGCAAAAAGCAACCGCCCAGAAGTTCGATATTCCCAGCGCCATCATGAATGCGCTGTTTTTCGGCCTGCTGATTTCCGCCCTCAGCGGCTTTGCGCAGGGTCAGAATGGCTGGCTGGTGATGGCAGAGTTGCTGGCGTTGCTGGTGGTCGGCCTGTTCTTTATTCGCCGTCAGCTCAATATGGCGGTGCCGCTGCTACCGGTGGATCTGCTGCGCATTCCGATATTCAGCCTGTCGATGGGCACCTCGGTCTGCTCGTTCTGCGCGCAGATGCTGGCGATGGTGTCGCTGCCATTCTTCCTGCAGAACGTGCTGGGCCGCGATGAGGTCACCACCGGTCTGCTGCTGACGCCCTGGCCGCTGGCGACCATGGTATTCGCCCCGATTGCCGGCCGGTTAATTGAGCGGGTCCATGCCGGGCTGCTGGGCGGTATCGGTCTGGCGATGTTTGCTGCCGGGCTGTTTTTGCTGGCGCTGTTGCCGGCTCAGCCGGGCGATGGCGATATTATCTGGCGGATGATGCTGTGCGGCGCTGGCTTTGGTCTGTTCCAGTCGCCCAATAATCACACCATTATCACCTCTGCACCGCGTCACCGCAGCGGCGGAGCCAGTGGCATGCTCGGCACCGCCCGTCTGCTAGGCCAGAGCGTCGGTGCGGCGCTGGTGGCGCTGATGTTCAATCTGTTTGACCAGAGCGGCACCCACGCCTCGCTGCTGCTGGCGGGCGGCTTCTCGACGGTGGCCGCGATTGTCAGCCTGTCACGTATGACCCAGAGCCGCGCGGCGGCCTGATCGCAGACATAAAAAAGGCGACCCGGAGGTCGCCTTTCTGCTGTTATCTCGCTTACTTCAGATACTGACCGCTGCGCAGCGCTTCAATACGTTTGTCTAACGGCGGGTGCGACATAAACAGCTCGCTGAACGACTTGCCTTTACCGTTAATACAGAACGCCATCATGCTGCTCGGTTCCTGCGGTTCGTAGCTGGTTTTCAGCCGCTGTAACGCCGCAATCATCTTCTCACGACCTACCAGTTTCGCAGAGCCTGCGTCGGCATGGAATTCGCGGTGACGCGAGAACCACATGGTGATGATGCTGGCAAGAATACCAAACACCAGCTCCAGCACCATCGACACCGCAAAATAGACCAGCGGGTTGCCGTTGCTGCTCTCTTCACCATCACGGTTGCCGGACATAAAGCCCGCCGCGATTTGCGCCAGAATACGTGAAACAAAGATCACGAAGGTGTTCACGATACCCTGAATCAGCGTCATGGTGATCATGTCGCCGTTTGCGATGTGCGACACTTCGTGTGCCAGTACCGCTTCCGCTTCGTCACGGCTCATGTTCTGCAGTAAGCCGGTTGAAACGGCCACCAGCGAGGCATCACGCCGGGCACCGGTCGCAAAGGCGTTGATGTCGGGCGCGTGATAGATCGCAACCTGCGGCATGGCAATCCCGGCCTGCTGCGCCTGACGTCCAATGGTATCCACCAGCCAGCGCTCAGTTTCATTGCGTGGCTGTTCAATCACTTCACCGCCAACCGAGCGCAGTGCCATCCACTTCGACATCAGCAGTGAAACAAACGCACCGCCAAAGCCAAACAGACCCGCCATGATCATCAGGCCCTGAACACTGCTTGACTGGATCCCTGTCAGGCTGAGAATCAGCCCGAATACCAACATCACAGCCAGGTTGGTCATCAGGAAAAGAGCAATACGCATCATATTTGTTAATCTTCCTCAGTGGTTCACGCGCTTATGCGCGGATACATATCCTATGAGCATTGTGCGGCTTTTCAAGCGACCTTAACGTTTAAGTGCCTAAAAAGACATAACTTTACATTTTGTCACGCCCGCTGGCCTGCCCGGCCCGCCTGCGGGTTTACCGCGGCTTATTAATGCTCAACGCCGGTGCTTTTCTGGCAAAAAAAAAGCACCGCTGAACGGTGCTTTTTCATCGCGTCGGCGATCTATTTAGCCGCAGGGGTGTCCGGCTGAGACTTGTCGAGTTGCGCCAGATCGTTAGCAATCTTCACCGTCTCATCAAGATACGGGTCAGGCTCTTTATAATCTTTCGGCAGCTCATCCAGGTTCTTCAGCGGTTTTTTGCCTTCGGCCTGATAGCGGGCATTGATCCGCTCCAGACGCGACGCATCATCTTCGTGGTTCTCTTTCTCACGCTGGGCGAGGTTGAGCGACACGATGTTGCGCTTATCCTTCAGGGCATTGAAACGGGCAATGTCCTTCATGATGTACTGGAACTCACGGTCCTGCGCGATGCGATCGGCATGCTGACGGGTCAGCTGCGGCACCAGCGGTTTTACATCGCCGGATTTGACGTAGGTCGCCGCATTGATGCTGTCCCACGGCAGCGCATTGTCTTCGAACTTCTCACCGGTTTCAGCCGCTTCTACGCCGGTTGGCATCAGCAGATCTGGCGTGACGCCTTTACGCTGCGTACTGCCGCCGTTGATGCGATAGAACTTCTGAATGGTGTACTGTACCGACCCTAGCGCTGGCCATTCCGGGCGCAGCATCTGATCGTAGATACGGTTCAGAGAACGATATTGCTGCACGGTGCCTTTACCAAAGGTCGGCTCACCGACAATCACAGCGCGACCGTAATCCTGCATCGCCGCGGCGAAAATCTCAGAGGCGGACGCACTGAAGCGATCGACCAGCACCACCAGCGGACCTTTGTAATAGACCACGCCATCGTTATCGCTGTCCTGGCGTACCCGACCATTGTTGTCGCGTACCTGCACCACCGGGCCACTCGGAATAAACAGTCCGGAGAGTGACACCGCTTCAGTCAGCGCGCCGCCGCCATTGGTACGCAGATCGATCACCACGCTATCCACGTTCTGCTTTTGCAGTTTCTGCAGCTGCACTTTAACGTCATCGGTCAGGCCAACATAGAAGCCCGGAATATCAAGTACGCCGACTTTCTGCTTACCGACATTTCTGACGCTCATTTTGACCGCCCGATCTTCCAGACGGATCTTCTCACGCGTCAGCGTTACGGTGCGGGTTTTAGTTCCCTTACCGGCTGGCAACACTTCGAGTCGGACTTTGCTGCCTTTCGGCCCTTTGATTTTTGCCACAACGTCATCCAGACGCCAGCCAATCACATCTTCCATTGGCTTGCCTGGCTGACCGACGCCGACGATGCGATCGCCAACGGTAATGGCTTTACTTTTCGCTGCCGGACCGCCTGCTACCATCGAATTGATCACGGTGTAATCGTCATCCATCTGCAGCACCGCGCCGATACCTTCCAGTGACAGGCTCATTTCGGTGTTGAACTGCTCGGTGTTGCGCGGCGACAGGTAGTTGGTATGCGGATCGATTTCGTGCGCAAAAGCGTTCATCGCCAGCTGGAACACATCTTCGCTGTTGCTCTGTGCCAGACGACGGATGGCGAAGTTGTAGCGCTTGGTCAGCACTTCGCGGATCTCTTTCTCATCTTTGCCGGCCAGTTTCAGGCTCAGCTGGTCATATTTGACCTTAGCATCCCACAGCGCGTTCAGTTCAGACTGATCTTTCGGCCACGGGGCTTTAGCCCGGTCAATGTCGATGGTGTCATTGCCGGTAAAATTCATCGGGCGATCCAGCACCGTCAGCGCATACTGATAGCGCTCAAAACGGCGCTTCTGCGCCAGATTGTAGAGATCGTAAAACAGGTCCAGCTTACCGCTGCGCAGCTCATCGCCGACGAGGTTTTTTTTGCTGGCAAACTGCGCCACATCCGAGGCCAGCAGCACGTTATGGCTGTAATCGAGCATGTTCAGGTAGCGATCAAAAATTTTCGCTGAAAAGTCCTGATTCAGGTCGAACTGGCGATAGTGGGAACGGGTAAAGCGTGAGGTGACACGTTCGCTGACCGTCGGGTCCTGCGGGTCTTCGTGAAGCTGGGGAATCTGGTCGGCGCGGGTAATGTTCTCCGCGCCAAAGGAAGGGCCTGACAACAGCAGGCCCGCAATAAGTCCAATTTTAAAAAGGGTGTTCATGCCGGGGTCAGCCTCCGTTTCAGAACTGCAAGTGTTCTGCGCGCACAATCATTGCCATGCCGGAAGCGAGCTGGACCCGAACGCCGTCTTTAGATACTTCAAGAACGGTCGCGTCCATCGCACTTTTGCCTGCTTTAACTTTAATACTCTGGCCGGGCTGCAAAGTTGAGGTATCAGTGATGGGTCGGGCTTGCTGCTCCGGGCGTGGGGCCGGTTTGCGGTGCTGTGAGGCGGTCGGGCGTTCTGCTGCGGTCTGCGGACGCGGTTTACGCGCGGCATCGCCTTCGGCAGGTTTACGCGCAGCCGGCTTGCGTGGACGACGCGGTGCCGCGCCCTCTTCGCTTTCGCCTGCTTCACGACGGGCGGCACGCTGCTGATCACGCTGCGCCTGAACACGCGCTTTGGCGTCTTCCAGTTGCTTGCGTGCGTGCTCGACGTGCTGCTCGTCCAGCACGCCACAGGCGTTACCGTCGAGATCGACACGCGTCGCACCGGCTTTAATGCCGTACAGATAACGCCAGCTTGAGGTATAAAGGCGTAAGGCAGAACGCAACTGCGTTTTGCTCAGATTCATTTCGCCCTGAACACGCTCGACCAGATCCTGAAAGATACCGATCTTGAGCGGACGCGCTTCACCTTCAGCGCTAAAGCAGTGCGGAAAGCGCTCCGCCAGAAAGCTGATGACTTCTTTACTGCTATTCAACTTAGGTTGATTTTCCATGAAATTTCCTGATTACAACGGGTTTGCCGACCAGCGCAGGCATGAACAGGCGACATTATAATGACAACATCGCTAAATGCCATGTGATCCAGTCGATTAGCTGCGCGTCAGCTGCAGATATTTTTCTAAGTCGCTGTTCGCAAGCACTTCACAAAGCCCATCAGTAAGTGTGACCAGCCCCGATTCGTCGTCGCTGTCAAAGCGATTGTGCTCTACGCTGTCGATGTCCAGCACCCCAACCACAGTGCCATTCACTTTCAGAGGAATCACAATCTCAGCATTACTGGCCGCGTCACAGGCGATGTGACCGGGGAAAGCATGCACATCATCAACGCGTTGCACTTTATCTTCTGCCAGCGCGGTACCGCACACCCCTTTACCGACCGGAATGCGCACACAGGCGATTTTGCCCTGGAACGGGCCCAGCACAAGCGTATCCGCTTCCGTCAGCAGGTAAAAACCTGCCCAGTTCACGCCTTCGAGACGTTCATACAACAGCGCGCTAAAGTTACCCATTGCGGCGAGGAACGCCGTTTCTCCCGCCAGTAAGGCGCGCATATCGCGATTCAAATCGGCGTAAAAGGCAGTTTTGTTCATTATTTAACCGTTACCAATGACATCTGAGCGGGGTTATTTCACCGCTTGTTAAAAATAAGCACTAAATATCCAGAGCCACAAGGTGAATCATAGCGTTAGTTACTATACCCTTAGCATTCTGTGGATCGAAGCGTGATGCCCGAGACAGGCACACAGGCGCTGTCTTAACGACCGATATGTGTTACTTACGATGAGCGAATATTGCATCACCCTATGAAAATTCACGCTATCAGCCAGACATTGCCTCACGCACGTTATCAGCGTTGCCCGCAATGCGATACCCTTTTTTCCTTACCGGATGTGAAATCTCATCAGTCGGCTCATTGCCCGCGCTGCAACGCACAAATTCTCAGCGGTCGTGACTGGCCGATGACCCGATTAATGGCGATGGCCGCCACCATGATAGTGTTAATGCCGTTTGCCTTTTCCCTGCCGCTGGTCGATATCCGGCTGCTTGGTATGCGCATTAATGCCAGCGTGCTGGAAGGCGTTGTCCAGATGACCCAACAGGGTGATGTACTGACCGCCTCAATGGTGGCGTTTTGCACCATTGGCGCGCCGGTCACGCTGGTCGCCGGCATCTGCTATCTGGGCATCGGCCATCGGCTGGGAATGAACTTACGCCCGGTGCTGTTGATGCTGGAAAAGCTCAAAGAGTGGGTGATGCTGGATATCTACCTGATCGGCATTGCCGTCGCCTCAATCAAGGTGCAGGACTACGCCTCGCTGGAACTCGGCTATGGACTGGTGGCCTATATCGCGCTGACGGTGCTGAGCGTGCTGACGCTGATCCATCTGAATATTGAGCAGCTGTGGGACCATTTCTATCCGCAAAGCCCCGGCAATATGGCGCGTGATGACCTGCAGGTCTGCCTGAACTGCCACAACACCGGCGTACCGGATGCGCGAGGCCGCTGTCCGCGCTGCCACACCCCGCTCGACTTCCGTCGCCGCCACAGCCTGCAAAAATCCTGGTCAGCGCTGATCGCCTCAATCGTGCTGTTAATCCCGGCCAATCTGATGCCGATCTCCATCGTCTATCTCAACGGATCGCGGCACGAAGACACTATTTTCTCCGGCATTGTCTCGCTGGGTTCCGGCAATATTCCCATCGCCGCCATCGTGTTTATCGCCAGTATTCTGGTGCCGTTTACCAAAGTGCTGGTGATGCTGACGCTGCTGTTAAGCATCCATTTCCGCTGCGAACAGGGACTGAAAACCCGCATCCGCCTGTTGCGGGTGGTGACCTGGGTTGGTCGCTGGTCAATGCTCGATCTGTTCGTCATTTCGTTAACCATGTCGCTGGTCAACCGTGATCAGCTGCTGGCTTTTACCATGGGACCGGCAGCGCTGTTTTTTGGCGCCGCCGTGATCCTGACCATTATGTCTGTTGAGTGGCTGGACAGCCGCCTGCTCTGGGATGCACATGCAACAGGAAACGCCGACTACACCGACTAACGCCACGCTGCGCAATAAGCGCAAAATTTCGCCCTTCTGGCTGCTGCCGATCATCGCGATGCTGATCGCCTGTTGGCTGTTGTGGACTAATTATCAGGAGCGCGGCACCACCATCACCATCAATTTCCAGACGGCGGATGGTATCGTGCCGGGCCGCACGCCAATCCGCTATCAGGGCGTGGAAGTGGGCACCGTGCAGGGCATCAATCTGAGCGATGACTATCGCAGCATTCAGATTAAGGCCAGCATCAAGAGCGACATGCGTGATGCGCTGCGGGAAGATACCCAGTTCTGGCTGGTGACGCCTAAAGCTTCACTGGCGGGCGTATCGGGACTGGATGCGCTGGTCGGCGGTAACTACATCGGCATGATGCCAGGCAAAGGTAAACCGAGTGAAGCCTTTACCGCGCTCGATACCCAACCCAAATATCGGGTCAATACCGGTGAACTGTTGATCCATCTGTATGCGCCTGATTTAGGTTCGCTGAGCACCGGATCGCTGGTCTACTATCGCAAAATCCCGGTCGGTCGGGTCTATGACTACAGCATCAATAACAAAAACGATGGCGTGGCGATTGATGTGCTGATCGACCGTCGCTTTACCAACCTGGTGAAAACCAGCAGCCGCTTCTGGAACGTGTCGGGAGTGAATGCCGATGTCAGCCTGAGCGGAGCCAAAGTCCAGCTTGAGAGCCTTGCCGCGCTGGTCAACGGCGCAGTGGCGTTTGACTCGCCTGCCGAGGGCGAACCGGCTAAAGCTGAACAAAATTACCGGCTCTATCCCGATCTGGCGCACAGCCAGCGTGGCGTGCTGATTACGCTTGATCTGCCAGACGGTAAAAACCTCAAAGCGGGCAGCACGCCGCTGTTGTATCAGGGACTGGAAGTCGGCACCCTGACCAAACTTAATTTGCAGGATGGCGGCAAGGTGACCGGCGAACTGACGATCGATCCGTCGGTAGTCGGTCTGATGCGCAGCGGTACCCGCATTGAGATGCGCAGCCCGAAAATCAGCCTGACCGATACCAGCCTCAGTGCGTTGCTGACCGGCAATACCCTTGAACTGGTGCCTGGCGAAGGTCCGCCGCAGCAGCACTACACCGTGCTGGCATCCAATGAAACTCTGCTGCAGAAACCCAACGTGCTGACGGTGAAACTCAGCGCGCCTGAAAGCTATGGTATCGATCAGGGCCAGCCGCTGATGCTGCACGGCATGCAGATTGGTCAGGTGATGTCGCGTTCGCTGGATGAAAATGGCGTCAACTTTGTGGTGGCGGTTAATCCGGAACACCGCGAACTGGTGCACGGCGACAGCAAGTTTATCGTTAACAGCCGACTGGACGTGAAATTCGGTCTGGATGGTATGCAGGTGCTCGGGGCCAGCGCCCGTGAGTGGGTGGATGGCGGCATTCGCCTTGAACCGGGCAAAAAAGGCCAGCCGAAAAACAGCTATCCGCTGTTTGCCGATGCGGAAAAAGCGGAAGAAGGGATTGTTGGCGATGCACCGTCAACCACCCTCACCCTGACCGCCACCAGCCTGCCGGATGTGCAGGCCGGCTCCATCGTGCTCTACCGTAAATATCAGGTTGGCGAGATCGTCAAAGTCACGCCGCGCGCCGATGCGTTTGATATTGCGGTGCATATCCAGCCGGAATACCGCAAATTGCTGACCAGCGAAAGCGTGTTCTGGGCCGAAGGCGGCGCGCGGGTTCAGCTTAACGGCAGCGGCCTGACGGTGCAGGCATCCCCGCTCAACCGCGCGCTGAAAGGCGCTATCAGCTTCGACAATATGAGCGGCGCGCTGTCGGCTAAAGGTGATAAGCGCATTCTCTATCCGTCGGAAACCGCCGCCCGCGCCGTGGGTAGCCAGATCACGCTGCATACCTACGACGCCAGCAAACTGTCAGCCGGCATGCCGATCCGCTATCTGGGAATTAACGTCGGCCAGGTAGAATCGCTGTCGTTAAGCAGCGATAACAATCAGGTAGTGGCGAAAGCGGTGCTTTATCCGGAATACGTAGAGGATTTCGCCCGTCTCGGCAGCCGTTTCTCGGTGGTGTCACCGGAAATCTCCGCCACCGGGGTGAATCACCTCGAAACCCTGTTGCAGCCTTACGTCAACGTCGATCCCGGCAAGGGACGCGCGGCGCGCATTTTTGAACTGCAGGAGAGCACCATCACCGATTCGCGCTACCTGAACGGCCTGAATATCTACGTTGATGCCGCCGAAGCCGGTTCGCTGTCGCTGGGTACGCCGGTGCTATTCCGTGGGGTTGAAGTCGGTACCGTCACCGGCACCTCGCTGGGTAATATGGCCGACCGGGTGCAGATTGCGCTGCGCATCAGTAAAAAGTATCAGCATCTGGTGCGTAACAATTCGGTGTTCTGGCTGGCATCAGGCTACAACCTCGACTTTGGCCTGATTGGCGGCGTGGTGAAAACCGGGACCTTCCAGCAGTTTATTCGCGGTGGCATTCAGTTTGCGACCCCGCCAACCGTGCCGCTGGCGCCGCAGGCCAATCCGGATAAACATTTCCTGCTGCAGGATGAACCGCCGAAAGAGTGGCGCAACTGGGGCACGGCGATCCCGTCTCCGCGCTAAACGAATGCCAACGGGCAGCCAGACTGCCCGCTTCAGACGGTGGAAAGGGATAAAGCGATGGGCACATGTGGCTGTAGCAAAGCATCGCGGGCCACGGATGGCCCGCGCTGAGCTGTCAGGGATGGCGCTTTTTGCGTCTTTGCGCAAGTCACATTTGCCCTGAGCCTGCAGGCTACAAACTCTCTCATCCGGGCAGCCAGGCTGCCCGTTTGCTTTCTGCATGTTACACTGCCGCCTTTGCCTTAACTGGAATGTACCTGTGTCAGACTCCTCTCTGTTTTTCCCCGCTGATTTTCTTGCCCTGATGCGCCAGGCCCTGCCAGATGATGCCAGCTTCGAAGCGTTTCTCGCCATCAGCCAGCAACCGCTGCGCCGCAGCCTGCGCGTCAACACGCTGAAAATCAGCGTGGCCGATTTCCTCGCTCAGACCGCGCAGTATGGCTGGCAACTGACGCCGGTGCCGTGGTGTGACGAAGGATTCTGGATCAGCCGGGAAGATGAGAGCCTGCCGCTCGGCAGCGTAGCTGAGCACCTGAGTGGCCTGTTTTACATTCAGGAAGCCAGCTCGATGCTGCCGGTGACTGCGCTGTTTGATGCGCAGTCTGAGGTGACAGCGGTGATGGACATGGCCGCTGCGCCGGGCTCTAAAACCACCCAGATCGCGGCACGGATGAATAACCAGGGGATCATCCTGGCTAACGAGTTTTCCGCCAGCCGGGTCAAGGTGCTGCATGCCAATATCAGCCGCTGTGGCGTCAGCAACAGCGCCCTGACCCACTTTGATGCCCGGGTTTTTGGCCCGGCACTGCCGGAGCAGTTCGATGCGATACTGCTGGATGCGCCCTGTTCAGGCGAAGGGGTGATCCGTAAGGATGCCGACGCCATGAAAAACTGGACGCTGGAAACCACCGCAGCGATCGCCGCCACCCAGCGCGACCTGATTGACAGTGCCTTCCACGCGCTGAAGCCTGGCGGGACGCTGGTCTATTCGACCTGTACCCTGAATCAGATCGAGAATCAGCAGGTGATTGACTGGCTGCTGCAGCGCTATCCCGGCGCGGCTGAAGTGGAGCCACTCGATCGGTTATTTGACGGGGCTGCCCAGGCCGCAACGCCAGAGGGTTATCTGCACGTCTTCCCGCAGCTGTTCGATAGCGAGGGCTTCTTTGTTGCGCGGCTGCGTAAAACGGCGTCGGTTGAGCCGCTGCCAGTCCCGACGTATAAGGTGGGCAAGCTGCCGTTCTCACACCTGAGCCGCAAGCTGGAGAGCGAAATCAGGCAGGCGGCGGCGGCAGTTTCACTGACGTGGGATGATTCACTGGAGCTGTGGCAGCGCGATAAAGAGATCTGGCTGTTCCCGGCCGCCGTCACGCCGCTGTTAGGCAAAGTGCGCTTCTCACGAATTGGCCTGAAACTGGCAGAGACCTTTGCCAAAGGCTATCGCTGGCAGCATGAAGCGGTGATCGCGCTGGCCCGGCCAACGCCGGAACAGATATTTGAACTCAGCGCCGCTGAGGCGGAAGAGTGGTATCGCGGCCGGGATATCTATCCTGAAACGGCTCCGACGCGTGATGAGATGATTGTCACCTGGCAACATCAGCCGCTGGGGCTGGCGAAGAAGGTCGGCAGCCGGATTAAAAACAGTTATCCGCGCGAACTGGTGCGTGACGGACGCCTGTTCCGCTGAGTCACTGCAGTTGTCGCAGCGTCAGGTGATTACCAAACACGGCGCCGGTATCAATGTAATGCAGGTTCTCCACCTCCAGCGGCTGCTGGAGTGGCGTATGACCAAAATAGAACGCGTCTGCGCCCTGGATAGCACTGCGCTGCCCCGACTGAATCGCCTGCAGTCGGCGGCGGCTCCACACCACATCCTGCCAGTTAAGCGACTTTTCCCAGCTATAGCCAGCCGCCGGATAATCAGCATGCGCCACTACTACAATCCGCTGGTCGAGCTGCAGATGCAGAATCAGCGGCAGTTCCTGGCAGCGTTGCAGCGCATGCCGGGCGCCGATCAGCGCGGCACCGCGCAGTTGCCAGAACCAGTCTCCCCCATTCATCTGCCAGAGATCCATTTCGTGACCCTGTAACGCCGCCAGCGCCATCTCTTCATGATTGCCACGCACACAGCGAAACCAGGGCTCATCCATCAGCGCCAGGCAGCCGGGACTATCTGGCCCACGATCGATTAAATCGCCGGTTGAAATCAGTAAATCCTGCTGCGGATTGAACCGGTGCTGCAGTAACAGCGCATCGAGTTCGCGACGACAGCCGTGCAGATCCCCGACAATCCAGATCCGGTCCCAGTTTTCACCGTTGAGATAGTGATAGTGCATGGTGTGGCCTTCAGCGTGTTGAGGCGGTAGCTGAAGTATAGATCGAATAGCTGGCTGTTCAGCCCAGACCGGCTGGGCAGGCCCATGGCAGGGATCGGCCGTCATCAACGCGATGTCGTCTGGCGCTGGGTGTCATACCGGCAGGCTGATCGCGCCGGCCATGACAATGCACCTGTTCCGGCCACGTCTGTTGATGAGGTTTGCACCGTTCACCCGCGCAACCCTTTTGTCTTACGCCGATCAGGCGCGGCGTTTCGCCGGGTAGTTAATCAGTTTTTCAGCCGGCCGAATCGGTCGCCGTACCAGCTCACCGCCACAGTTCGGGCAAAGATGCTGAAGATGCTGCTCTGCGCAGTCAGCGCAAAAGGTGCATTCGAATGAACAGATGCGTGCTTCGGTTGAGGCGGGCGGTAGATCGGTATCGCAGTACTCACAGTTGGGGCGAAGTTCCAGCATGGCGGTCGTCCTGAAGAGAAGGTGTGCCCCAGCTTCGCCTGAGCTGGCCGGATTGTCGAGACGTCAATCAGACAAGAGAGAGCCAGATCCGGCCAGGTTGCTATGGCAGCGCATGCGCCAGTTCGTGCGGCAGCTTAAGCGGCGGCATGAACTGGCGCCCACCGCTCGCGTTAGTGTGGCGACCGGTTGTCCGTCGGTTCCGGTTGCTGCCGATCGTCGTCTGGCTGTAAATCGTCAGGATCCGGTTCAGGCTCCGGCTCGCCGCTGCCCATCGATGCCTGAATCACCTCTTCTTCCAGCGTGGGAATCAACGCAGCACCCAGCGGTGACGTGGCGAGACTGTCCGGCATTACCACGTGCGGCAACGGCACTTCGGTGGTCGGCAGCGGCCCCGGCGCTTTAACGTAACTCAGTCCGGCAATCATCAGTGCGCAGAGGGTAAAGAACAGGTAGAGCATATTGCTGCCCAGCGGCTGTATCAGCGCCCCGACCACCAGCGGCCCGATACTGGCCCCAATCCCAAACGCCATCAGCAGACAGGCGGTTAACGACACCCGCCGTTCAGGAGCCACCTGATCGTTTGCCAGCGCCACCTGCAACGGATAGAGCGAGAACTGCATCATGCTGGCAACAAAGGCGATGCCAATCATCCAGTTGAACGTCAGATGCGGCAGCAACACCAGCGGCACGCAGGCCACGGCAAACAGCAGCGCCATGATAAACAACAACCGCTGGCGGTCGTAACGATCCGACAGCCAGCTCAGCGGAAACTGTGATACCAGCCCGGCAAAGATGGTCAGACTCATAAAGTAGCCGGTCTGGCTGGTGGTAAAGCCTTTGCTGCTGCCGTAGACCGGCGCCAGACCGTAAAATGCACCAATCACCATTCCGGTCACCAGAGTGGTGCCGAGCAGTTTCGGAATGGTGCGAATGAAGTAGCTCAGCTCCATCGGTGCTGGCGACATCGGCTGCACGTGGGTGCGGGTGGTGAGCGCGATCGGCACCAGACAGAGGGCGAAGCAGAGCGCCACGATTAGCAGTGTGCTGACGTCAAAGCCGCTTTGCAGGCTGAGCACCACCTGGCCGCCGCTCAGGCCCAGGTACGTCGCGACCATATAGAAGCCAAAAATCACTCCGCGCTGCGACGACTCCGCCTGATCGTTGAGCCAGCTCTCCAGCACCATGTACTGACACATCATGCACAGCCCGATAATCAGGCGCAGAAAAACCCACAGCGGAATAAAATCGGTCAGGCCGTGGCCAATCACCGAAGCGGTGATAATCCCGGCGCAGGCGACGTAGGCGCGGATATGGCCGACCCGGGCAATCAGGTTGTGCCCGACCTTGCCGCCAATCACCAGCCCGATATAGTTCGCGGCGATAATTGCGCCGATCAGCGCGCCATTGACCTGCTCGCTGGCCAGCCGCAGCGAAACATAGGTGGTTAACAAGCCCGACCCCAGCAGCATCAGCAGTGTGGTGGTATACAGCGGCAGAAAAGTACTGAATATTTTACGCATACGACTCCCTGTCTACACCTGGCAGGCATCAGGCCAGTAACGCCCTAAAGATAGTCGATTTAATCGCGCTACGGTGCCGGATTATCGTCGTCAGCCGCAGCGGGAATAAAAAAGCCCGTAAACATCTGCATGTTTACGGGCCGGTTGTTACACGCTCGGGAAGGTAATGTTGCTGCCCGGCGCTTCACGATTGAGATGGATAAAGTTCAGGTGGCGCTCATACTGATCGAGTATGTCGATAATCACCTGCTCTTTGCTGTAATCCATTAAATCGTTGCCCTGACTGCCTTCCAGCAGGAAGGTTTCCAGCCGGTAATAGGTCGATTTACCGCTGCGGGCGCGATAGGTAAAGCCCGGAACAGAGTATTGCTGTGGCCAGACCTGATAGACAAAGTCCTGCTCTTCGCCGAGGTGGACGCGCAGATCCAGATAACCGATGGGATTGGCCTCATCCGGTGCAACGCTTTCCAGCGTCACCCCGCCGCCGCGCAGCTCCAGCTCTTTCGCCACTTCCTGCATCGCCGGATAGATGGTGTTCTCCATCATCTGTTGGGTATAACGCGAGCCAGGATAGTTCATCAGGCGCGACAGCCGTTTTTTCCAGGTCAGACGGTCGGTAGCGTGCGCCAGATACGGTGCGGTATCACGGGTGGCGCTGGCGCGGCGATAGTCTTCTATCTTCAGCGATTTATACAGTCCCGCCATCACAAAGAAGATCACGAAACTGAACGGCAGACCCATGATCACCGTGGTGTTCTGCAGGGCAGAAATACCGTTGGTCATCAGCATACTCAGCGTCAGGACGCCAATCGCAATCGACCAGAAGATGCGCAGCCAGTTAGGCGCATCGCTGTTGATATCCTTCAGCTTCGAAGTGAAGTTACCCAGCACCAGCGAACCGGAATCGGCTGACGTCACGTAGAACAGCATACCGGTGATGGTGGCGACCGAGGCACTGAGTTTAAACGCCGGATACTGCGCCAGCAGGCTGTAGAAACCGCGTTCCGCATGGGCCATCACTTCCTGGGCGAAACCGGCATTGCCGTGAATAATCTGGTAAAGCGCGGCGTTACCAAACACCGACAGCCACAGCAGCGTAAAGGTGAACGGAATGATCAGCGTACCGAGCACGAACTCACGGATAGTACGGCCACGGGAGATACGCGCCAGGAACAGCCCGACGAACGGTGACCAGGCAACCCACCACGCCCAGAAGAATAGCGTCCAGCTATTCATCCATTGGGTCGGACGATCAAAAGCGAAGGTATTCAGCGTCATGCCCATGAAACGGTTAATGTAATCGCCGACGTTCAGCACCAGCGCATTCAGCAGGAATTCGGTATTGCCGAAGAACAGCACAAACAGGATCAGTCCCAGCGCCAGCACCACGTTCAGCTCCGACAGGATACGGATCCCCTTATCAACGCCGGAAGTAACGGAAATGGTTGCGATCACCACCGACAGCACAATCAACGCGGTCTGGGCGGTCAGGCCTTCCGGAATATCAAACAGCACCTTCAGACCGTAATTGAGCTGCACCACCCCTATCCCCAGCGTGGTGGCGATACCAAAAATGGTGCCGACCACCGCAGCGATATCGACGGTATGACCAATCGGACCGTAAATACGTTTACCAAAAATCGGGTAGAGCGCGGAACGGATGGTCAAAGGCAGATTGTAGCGATAGCTGAAGTAGCCGAGCGCAATCCCCATCAGTGCGTACATCGACCAGCCGGTCAGACCGTAGTGGAACAGCGTCCAGACCATCGCCTGACGGGCGGCTTCCAGCGTCTGCCCCGCCCCTTCCGGCGGCTGCATGTACTGCGTCACCGGCTCGGCGACCGAGAAGAACATCAGGTCGATGCCAATCCCGGCGGCAAACAGCATCGCCGACCAGCTCAGTACGCTGAATTCAGGTTTGGACTGCTCCGGTCCCAGCTTGATCGAGCCAAAGCGTGAGCAGGCCATGTAGAGCACGAACACGATGTAGAGCGTGGCAGCCAGCATGTAGTACCAGCCGAAGGTGGCGGAAACCCAGTTGACCGCCGCGAGGATCCAGCCGGCGGCCAGATCGCTGTAGAGAATCGTCACGAGTGAAAACGTCAGAATCAATCCGGCAGAGGTGTAGAACACAACGGGATTGAGTCTGTCTTTTTCACCGGCAGGTGGATTATTCATCGATTACCTCTGGTTAGTTTTCCTGAAAATACGCAATGGATAAATGTCGCCGTCTGCGGCTGACGCGCCGCGCGGCCTGATGTTGTTATTTCTCTTCCTGATTTGTCGCTTCGGCAATCCGGTCTGTTTTAGCACTCAATACCGTTTCGCTTTCGCTACATTTAAAGAACAGCATCCTAACAACTTTTCTTTTTATATTGAACGTGCAATCAAAAAAAGTTTTAATAGTCCCTCGATTTGAGGGTGGAGCTGGAGCTATGCCAAAGGTGGGGATGCAGCCGATACGACGTCGGCAACTGATTGATGCGACCCTGAGCACGATTAACGAAGTGGGGATTAACGATGCCACCATCGCCCAGATTGCCCGCCGGGCGGGTGTCTCGACCGGCATCATCAGTCACTACTTCAAAGACAAGAACGGCCTGCTGGAAGCGACGATGCGTGATGTGACGCGTCAGCTGCGTGATGCGGTTTCAAGCCGGCTACAGCCGCTGGCCAATGCCTCACCAGAAGAACGTCTGCGGGCGATTGTCGACGGTAATTTTGATGAAACTCAGGTGCATAGCGCCGCGATGAAAGCCTGGCTCGATTTCTGGGCCAGCAGCATGCACCAGCCCCAACTGAATCGCCTTGAGCGGGTCAGCAGTCGACGTCTTTTCTCGACGCTGGTCGCTGAATTTCGCCGCGAGCTGCCACTGGAACAGGCACGCCTCGCCGCACACGGGCTGGCCGCCCTGATTGATGGCTTATGGCTGCGCGCCGCGCTGAGCGGTGAGCCGTTTAAGCCGGTGGTGGCCCGCACACTGACGACCCAATTCATCCGTCAGCAACTGGCTGGCGAGCACGAATAACGGAAGGAGAAACCATGTCCCGATTCACCGAGCAGAAACTCTACATTGATGGCGCTTACGTTGCCGCGGCGTCTGGCGAGACGTTCCAGACGATCAACCCGGTCAACGGCGAAGTGCTGGCAGAGGTCCACGCTGCCGGCCAGCAGGATGTCGATCGCGCCGTTGTCGCCGCCCGTAAAGGCCAGAAAGTCTGGGCCGCGATGACCGCAATGGAGCGTTCACGCATTCTGCGCCGCGCCGTCGATATTCTGCGTGAGCGCAACGATGAACTGGCTGAGCTGGAGATGCTGGATACCGGTAAACCGCTGAGCGAAACCGCCAGCGTCGACATTGTTACCGGTGCTGACGTGCTGGAGTACTACGCCGGGCTGGTGCCGGCCCTTGAAGGCCAGCAGATCCCGCTGCGCGATACCGCTTTCGTCTACACCCGCCGCGAACCGCTGGGCGTGGTGGCCGGTATCGGTGCCTGGAACTACCCGATTCAGATTGCGCTGTGGAAATCAGCACCGGCGCTGGCGGCCGGTAACGCGATGATTTTCAAACCCAGCGAAATCACGCCGCTTACCGCCCTGAAACTGGCGGAGATTTACACCGAAGCGGGCCTGCCGGACGGCGTGTTCAACGTGCTGCCAGGCATCGGTTCGGTCACCGGCCAGTTGCTGACCGAACATCCCGGCATCGACAAAGTGTCGTTCACCGGTGGTGTTGTCAGCGGCAAAAAAGTGATGGCCAACGCAGCCGGTTCAACCCTGAAAGAGGTCACCATGGAGCTGGGCGGCAAATCACCGCTGATCATCTTTGATGACGCCGATCTCGATCTGGCGGCTGACATCGCCATGATGGCCAACTTCTACAGCTCGGGCCAGGTCTGCACCAACGGTACCCGGGTATTTATCCCGACCAGACTGCAGGCGGCGTTCGAAGCCAAAATCAGCGAGCGCGTGGCCCGCATCCGGGCGGGCGATCTGCGTAAGCCAGAGACCAACTTTGGCCCGATGGTCAGCTTCAGTCATCGCGATAACGTGATGCGCTACATCGAATCAGGTATTGCCGAAGGTGCACGCCTGCTGTGCGGCGGAAAACGTCTGACCGGTGGCGAGTTCGATCAGGGCGCCTGGGTGGCACCCACGGTGTTCACCGACTGCCGCGATGAGATGAAGATCGTCCGTGAGGAAATCTTCGGGCCGGTGATGTCGATTCTGAGCTACGACAGCGAAGAAGAAGTGATCCGCCGCGCCAACGACACCGACTTTGGTCTGGCTGCCGGGCTGGTCACCCAGGACCTGAACCGGGCGCACCGCGTGATCCATCAGATTGAAGCCGGCATTTGCTGGATCAACACCTGGGGTGAATCGGCAGCGGAAATGCCGGTTGGCGGCTACAAGCACTCCGGGATTGGACGCGAAAATGGCCTGATGACGCTGCAGAGCTACACCCAGGTGAAGTCAGTGCAGGTTGAGCTGTCGCGTTTTCAGTCGGTATTTTAATCAATAAAACCTGAGGAACGATGAATGGAATTTGATTACATCATTATTGGAGCCGGATCCGCAGGGAACGTTTTGGCCACCCGTCTGACCGAGGACAGCAACGTCAATGTACTGCTGCTGGAAGCGGGCGGCCCGGATTATCGATTTGATTTCAGGACCCAGATGCCTGCGGCACTGGCCTATCCATTGCAGGGAAAACGCTATAACTGGGCCTACGAAACTGAGCCAGAGCCTTACATGAACAATCGCCGCATGGAGTGTGGTCGCGGCAAAGGCCTGGGCGGTTCGTCGCTGATTAACGGCATGTGCTACATCCGCGGCAACGCCATGGATCTGGATAACTGGGCCACCGCGCCTGGGCTGGAGCACTGGAGCTATCTTGACTGCCTGCCCTACTATCGCAAAGCGGAAACCCGCGATATCGGTCCGAATGACTTCCACGGCGGTGACGGCCCGGTATGCGTAGCGACGCCGAAAGCCGGCAATAACGTGCTGTTTGAAGCGATGATCGAAGCGGGTGTTCAGGCCGGTTATCCGCGCACTGACGACCTCAACGGTTTCCAGCAGGAAGGTTTTGGTCCGATGGACCGCACCGTGACGCCGCAGGGACGCCGTTCCAGCACCGCCCGTGGCTATCTTGACCAGGCAAAAGGCCGGCCGAACCTGAAGATCATTACCCATGCCACCACCGACCGCATCGTGTTTGACGGTAAGCGTGCCGTCGGCGTGGAGTATCTGCAGGGTGACAGCAATAGCATCCATAAAGTCACGGCCCGCCGCGAAGTGCTGCTGTGCGCCGGTGCTATCGCCTCTCCGCAAATCCTGCAACGTTCCGGTGTCGGCTCACCGGAACTGCTGAAGCAGTTTGATATTCCGCTGGTCCATGACCTGCCGGGCGTCGGAGAGAACCTGCAGGACCATCTGGAGATGTATCTGCAGTACGAATGTAAAGAGCCGGTGTCGCTCTACCCGGCGCTGAAATGGTGGAACCAGCCGAAAATCGGTGCCGAGTGGATGTTCAACGGCAGCGGGATTGGTGCCAGCAACCAGTTCGAAGCAGGCGGCTTTATCCGCAGCCGTGAAGAGTTCAGCTGGCCGAATATTCAGTACCACTTTCTGCCGGTGGCGATTAACTACAACGGTTCAAACGCGGTCGATGCGCACGGCTTCCAGTGTCACGTCGGCTCAATGCGCTCACCGAGCCGCGGCCATGTCCGGCTGAAGTCACGCGATCCACGTCGTCATCCGGCGATTCTGTTTAACTACATGTCACACGAGCAGGACTGGCATGAGTTCCGCGATGCGATTCGTATTACGCGCGAGATTATTAATCAGCCCGCGCTGGATAAATATCGCGGCCGTGAGATCAGCCCAGGGCTGGAGTGCCAGACCGACGAACAGCTGGATGAGTTTGTGCGTAACCATGGCGAAACCGCTTATCACCCGTGCGGCACCTGTAAAATGGGTAACGACGAGATGTCGGTGGTCGACGGTGAAGGCCGGGTGCATGGCCTGCAAGGGTTACGTGTGGTCGATGCGTCGATCATGCCACTGATCATCACCGGCAACCTCAACGCCACCACCATCATGATTGGCGAGAAGATTGCCGATCTGATCCGTGGCCGCGATCCGCTGCCGCGCAGCACCGCCCGCTATTACGTTGCCGGCGATGCCCCGGTGCGTAAGGTCGCGCAGCGCGCTGACTAATCGGTGACGTTGTCACATAACCACAGCCGGGCACGTTGTTGCCCGGCTGTTTTTTATATTCACCTCTCATTAACACATTCATCCTGATTACGCTGTTGTTGCCTTGCGATAGACCTAAATGAAGCCGAAACGAAGCATAATCTGCTATTGATCTTCAGTCAGGCGAAATGCTATAAATCTGGCGTGTTTATAACCGGAGGCACTATTCGTCCACTGATGAGAAGCAACAATGTGGATGCGTCGTTAATATTATGAGCAGAATGTTCATTTCAATCCCTGTCACTTTTACCACTTCCCTCTCTGGCTGGAACGCCGCCGATCAACACTGGCGTAGCGCCCTGTAGTCCCTTTTCCGCTTCGACATCTCTTTTGAATCTGCTGACACGTTGTGTGATGCAGGCACTGTTATCGTTGCTGGAGAAAAACCATGCGTGCATGGATCTTATTATCACTCGCTATTGTTACTGAAATTATCGGCACCCTGTTTATGAAATGGTCCAGCCTCAACGGCAGCCAGTCGGGCTACCTGATGATGCTGGGCATGATTGCCTGTTCTTATATATTCCTGAGTTTTGCGATTAAACGTATCGCGCTAGGCGTGGCGTACGCGCTGTGGGAAGGGATTGGCATCATGCTGATTACCCTGTTCAGCGTGCAGCTGTTTGGCGAAAACCTGTCAGTACTGAAACTCTGTGGCCTGATGACGTTGGTGGTCGGCATCGTGCTGATTAAAACCGGCACCCGCGCAACGCCGGAGGTGAATCATGGTCATCGCTGATCTGATTCACGCCGCATGGCTGGCGCTGGCTATCGTGCTGGAGATTGCCGCCAACATCTTCCTCAAATACTCCAATGGTTTTAAGAAACCGCTGTACGGCGTGCTCTCGCTGGCCAGTGTGCTGCTGGCCTTTAGTGCGCTGGCGCAAGCGGTAAAAGGTATCGATTTATCGGTGGCCTATGCGGTCTGGGGTGGTTTTGGGATTATCGCCACTGTCGCCGCTGGCTGGGTGTTATTTGGCCAGCGTCTGAACAAAAAAGGCTGGGCCGGATTAACCCTGCTGCTGGCCGGTATGATTCTGTTAAAGCTGGCCTGATCGGCCATCTCAATCAGTGATATTTATTAAGGGTGTGCCATGGCACGCCCTTAACTTCCTGTGCTTACCCGCCCTGTTTCGGTTGCTTTTTCCCTCTTACCTGTGCTCGGAATCTTCTTACTTTTGTAAAGGCCCGTTTACATATTTGTTGCCTTAAGGCTTAGTGAGCGCCGAAGGTCGGATAAAAACGAGGAATAGTTATGTCTGCAACACGAGGTTGGTCTACGGAGCTGGAGGGATTACGCGGCATCGCTTCTCTCTGGGTATTAGTTGGCCATATCAGCTTACTGGTTCATTGCCATATCACGCTTATTTCATCCCCTGGCATTGGGGTCGATCTGTTTATTCTGTTATCGGGTTATCTGATGGCGAAAAACTACGTCGAGCGTCAGCAGAAAGAGCCGTGGCAGAGCACAGAGACCATTAAGAAGTTCTGGATCCGACGCTTCTTCCGCATCGCGCCGCTCTACTACCTGCTGTTAATCATCGCCCTGTTTTACGGCCCATGGTTTGGCGAAATGCGTGACACCATTGCCCATTTCTACTCCGGCACCGCGACTGAGTCATCGCGTTACACCGACCAGTCCCTGACCAATATTCTCACCCACTTCAGTTTCCTGTTTGGCCTGTTGCCGGAGTATGGCTTCAATACCGTGCTGCCAGACTGGAGTATTGGGCTGGAGATGCAGTTCTACCTGCTGTTCCCGTTCATCATGCTGGTGACGCTGCGCTTTGGCTATGCAGCTTCGCTGATTGGCATTATGGCGCTGTGCTGCGCCGGACGTTATCTGCTGGCGGATTATTATGAAGCCTTCGAGATGCCGTCGATGATCCTGATTAAGCTCAACATGTTCCTCTCGGGTATGTTGCTGGCCGAAGCGATTCGCCGTAAATCCCTGCTCTACGTGGCTTATGCGCTACTGGGCCCGGTCGCCAGCGTGGCGATAGGACTGGAAGCGATTAAGCTGCAGGTGATTATGGAAGCGCTGATGATCGTCGGGATGACCGCCATCCTGTGGCAATATCAGGAAAACAGCCTGATGGCACGACTGATTATGCTGCCGCGTAAGCTGCTGAATAACCGTCTGAGCACCTGGCTGGGCGACGTGTCGTTTTCGGTTTACCTGCTGCATCTGCTGATTGTTATCCCGCTGATCGCCCTGCTGCTCACCCATACCGACATCGAATTCAAAAGCGATCTGGTGCGTTTCCTGACCGTCTGCGTTACTGCTATTCCGGTGACCTACGCGCTAGCGTCGCTGCTGTATAAATATGTTGAGAAGCCCGGTATTCAGATCGGCAAACGCGTTCTGAAACCTAAGCTGGCGAACCAGGCAGGCTAATCGCTATTGAATCGCATCTGCATCAAGCCCCCTCTGCGGGGCTTTTTTTTTGCCTGAAGCCCGGCCCGCGTCTGCACTCGCCGCACCCTGGCAGCCTTGCGCTACACTTTTCCCGATACCCCATGACAGATCAACAAAGGAGAGACTATGAGCGTTCAGCACCTGCTGCTTTCCAGCGACGGTGGTCATCTGATTATCGAGGCTGATGAGTTGGAAACTGAGCTGGTGATCCCACCGCACCTGCGCACCGCTAGCGGCGGTGAAGCGGACGGTGATACCGGTCATCGGGTTGCCGTAACCCGGCACTACTGTAAGGGGCGCTATTACGCTGTAGCGCTGGATCGCCATGCGGCCAGCAATGAAATCGATGATGTGATCGATCTGCTGCATCCGGCGCCCATCGATTAGCGGGCTGCAGCTGTGTGCAGTCCAGCTGGAATAAGTGGCACATTTTAATCTTGAGACAGAGGACGATTATGCAGAATAAGAAGTGGTTCGTTTCATATGTGATTAAGCCAAAAGGTGAGGATCACGTAACCGCGCATGCTTTCATTGAGGGCAATGAGGTTGAAGAGGCGCTGGAGGCGTATATGTTTGAGATTAAGAAGAACATGGAGCTGCAAACCGAAGAGATTACCCTGCTCTCCGTCAGCCTGGTGTAAACCGGCCTGATGAATTAACCTCGCTGCGGCGGGGTTTTTTCTGGTTGACTGTCAGGACTTTTCTGGCTGGATGGTTTTCAGCAGCACAACGTTTTTAACCTGAAAAGATGATGCAGCCTGATAAACCCTGCTGCTGGTGAAAAATATAACTTACTCTATAATTATTCGCCTTTATCTATTCGCTGACTCGCTACCCGGCTGAATATGGCTTATAAGCAGAAACTTATCGTAAAATAACAAATCAACGCATCCCATTAACGAAGCAGCTCAATTCGTCCAAAAAACCAATAACTTTCAGTTAATCCCTCGCCTGTAACTATCCAGATGAAATAAAAAATTGATGAGAGCTATTTGCTTCATAACGCAGCTCTGATCCCTGATCACTACCCATAAAAGGAGCTTTTATCGCGGCAAAAGCGGACAAAGCTACTAAATACTCGCGCGATAGCTTTTAACAATTAACGGGTAAAATACAATTACTTTCATGTAAACAACATGCTTATCAGAATTTTATCCGGACATGCTGATGGTCATCTGAATGTGAAAATATTACATCAAATCAAATTCCAGCCAAAATTCACGCAAGCCTATCCTTTGTAATTCTCTGGTAAGCTTCCTGATACAAGGAAAATCTCCCGTGCCTGTTCCCGGTCTTGTCAGCATTATTATTCCAGCATGGAAAGCAACCTGGTTTGAGATTGCCCTGCAAAGTGTTCTTCAGCAGGATTATGCTGCCTGTGAAATTATCATCGGCGATGACAGTCACAATAATGAGATTGCACGCATTGTAAAAAAAAACAGCCAACTCTCACGCTGGCCTGTTTACTATCAACGCAATTGTCCGTCACTAGGGGAAATGGCAAATACCTCAGATTGTCTGGACAGAGCTCAAGGTGAATATATAAAGTTCCTGCACGATGATGACGTTCTTAAACCCGACTGTGTCAGTAAGTTAGTAGCAGCCATCAATCAGCACCCTGATATTGTCATGGCAACGTCTCATCGTGAAATGATCGATGCTAAAGGACGCCGCCTGCCAGACCACGAAGGCACAGCGCCTCTTTTTAACCGTGATAGTGTGCTCTATGGACTCGATGTCATAAATTTCCAGGCGACAAAGCCGCTTAATTTCATCGGTGAACCCAGCGTGGTACTTATTCGCGCGGCTGTACTGCGAGCCATCCTGGCCGGGGGAGAGCCTATATTCAAACTCGGCGGCCAATCAATGCCATTTTTGGCCGATCTCGCCATTTATCTTAAGGTACTGCGCTATGGTCATCTGGCCATGGTAACTCAGACACTCTCTCAATATCGCATTTCAGGTAGCCAGACACTTTCCACGGTCAGCGAACATGCAGATATGGTCAGTGCTACCCATAGAAATATGCCGCTGATGCTAAAAAAGTTAGGCTGGCACGATCCCGCCCGGAAATTTGGCCAAATTCGCGTTGCGCCGCTGACTCATCCAGAACAATTTAGCGAACAAAATCTATTGCAGGAAATCGCTGCTTCACTTGCCAGCAGCAGAATGAAAATGTGGTTTGATAAGCGAACATTACGTCCAGCTCAGCAAAAATTATTAAACGAATATCTTACTACTCACGTTATCGCTTCCAGCTGTACGTTATTTATTGATGCACGAAATGGAAACAGAGAAGCCTGGGATATCACCCTCGACAGCCTCAATGCAGGCGTGGCCGGGTTAAGCTGGCAGATTATTGCCCTGACCGACGAGCAGGTAAATTATCTGCCTGCCGAAACGGCACAGTTGCGGCTTGATCTGACCGACGGTCTGGCTGCGCTGAACAGCCTAATCAATCAATCGGAGAGTGAATGGCTACTCTTTCTTGACGCAGGCTGCCAGTTGTTGCCTTCAGGCATTAACGTGCTGTCCACTACCTTGCTACACGCCAGCCAGTATAATGCTATCTATACAGACATCATTTACCCGGTGGTGGGTAAGCCGATGGGGACCCTTTTCCGGCCTGATTTTAATCTGGATCTGTTTTTAAGCTGTCCTGACCAGATGTCTCGCGGTTGGCTCTTTAAGCGCGAATGGATTATTGCAGCAGGTGGAGTAAACCCGGGCTGTACAGAGATGTTTGAATTTGAGCTTCAACTACGCCTTATTGAATCCGCTAACATGGATACCATTGGCCACCTGACAGAACCACTTTTGCTGACAGCCACGGCGCCTGCTACACACCATGCTGTGGAACAGAGTCTGCTGCTGGAACACCTTCAACGCCGTGGTTTTAACCAGGCAGAAGTATTGCCAACCCACCAGGGCCCATGGCATCTGAAATATCATCACCAGAGTAAACCACTCGTTACCATAGCCATACTGGCACGGGATTTTAACAGCGTCAGTCGCTGTGTGATGACGGTACTGGAAAGTACTGACTACCAAAATTATGAACTGTTGATTGTGGCAGATAAACGGGAAGATAAGGAAAGAGCAGCGTGGCTGAAAGGTATTTCCAGCCTGGGTTCTGAACGTATCAGAGTAGTGCACTACCCCGCGGCCTGGCAGCGAGCGGGGATGGCCAATCAGGCAATTCTTGATGCTCAGGGTAATTATCTGCTGTTTTTAAACAGTGATATTCATGTCATGCACCCAGAATGGCTGGATAATATGATGAATCATGCCCAACGGCCTGAAGTTGCTATTGTTGGCGCCAAACAGCTTTATGCGAATAATGTCATTCGCCATGCCGGCTATATATTAGGAATAAACGGCAGTATAGCGGAGGAGCCATTTTACGGCACTGACGACGGTGATAATAGTTATATGAAACGTTTGCATGCCGCTCAAAATTATTCGGCCGTTTCAGGTGATTTTATGCTGGTAAGTAAAGATCTTTGTTATGCCGTTAACGGATTTGACGCCGATCTGAACGACAATGACGATATTGATTTCTGCTTGCGCGTACAACAACTGGGCGGAATAATCGTCTGGACACCTTACGCAAGAGGCTGTCGACAGCCAGAAAAGACCTTATCTGGCATTCCGGCATCACCGTCTAAAGAAGAAGAAAATATCATGCTTGAACGCTGGCTAACGCAAATTAGTCAGGACCCGGCTTATAACAAAAATTTATCGCCATCCTTTCCATTTGCACTGCAAAACGGCGATCAGCATACCTGGCTCCCCTTAAGCTGGCATCCCTTGCCGGTGGTAATATCAGTGACCGGTGATGATGAGAGGATCAATGTTTACAGAGTAAAAGAACCGTTCTCTGCCCTACGCGATGCCGGGATTATTGAAGGAAAACACATTTCATCACTGCCAACATTACCTGAAGTGACAAACTATAATCCTGACGTGATAGTTGTTGAACCACAAATAGACGAAAATTTTAATTCATGGATAGCAAAATTATCGCGCTTCAATTCGGCTTTCAAAGTTGGCATGATCAATCCAACCAGGTTGCAAAAGATTATTACGTCGTCAGATGAGCAGCAAGCAGGACAAAACTTTATCGCGAGCATAAGAAGCAACCTCGATTACTTTGATCGCTTAATTGTTAATAATGAAAAAGAGGCTGAGATATTCTCAGCATGGCATTCTGACATATTAATAATGCCGACCTTGTTGCCTGAGGCACAATGGAGGCAGCTAAGCAGCTTGCACAGACAAGGAAAAAAACCACGGATTGTCCTGCCAGGTAACCTTTGTCATCATGAGATCCAGGGAATTGTCGCCAGGTTGATTGATGCATTTGCTGATCAGGTTGAATGGGTAATTTATGGCAACTGCCCGCCGGCACTGCGGCCAATGATTAACATTGTAATTCGCGAGGCTGATAAAGGAATTTATCAAAAGACATTAACAGAAATGCATCCTGACCTTGCACTAATCCCACACAATGGGCATCCACTTACTTACGCTGAAGTTTACATGCACCTTATTGAATATGGTGCTTGTGGTATACCCTTAATTTGTAGTAAGTCCATCGTTAGTGGCAGCGATACTTTTACGATTACGTGCGTAGCGAACGAGTATGCTGACTGGCACCAGGCAATCAGCGCCCATCTGAATGACACTGATGGCAGTGAAAGGATGGGCAGAATTTTGCAAAGTGAAGTTCGTCAGCGTTGCCTGTTGAATGATGACCGCATGATAAAATGGTCAGCAGCCTGGTGCAGCAACTGATCTCGCTTCACTGACAGGCATCACTGATGGGTCAGATAAGATTTATGCAAATCAACATGCACAATCTGATGTATTGAATCCCGCTGATCGGGCATTGGCGGGACACGGTAATCGCCATAAACTTGTTTCAGGATGCGATCGTAAGCGGCAGGAGCGAAACAGTGAAGTTCTTCGAAACAGACGTCGATTCGATCCAGATAATGCCCGGTCCGCTGATGAGTTTTGTCTCCAGCCATGCTCACAACCAGCGCTGATATTTCAGACTGCAAAGGATCTTTCAAAGTCGCCAGCCGCAGTTGTGCCCGTATCAGAAATTTTTTTCCTGCTATCCGGCTCAGAATACCGAAAAGATAGTATTTACATTGTGTTCGCCTGGGGAGTGGTTTACTGACATAAGCACCCATCAGATTGGTTAGCAGCATACGTAGAAAAGCCAGCGTATTAATATGGCAACGGCGAAGTAAACTATTGCTAAACGTGCCATCAATCGGAAAAATGTCGATCCATACACCACGGACTACCGGTTTAACAAAACCAAAAGTAACAGATGTTGTGACATCATAAATCCGGATAAATGGGTAGACATGTTGAGGATCGTTCCCCCAATAAGCTAACTGCAATGGATAGGGCAGCTTATCTTTTAACGAAATTAATTGATCATAATCTCCTCTTAACATTGAGAGATCGATATCATCATCCCAGGGAATCATTCCCCGATGTCGGATAGCACCAATTAGTGTCCCACCATCAAGTAAATAAGGAAGATTATGCTCGTCAAGGAAAGTCTTGAGTATTGCCAGAAGCGCAACCGTGCGTTTCTGAAACGAGGTGAGGTTTTCATTTTTTAAACTTTGCGCAGAAGCTTTCATGGATCTCCCTTATTTTAAGTTTACAAGTGGCAAACTAACGCATAGAAATGGGTATTTTCCCACCGATTGTATTCTTGCGGGTAAATGTCAATCTTTTCAATTCTTTTGAAACCTGCGGCTGTTAACATCTCCATGGCTTTGTTGAATAAATCGAACTTTTGCTGAGTTGAAGGATCAGATCACGTATCTTCCCGACAACGCAGACCGTTCCGTGGCAAAGCAAAAGTTC